>NZ_CP043476.1:2427729-3050458 GCF_009769165.1 Xanthomonas hyacinthi
CCGCGCGCCTTCGTCAAGTCCTCGCGCACCGACGCGATGCTCGACCTGCAGCATGGCTACGTCGCGGTGGACAGCTCCAGCCGCAAGAGCGGCGAGAACGTGATGTCCGAGATCCGCGGCGCGCTGGGCAGCTTCCCGGCGCTGCCGCTGAACGCGGAAGTGGCGCCGCGCTCGATCCTGACCGGCTGGATCGCCGGCGAGCCCCTGCCCGACGGCCTGAGCCTGGGCGAGGAGTGCGAGATGAAGGATCCGATCGAAGGCGGTGCGGTGGTCAAGTGCCAGCACCAGGAACTGCGCTGCGACGAGATCGACAAGCACCTGGAAGCCGGCAAGCAGGTCACCAAGCTGGCGCTGATCCTGGACGACCACGTCTCCTTCGTGCTCGGCGACGACCTGGTCATCCGCAAGCTGAAGTTCCTCGACGGCGCCCTGGACCAGCTGGAGAACGCCGACCAGGACGGCGTGCGCGCCGAACTGGACGCCCGCTTCGCGCTGATGAGCGCCGAAGTGCGGCGCCTGTTCCTGCTGTTGGAAGCAGCGCTGAAGCTGAGCAAGGCCGAGACCTGAGGCGTGGCCGGCGGCCTTCCGGCCCGATCGCGCCGGGAGGGCTGCTGCACAGCGCCGCATTGCTGCCGGGAACGTCTGTGGATTCGGTACCGGGTGGCCTCGAGCCATCGGCCCAGACCGGCACCGCTCGACTGCCGACGTCGCTCGTCGCCACTGATGGCCCGAGGCCACCCGGAGCCGCTCCGACAAGAGCGGGTCGGCAAGCTGGCTGGGGGCAACTGGCGGAGAGGCTTGAGCCCCGACGCTTTGGCAAATCGCTCCGCTGCTGAAGGAGCGTCGCCACCCCGGCACGGCTTTCACCGTTCCGTTCGTCCGCCCTGGTAGGCCTGCAGGTGGCAGTAAGCGGCCATCAGCCATGGCGCGGCATGGCCGGCGGCGCGGGCGCGCGCCAGCATGTCGCCGACGATCTGCTGCGCTTCCACCTGCTGTCCGGCTTCCAGGTCGCGCAGCATCGACGCCTTCATCGGCGAGCCGGGCTGGGTCAGCAGCTGCAGCGCACTGGCCTGCGCCGCCTCGGGTACCGGTTCGCCCGCGGCGGCGGCGGCCGCCGTGCATTCGGCGTATAGCCCGCGCAGCAGCGCCACGCCGTCGTCGCTGGCGACGATGCGCCCCACCGCTGCGCGCATCAGGCAGGTGGCCGCAGCCAACGCGGTCAGGAAGGCGTACTTGATCCACTGTTCCTGCGCGATCCGCGGCGCGACGACATGGTCGATGCCGGCCAGCGCGCAGGCGCCAGCGAGCGCGCGCAGACGTGCGCTGTCGGCGCCGCGCCCGTCGCGTTCGCCGAAGGTCAGCGAGGCCGGTTTGCCCAGGTGCCGGATCGTAGCGTCCGCGTCCAGCGTCGCGCTGATGAAGCACAGTCCGCCGAGCACGTGGTCGGCGCCGCAGCGTGCATCCAGCACGGGGTAGTGGCGCAAGCCGTTGAGGATCGGCAGCAACGTGGTGCCGAGATCCATGGCTGGCGCCAGCGCATCCAGCGCGCTGTCCAGGTCGTAAGCCTTGCAGCTGAGGATCGCCAGGTCGAACGGCCGCGCAGCGGCCGTGGCCGGCAGCGCGTCCGCGGTCAGCGTGGCCACCGCGATGTCGGCATCGCCGCGCGGACTGCGGATGCGCAGTCCGTCGCGCCGCAGGCGCTCGGCCCGCGCCGGGCGGACCAGAAACGTGACATCGACGCCGGCCTGGGCCAGGCGTCCGCCAAAGTAGCCGCCAGTCGCGCCGGCGCCGAGGATCAGGATGCGCATCTTTTGTGCCTTCTGGTGGTGGTGCGAATCGGTCGGCAGGTGGAACTAGTCCTTACCGCGTCTCGGCGGTTGGCGTGGCTGGATCCTGGCCGGCGGCGCGGCGCATGGCTCAGCTGCGCAGCCCCACGCCACGCTTGAGCAGCCACAGCGCCAGCGCGCTGAGCACCGCGACGAAGCCCAGCATCAGCGCGTAGGCCACCCAGACCGGCACGTCGCTGCTGCCGAGCAGGCCGTAGCGGAAGGCGTTGACCATGTAGAAGATCGGGTTGGCGTGGGTCGCGGCCTCGGCCCAGCCGGGCAGCAGCTTCACCGAATAGAACACGCCGCCCAGGTAGGTCAGCGGGGTCAGGATGAAGGTCGGCACGATCGCCACGTCGTCGAACTTCTTCGCGTACACGGCGTTGATGAAGCCGGCCAGCGAGAAGATCGTCGCGCCCAGCAGGACCGTGGTCAGCGTCACCAACGGGTGCGGGATGAGTACCGGGGTGAAGAACATGGCGATGATCAGCACCAGCACGCCGACCATCAGCCCGCGCAGTACCGCGCCGGCCACGTAGCCCCACAGGATCACCCAGTTCGGCACCGGGCTGACCAGCAGTTCCTCGACGTGGCGGCCGAACTTGGCGCCGAAGAAGCTGGAGCTGATGTTGCCGTAGCTGTTCTGGATCACGCTCATCATCACTAGGCCGGGGACGATGAACTGCATGTAGCTGTAGCCGCCCATGGCGCCCACGCGCGAGCCGATCAGCCCGCCGAAGATCAGGAAGTACAGGGTCATGGTGATCGCCGGCGGCACCAGGGTCTGGCCCCAGATGCGCAGGATGCGCTTGACCTCGCGGCGCACCACGGTGAGCAGCGCGACCCAGTTGCGCTGGGCCGGCGTGGCCTCGGGGGGGAGCAGCTGTTGCTTGGTTGTCGTGTTCATTGGCGTCCAGCGAAAGAGGGATCAGGCGGCGGCAGGCGGGGGCGTCGGCGAAGGAGCATCCGCCGCAACCGGGCCATTTGCGGCAGCCGCGGGCTGGCCGTCCCGGTGGTCTCCGGTCAGGCGCACGAACAGTTCCTCCAGGCGGTTGCTCTTGGTGCGCATCGAGCGCACGCGGATGCCGGCGGCGCCGAGCGCGGCGAACACGCGGTTGAGGTCCATGGCCCGCGGCATGTCCAGGTCCAGCGTGTGCGCGTCCTGCGCCAGCAAGGTGGTGCCCTCGATCGCCGGCAGCTGCGCCGGCAGTGCGCCGTCGATGTCGAGCAGGAAGCCTTCCACGTCGAGCTTGGCCAGCAGCTCGCGCATCGGGCCCTGCTCGACGATGCGGCCGCGGTCGATGATCGCCAGGTTGCGGCACAGGCTCTCGGCCTCCTCCAGGTAGTGCGTGGTCAGGATGATGGTGGTGCCGGCGGCGTTGATCTCGCGCAGCATGCGCCACATGTCGCGGCGGATCTCGATGTCCACGCCGGCGGTGGGTTCGTCCAGGATCAGCAGGCGCGGCTGGGTCATCATCGCGCGGGCGATCATCAGCCGCCGCTTCATGCCGCCGGACAGGGTGCGGCTCATCGCCTGCGCCTTCTCCCACAGGTGCGCGCGCTTGAGTTCCACTTCGGCCCGCTGTTCGGCCTGCGCGCGCGGCAGGCCGTAGAAACCGGCGTAGTTGACCAGGATGTCGAAGGGCTTCTCGAACAGGTTGAAGTTGATCTCCTGCGGGACCAGGCCGAGCAGGCGCATCGCCGCGCTGCGCTGGGTGGCCAGGTCGGTGCCGAACACCTCGACCTGGCCGGCGCTGAGGTTGACCAGCGAGCTGATGATGCCGATCAGGGTGGACTTGCCGGCGCCGTTGGGGCCGAGCAGGGCGAAGAAATCGCCGGGCAGCACGTCCAGCGACACGCCGTGCAGCGCCTGCACGCCGTTGTCGTAGGTCTTGCGCAGCTCGCGCACGCGCAGCGCGGGCACCGGCGCGGAGGAGGGGAGCGGGGAAGCGGGATTCAAGGCGGACCTTTCGCGCCCTGTTGACGGCGCTGAAGAAATGCAGCCGCTATTATAGAAGACCTCGCGGGCCCGGCCCCGGCCATAGACTGTTGTATCTTCGTGCCTGCCCAATTTCCGCTGAAACTGGTCGACCGCCGCATGCTGGCCCCGGCCATCGGCCACTACCGCTTCGTCCGCGACGACGGCCAGCCGCTGCCGTTCGTGCCCGGCCAGTTCGTGCAGGTGCATTTCCACTACGCCGACGGCACCGCGACCAAGCGCAGCTATTCGCTAGCCACCCGCCACGACCCGGCGCAGCCGGCCGATGCGACCGTGGAGATCGCGGTCAGCTTCGTCGCCGGCGGCGCGGCCACGGCGCTGTTCGAAGGCCTGGAGATCGGCGGGCAGGTCTGCGCCAGCGGTCCGTACGGCCGCTTCTGCCTGAACCAGGGCGACCGCAACCGCCGCTATCTGCTGATCGCCACCGGCACCGGCGTCACCCCGTACCGTTCGATGCTGCCGCTGCTGGAAGCGGCGATGGCCGAGCGTGGCGCGGACGTGCTGCTGCTGCTGGGCGCGCGCACGCCGGCCGAGCTGCTGTACGGCGACGAGTTCGGCGCCTTCGCCGACGCGCATCCGCGCTTCCGCTTCGTGCCGTGCTTCTCGCGCGAGCTGCCCGCCGCGCCGCATGCCGACGTGCGCCACGGCTACGTGCAGCAGTTCCTGGGCGAGTTCGCGCCGCAGGCGGACGGCGACATCGCCTATCTGTGCGGCAATCCGAACATGGTCGATGCCTGCTTCGATGCGCTGAAGCAGGCCGGCCTGCCGGTGCAGCAGATCCGCCGCGAGAAGTACGTCAGCAGCAAGTGAGGCTCGGGAAGCCGAGTCCCGAGTCCCCTGCCTTCGGTCACATCCGGCGCGGGGCCGCGGCATGGCATCCTGCAAGCCATCATTCCAAGGATGCGAACCATGCGATACCCCTGCAGACTGCTCGCCGTGGGCGCGGCGACGCTGCTGCTCGCCGCCTGCCAGGCGGCGCAGACGCCGCAAGCACAGAAGGCCGAGCGCAGCTACGGCCAGCTGCGCTTCCGCCCCTGCACGCTGACCAGTCCGGTCGCGCCCAACAACGTCGAGGCGCAATGCACGCGGATGCCGGTGGCGGAGAATCCGGCGGCGCCCGGCGGACGCAAGATCGCGCTCAACATCGCCTGGCTGCCGGTCGCCGGGCAGGGCAGCAGCGAGCCCGATCCGGTGTTCTTCCTCGCCGGCGGCCCCGGCCAGGCGGCCACCGAGGTGGCCAGCATCGTCGATCTGGCGCTGCGCGACACCCGCAAGCGCCGCGATGTGTTCCTGATCGACCAGCGCGGCACCGGCCAATCCAATCCATTGACCTGCCTGGGCGCGGACGGCAAGGAAATGCCGCTGGCCGATCCGGCGCGCGCGCCCACCGCCAATGAGCTGCTCGACTACGCGCGGCGTTGCGCGCAATCGCTGCAGGGCCGTGCCGACCCGCGCGACTACACCACCACCCAGGCCATCGCCGACCTGGATGCCGTGCGCGCTGCGCTCGGCGCGGACAAGCTCAACCTGATCGGCGGTTCCTACGGCACCCGCGTCGCCCAGCAGTACGCGGCGCGCTATGCGGCGCATACCCGCAGCGTGGTGCTCGACGGCGTGGCGCCGAACGAGCTGGTGGTCGGCGGCGAATTCGCCACCACCTTCGAGCATGCGATCAAGCTGCAAGCGGAGCAGTGCCGGGCCACCCCGGCCTGCGCCAAGCGCTTTCCCACCGACACCCGCGCACAGCTGCGCACGGTGGTGGAGCGGCTGCGGCAGGCGCCGGCAGAGGTGGACTACCGCGACCCGGCCAGCGGCGAGAGCAAGCACGACCGGGTGACCGCCGATACCGTCACCAGCCTGGCGTTCTCGTTCTCGTATGCGCCGCAGACCGCATCGCTGCTGCCGTTGGTGCTGGACGAGGCCGCGCACGGGCGCTATGCGCCGTTGGCGTCGCTGGCGCAACTGATGGGCAAGCAACTGGACGGGCAGATGAACCGCGGCATGCAATGGTCGGTGATCTGCGCCGAGGATGCCGACCGTTACCACGCGCCTGCCGCCAGTGCCGACACGCTGCTCGGCCCGGAGGTGGCGCAGATGTTCTTCGCCGCCTGCCCGTCGTGGCCGACCGGCACGCGCCCGGCCGATTTCACCGCGCCGTTCACCTCCAACCTGCCGGTGCTGCTGACCTCCGGCGAGCTCGATCCGGTAACCCCGCCGCGCTATGCCGCGCGCGTGCTGCAGGGCCTGCCCAACGGCCGCCACCTGGTGGTGCGCGGGCAGGGCCACGGCACCATGACCCTGGGCTGCATGCCCAAGCTGTTCGGCCAGTTCTTCGAGACCGCCGACGCCAAGCGACTGGACGCGCACTGCCTGGACGCGATGAGCGGCGTGCCCGCCTTCACTTCATTCAACGGATGGGAACCATGAGCCGCGCAGCGTTTCGCAGGGAGGACCGCGCATGATCGTCGCCGACAATCTGCACAAGGCGTTCAAGACCAAGGCCGGCACCGTGCAGGCGGTGCAGGGCGTCAGCTTCGAGGCGGCGGATGGCCAGATCACCGGCCTGCTCGGTCCCAACGGCGCCGGCAAGACCACCACCTTGCGCATGCTGTACACGCTGATGGCGCCCGACCAGGGCCAGGTGCGCGTGGACGGCATCGATGTCGGCGCCGATCCGCTGGCGGTGCGCCGCGCGCTGGGCGTGCTGCCGGACGCGCGCGGGGTGTACAAGCGGTTGACCGCGCGCGAGAACATCGCCTACTTCGGCGAACTGCACGGGCTGTCGGCGGCGCGCATCGCCGAGCGCACGCGGCTGCTGTCGGCGGCGCTGGACATGGACGACATCCTCGACCGCCAGACCGAGGGCTTCAGCCAGGGCCAGCGCACCAAGACCGCGATCGCGCGCGCCCTGGTCCACGATCCGCGCAACGTGATCCTCGACGAACCGACCAACGGCCTGGACGTGATGACCACCCGCGCGATGCGCGGCTTCCTGCGCGGGCTGCGCGCCGAAGGGCGTTGCGTGATCTTCTCCAGCCACATCATGCAGGAGGTGGCGGCGCTGTGCGATCGCATCGTCATCGTCGCCAAGGGCACGGTGGTGGCCGCCGGCACGGCCGCCGAACTGCGCGCCCTGACCGGCGAAGACAATCTGGAAGACGCCTTCGTCAAGGCGATCGGCAGCGACGAGGGACTGCACGCATGAGCCTGTTTCGAACCGTTTTCACCGTGATGCGCAAGGAATTGCGCGATCTCGCGCGCGACCGCCGCACCCTGGCGCTGGCCCTGCTGCTCGGCCCGTTGCTGTACCCGGCGCTGATCCTGGGCATGGGCGCGCTGGCCGAGAGCCGGGTCAGGACCCAGATCGACAAACCGCTGGACATCCCGGTGATCGGCCGCGAGCGCGCCCCGAACCTGGTCGCGTTCCTCGCCGCGCAGGGCCTGAACGCGGTCGCGCCGCCGAAGGACCTGACCGCGGCGATCCGCAGCCAGGACATCGATCTGGCGCTGCGCATCGGCGAGGACTACGCGCAGGCCTGGCGCGAGGGCCGGCCGGCGCTGGTGGAGATCGTGAAAGACAGCACGCGCCGCGATGCGGACATCCCGAGCACCCGCGTGGAGGCGGCGTTGCGCGGCTACAGCCAGCAGGTGGGCGCCCTGCGCCTGCTCGCGCGCGGCATCGACGCGCAGGTGGCGCGGCCGCTGGACATCGCCACCCAGGACCTGGCCACCGCCGAGGCCAAGCGCGGCGCGCTGCTGGCGATGCTGCTGCCGGTGCTGCTGACCATCACCTCGTTCATCGGCGGCGCCTACCTGATCCTGGACGCCACCGCCGGCGAACGCGAGCGGCAATCGCTGGAGCCGCTGCTGGCCACGCCGGCCTCGCGCGGGGCCATCGTCAGCGGCAAGATCGCCGCCGCCTGCGTGGTCGGGCTGGCCTCGCTGCTGCTGACCCTGCTCGCGTTCAAGCTCAGCGCGCAGGTCGCCAGCGGCGTCGGCCGCCAGCTCAACGTCGGTTTCGTGGCGATGCTGCAGATGCTGTTCGTGCTGCTGCCGATGCTGTTCATCGGCACTTCGCTGCTGACCGTGCTGGCGGCGGCGGCCAAGAGCATGAAGGAGGCGCAGAGCCACATGACCTGGCTGATGCTGCTGCCGATGCTGCCCGGCTACGCGCTGATGGTGTATCCGCTGAAGACCACCCTGTGGCAGTTCGCGGTGCCGTTCCTGGCGCAGAACCAGATGCTGCTGAAGATCATCCGCCGCGAACCGATCGACCTGCAGATCTGGGCGGTGTACCTGGCCGCCGGCTTCGGCCTGGCCGCGGTGCTGTGGCTGGCCGCGGTGCGCCGCTACCGGCAGGAGCGCTTGGCGATATCGGGGTGATTGAGAGCCGAGAAACGGGAATGGAGAATCGGGAATAGGAAAAGCGGGAATGCCGCACCGGATGCAGCGCTCCTGCGATTTCCCATTCCCGATTCTCCATTCCCAAAAAAGCCCGGCGGAGCCGGCCTTTTTTTCTCAGCCGCCGGGATTGAACGCCAGCGTGCGCCGCGTCGTCACCGGCGCGCCGACTGGCTCGAAGCGCCAGCGCTTGGTCGCGTTCAGCGCTTCGCGGTCGAACACCCGCGCCGGGGTCGCGCGCAGCACGCGGGCGTTGGTGACCGAGCCGTCGGTGCCGACGGTGATCTCCACCAGCACTTCGCCGGCGGTGCCCGAGCGCAGCGCTTCCGGCGGGTAGCGCGGCGCCGGCGTGCTGATCGCGCGCAGCGATTGCGTGCCGGCCGTGGCCGTGGCCGTGGCCGCGGGCGCTGGCGTTGCGGCCGGCGGTGATGCGGCGGCGGCGGGCGGCGCTGCCGGGGCAGCGGCCGGCGCGCGGCGCGCGGCGGCGGCCTGGCGCTCGGCGTCCTGGCGCGCAGTCTCGCGGCGTGCGGCTTCCTGCTGCGCGGCGATCTGCTGCGCGGCCTGCGCCTCGCTGGCCTGCTGCTGCGCCTGGTTCTGCTGCTCGGCCAACAACCTGGCCTTCTGCTCGGCCTCTTTCTTGACCTTGGCGGTCTCTTCCTGGCTGCGCCGCGCCGCGGACTGCACGCCGTTGCTCACGCCCAGTTTCAGCCGCGGCAATGCCGGCGCCTGGCTGTCGATCTTCTCGATCAGCGCGACCAGCCGCTGCGCTTCCGGGACGTCTTCGCGGTTGATGCTCTGCTCGGCGGCGATCAGCGTGTACGGCATCAGGTCGGTCAGCGCGCTCTTGACCCCGGCGTCGTCGGGCTGCTTGTCGCGCAACGCCAGGTAGTACTCGACTGCGTTGTTGCCGGCCGGCGCATACATGCGGTTCTCGCGCAGCGCCTGGCTGGCCGATTCATGCAACTGCTCGGTGCCCATCGACTGCACCTGGGCCGAGACCGGCGGCGCGGCCGGCGCGGTGGCCGCGGGTGCCGCCGCCGGCGCGGCGGCCGGAGCGGCGTCTTCCTGTTTGGAACAGGCCGCCGCCAATGCGGCGAGCAGCAGGACCGGCGCCATCCGGCGCGCCTTCGCGAATGTCGTGACTTGCAACATGCTTCCCCCTAATTCCCGGTGATGGCAATGAAATAACGCAGCGGCGGCTCTCCCGCGCAGCCGGCACGGCTCCCCCATCCGCTGCCAGCGCACCCCGTCCGTCAATCTAGCATCCGCTTCCGCCGCGTGCTTGACGGCCGCGCGGCGGCCGGAAAAGCGCGAGCCCGCGCACGCGAGGTCAGTGCGCCGGTTGCGCCGGCGCGGCCATCAGCCGGTCGGTCCAGGCGATGCCGATCGCCGACAGGATGAAGATGCCGTGGATGATGGTCTGCCACAGCACCCCGGTCGCGGTCAGCATGGCGCAGGTCTTCAGGCCCACGGTGGTGGCGGTGGCAGCACTGGCCAACTGCTCCGGCGAACACAGCGGCATGCCCTCGAGCGCGCCGACCGCGATGAAGGTCTTGAGCAGGTGGATCGAGGAGATGCCGATGATCGACAGCGCCAGCTTCACCTTCAACACGCTGGCGTTGACGTGGCTCAGCCACTCCGGCTGGTCCGGATGGCCCTCCAGGCCCAGCCGCGACACGAAGGTCTCGTAGCCGCCGACGATCACCATCACCAGCAGGTTGGAGATCATCACCACGTCGATCAGGCCGAGCACGATCAGCATGATCTGCTGCTCGCCCAGGCTCGGCGCCTCGTGGATCAGGTGCCACAGCTCCTTGCCGAACAGGAACACGTACACGCCCTGGGCCACGATCAGCCCCAGGTACAGCGGCAGCTGCAGCCAGCGCGAGGCGAAGATCAGGCTGGACAGCGGATTCAGGCGGGGCGGCGGGCGCGGAGGACTCATGTGCGTGTCGGAATGCTGCGTTGCAGGAAGGGCGCAGGGTACCGGCCCGCCGGGACGCTGCCAAGCGCAGGGGCGCGGCTACACTGGGCACCCCTTAATCCAGGACCGCCGCCATGATCGATCTGTACTACTGGCCCACGCCCAACGGCCACAAGGTCACCCTGCTGCTCGAGGAGGCCGGACTGGACTACACCATCAAGCCGGTCAACATCGGCGCCGGCGAGCAGTTCGCGCCGGAGTTCCTGGCGATCTCGCCGAACAACAAGATGCCGGCGATCGTCGACCACGCGCCGGCCGACGGCGGCGCGCCGCAGAGCGTGTTCGAGTCCGGCGCGATCCTGCTGTACCTGGCCGAGAAGACCGGGCGCTTCCTGCCGGCCGATCCGCGCGGGCGCATCGCCGCGCTGGAGTGGCTGTTCTGGCAGATGGCCGGGCTCGGCCCGATGAGCGGGCAGATGGGCCATTTCAACGTCTATGCGCCGGAGAAGATCGGCTACGCGATCGACCGCTACAACGCCGAGGTGCGGCGCCTGCACGGCGTGCTCGACAAGCGCCTGGCGCACAGCGACTACCTGGCCGGCGCCGAGTACGGCATCGCCGACATGGCCAGCTATCCGTGGATCGAGGTGTACAACGGGCTCACCCCCGACTACGCCGCGTTCCCGCACCTCAAGCGCTGGCACGACGCGATCGGCGCGCGCCCGGCCACGCAGCGCGCCTATGCGCTGAAGCAGCAGGTCAACCCGAACGCCGGCAAGCCGCTCGGCGACGCGGCGCGCAAGCATCTGTTCGGCCAGCGCTGAGTCGGTCCGCGTTGCGCTTCTCAAATCCCGGGCGCACGCGCATCATCCTGCGCTCGGTGCTTCGCCAGGAACCTTCATGCGCTCTGTGTTCGCCGCTCTCGCCCTCATGCTCGCCACTCCCATTGTTCCCGTGCACGCCGAGAAACTGACCCTGGACGCCATCACCGGCAGCAAGCCGCTGTCCGGGCCGACCCTGATGCAGCCGAAGGTCGCGCCCGACGGCTCGCGGGTGACCTTCCTGCGCGGCAAGGACAGCGACCGCAACCAGCTGGACCTGTGGGAATACGACATCGCCAGCGGCCAGACCCGCCTGCTGGTGGACGCGAAGCTGGTGCTGCCCGGCACCGAGACGCTGAGCGACGAGGAAAAGGCGCGGCGCGAGCGCCAGCGCATTTCTGCCTATGCCGGCATCGTCGATTACCAGTGGGCGCCGGATGCGCAGGCGCTGCTGTTCCCGCTCGGCGGCGAGCTGTATCTGTACGACCTGCGCAAGAGCGGCAGCGCCGCGGTACGCAAGCTGACCCATGGCGAGGGCTTCGCCACCGATCCGAAGATCTCGCCGAAGGGCGGCTACGTCAGCTTCGTGCGTGCGCGCAACCTGTGGGTGATCGACCTGGCCAGCGGCCAGCAGTATCAGCTGACCCGCGACGGCAGCGACACCATCGGCAACGGCGTGGCCGAGTTCGTCGCCGACGAGGAGATGGACCGCCACACCGGCTACTGGTGGGCGCCGGACGACTCGGCGATCGCCTTCGCGCGCATCGACGAATCCGCCGTGCCGGTGCAAAAGCGCCCGGAGGTGTATGCCGACCACACCGAGGTGATCGCGCAGCGCTATCCGCAGGCCGGGCAGCCCAACGTCAAGATCCAGCTGGGCACGATCGCGCCGCGCGCCGACGCGCAGCCGCAGTGGATCGACCTGGGCAGGAATGCGGACATCTACCTGGCGCGGGTGGACTGGCGCGATGCGCAGCGGTTGACCTTCCAGCGCCAGTCGCGCGACCAGAAGCGGCTCGAGTTGATCGAGGCGACCCTGGCCAGCGGCAAGCAGCGCGTGCTGGTCACCGAGACCAGCACGACCTGGGTGCCGCTCACCCACGACCTGCATTTCCTCAAGGATGGGCGCTTCGTCTGGGGGTCGGAGCGCAGCGGCTACGAGCACCTGTACCTGGCCTCGGAAGACGGGCGCAAGCTGGTTCCGCTGACCCAGGGCGACTGGGTCGTGGACGAACTGCTGGCGGTGGACGAGGGCGCCGGCAAGGTCTACTTCGCCGCGACCAAGGCGTCGCCGACCCAGACCCAGCTCTACGCGGTGCCGCTGGCCGGTGGCGCGATCGAGCAGCTGTCCAAGCCCAACGGCACGCATGCGGCCAGCTTCGCCAAGAACGCCAGCGTCTACGTCGACAGCTGGTCCAACACCGTCACGCCGCCGCAGATCGAGTTGTTCCGCGCCAACGGCGACAAGATCGCCACGCTGCTGGTCAACGACCTGGCCGATCCGCAGCATCCCTATGCCAAGTACCGCGACGCGCAGCGCCCAGTGGAGTTCGGCAGCCTGACCGCGGCCGACGGCAAGACGCCGCTGCACTACCGGCTGACCAAGCCGGCCGACTTCGATCCGGCCAAGCGCTATCCGGTGGTGGTCTACGTCTACGGCGGCCCCGCCGCGCAGACCGTGCTCGACGGCTGGCCGGCGCGCGGCGACGCGCTGTTCGACCAGTATCTGGCCCAGCACGGCTATGTCGTGTTCTCGATCGACAACCGCGGCACGCCGCGCCGCGGCCGCGACTTCGGCGGCGCGTTGTACCAGCGCCAGGGCACGGTGGAAGTGGACGACCAGCTGCGCGGCGTCGCCTGGCTGAAGGCGCAGCCGTGGGTGGATGCCGCGCGCATCGGCGTGTCCGGCTGGTCCAACGGCGGCTACATGACCCTGATGCTGCTGGCCAGGCACAGCGAGGCCTATGCCTGCGGCGTGGCCGGCGCGCCGGTGACCGATTGGGCGTTGTACGACAGCCACTACACCGAGCGCTACATGAACCTGCCCGCGGCCAATCCGGACGGCTACCGCGACGGCCGCGTGGCCGCGCATCTGGACGGCTTGAACTCGCCGCTGCTGCTGATCCACGGCATGGCCGACGACAACGTGCTGTTCGCCAATTCCACCGCGCTGATGAGCGAGCTGCAAAAACGCGGCAAGCTGTTCGAGCTGATGACCTATCCCGGCGCCAAGCACGGCCTGTCCGGCAGCAATGCGCTGCACCGCTACCGCACCACCGAAGCGTTCCTGGCGCGTTGCCTGAAGCCCTGATCGCGCAGGCCCGCAGCGCCTTCGCCGAAAAGGAGTTCTGCATGTCCACCCCGCCGCCGCTGCCCGGTGCGCCCCTGCCTGACAGCGCCGCCGGCATGACCTACGGCAGGTTGCCGGCACTGCGCGCGCCGCGTACGGTCGCCGCATCGTCCCGCTGGAGATCCACCGATGAAGCCACTCGTCTTCGCCATCGCCCTGGCGCTCGTCGCGCCGCTGTCCGCCGCGGCGCAGGCCGCGCCGGCGGCGGTGACGGCGGCCGCCGGCCCGGCCTGGGTGACGCGCAGCAACGACTTCGCGCAGCTCCTGTTGCAGGCGCAGGCGCCGTTCCAGCCGGAGGAGGTGAGCTTCTTCGGCGTGCCCGGCTTCGACGACCAGGTCGCCGATCTCGGCGCGGACAACGGCCGCCGCTATCGCGACGCAACTGCCAAGGCCCGGCGCGCGCTGCAGGAGAAGCTGGCGGTCGAGCGCGACCCCAACGTGCGCCAGGACCTGGCGATCATGATCCACGCCGCCGACCAGGCGATCGAAGGCAGCGCCTTGAACGAGCGCCTGCTGCTGCCGTGGCGCGATGCGCCGCAGATGGTGTTCGGCGGACTCAACAACCTGCTGTCCGAACAGGTGCCGGCGGCGCGCCGGGCCAGGGCGCTGGACCGGCTGCAGCGCTATGTCGGCCTGCTGCCCGGCAGCGCCTCCTCGCTCGTGCTGGCCCGCCAGCGCTACGAGGAAAAGCTGGCCGACGGCGCGCTGCTGCCGCCGACCCGGCGCGAGGTCGAGCAGGCCTTGAGCAATGTGGACACCTATGCCAAGGGCATCCGCGAATTGTTCGCGACCTACAGGATCGACGGCGCCGATCCGGCGCTGGCGGCGATGGACAAGCAGTTCAAGGAGTACGCCGCGTGGACGCGCAAGGTGGTGCTGCCGAAGGCGCGCGCGGACGCGCGCCTGCCGCCGGAGCTGTATACCTTCCAGCTCAAGCAGGTCGGCATCGACATCGCGCCGCAGCTGCTGATGCAGCGCGCGCAACTGGAATTCATGGAAACCCGCGCGGCGATGCAGCAGCTGGCGCCGCTGGTGGCCAAGGCCAAGGGCCTGAAGGTCGACGACCCCGGCGACTACCGTGCGGTGATCCGCGCGCTCAAGCGCGACACCATCGCCAACGACCAGCTGGAAACCCATTACCGCGGCGTCATCGCACAGATCGATCCGATCATCCGCCAGCAGCGCATCGTCGACGTGCCGCAGCGGCCGATGCAGATGCGGCTGGGTTCGGCGGCAGAGAGTGCGGCGCAGCCGGCGCCGCATTTTCGTCCGGCGCCGCTGGTCGGCAACACCGGCGAGCAGGGCACCTTCGTGCTGCCGCTGGGCAATCCGGATACCGCCGGCAAGGGCGAGCACTACGACGACTTCAACTTCGGCGCGGCGGCATGGACGCTGAGCGCGCACGAGGGCCGGCCCGGCCACGAACTGCAGTTCACCGCGATGGTCGAGCGCGGCGTGTCGCTGGCGCGCAGCATGTTCGCGTTCAACTCGGTCAACGTCGAGGGCTGGGCGCTGTATGCCGAGGCCGAGCTGGTGCCGTACGAGCCGCTGGACGGGCAGCTGATCGCGCTGCAGTTCCGCCTGCTGCGCGCCGCGCGCGCCATGCTCGACCCGATGCTCAACCTGGGCCTGACCGACCGCGAACGCGCGCGCCTGGTGCTGGAGAACGACGTCGGCCTGTCGCCGGCGATGGCGCGGCAGGAACTGGACCGCTACATGATGCGTGCGCCCGGCCAGGCTGGCAGCTACTTCTACGGTTACAGCCGCCTCATGGAACTGCGCATGCGCACCGAACTGGCGCTGGGCGCGAAGTTCGACCGGCTGAAGTTCAACAACTTCCTGCTCGACCAGGGCCTGCTGCCGCCGGATCAGCTGGCGGCTGCGGTGGAGACCCAGTTCATGGCCGACAGCCGCGGCAGCCTCCAGCCCTGAGATCCGGCGCTTGGGGCGATGCACCGCCTGGCCGAGGGTGTGCGCCCCGCGTGCACGCCCCCCGCAGGCCGGGGCGACTCAGTGTTTGAAGGGGACCAGTTCGGGTGGCTTTGCGTCCTTCCACGTCGTATTGGGCGAGCGCGGCGATGGCTGTCTGCGTCCATCCCACGCCGTGATTTGTCGTCGCCGGGGTGGGATGGGGGCAATACGGCGAAACCGGCTCCCAGACGCTCAGCGTTCCCGCGATGGCAACGGCTGCGGGGGCGGGGGCGGGGGCGGGGGCGCTGCCGGTGCCTGCGCCCCCGGCGGCACCCAGATCGCCATGCCTGCGGCGCGCTTCTGCGTGGTCGGGATGCCGATGCCCAGGCCGCCGCCGACGTGGCCGCCGTAGCTGCCGGCGCCGACCGACACGCCGCCGCCCGAGCGCTGCGAGGCCACGCCCATCAGCACCACGCCGTTGGCGCCGAGCTTGGCCGCCTCGCGCTTGAGCCGCGCCATCGCCGCATCGGTCTGGCCCTGGGTGCCGAAGCCGGCCGCGCTGGACGATTCGAGTTGCGCGATATCGACCGCGCCGAGCGGCGCGGTCGAGTAGACCTGGACCAGGGCCGGGTCGATCGGCGCACGCGGCGCGCCGACCATCACCCTGGAGGAACTGGCGCAGCCGGCCAGCGCGAGCAGCAGCGCCAGCGGCAACAGCGGTCGGACGTTCATGGCATCACCCCCGGGAAGCGGTTCACGACGCGATGATAGGCGCGATCGGTGAACCGCGACGTACCCGTCATCGCCCACCACCGTGGCATGCCCGCGGGGAGTCCCGTGCCAAGAGTTGGCTTGCGCCGGCAGAGGCGTGCGCTATGGTGCGCATTGGCATCCAGCGAAGGGCGGCGGCATGGGCTTGATCAGTCTGTTGTGGGGCATCGTGGCGCTGCTGTGGATGATCCTGGCCTTCATCCCGCTGCTGGGCTGGGGCAACTGGTTCGTGATCCCGTTCGCCGCGGTCGGCGCGATCATCGCCGCGATCGGCCTGCTGTTCACCGCGGCGCCGAACCGCGGCCGCGCCAAGACCGGGCTGATCCTCAACGGCCTGGCGATCGTGGTCGGGGTGATCCGGCTGAGCCTGGGCGGCGGGGTGATCTAAGCGCGGCCGCGCTGCTGCGGCATGCTGTGTTGCAGCGGGCTGCGCCCAGGCATGGCCTGCAGGCGTAAGATTCGCGGCTGACGGTCGCCGCGTGGCGGCCGTCCCCGTTCACGCCGGCGCGCGCGGCGCGGTCTGCGGTGCCTTGCGGCGCGCGCCGCGGTCGCCTGCGCGGCGCCCGATCCGTTTCCGTCAGGAGCCTGCACGTGGCCCATCCCCATTACCGCCCCCGGCGCATGCGCCGCGACGATTTCTCGCGCCGGCTGATGCGCGAGCACACCCTGACCGCCGACGACCTGATCTGGCCGGTGTTCGTGCACGAGCTGCCCGGCCGCGCGCCGATCGCCTCGATGCCGGGCGTGGCGCGGCTGTCGATCGACGAATTGCTGAAGGAGGCCGAGACCGCGCTGGAACTGGGCATCCCGGCGATCGACCTGTTCCCGGTGATCGACCCGTCCGGCAAGAGCCTGGATGCGGCCGAAGCCTGGAACGAGGACGGCCTGGCGCAGCGCGCGGTGCGCGCGCTGAAGACGCGTTTCCCCGAGCTGGGGGTGATGACCGACGTGGCGCTGGACCCATACACCACCCACGGCCAGGACGGCATCGTCGACGCGCACGGCTACGTGCTCAACGACATCACCGTCGAGGCGCTGGTCAAGCAGTCGCTGTCGCATGCGCGCGCCGGCGTGGACATCGTCTCGCCCTCGGACATGATGGACGGGCGCATCGGCGCGATCCGCCGCGCGCTGGATGCCGACGCGCATCTGCACGTGCGCATCATGGCCTACTCGGCCAAGTACGCTTCCGCGTTCTACGGCCCGTTCCGCGACGCGGTCGGCAGCGCCGGCAACCTCGGCAAGGCCGACAAGAGCACCTACCAGATGGACCCGGCCAACGGCGACGAGGCCTTGCGCGAGATCGCGCTGGACCTGGAGGAAGGCGCCGACATGGTGATGGTCAAGCCCGGCATGCCGTACCTGGACGTGGTGCGGCGGGTGAAGGACGAATTCCGCGTGCCGACCTTCGCCTACCAGGTCAGCGGCGAGTACGCGATGCTCAAGGCCGCCGCCGCCAACGGCTGGCTGGACGAGCGCAAGTGCGTGCTGGAATCACTGATGGCGTTCAAGCGCGCCGGCGCCGATGGCGTGCTGACCTACTTCGCGCCGCAGGTGGCGCGCTGGCTGCGCGAGCCGCGCTGAGCCGCAGATGCGCGCGGCGGCGCGGCGCCTTTTGTAGGAGGGTCTTCAGGCCCGACGGTTTCCGCTGGCGATGGGTCTGCTGCTGCCTGCGTCGCGACTGGCAGCTCGAGGCCATACTGCGTCCCTCTCGCTGTCGGCAGGCCGGGGACGCGGCCGAATCCCGAATCCCGAATCCCGAATCCCGGCTTTACGGCAACGTCAACGCGATCGGCGTGGACTTCATCGCCGCGGCGATCGACGGGAACGGGTCGACGCTGGCCATGGTGACCACGTCGTCGATCGACACCACATCGCAGGTGATGCTGTCGTCGTTCACGCACAGGTACGCCGCCGCGCCCACGCCCGGCTCGTACACCGCCTTCCACACGTACTCCGGCACTTCCACCTTGTCGGTGCCGATGGTGGTCGCGCTGCTGTCGAAGGCCGGGCCGGTCACCACGTAGATCTCGCCGCGCTGCTTGGCCAGCTGCCGCACCTGCTCCTCGATGCGCGCCCACTCGCCGGTGTTGAGCTTGTGGTCCTGCGGGACCACGTTGGCCATCGAGAACGTCTCCTTCTCCGAGCTTTCGGTCGAGGCGTCGCCGGCCGGGGTCATGTGGCCGCGATCGAACCCGGTGTTG
Organism: Xanthomonas hyacinthi; assembly: GCF_009769165.1. Classification (NCBI taxonomy): domain Bacteria; kingdom Pseudomonadati; phylum Pseudomonadota; class Gammaproteobacteria; order Lysobacterales; family Lysobacteraceae; genus Xanthomonas; species Xanthomonas hyacinthi. Next base: position 2,445,937 of record NZ_CP043476.1, read on the forward strand.
GTGTAGTCCGAGCTCTTGGAGCGGTCGGCGGCGGGAATGGCGGTTTCCTCGTGGAACGAGCCGACCCGGCCGATCGCCTCGGCGCCGGCGACCTGCTGGTCGGTCAGGTGCTCGGCCGAATACAGCGGACCCTTGCTCACGCCCGAGGCCAGGATCGCGTATTCGGTGTGGCAGACCTCGGTGGTGCGCGCGCTCAGCGAGGCATCCACGCTCGGCGGCTTGCCGCCTGCGTACAGCGTGGCGCAACTGGTGGCGGCCATCGCCGTTTGGGCCGTGAACAAACCAAGCAGAAGCAGACAACCGCGCAGGGAGAAGGACATCGCATATCTCGCTAGCCAAAGGGGAGTGAAGAAACTGGCGAGACGCGATGTCGCGGTGGTGACGGCTGGATGTGGTGCGCATGGCAAATGTGGTGCCGGTCGCGCTTATGCGTAGACGACCTTCGGCGGCCCGAGACGGATCCGATAAGCGTTCTCATTTACAATGCGCGGCCGCCTCCCGAACCTGTCCTGCGCCGTGACCAAGAAGCTGTTGTTCCAGCTGCACTGGCTGTTCGGCATCAGCGCCGGGCTGGTGCTGGCGGTGATGGGCCTGAGCGGGGCCACGCTGGCGTTCGAAGACGAGATCGTGCGCTGGGCCAACCCGCCGCTGGCCACGGTGGCCGTGCGCCATGCGGCCGGCGAGTCGCCGCTGCCGCTGGCCGAGCTGGCGCGGCGGCTGGACCTGGGCGGCACGCATCGCGCCACGCGCCTGCTGATCGATCCCACCGGCACGCGTCCGTCCAACGTGCGCCTGGCCGGCCGCGACGGCGGCCGCCTGTACTTCGATCCCTATACCGGACACACGCTGCCGGAGCCGCGGCTGACCGGCTTCTTCGCCTTCGTCGAGGACCTGCATCGGCGCCTGGCCGCTGGCGAACGCGGCAAGGCGGTCACCGGCGCCTGCGCGATCGCGTTGATCTTCTTCTGCCTGTCCGGGCTGTACCTGCGCTGGCCGCGGCAGTGGTGGAGCTGGCGCGCGTGGTGGGTGGTGGAATGGAAGCGGCAGGGCCGCAGTTTCCTGTGGAGCCTGCATTCGGTGATCGGCACCTGGTGCCTGGCGATCTACCTGCCGATCGCGTTGACCGGGCTGTACTGGTCCTACGACTGGTACCGGCAAGGGCTGGTGGCGGTGCTCGGCGGCGAGCGCGCGGACAACGCGGGCGGCGGCCGCGGCGGCAAGCCGCCGGCGCTGGACTACGCGCGCCTGCAGGCCACGCTCGATGCGCTGCCGGGCGTGCGCCGCGCCTACCTGGAGCTGCGCCTGCCCGGCCGCGCCGGGCAGCCGCTGACCGCGCGCTATCTGGCAGTCGATCGGGTACACAGCCGCGCCTTCGACGGCCTGGAGATCGATCCACGCAGCGGCCGCATCCTGCGCCGCCTGGGCTATCGGCAGCAGCCGCTGGGCCGGCAGCTGCTGAGCAGCGTGTTCGCCCTGCACACCGGCAGCTTCTTCGGCCTGGCCGGGCGCGTGGTGGTGATGCTGGCGAGCCTGTGCATGTCGCTGTTCTTCGTCACCGGCTGGCTCTTGTACCTGGACCGGCGGCGCAAGAAGCGCGCGCTGCGCGGCGCGCGGCGCGGCCTGGAGTCGCCCGCGCCGGCCGCCGCCACCGAGCCGTGGCTGGTGAGCTTCGCCAGCCAGAGCGGCTTCGCCGAACGCCTGGCCTGGCAGGCCGCCGGCCAGCTGCAGGCGGCCGGCATGCCGGTGCAGGTGCAGTCGCTGGCGCAGCTGGACGCCGCGCAGCTGCGCGGCGCGCGGCGTGCGCTGTTCGTGGTCAGCACCTTCGGCGACGGCGAGGCGCCCGACCCGGCGCGCGCCTTCGAGAAGAAGGTGCTGCGCCAGGCGCAGGCACTGCCCGACCTGGGCTATGCGCTGCTGGCGCTGGGCGATCGCCAGTACGCGCGCTTCTGCGGGTTCTCGCGGCGGCTGGAGCAGTGGCTGGCCGCGCAGGGCGCGCAGGCGTTGTTTCCGGCGGTGGAAGTGGACAACGCCGATCCGCAGGCGCTGGCGCAGTGGCAGCGGCAGTTGTCGGCGGTCACCGGGGTGACTGCCGCGGCGCCGGAACTGCAGGCGCCGCCGTCGCTGGAGTGGCGCCTGGCCGGCCGCGCGCTGCTCAATCCCGGCAGTGCCGGCGCGCCGGTATGGCGCATCGACCTGCCGCCGCCGCCCCAGGCGCAGTGGCAGGCGGGCGACATCCTCGAAGTGCAGCCCTGCCACGCGCCTGACGCGGTGCTTGCCTGGCTCGCCGCACATGGGCTGGCGGCCGATACACCGGTGCGCGCGGGCGGGGTGGCGCTGCCGCTGCAGGCGGCGCTGGCCGATCGCGCATTGTCGCCGCCGTCCGTGCCCCGGCAGGAGTTGCAGGCCTGGCTGGACGCGCTACCGCCGCTGCCGCTGCGCGAATATTCGATCGCCTCGGTGCCGGCCGACGGCCTGCTGCAACTGGTGGTGCGCCTGACCCGGCGCGACGATGGCAGTGCCGGCCTGGGCTCGGGCTGGCTGTGCCTGCATGCGCCACCGCAGACCGCGGTGCAGGCGCGGGTGCGCGCCAACCCCGGGTTTCGCCGCCATGGCGATGCGCCCTTGCTGCTGATCGGCAACGGCACCGGCATCGCCGGCCTGCGCAGCCTGCTGCGCGAAGCCGCGCAGGCCGGCGTGCATGGCCACTGGCTGCTGTTCGGCGAACGCAATGCCGCGCACGACGCGCTGTTCGGTACGGAGCTGCGCGCCTGGCAGGACAGCGGCCACCTGCAGCGCCTGGACCTGGCGTTCTCGCGCGACCAGCCAGGCAAGGTCTACGTGCAGGATCGCCTGCGCGATGCGGGCGACGAGCTGCGCGGCTGGCTTGCGCGTGGCGCCGCGCTGCACGTCTGCGGCAGCCTGGACAGCATGGCCCGCGGCGTGGATGCGGCTTTGCGCGAGATCCTCGGCGAAGAGGCGCTGGAGGCGCTCAGTGCGGATGGACGTTATCGGCGCGATGTGTATTGAGGTCTGGCACGCTTGGAACGATTCGGGTGGAGATCTTTGCCCGGACCGCATCCGGTAGCGTTGTTTCCACCGCTGCGCTTGTCGCGACTGATGGCCCGAGGCCACCCAGAGTCCCACAGGGGATTGGCTGGGGATTGGCGATGTGCCGGCTGGGTGCACTGTGGGAGGGACTTCAGTCCCGACGCCCTCTGCGTGGTCCACCGCTTCGTCTGTCGCGCTGAAGCCGCTACTACAGAAGCAGCGGGCGCGCTTTGCTCTTTGTGGGAGCGGCTTCAGCCGCGACCAACGGCATCAGCGGTCATTGCAGCGACTGTTCCGACAGCGCTTGGATACGGACATGTGGCAACCGGTCCTCGGCAATCGCATTTTTCGGCAGCGAATCCTTTGCCGTCAGGGCACACCCGCGCAATCGCCGCTGCCGCTGGCCGCCGGCGCCTTCATCCGGTACACGTCGCGCTGGCCGGCCTTCGGTGCGCGCGCGCTGCCGACGACCAGCAGTTCGGTCGGCTTGGACACGTCCAGCACCGCGCCGCGGGTGTCGCCATCGGCGCTGTTGAACGACAGCGCCAGCGGCTGCGCTTGTACGTAGCGTCCGCCGCCACACTGCGCCAGCAACAGCTGCGTGCCTTGCGCCTTGCGCGACCGCGCGAACAGCAGCGCGCGGCCATCGCCCAGCCAGGCCGCATCGGTTTCGTCGTCGGCGCTGTTGATGCCGTCCAGCGCCTGCGGCTGGCCGAAGGCCTGGCCTTGCAGCCGTGCCACGAACAGGTCCAGGCCGCCGGCGCCGCCGTGGCCGTCGCTGGCGAACAGCAGCCGGGTGCCGTCCAGCGACAGCGTCGGCGCACGCTCGTCGCCGCGCGAATTCACCGCCGCGCCCAGGTGCTGCGGCGGGCCGTAGCGACCGTCGGCCAGCACTGGCGCGCGGTACAGGTCGCTGCCGCCGTGGCCGCCGGGCCGGTCGGAGGCGAAGGCCAGCCAGTGCCCATCGGCGCTGAAGATCGGATCGGTGTCGGCGCTTGGCGAGTTCAGCGGCGCCGGCAACGGCTGCGCGTCGGCCCAGCGGCCGTCGCGCAGGGTGGCCTGCCACAGGTCGTCGCCGCCTGGCCCGCCGGCGCGGTCGGGGCTGGCCCAGACGATGCGCTGCCCGTCCGCGGAAACGCTGGCGCGGGTCTCGTCGGCCTTGGTCGAGACCACGCCCATGCCCTCGATGCCGAACTCGGAAAGCGCGAACGCCGACGGCGCGCAGAGTAAACTCGCCGCCAGCGCGAGCGGCAGGGCGGGGGTCCGCATGTCGGATTCCTTCGGATGTCGCGGCCAGTCTAAAACAACCAACGAGCGTTCCATGCCCACATCCCGCTATGCCGTGTTCGGCCATCCCGTCACCCATTCGCTGTCGCCGCGCATCCATGCCGACTTCGCCAAGCAGACCGGCATCGCCCTGCAGTACGCCGCGATCGACGCCTTGCCGGACGGCTTCGCGGCGGCGCTGGCGGCCTTTGCCGCCGCCGGCGGCGTGGGCGCCAACGTGACCCTGCCGTTGAAGGAAGCCGCGTACGCGCTCAGCGCGATCCACAGCGCGCGCGCGCAGCGCGCCGGGGCGGTCAATACGCTCAGCTTCCGCGACGGGCAGTGGCACGGCGACAACACCGACGGCGCCGGCCTGGTGCGCGACCTGACCGGGCGCAACGGCCTGGATCTGCGCGGCCGCCGCGCGCTGCTGCTCGGTGCCGGCGGCGCCGCGCGCGGGGTGGCCCCGGCGCTGCTGGAGGCCGGCGTGCAGCAGCTGCTGATCGTCAACCGTTCGCCCGAGCGCGCCGATGCGCTGGTCGATGCGCTCGGCGATCCGGCGCGCGCCATCTCCCGCTACTGGGAGGACCTGCGCGAGCAGGGCGACTTCGAGCTGATCGTCAACGCCACCGCCGCCGGCCGCGACGCCAGCGCGGGCGTCGCGCTGCCGCTGTCGCTGGTCAACAGCATGACCCTGGCGGTGGACCTGAACTACGGCGAGGTCGCGATCCCGTTCCTGGCCTGGGCGCGTGCGGCGCACTGCCGCGATACCGTGGATGGCCTGGGCATGCTGGTCGAACAGGCGGCCGAGAGCTTCGAGCGCTGGCACGGCGTGCGCCCGGACACCGATCCGGTGTACGCCGCGCTGCGCGCGCGCGACGCGGTGCTGGTCAGCGCCGACTGAGTTCAGTGCCCAGGCGCTTCTTTTGATAGCCCGACGGAGATTCCCATGGACGATGGATTCGCGATGCAGCTGTTGACCACGGTGGGCTTCCAGTTGCCGATCCTGATCGTGCTCGGCACCGGCCTGGTGCTGCTGGCCACGCGCCGCCCCGGCCGCGCCCGCACGCTGGGCCTGTGGGGATTGAGCCTGCTGCTGCTCGGCGGGCTGTGCGGCACGGTGACCTCGCTGCTGCCGATGTGGGTCATCGCGCAGGGCGGGAGCTTCTCCAGCTACGCGGTCTGGTTCGGCATCCTGCAGGCGCTGTTCACCCTGTTGCATGCGCTGGCGATGCTGCTGGTGGTGCTGGCGCTGCGCCTGGCCTTGCCGCGCTGAGCGGCCGTGTGCGGCCTCCGCGGCCGGGCCGTTCACCTTTCCCGGCACGCGGCGGCCAGACCTGGGAAAATAGCCGGCCGAGACCCGGCACGAGCAGACAGGCGGCATGGAAAAGGCAGCACCCACGCGGCAGTTGACCGACGAGCTGAAGGCCGGCATCCGCGAGGCCTACACCAAGCTGCAGGCCAACACGCCCGGCTTCATGGTGCGCCGCGCGCAGAGCCAGATGATCGGCGTGGTCTCGCGCGCGCTGGGCACCAGCGGCGGCGTCGGCGTGGCCGAGGCGCCGACCGGGGTCGGCAAGAGCCTGGGCTATCTCACCGCCGGGGTGCCGATCGCGCTGGCCAGCAAGAAGAAGCTGGTGATCAGCACCGGCACCGTGGCGCTGCAGTCGCAATTGGTGGAACGCGACATTCCCGCCTTCCTCAAGGCCACCGGCATCGAGGCGACGGTGGCGCTGGCCAAGGGCCGTACCCGCTACCTGTGCGCGCGCAACGTCGCCGAGCTGCATGGCGAAGCCGCGCAGGACAGCATGTTCGAGGACGAGGCGCCGTTGTACGACCGCCCGCTGAGCCCGGCCGAGGCCGAGCAGGCGCGCGCGCTGGCCAAGGCCTACGCCGACAAGAGCTGGAACGGTGATTTGGACACCGCGCCGGAGCCGATCCCGGCGTCGTTGCGCGCGCGCATCACCACCAACGCCGCCGGCTGCGCCGGGCGCCGCTGCTCGTTCGCGGTGCAATGCCCGGTGCTGAAGGCGCGCAGCGACGTGCGCGATGCGCAGATCGTGGTCACCAACCATGCGCTGCTGCTGTCGGCGCTGGCGTTGGGCGACAGCGACAACGGCCAGCCGCTGATCGCAGCGCCCGCGGACATGCTGCTGGTGCTCGACGAGGGCCACCACATCGCCGGCGTCGCCATCGACCAGGGCGCCGCCAACCTGGCGCTGGACGACATGGCGCGGCGCACCGGGCGGCTGCAGGCGCTGGTCGGCGCCGCCTACCGGCTGGCCGACAAGGACACCATCGGCAACCAGTTGCCGAACGAGGCGATCGAACTGGCGACCCAGGTCAGCAAGGGACTGAAAACCTTCCGCGCCGAGATCGAGCGCGCCTGGGTGCCGGACCCGGGCCAGGAGGAACCGATGTGGCGCGCGCCCAACGGGCGTCTGCCCGAGGATTGGAAACCCTTCATCGACGCGCAGGCGCAGGACACCGCCGCGCTGCTCAACTGGGTGCAGGCCGCGCACCAGCTGGTTGCAAAGTCCAAGCAGGAGGACGCGGCCAAGGAACGCCTGCAGCGCAGCCTGGGCATGGCCCTGGAGATGGTCGAACAGCAGTACGCGCTGTGGCTGGGCTGGCGCCGCGAGGACCAGGACGGGCAGGCGCCGATGGCGCGCTGGATCACCGCCTCGCGCGATGCCGATCTGATCTGCCACTGCTCGCCGGTGTCGGCCGCGCAGGTGCTGCGCGCGCTGCTGTGGAGCGAAGTGGACTCGGCGGTGCTGACCTCGGCCACGCTGACCGGCGGCGGCGATTTCCAGGCGCTGGCGATCGACAACGGCCTGCCCGCGCATGCGGAGATGGTGTCGCTGTCCTCGCCGTTCGACCTGCCCAACCAGGCCGAACTGATCGTGCCGACATTCCCGGTGGCGCCGGACGACCGCGAAGGCCATCCGCGCGAGGTCGCGCGCTACCTGGTCAAGGAACTGGACTGGGGCAAGGGCTCGATCGTGCTGTTCACCTCGCGCTGGAAGATGCTCAAGGTGGCCGACCTGTTGCCGATCGCGCAGCGCAACCGCGTGCTGGTGCAGGGCGAGGGCTCCAAGTCGCAGATGATCGGCGAGCACATGCGCCGCATCGGCGCCGGCGAAGGTTCGGTGCTGTTCGGCCTGAATTCCTTCGGCGAAGGCCTGGACCTGCCTGGCGAAGCCTGCACCACCGTGGTCATCACCCAGGTGCCGTTCGCAGTGCCGACCGATCCGCAGACCGCAACGCTTGGCGAGTGGTTCGAAAGCCGCGGCCTCAACGCCTTCAACCTGATTGCGGTGCCGCACGCGCTGCGCATGCTGACCCAGTTCGCCGGGCGCCTGATCCGCAGTTCCAGCGACCACGGTCGGGTCATCATCCTCGACTCGCGCCTGCTGACCAAGCGCTACGGCAAACGCATCATCGATGCGCTGCCGCCGTTCAAGCGGGTGATCGGCTAGGGCGCGGCACGCGCGCCGCGCTCAATAGTCGCAACTGTCCGGCACCGTCCCGACGCTGGTGTTGCCGAGCGGGAAGAACAGCGCGTAGCGGCCCACAGCCGTGTCGTACAGACTGGGTTGGTGCGCGACCGCGGGCACCATGCAACGAGACTGACTGCTCGTGTCCGGGGCCTTGCCGCCGTTGTGGCGCACCGCCAGGTCGCGGCTGTAGTCGAAGAAGATCCGCGAGCGCGCGTTCGCGTCGCTGCCTTGCAAGCTCGCTTCGCAGCCGCGATCGCCGACGCTGGAATCGTTGGCGCCGACCAGGTAGATCACGCTGCGTTGCAGGAAGCGTCCCGCGATGTCGTGCCGATCGGCCGCGTTCAGCCCGCTGGCGACATAGCCCGGCACTGCGCCGCGGTAGCCGTAGGGATAGTCGTCCAGTGTGCGGCAGGCCTCGCTGCCATTGGCGATGCCCGCGCTGCGATCGGTGAAGGCATGGCGTTTCGCATCCCAGCGGCTGCTGTCCAGGTAGGTATAGCGATCGGGGCTGGCGACCACCCAATTCAACTGCAGCGGCGGATTGAGGCGCGCCAGCGCTTCCGGCGCCGCCGAAGCGGTGGCGTGGCGCAGCACCAATTCCGCGCCGCGGCCGAAACCGGTGAGGGTGATCTGGCGCAGGTGCGGATAGCGCTTCGGGTCGGCGACCACGGCCAGCAGTTCGTCCACCACCGCGAATGCGCTGGTCGCCGCGCGATCGGTGGAGACGGCGCCGGCCGCCCAGTCGGCCTGGCCCCAGTTCGCCAGATGGCGCGCGGCCGCGGCGTGCGGCTGGTAGTCGATGGCAACGATCAACGTGGCGTCGGCCAGTTGCGCATCCGCCGCGGCCGCGGCGATGCGCGGATACAACGCGGACTGAGGATGCTGCCCGATGGCGATGACCGCATTGCTGATATGCGCGTCAGCCGTCTCCAGCGCGGCGCGATTGGCATAGACATGCAGGCGAAGACCGGCGGCATCGAGCGAGGGCAGCGCCACGCCGGCATCGTAGGGTGCAGCCGCGGCCGCCATGGCGTTGGCGGACAGCGCTGCGGCGGCGGCCAGCATTGCCGATGCGAGAGTGAGGCGACCGGTGCGAGTGGACGAAGACCCAGGCATGGAATTTATCTCTGGAGGAAATGGGGGCGTGCGATTGCAGCGCCGCCATCCTCGACCATCGCAGATGGCCGGCGTCTGAACTTGCAGTACCGATGCGCGATCGCCGACGCGCAAGGCAGATTATGCAGAGACGATCACGATCGCGGTGCCGACGCGGCACGGATGCCGGCAGCGGCGACGGTGTTTTCGCATGCATGCGCTGTCTACATTTTCAGGTCGGTTGCAACGGTGCGACGGATCTGCGCACGCGCAGATACCGGGGAAATGCCGTGCATCGCGCAGGCCGTCGGCGACCGCCGTCGCATCCGCATGCGCCGCATCCGCGTTGCCTATCGCAGTCATAGCAACTAACGAATTCTCAGCCTGCAGCGCCACCGCCATGCTTCAGCTCCCTCAACACGAGCTGACGCCATGCGCCCTGGAACACTGTTGGTGCTCGCCCTGCTGTCGCAGACCCTGATCGTCCCCGCCGGGTTCGCGCAGTCCACGCTCACCCGCGACAACGGTGCGCCGGTCGGCGACAACCAGAATTCGCAGACCGCCGGCGCCACCGGCCCGACCCTGCTGCAGGACGTGCAGCTGATCCAGAAGCTGCAGCGCTTCGACCGCGAGCGCATTCCCGAGCGCGTGGTGCATGCGCGCGGCACCGGCGTGCACGGCGAATTCACCGCCAGTGCCGACATCTCCGAGCTGACCAAGGCCAAGGTGTTCACCGTCGGCGCGAAGACCCCGGTGTTCGTGCGCTTCTCCTCGGTGGTGCACGGCAACCACTCGCCGGAGACGCTGCGCGATCCGCACGGCTTCGCCACCAAGTTCTATACCAGCGAAGGCAACTGGGACCTGGTCGGCAACAACTTCCCCACCTTCTTCATCCGCGATGCGATCAAGTTCCCGGACATGGTGCATGCGTTCAAGCCGGATCCGCGCACCAACCTGGACGACGATGCGCGCCGCTTCGACTTCTTCTCGCACGTGCCCGAAGCCACGCGCACGCTGACCTTGCTGTACTCCAACGAAGGCACGCCGGCCGGCTACCGCTTCATGGACGGCAACGGCGTGCACGCCTACAAGCTGGTCAACGCGCAGGGCGAAGTGCACTACGTCAAGTTCCATTGGAAGTCGCTGCAAGGCCTGAAGAACCTGGATCCGACGCAGGTGGCGCAGGTGCAGGGCAAGGACTACAGCCACCTGACCAACGACCTGGTCGGCGCGATCAAGCAGGGCGACTATCCGAAGTGGGACCTGTACATCCAGGTGCTCAAGCCGGAAGACCTGGCCACGTTCGACTTCGATCCGCTGGATGCGACCAAGATCTGGCCGGACGTGCCCGAGCGCAAGATCGGGCAGCTGGTGCTGAACAAGAACGTGGACAACTTCTTCCAGGAAACCGAACAGGTGGCGATGGCGCCGGCCAACCTGGTGCCGGGCATCGAGCCGTCGGAAGACCGCCTGCTGCAGGGGCGCATCTTCTCCTATGCCGATACCCAGCTGTACCGCGTCGGCACCAACGGCCTGAGCCTGCCGGTGAACCGGCCGCGGGTGGCGGTGAACAACGGCAACCAGGACGGGGCGATGAACTCCGGCGCCACCGCCAGCGGCGTCAACTACGAGCCGAGCCGGCTCAATCCGCGTCCGCAGGATCCGAACGCGCGCTACAGCCCGCTGCCGCTGTCGGGCACTACCCAGCAGGCGAAGATCGCCCGCGAACAGAACTTCAAGCAGGCCGGCGCGCTGTTCCGCAGCTACAGCAAGAAGGAGCAGCAGGACCTGATCCAGAGCTTCGGCGAATCGCTGGCCGGCACCGACGACGCCAGCAAGCACATCATGCTGTCGTTCCTGTACAAGGCCGATCCGGCCTACGGCAGCGGCGTCGCCCGCGTCGCCAAGGGCGACCTGGCGCGGGTCAAGCAGCTGGCCGCGCAGTTGCAGGATTGATCGTTCACCGCGCAGCGCGGCGGCGTCTGCCTCCGCCGCGCTGCGCATTCCTTTCCGGAGACCGAACATGCGTCGTTTGCTTCTTTTCGCGCTGAGCCTGATCGCCGCCTCGGCCGTCGCCGCTGCGCCCGCGGCCGTCCCGGCCGATCCGGCCAAGGTCCAGGCGCAGCTGCGCGACTATTTCTTCGATGCCGCGCGCGAAGGCCGCCAGGACATGCTGGCCGAGTTCATCCATGCGCACTACGACCTCGACACCCGCGACGACAAGGGCTATACCGCGCTGATCCTGGCCGCCTACCACGGCCAGCAGCCGGCGGTGGAGCAATTGCTGCGCGCAGGCGCCGATCCGTGCGCGCAGGACAAACGCGGCAACACCGCGCTGATGGGCGCGATCTTCAAGGGCGAACTGGCGATCGCCAAGCGGCTGATGCAGGCCGATTGCGCGCCCGACCAGCGCAACAACGCCGGACAGACCGCGGCGATGTATGCGGCGCTGTTCCAGCGCACCGAAGTGCTCAAAGACCTCGCCGCCAAGGGCGCCGATTTGCAGGTCAAGGACGCGCAGGGCAACGACGTGGCCAAGCTGCAGCGCGGCGAGTTCGCGCAGGCGCCGCTGCGCTGAGCTGCGCGGCCGCGCCGATTGCGCTGCGATACGTCCTCGCGCAGCCCGGTGGCCACAGCGCAGCGAAGATGTACACGGTCATCGCCAGGTTGAAGCTCGCATGCCGCCATCGCCGGCAACCAGGCCAACGCCAGCGCCACGCAGAACATCAGCGCCACCCACGGCGCACCTGACAGCGGCAGCACTCCGATGCCGGCGGCAGTCGCCAGCAGGCCGTGGTGGCATGGATGCGGGGATACCGAGAGCGGCACAGGCGCCGTATCGGCACGGTATGCCGGCGCAGGTCCGCGCCGCAAGCGTTGACCATCGCCAGCAGGTGGTATCTGGCGCTGGCTTGGGGGCCGCGGGCGGGGCATGAATCCGCCTGCGATGCCGCGCGGATTCTGTCCCTGCCGCAACGCCCCCGCCATCGGGCGCACACGTCCTGCGGGGCGGCGCTGCCGCGGCATGGCGCCGGCTGCCCCGGATCGGCGAAAATGGCCGCTCGGCTTGGCGTCATCGGCCAGTACCATCGCCCATCCCGGCCTGCCGGAGCCCGCGCGCCAGTGGCGGCGGGCGCAGCGCGGCGCCCCGATCGCTGTTCCCGACGGCAGCCCTGCCGCTCGTTCGCCACGGCCCGCCCGCCGCTCATCACGGATCCACTCTTGAACGCCACCGCCGATTCTCCCGCCGCCGACCTGCCCCTGACCGAGCGCCTGCGCGTCGCCCTGGACCTGCTCGAAGCCATCGACGCCGACCGCAGCGTGCTCGATGCGCTGCCCGAGGCCGACCGCGTGCGCCTGCACCAGGTGGTGGCCAAGGTCTACCACCCCGAGCCCAAGGCGCGCCGGCAGCTGCTCAAGCAGCAGGCGCGCGAACGCCACCAGGAGAAGGTGCGCAAGGCCGAGGCGTTGCTCGAGCAGACCGGCATCCGCGCGCTGCGGCGCAAGCCGGTGTTCAGCACGCCGAACTACTTCCCGCCGCATGCCGCCGGTCTGCACGACGCCAGCAACGCTGCGGCCGAAGAGCCCGCAGTGCCGCACTCGCCCGAGTTGCGCCACTGCTATGTGTGCAAGCAGAAGTTCACCCAGCTGCACCATTTCTACGACCAGATGTGCCCGGCCTGCGCCGAGCTCAATTACTTCAAGCGTACCGAAACCGCCGATCTGCGCGGACGCGTGGCGCTGCTGACCGGCGGCCGGGTCAAGATCGGTTACCAGGCTGGACTGAAGCTGTTGCGCGCCGGCGCCGAGCTGATCGTGACCACGCGCTTCCCACGCGATTCGGCCGCGCGTTACGCGCAGGAACCGGATTTCGCCGAGTGGGGCCAGCGCCTGCAGGTGTTCGGCCTGGACCTGCGCCACACGCCCAGCGTCGAAGCGTTCTGCAGCCAGTTGCTGGCCACGCGCGCGCGGCTGGACTTCATCGTCAACAACGCTTGCCAGACCGTGCGCCGGCCGCCGCAGTTCTATGCGCACATGATGGCCGGCGAAACCGCCGCGCTGCACGAACTGCCCGAGCACGTGCGCCGCCTGGTCGGCCACTACGAAGGCCTGCGCAGCCCGGAACTGCTGCCGGCGGCATCGGCGACCACGCTGCCGGCGGGCCAGGGCCACGGCATCAGCGGCGCCGACGGGCTGACCCGCGCCGCCGAACTGTCGCAGGTGCCGTTGCTGGCCGACGAACTGCTCGGCCAGCAGCATTTGTTTCCCGAAGGGCGTCTGGACCAGGACCTGCAGCAGGTGGATCTGCGCGGACGCAACTCGTGGCGCCTGCTGATGGCCGAAGTGCCGTCGGTGGAATTGCTGGAGACGCAGCTGGTCAACGCCATCGCCCCGTTCATCATCAACGCGCGGCTCAAGCCGCTGATGCTGCGCACGCCCGAGCGCGACAAGCACATCGTCAACGTGTCGGCGATGGAAGGGCAGTTCTACCGCAACTTCAAGACCACCCGGCATCCGCACACCAACATGGCCAAGGCCGCGTTGAACATGATGACCCGCACCTCAGCCGCCGATTACCAGAACGACGGCATCCATATGAACAGCGTGGACACCGGCTGGGTCACCGACGAGGATCCGGCCGAGATCGCCGCGCGCAAGGTGCAGGAAGAGCGCTTCCACCCGCCGCTGGACATCGTCGACGGCGCCGCGCGCATCGTCGACCCGATCATCCACGGCTGCAACACCGGTGAGCACGTGTGGGGCCAGTTCCTGAAGGACTACGCGCCGACGGACTGGTAGGCGCGCAGCGCCATCGCGCACCGCGGCGGCGATCGCAGGACGCGGCGCGATGCGCAAGGTCCGCCCTGGCGCTACCGCGCCGCCGCCGATGCGTGCACGCCGGGAGCCACGCATCGGCGGCGGCGAGGACCTACTTGCGCACGCTCTGCGTATGCGACTTCAGCGCGTCCTCCAGGCCCGGTACCTGCGCCGCGCCGTCCGGCACGCTGAGGCTGGAACCGACCAGGTCCTGCTCGAACGGCTGCGTGCGTCCGCCCAGGCATTTGCCCAGGAACGCTTCGCTGACCGCGTTGAAGGCCTTGCTGTTCTCCGGCCGGGCGAAGCCGTGGCCCTCGTCGGGGAACAGCACATAGGTGACCGGGATCTGCTTGGCCTTCAGCGCGTTGACGATCTGGTCGGCCTCGGCCTGCTTGACCCGCGGATCGTTGGCGCCCTGGCCGATCAGCAGCGGCCTGGCGATGCGCTCGGCGCGACTCAGCGGCGAGCGTTCGTCCAGCAGCTTCTTGCCGGCCTCGGTGCGCGGATCGCCGATGCGCCGCGCCATCTGCTCGAAACCGGATTTCCAGTACGGCGGGATGGTGCTGAGCAAGGTGTTCAAGTTGGACGGGCCGACGATGTCCACGCCGCACTTGAAGGTCTCCGGGGTGAAGCTGAGCCCGACCAGCGTGGCGTAGCCGCCGTAGCTGCCGCCCATGATCGCGACCTGGTCCTTGGTGGTGATGCCCTGCTGCACCGCCCACTGCACCGCATCGAGCAGGTCGTCGTGCATCTTGGCTGCCCACTCGCCATCGCCGGCGTTGGTGAAGCGCTTGCCGAAGCCGGTGGAGCCGCGGTAGTTGACCTGCAGCACTGCGTAACCGCGGTTGGCCAGCCACTGGTTGTAGCCGCTGTAGCCGTAGTCGTCGCGCGCCCACGGCCCGCCGTGCACGAACAGCACCAGCGGCACCGGCGTGTCGGCCTTGCCGTCGCCGTTGGCATCGGCCTCGCGCGGCAGGGTGAGGTAGCTGACCAGGGTCAGGCCGTCGCGCGAGCGGATCTCCTGCGGCCACTGCGGGACCAGCGGCTGCCCCTCCAGCGCCGGGCGCGCGGCGAACAGCTTGGTCAGCTTGCCTGCGCCGGACGGCACGCGGTCGTAGCGGTAGAACGTCGCCGGCGCATCGGCGGCCGAGTAGGCGACGATCCAGATGCGGTCGTCCTGGGTACGGCTCGGCACCGAGATCTCGCCCGGGCCGATCGCCTGCAGCTGTTTCATGTCCGCGGCGATGCCCGGGTCCAGCACCTTCCATTCCGGGCGCAGGTAGTTCGACTCCACCGCCTGCACCACGCCGCTGCGCGGATCGGTCAGGGTGCCGCCCACGTCCGCGCGCGCATCCTCGAACAGCAGCTTGCGCGTGCCGCTGGCCACGTCCACCGCGTACAGCGCCGAGGTGTCGCGCTGGCGCGAATCGACGAAGTACAGCGTCTTGCCGTCGGCGGTGAAGCCGGACGGCGCGGTGGTCAGCGAATCCTCGAACGGGATCTCTTCGCGCTTCTGCCAGCCGCCCTTGCCGTCGGGCTGCAGCAGGTCTTCGCCGCCGTCCTCGCGCGAGCGCGTCGCCAGCCGCACCTGGTAGTCGTCGTCGGCCAGGTAGTCGCCGATCTGCTGGGTGTTCTTCCGCAGCAGCGTGCGCTTGCCGCCGGCCAGATCGACCCGGTACAGATCGTGCCACTGCGCATCGCGATCGTTCATGCCGACCAGGATCGATTCCGGATGCTTGCGGCTGGCCGCCACCACCCGCGCGCGGGTCTTGGGGAAGTCGCTGAGGTCGCGGCCGTTGCCGCCCGCGGCGAGATCGAGCGCGAACAGGTGGAAATCCTCGTCGCCGCCGCTGTCGCGCATGTACAGCAAGGTGTTGGGCAGGAACGACCAGAAATAGGAGCGGATGCCGCGGCCGCTGTCGTGGGTGACCGCGCGTGCCTTGTCGGGCGCATCGGCGGGCGCGACCCAGACGTTCAGCACGCCGTCCACCGGCGCCAGCCAGCTCAGGGTCTTGCCGTCCGGGCTGAGCTGTACGCCGCTGCGCTCCGGGTTGCCGAACAGCACGTCGCGCGGGATCAGCGCCGGCGGCGCGGCCGGTGGAGCCGACGTCTGCGCGGACGGCGCGTCCTTGGCGGCGGGAGCGGCGGCCTGCTGCGAGCAGGCGGAGACCGCGAGGGCGAGACTGGAAGCCAGGACGAGACGCCGCATGAGTGCTCCGGGAACGTTGTTGGGGGGGGGATTTTGTTATTTTATAACATATTGGATTGAACAGATGGAGATTGCAGGGGCGCATGTGTCGGTGCGGCCAGGGGGCAATGCAGCGGCGGCGCGTTCCAGGGTCGCCTGCCGGCGGCCGTTGCGGCTACGGGTTTCGACGCCCGGACATGGGCGTACCGGCGGCGTGGCGAAGGGTGCTGTCAGATATGCGGCGTCGCCGACGCTTGCGCTTTGCCGGCCGCAATGCAGAATCCGGCATCGACCCAAGCGCAGAGCGACGACATGGCCTCCGATGCCAGCTACGTGGATTACGTCCTGGAACAGGCGGCGCTCGGCGCCGCGCTGACCTGCAAGAAGATGTTCGGCGAATACGCGCTGTACCTGGACGGCAAGGTGGTGGCGTTCGTCTGCGATAACCAGGTCTTCGTCAAGCCGACCGCCGCCGGGCGCGCACTGCTCGACGACGTGGTCGAACAGGCGCCGTATCCGGGCGGCAAGCCGCACTACCTGATCGACGAGGGGCTGGAGGACCGGAGCCTGTTGCAGCGCCTGCTGCGCGCGACGGCGCAGGCATTGCCCGCCCCCAAACCAGCCAAGGTCGGCAAACGCGCAAGCCGGCCGCCGGCGCCGCGTTAGCTCGCGCGTCGTTTTCCGGATTCCGCAGCACCGCTTCAGGTCAGCGCGTGCAGCTCGCCGCGGATGCCGCCTGCCTGCAGATGCAGATAGCCCACCCCGATCGGCAGGCTGAAACGGCGCGGTCCGGCGCTGCCGGGATTGACGTACAGCACGCCGTCGCGGGTCTGCAGCAGCGGCTTGTGCGAATGCCCGCTGACCACCACGTCCACGGATGCGACATCGCGCGCCAGCGCCTTCAGATCGTGCAGCACGTGCAGGCGGAGGCCCGCGATGTCGACGTCCAAGGTGTCGGGCAACGCTTGCGCCCAGGGCGCGGTATCGATGTTGCCGCGGATCGCATGCAGCGGCGCGAGCGCGCGCAGCGCATCGAGGATCTCCGGCTTGCCGATGTCGCCGGCATGCACGATGGCCACGCAATCGCGCAGCGCCGCCAGCGCCTGCGGCCGCAACAGGCCGTGGGTGTCGGAAATCAAACCGATTCTCTGTGGCTGGGGGGAACGCATCGGCATCGATTCGAATGGGGCTCGGAGCGGACTAGACTAACCCCAAGTCCCCTGTCGCCGTCGTCGTTCTTGGCCGCTGCGGCGCCGCAGCGCGAGGCTCACGGCGTCCGATCGATGACCGCTTCGATGTGGTGGCCATCCGGATCCACCCCCAACGCCATCCACCACCAACGCCGCCTAGCAATTGGGAGCGTAGTCCGGACGCAGGCCGGCGGCGCCGTTGCCCGCACCACCGTCGTAGAAAAGCGCGGCACGTTCGATGTCTGCGATGCCAGGAGAAACGTGATGGAGCATGTTGCGGCGCTCCTGGACAAGTGGATCGACGCCGCCTGCGCGGGAGCCGACGAAGTGGGAGGGGGCGGGGCTGCTTTGCGGGCGCGCTCATCGGGCGGATCAATCCGCTGGCACAGCCTCGTCGGCGTCGTCCAGGGCGTGGTGGACGTACAAATGTTTGACCAGCACGTAGATCACCACGGTCAGCGGCGCCGCCAACACCACGCCGATCGGCCCGAACAGCAGGCCGATGCCGAACAGCGAGAACAACAGCAAGGCCGGCGGCAGGTTCACCGCGCGCGCCTGGATCAGCGGTTGCAGCACGTGGCCCTCGATCTGCTGCAGGACCACGAACACCAGTAGCGCGCCCAGCGCCACCTGCGGACTGACGGTGAAGCCCAGCAGCACCGCCGGGACCGCCGCCACGATCGGGCCGACGATCGGGATGAAGTCCAGCAGCGCGGTCAACAGGCCGATGCCCAGCGCCACCGGAACGCCGAGCAGCCACAGCCCCAGCCCGGTCAGACTGCCGATCACCAGCATTGCCAGAAACTGGCCGCCCAGCCAGGCGCGCAGCACCTGGCCGCTGGCAGTCAATGCCGCGTCGGCGACATCGCGCCGGTCCCGCGGCAACAGCCGCAGCAGCCCGCGCCGATACAGCTTGGGCTGCGCGGCCAGATAGACGCCGCCGACGAGCATCAGCACCGCATCGGTGATCCCGCCGCCGGCCGACAGCACGATCGCGCCGGCATGTGTGGCCAGCGTCGAGGCGCCGTCGCGCAACTGGTCGGGGATGCTCTTGATCTGCGGTCCGAGCGGGCCGGACTGCAGCCAGGCATGGAACTTGTTCCACGCCGCCGGCAGGGTGGTACGGAACGCGTCGATCTGGGCGGCGACTTCGGTCCCGAACAGCAATACGATCGCCGACAACGCCAGCACCAGAAACAGGATCACCAGACCCAGCGCGGCCCATTCCGGGACCGGCAGCCGCTTGCGCAGCGCCGACGCCAGCCCGTGCAGCAGCACGCCCACCACCACCGCGCCGAACACGATCAGCAGCAATTCGGAGAGTTGCCAGGCCAGCAAGGCCAGGCCGCCCAGCACCATGACGACCAGGACGCGCGCCGCGAAAGGCCGCAGCGGGGACGCAGAACTAGGGGCGGAGGAAAGCATCTGGCACATCCCGGCAAAACGGCAGTGTGCGGAGGATACGGCCATCGGAGTGCAAGGCGAGCGAAGAGCGCGGGATCCTCAAATTCGAATCGCGTGTTGCACTTGCTTCTTGAGAGCGCCCTTCCGCAGTGACTTTCGACACGCGACCGCACGCAGTGGCTGCGGCGAAACTGCATGACAATTTCACCACGCCAGCTTCGCCCATGCGCACGTCCTTGCTGCTCAGCCTGTTGCTGCTCGCCGCTCGCAGCGTACATGCGCAAGCCGGTGAAGGCGGCAAGCAGCACCATCGCCTGCAGGTATCCTCGCACCAGTGCGGCCTGAGCACGCAGTTCAACGTGCTTGCCGACGGCGGCGGCATCTGGCTGTACCGCGACAGCGGTTCGCCACGCGAGGTCTTCTTCCACAACGGCGAACTGAGTGTCGACCACAAGGTGCGGCAAGTCGGCGCTGGCGATGCGCAACGGCTGCGGGAAATGGAGAAGGAAGCCCGTGTGCTGATGCCGCAGGTCGCCGATGTTGCGCATGCTGTGGTCGACGTCAGCTACGATGCGCTCGGCGGTGTCGTCGAGGTGATGACCGGCAGTTGGCTCAACGCACGCAAGATCGAGCGGCTGCGCAAGCGTGCGAACGGTTACGTCGATGGCACCCTCGGCAAGGGGCGCTGGGACCAAGACGCGTTCGATGGCAACTTCGAGAAGTACGTCGAAGATGAAGCCGAAGAATTCAAGGGCAGCATCGCGCGCCACATTCTTTGGCGGATGGTCGCGGGCCGCTCCGATGCAATGGACGAACGCGCCGACAAAATGGGCGATGAACTGGACGCCAAGCTCGAGGCGCAAAGAGAAGCGATCGAAGCCAAGGCCGACGCGCTGTGCGCCCAGGTGGAGAAACTGCGGCAATTGCAGGACGCGCTGCAATTCCGCTACGAAGGCCAGCCGCTGCAAATGCTCACGCCGGTGCAGAATGGTCGGCGCGACGGCGACGTCGATGGCGCCGACGACGACGCGGGGCCGAAGCCCGAAAACGGCGACAAGCCGCGCGACGACGCGAACAAGGTGCAGACGATCCAGCGCAAGTGATGCTTGTCCGGCGAAGATGCGCCGCTGTCCGATGGTGCTCTTGCTCGAGGAGGTCGCACGCTTGCTAGTCGCCCTGGAGGGGCCTTGCTGGCTGACGGCCGGACGGCTCTACGGCAGTGGCATGCGCTTGCTTGAATGCCTGCGACTGCGAACCAAGGATGTGGATCCGGGGCGCGGGGAGATCGTGGTGCGCGACGGCAAGGGCGGCAAGGATCGGCGCGTGCCGCTGCAGACCAGTCTGCGCGCGGCGCTGCTGCGGCAACGCGACCGGGCGCTACTGCTGCACGCGGCGGATCTGGCCGACGGTGTGGGCCGGCGCCACGCACCTGCTGGAGGCCGGCCACGCTATCCGCACCGTGCAGGAATTGTTGGCCACAAGGATGTGGCCACCACGCAGATCTACACGCATGCGCCGGGGCGCGGGGCGTCGGCGGTGCGCAGCCCGCTGGATGGGATTGGTGCGGGCGTTGACGGTGGTTGATGCGATCGCCATGAAAGGACGCCGCTGCAGGCGCTTCCTTTTCGCGCGTCGGGACTAAAGTTCCTCCCACAGTGCAATTCCAGAACGTGATGAAGACTTTGGTGTGCGAGCACTCGATGGGCGGCGAAGGCATCCAGACCGGCGAGGGGCGGTTGTCGCCGATGACGGCGGCGACGCCGATGCGTTGGCCACGGCCAGCGCCAACGCCTCAGCCGTCCAGCATCGCCTTGTCGCGCACCGCGCCCTTGCCGGCGCTGGTCGCCAGCAGCGCGTACGCCTTCAGCGCGGTGGCGGTCGCACTTCCACGTCGATCAGCGGATCGATGCTGCGGTTGGGGATGTCGATCAGGTGCTTGTCGCCGTCGCGGACCAGGCCGACTGATATCGCACTGCCGAACAATCTGTGCGTCGGTAACGCCATCGACGGCCAGTAAAACAATGCGTGCGCGGCGCGCCAGGGCAGGCTTTGGCGTTACAAGTTTGAGGATGCTCCGCCGCTCCATTCCACAATCGCAGTAGCGGCATCGTGTGGCAAAAGCTCAGACGTATCGATGCAGATATGGTTATCCGACCTGAGCGGAGCCATATACGCGAATTCCCGCAGAATTGCAGCAAGATTGGCACGGCTGTTGACCTTTCCGAATGCGCGTCGGTCGGCGTTTTCCACTCTGTCGATGAGGCGCTCGTCAGGTGCCTTCAGCCGAACAAAGCACGGCGTCGTCCGGTGGTCTGCGCACAGCGCTTGGAGCGCATCGACATACCAATCGTCCTCGGGACCGCTATAGCAGAACGTCGTAATTACGTCGCGATGGTCGGACTCGAGCAGTAACGCCATCGCACTGAGTCTCAGTTGGCATGCAAAGCGCCTGCGAGTCTCGAAACTGCTATCGGCGGCTAGTAACTCGGTGGCGAGATCGTAAGTCAGATGGTTATGGAAAAGGCTCGCGGACAGCTGCTTCGCGAGTTCCTTCCCGACGGTCAATTTTCCGACGGCGGGTGGACCGTAAAGCATCACGAGCTTTCTCCCGCCGTAGAGGCTCATCGTCGCCTCACTGAGCTGTGCTTGTCGTCCCTGGTTCATAGTAGGTGACGTTGAGCGTGTTGCGAGTGATGCCCCCTGTTGCGGCCAATCGCGTCACTTCATGCCAAGTGTCTTCGTAATAGCCATCGCGAATGATCACCGTAGCGTTTCCGACAGTTGGCACCACGACATGGTGAACTTCACCATGATTCCGAGGATCGAGAATACGCAGCAATCCACCCCAGTCGCGCTGCCAATGGGCGTTGAAATAGACAATCAGGCGAAAACCTCGGCGCAACGATGCATCGACATGTGGCAGGTAGTACGCGTCTTGTCCTCCGCGAAAAGCAACGGCCTCCATCGGAAATTCTGTCAGGTCCGTTCCGCAGAAAGCAGCCATGGCCGCCCTGAACGCGTCCGACGCAAGCTCTTCGCACATCGCCCTCCATGCATCCGATAACGTGGCCGGCTCGTCGACGCCGAGCGAACCCAGCGGAACAATGGTACGTCGATAAAAATGCCCGCCGTTACGTTCCCGAAAGTTGAATCCTTCTGTCGGAAATTCACTCGCAAGTCTGTGCGCCAGCGCATCGTTACGCCATATCTGCTGCAATTCCCCCCAGTCGAACGGCGCATCATGGAGCGTTCCTCCCGAAATCTGCTCGAGCGCGAAGTATCCAGAGGTCATGTTTTTCCTCGCCTGAAAAGAAAGAGTCAGTGGTGCGACGCGCTGCCTATCGCATGGATAAGCCGTTGCGTCAGCTCGTCGATTGCATCGTCGTCTATCGTGAAAGGCGGTGCGAGCTTGAGATGTCGATCCGCAGCGCCAATGATCAACCCATGCCGACGCGCGTCGAGTTGCACGCGGCTGCATGCCTCCGACGAATCGAACGTGATCGACAGCATCAACCCTTTTCCTTGCGCACTCACGACATTGCCCATCGCCGGCAACTTCTCACGAATTGCCTGCAGCAAACGCGCGCCCTTCGTTCTGACGCTTTCATAGCAGCGCTGGGCATGCAGGTGGTCGAGAACGAACAATGCGGCGCGGCAACCCAGCAGGTTGCCGGACTGTGTATGTCCATGCCGGAAAAGCGGGATGGGGTGTGCGGCGAAGCTGTCGGCGATCTTGGCCGTGGCCATCACGGCAGTGATCGGGAAGCCGCCGCCGAGGCTTTTACTGAAAATGACGATGTCTGGATTCGCGCCCTGAGAGACCGACTCGCACACAGTGCCGGTGCGTCCGATTCCACAATAGACTTCATCGCAAATTAAAGGAATGTCGTATGTCCTGGCGAGCGATGACAGGGCCTGCAAAAATCCGTCCGGAAACTGACGTGTCCCCGCCATGGCCATAACGGGCTCGATGATGAGCGCCGCCACAGTCGATCCATGTTCGGCAAGAAGCGCTTCCCATGTCCGCAAGTCGTCGAGGCTCCGCGGTGGTGGCATCGTCATCGAACAGGTGGCGACAAATGGCAATGCACCTTCGTTGATGAAGGAACGTCGCGTGGCGAGCATCGCGCCGAGCGTGCAGCCATGGTAGGCGCCGTCGATGGCCACCACCCGCGTCCGCTGCGGATGGTTGCGACCGATTTGATACTGCCACGCCATCTTCAGTGCGGCTTCGACGCCCTCGCTGCCGCTGCCCACTAGGAATGTATGTGCGAGTCCGGCTGGTGCCAACTCATCGCCGAGCCGTTCTGCAAGCGCCTCCGGCAGCACCGTGCTCAAACCAATGTTGCAGGCGTGGACAAGCGTATCCATCTGCCGTTTGACCGTCTCGACCAGCGCCGGGTGAGAATGGCCGAGGCAGTGGTTATAGCTGCCCGATATGCCGTCCAGATAACGTCGGCCCGTATCGTCGTAGAGATGAACGCCTTCGCCCCGAACGATTCTGGGTCTGCAATCCTCGGCGTTCAAGGGCGTGTACGGCGGCCAATAGCGGCGCGACCTAGATATAGCATTCATAGCGCGTCCCCTTAAGTTCAGATCTCAATTGATCGTTGTTATCGACCGTTGACGAAACCGAAGATGTCTCTTTTTTTCCTGTTCCCGGCTGGAGCCGCGCGGACGACACGCCCAGGAAGGCGAGCAACTTGGCATGCACGGATGCTGGTTTGGTAAGCAGATCCTCGTATTCGATCGGGAAGATCTCGTGGCGATCGAAGCGTTCAAGGAATTCTGCGCGATTGGCAAGATCGCGGTCGATGAAGTCGACGAGTTCGTCGCGCGAAATGGACAGACTGATCTGTTCCCGCCATCTCTTATCGTCACGGCCGACGTACCAGACATGATCGAGAAGACTTTTTTTGAGCGACACTAGCTGCGCCAGGCGGTTGCGTCGATCCAGCAGGACGATCTTCAGATCCCCCAGGTCGGCCAGCGTCTCCCATACATTGACGCCTGCCCACTCGGTGTCGAGATCGCGAAAGAGCACAAAGCCGACCGCTTCTACATACTCAAAGTACGGTCGAAATAGATGCCGCTCGAGAATCTGCTGTGCTGTACTGTTCTGTACAGAATACGGCAGAAGGTGTTGGCCGAACCGATTGAATGCTTCGCCGTGCATCTCGATGCATGGATGCGAGCCGAGCAGCGTACGCAGCAGGTGGGTGCCAGAGCGCGGCGTCGATACGATGACGAATCTTTTGTACTGCATCTGTGCCGAGGCGACCTCATCGTGCAGGCTGCCGCCCACCCATTTGTTGTGCTCGGCTTGCGCGATCTGCGCGCGGATGAATTCGAACATCTCTGCCGAGCTATCCGCCAGGCCGAGCAGCGGCGCCATTACTTCGTCGCCTCGCAGTCCCCTGCTGCTCCAGCGTCTTCCGGCGTTCCGATATTCGCGTACGAATTCGACGATGGACGAAGCCATGTCGTCGCCGATGGCGTACGGCGCAAGATCGCTGCGAATGCGCGTCGCAAGCCCGCTCGCGGGGTGCGACATCCATAAGGACCATCGGGATGCCAACAGCGGCAACGATGCCTCAGCCATCTGTGCGGAGTCTGATGTCATGCTTGGGCAACCGAAGCGCGAGCGGGCGCTTGCTGCATGGCGCACGCGCGCGGAGCGGATAGAAAGAGGCCTCGCAGCAGAACGCGCGGGTTGGCCGGATCGTCGACGTAGACGCTTCGTCCGTGTGAAAGCTGGTCATTGCGCAGGATCAATGCCTGTCCTTTTTGAAGCGCGAAGCTCAGTGTGTAACCGCTCTGCGGATCGGCGAGGCGCGTCAAGTACGCCACCGCCTCAAGCACTCGGGGATCCATGCGGCGCGAATAGTCCCAATCCGCGGTCACGTCGAGCGTGAAGCCACCAACGATCGCGCCGTCTTCTCCGGCGAGGAACACCGGGCCGATGCGCTCATATTGTCTGTCCAAACGCGGATCGGTCGATCTGCGCCGGAACGCGTTCGGGGCCAGCAGGCACTGGGCGAGCTCTGGATGATGTCGGGCAAGCGCCCGAAATGCCGACAGGCTGTCGAACAGGATCGATTCGCCGCCGCTGGGCGCATGCTGCTTGCACAGGAGGACCGAGGTCTTGATCGTGCCAATGGGCAGGTAGGAACCGTCGGTATGCAACGCCGCGCTCGACGTGCCGTTGAATACATCATGTCGGCCACTCGTTAAACCGCCGACCTGGTTCATGCCCGACGGCGACATGCCTTCCATGTGCACTCGACGGTTGAAATCGGACTGATACATCGGCCCCAGATGATAGAGCGCTGCCAGCCGCTCGAAGTCGTGCGCATCGAATCGCCATTGGTCGCGGACGATCGCGAATCCATACCTGCCGACATCCCGCACGACGGCTTTTACATCGTTCGCATCGAGCACCTGTGCAGGCCAACCGTTGAAACGGGTTTGCATACAATGCCTCTGATGAAAAGGAAAATTCTGGTACTGAAACGTTCTTGGGTAAGCAACTTATGCGACAGGTTTTCATGGAAGACCAGACGGCGATTGCCCGCCACTGAGATTCTGACGTTCGTCCACTTCAGCGCATTTGCACTATAACGACAGAACATCGCGCTTTGTTTACACATCGGGCTCGTAGCGCCATTGATCTGGATAATCTTGCAAGCAATGTATTCTCGCGTCAGGTACGAAGGGCGCGGCCGAACTTTTCAGATTTTCATCGGTGCATATAAGGCACAGGGTACTTTGTTTACCCGCGCGTTTTCGCGGGTGCTTGCCAGAAACGCGTGGTTATTATGTACGCGCAGAAGCCGGGTTACCGTGATGTCGTACTCATCCCATTCAAGTGCAATATGACGCCATCTACAAACTCGAGCATGCAGGCTGCGAGCAACGGATCCTGCCCTGCCGCAATTGATCAACGGATCAATCGAAGGGGCGGAGCTGTGCGGCGGCACGATCGTGGATGCCACGATCATTGCCGCGCCCGGCTCGACCAAGAACCTCAATGGCGAGCGCGACCCGCAGATGCGCCAGGACAGGAAAGGCAGCCAGTATTGCCTTCGGATGAAAGATGAAGTGGCGGGGTTGCTGGTGCAGCTGCATGGACGCCATGGCCTGATGGCGTCGTTGCTGCAAGGCACCGGGATGCGATTGATGGAATGCGTCTGCCTGCTGATCGAGGACGTGATTTCGCGAGGGGCGAGATCGCCGTGTGCGATGGCAGGGGCGGCAGGGATCGTCGCACGACGCTGCCGCTGCCCCTGCGCGACGCGTTGCTGGCGCAGCTGGAGCGGGCGCGCCGAGTGCACGCACGATGTTGCGGCGGGCAGCGGTAAGGTGTGCGAGCACTCGATGGGCGGCGAAGGCATCCGGACCGGCGAGGGGCGGTTGTCGCCGATGACGGCGGCGACACCGATGCGTCGGCCACGGCCATCGTCGAACGCCTCAGCCGTCCAGCATCGCCTTGTCGCGCACCGCACCCTTGTCGGCGCTGGTCGCCAGTAGCGCATACGCCTTCAGCGCGGTGGTGACCTTGCGTGGGCGCACTTCCACCGGCTTCCAGCCTTGCGCGTCCTGCGCGGTGCGGCGCGCGGCCAGTTCGGCGTCGTCGACCAGCAGGTCGATGCGGCGGTTGGGGATGTCGATCAGGATCCTGTCGCCGTCGCGGACCAGGCCGATGGCACCGCCGGCGGCCGCTTCCGGCGAGGCGTGGCCGATCGACAGGCCGGAGGTGCCGCCGGAGAAGCGGCCGTCGGTGAGCAGGGCGCATTGCTTGCCCAGGCCCTTGGACTTCAGATACGAGGTGGGGTACAGCATCTCCTGCATGCCGGGGCCGCCCTTGGGGCCTTCGTAGCGGATCACCACCACGTCGCCGGCCTTCACTTCGTCGGCGAGGATGCCCTTGACCGCCGAATCCTGGCTCTCGAACACCTTGGCGTTGCCTTCGAACACGTGGATCGATTCGTCCACACCGGCGGTCTTGACCACGCAGCCGTCGAGGGCGATGTTGCCGTACAGCACCGCCAGCCCGCCTTCCTGCGAGTAGGCATGGGCGACGTCGCGGATGCAGCCGGCTTGGCGGTCGGCGTCCAGGGTCGGCCAGCGCGTGGCCTGGCTGAAGGCGATCTGGGTCGGGATGCCGGCCGGGCCGGCCTTGTAGAAGGTGTGCACGGCGTCGTCGTCGGTCTGGGTGATGTCCCACTGCGCGATGGCGTCGGCGAGGGTGCGGCTGTGCACGGTGGCCTGCTCGGTATGCAGCAGGCCGCCGCGCGCCAGTTCGCCGAGGATGGCGAGGATGCCGCCGGCGCGGTGCACGTCCTCGATGTGGTACTTCTGGATGTTCGGCGCGACCTTGCACAGCTGCGGCACGTGCCGCGACAGGCGGTCGATGTCGCGCAGGGTGAACGGCACTTCGCCTTCCTGCGCGGCGGCGAGCAGGTGCAGGATGGTGTTGGTGGAGCCGCCCATCGCGATGTCCAGGGTCATCGCGTTCTCGAACGCTGCGAAGGTGGCGATGCCGCGCGGCAGCGCGGTGGGGTCTTCGGCGCCGTACCAGCGGTGGCACAGTTCCACCGCGGTGCGCCCGGCCTTCAGGAACAGCTGTTCGCGGTCGGCATGGGTGGCGACCACGGTGCCGTTGCCGGGCAGGGCCAGGCCCAGCGCTTCGGTCAGGCAGTTCATCGAATTGGCGGTGAACATGCCCGAGCACGAGCCGCAGGTGGGGCAGGCGCTGCGTTCGAAGGCGGCGACCTTTTCGTCGGAGGCGGTGGGGTCGGCGGCGATCACCATCGCGTCGATCAGGTCCAGGTTGTGGTCGGCGAGCTTGGTCTTGCCCGCTTCCATCGGCCCGCCGGACACGAACACGGTGGGGATGTTGAGGCGCAGCGCGGCCATCAGCATGCCGGGGGTGATCTTGTCGCAATTGGAGATGCACACCAGCGCATCGGCGCAGTGCGCGTTGACCATGTACTCCACCGAGTCGGCGATGATCTCGCGGCTGGGCAGCGAATACAGCATGCCGTCGTGGCCCATGGCGATGCCGTCGTCCACGGCGATGGTGTCGAATTCCTTGGCCACGCCGCCGACGCGCTCGATCTCGCGCGCGACCAGCTGGCCCAGATCCTTCAGGTGCACGTGGCCGGGCACGAACTGGGTGAAGGAATTGGCGATGGCGATGATCGGCTTGTGGAAGTCGGCATCCTGCATGCCGGTGGCGCGCCACAGCGCGCGTGCGCCGGCCATGTTGCGGCCGTGGGTGGAGGTCTTGGAGCGATAGTCGGGCATGGGGATGTCGTGCGGTCGGAAGGCGGGCGGAGTGCTGGCGGAAGCGGGCGGCTCGGTGGGTCGCAAAGGGTTGCATTCGCAACCTTTTGCGCCGCACGCAGGGCCATTGGCCACGTTATCACGCGGCCTGTGCGGTTGCGCTTGTCGGCGATGAACCGGTGCTTTACGCGCGTCGCGCGGAAGCCGCCGCGCTGCGCGCTCTGGCGAGAGACGATGCGCAGCAATGGGCCTGCGCGGTGCCGGCGATTTCCGTCCCGCGGCGGCAACCAGGCATCGTCGCGTGCTGTGGTCCGCGAGGAAGGAAACCGATGACGCGATCCAAGAAGGCCGCGCTGCTGCGGATGGGCACGCGCCGCAGCTGTTGACCGCCTGCGAACGCGAGGTCAAGACCCAGGAAGGGCGGTACACCTCTGCGCGCTGACTGCAGCGATTGAAAGACGAGCGCAGCGCGGGCGATGCGGATCGAAGCAGGGCGCCACGCTACAACAATCCATCGCGCTTGACCGCGAGATAGCGTTCCACCAGCGCGCCCGGCAGTTCCTCGCCGGTGACGTCGAGCACCATCACGCCGTGGCTGCGCAGCGCGTCGTGGGCGTCGCCGCGTTGTTGCAGATACCGCGCCACCGCGCCGGCCTGCACGGCTTGCTGCAGGTCGTGCACGTCCTGGCTCAGCGCCTGGTCCAACGCACGCTCGCGCAGGCTGGCCACGCACACCAGGTGCCGGCGCTGCAGCAGCCGCACCGCGGCGAGCAGGTCCTCGATGTCTTCGTCGCGCACGTTGCTGACCAGCATCACCAGCGAACGCCGGCGCTGGCGCAGCGACAGTTCGGTGGCCGCGGCCAGGTAGTCGGTGGCCACCGCCTGCGGCTGCAGGTCGTAGCTGGCGCGCAGCAGCGCATCGACGGTGCCCATGCCGCGCTGCGGCGCGACCCAGCGCGCATCGCCGCCGCTGGCCATCAGGCCCACCGCATCGCCCTGGCGCAGCGCCAGGTACGACACCACCAGCGCGGCGTTGAGCACGTGGTCGAAATGCGACAGGCCGCTTTCGCTGGCCAGCATCCGCCGCCCGGTGTCGATCAGCATCAGCAACTGTTGGTTCTTCTCGTCCTGGTATTCGCGCGAGATCAGCTTGCGCGCGCGCGAGGTGGCCTTCCAGTCGATCTGGCGCAGGCTGTCGCCAACGCGGTATTCGCGCATCTGGTGGAAGTCGGTGCCTTCGCCGCGGCGCCGCTTCAGGTGCGCGCCGACCAGCCGCGAGGCCTGTTCGGCGCTGAACAGGGCGAAGCGGGTCAGCGGCGCGAAGTTCGGATACACGCGCACGGTCTGCGCCGCGCCGGCCACGCGCCGCTGCCGCCACAGGCGCCAGGCCGAGTGCAGGCGCAGGTGCGTGCCGGGGAAGTCGAAGCGGCCGCGCGCGGTCGGGCGCAGCCGGTAAGTGAGGTGGGTTTCGCTGGCCGCGCGCAGCGTGACGCGCCGCGGCAGGCCCTGCATCCACCAGCCGCTGGGCACCAGGTCGAACACGTCCAGCGTCTGCCGCTGCGCGCTGTCGATGCGCAGCCCAGCCTCGCGTTCCAGGCCCAGCGGCAAGGCCTCGGGCAGTTCGCGGCGCAGCTGCGGGGTGGGGCTGCGCCACAGCCGCCATGCATCGATCGCGGCGACCACGCCGATCGCCGCACCCAGCGCCTGCCACGACCACAGTGGCAGGAACGCCAGCGCCGTGGCCAGGCCGCACAGCGCCCACAGGCCGAGCAGGGCGAGCAGGAGCGGGGCGGGTCTCATGGGTGAGTGGCCGGGAATGGGGAATCGGGAATGGGGAATCGCAACAGCGCGGCGCGTGCACTCAAGGCCGCACTGGCAGCCGTCCGGATGCGATCGGGCAATGCCGGCATTGCGGGCTTTTCCGATTCCCCATTCCCGATTCCCCATTCCCGGCTCATTTCCGCGGCGCCTCCACCTTCGCCAGCAGCGCGCCCAGCGCGTCGTCGGCGCGCTGGCCTTCGATCTGCAGTTCCGGGGCCAGGGCGATGCGGTGGCGCAGCGCCGGCTTGGCGATGTCGCGGATGTCGTCGGGGGTGACGAAGTCGCGGCCGGACAGCACCGCCTGCGCGCGCGCGGCGCGGATCAGCGCGATGCTGCCGCGCGGGCCGGCGCCGAGCGCGATGCCCGGCCAGCGGCGGGTGGCGGCGACGATGCGCACCGCGTAGTCGATCACCTGCGGGTCCACCGCGATCGCCGCGGTGCCCAGCTGCATCGCCACCACGTCGGCGGCGCTGAGCACGCGCGGCACCTGCGACAGGTCGAAGTCGCCGGCGCTGCGCCCGGTGGTGACCGCTTCCACCATCCGCTTCTCGTCTTCGAGCTGCGGATAGTCGATCAGGATCTTCAGCAGGAAGCGGTCCAGCTGCGCTTCCGGCAGCGGATAGGTGCCTTCCTGCTCGACCGGATTCTGCGTGGCCAGGGCCAGGAACGGCGGCGCCAGCGGGAAGGCCTTGCCCTCGATGGTGACCTGGCCTTCCTGCATCACCTCCAGCAGCGCCGACTGGGTCTTGGCCGGGGCGCGGTTGATCTCGTCGGCGAGCAGCAGGTGGGTGAACACCGGCCCGCGGCGGATCTTGAAGCTCTCGGTCTTGGGGTCGTATACGGCATGGCCGCTGACGTCGCTGGGCATCAGGTCGGGAGTGAACTGCACGCGCGCGTAGTTCAGTTCCAGCGCCTGCGCCAGCGCGCGCACCAGCAGGGTCTTGCCCAGCCCGGGCACGCCTTCGATCAGCACGTGGCCGCCGGCCAGCAGCGCGATCAGGATCTGCTCGAGCACCTCCGGCTGGCCGATGAAGGCCTGGCCGACGGCGTCGCGGATCGCCTCGACGCGTTCGATCAGGGCGGGGCCGGTGAGGGGGGCGACGGATTCGGCGGGGGCGGTGGTCATAACTGGTTTCTCATCTGGACGAGGAGGCGAATGCGATCGCGGAAGGCGGCGTGTTGCTTGGGCGCTGGCGCTTGCAGCGTCTGTTCGACCTGGGCCGGCGACAGGTTCAGGCGCTCGGCGATGGCCGCGGCCTGCGCAGCGCCCTGCAGCGCCGCGGCCAGCGGCGCACGGCGCCGCAGCCGGGTCAGGAACGCCTGGCGCATCGCCGTGTACAGCAACGCGGCCTTGCCGTAGCGGAACAGGTGTTCGCCGCTGGCGCGCACGTGTTCCAGCAGCGAGCGGCGGTCGCCGGCCGGCGAGGCCAGCAGCGGGCCGAAGCGCTGCGTGCGCGACCACAACCAGGCCAGCAGCATCAGCAGCGCCGGCAGCCAGGCCGGCCAGCCGCGGGTGAACAGCGTGCGCCACAGCGACGGCAGCTCGGCGGAGTAGATCAGGTAGACGGTGCCGTGGCCGTAGTTGGGCGCCAGGATCTGCCGCGCCAGCAGGCGATGCGGTACGTCGCGCAGGCCGCCGCTCGGCGGGGCGGGCGGCGCGTCCAGCGCGTCGTCGCGCAAGCGGTCGCCGCCGTTGCTGCCGTTCTCGAGGAAATCCATTTCCGCCAGCAGGTCCACGTTGCCGTCGCCGTACGGCAGGCGCGCGTAGGCGTAGTCCTCGCTGCTGCCCCACAGATTGCTCGCCGCGTCCTCGTCGATCTGGAAACGGCGGCCGTTGCAGAACTCGCTGTGCTCGGGCTGTCCGGGAATGGCCAGCTTCAGGCAGTCGTCCGGCTTGCCTTTTTCGAGGTCGACATCGAGCGCATCGAAGATCGGCAGCTTGGCCTTGTCGTCGTCGGTAGCCGGCGTGCGCAGGATCAGGTGGCCGCCGCGCTCGACCCAGGCCAGCAGCGCATCGCTGTCGGGCTTGCCCAGCGCGCGCGGGTCGCCGAACAGCAGCACGCTGTCGTGCGGCTGCAGGCGCATCGCCGCCAGGTCCAGGCGCTGCCGCGATTCGGCGCGCACGCCGTCGGCGCGCAGGGTCTGGCGCAATGCGTACAGCGGGTTGTACGCCGCCTCGCCGCGCGGCGGCAGTGCCAGCTCGCGCCCGGCGCGTTCGTAGCGGCCCAGGAACCAGGCCGCCAGCACGCTGGTCACCAGCAGCCCGAGCAGGAAGATCAGCGCATTGCGGGTGCCGCTGTTCATGCGCGCCACCGGTACTGCTGCTGCAGCTCGTCGAGCAGGCCGGCGAAGGCGGCGTCGTCGGGCAGGCGCCCGGCGTAGGCGGCGTATTGCCAGGTGCGCACCATGCGTGCGAACAGGCTGCGGTCGGCTTCTTCCGGCAGGCGTTTGGAGGCACGCAGGCATTGCGCTTCGGTGGCGCCGGGCGGCAGCACCAGGTGGGCGCGTTCGCACACGGTCGCCACGCTGGCGCGGTATAGCAGCGCCAGCGCGCCGCGCTGCCGGCCCTCGCGCCACAGCCGGCGCGCGATGGTGGCGACGTCGTCCGGCAGCGGCGCGGCGCTCAGCACCGGCGCATGCGCCACCGGCGTTTCGACCGCGGCACGCTGGCGCAGGCTGCCGCGCATCCACGGCAGCCAGTGCCTGGCGGTCAGCAGCAGGACCAGCACCAGCATGCCGGCCAGCAGCCACATGCCCCATTCGCCGACGAACGCGAACACCGCCGCCACGCTCGCCAGCACGCCCTTGCCGAAGCGCAGATCGGTCTTGGCGGGATCGGGCTTCTTCTCGTCGTCGTCGTTGCGGTCGCGCTTCTTCCAGTAGCCGATGCTGCGCTTGCCCGACAGCAACGGATCGGCGTAGGCGCGATCTGCCGCGCGATCGAAGCGCGCGTCGGCGGCGGGCACGGTGTCGAAGACATCGTCGAGCGCGACCGGCTCGGGGCGCGCATGCGGCGCGGCCGCGACGGCGTTGTCGTCGGCGCCCGGCGCCGCGGTTTGCGCGCGCAGCGCCGCGCCCGGTGCGCCGAGCAGGAGCACGGCCAGCAGCAGCGGCGCGGTGCCGACCAGCCGCTCGCGCAGCCGGCGCAGCGCCATTTCCACGTCCCAGGCTTCGAGCTCGGTGCGGCGGTTGAGGTACAGGCCGAAGCCGGCGCCGACGAAGAACGGTTCGATCAGCGTCATCGCCAGCCAGCCGAAGGCGTTCAGGCCGATGTCGGCCCACACCGGGTTCTCCTCGCCGATCAGCGCCCAGGCCGCGCGCAGCGTTTCCGGCAGCAGCTCCACCGGCACGAACATCAGGATCGCGGCGATGCAGGCCAGGCACAGCATCGCCTCGAAATGCCAGCACACGCTGGCCAGCAGCAGCGCGTGTCCGTACACCGCCCCGCCCAGGCTGCGGCGGCGCTGCCGCTGCTGCTCGGCGCTGGCGCCTTCGAGCAGTTCCAGCGGCATGAACACGCTGCGCGCCGGACTCAGCCGGCGCCAGGTCAGGTAGCCGAACAGCGTGCCCCAGCCCCAGCCCCATTGCGCGCGCAGCGTGTCGCGCACGCGCGGCACGTCGCCGAACACGCCGCGCGCGATCACGAACAGCGCGATCCGGTCCAGCACCGGCTTCAGCCACCACAGCGCCAGGCTGGCCAGCCAAAGTTGGTCGATCGCCCAGGCGCCGAGATTGAGCAGCGCGAACAGCGGCACGGTGAACAGCAGCCACGGTTTCCAGATCGCGCCGGCATGGCGGCGCACCAGCGCGCTGCCCAGCTCCATCGTCTCCCAGGCCGAGCGCGCGCGCAGCACCACGTCCAGCCGCTCAATCCGCATCGCCGGCCTCCGCGGTGCCGCGTCCGCCGCGCCACAGCCACACCAGCACCAGCGTCCACAGCAGGCCGGACACGCCGTACTTCACCGCCGCCGGCAACGCGCTGATCGAGGACCAGAACGCCTCGATGAAGGCGGCGACCAGCAGCATCGCCGCCACGCCCAGGCATAGCCTGGCGCCGATGATGCCGCCTTCGACCAAGGCATCGATGCGCCGGCGCCGGCCCGGCGCCAGCAGCTTCAGGCCCAGCTGCAGGCCGGCGCCGCCGGCGATCACGATCGCGGTCAGCTCGAACGGCGCATGCCCGGCGACGAAGCGCCAGAACGTGACCCCGTAACCGATCTGGTGCAGGTGCCCGGCCACCGCGCCGATGGTGACGCCGTTGAACAGCAGCACCAACACCGTGCCGAGCCCGGCCAGCAGGCCGCTGGCGAAGGTGCGCAGGCCGATGCTGATGTTGTGCATGATGTAGTGGCCGAACATCTGCCAGTCGTCGCCGCTGTCGCGGCCGAGCTTGTGTGCGGTCGCGGCCGGGTCGTACATCCGCTCCATCTGCGCGACCTGCAGCGGATCCATCAGCCCGTGGATCAGTTCCGGCCGGTACTGCAGCAGCACGAAGATGGCGACCAGCGGTACCACGAACAGCGCCGTGGCCGCGGCCATGCAGCCGGCCTGGCTGCGCACCAGCTGCGGGAAATCGGCGAACAGGAACGCGGCCGCACGCCGCCAGCGCGGCCGCGGCGGCCGGTACAGCGCGGTGTGGCCCTGCTGCATCAGCTGCTGCAGGCGCGCAGTGACCAGCGGGCTGTAGCCGCGCTTGCGCGCCAGCGCCAGCTGCTGACACAGCCGCCGGTAGCGGGCCGGCATGTCCTCGTCGGCGAGCCGTGCAGGGTCTGCGGCGGCGTCCGGCGCGTTCGCGGCGGGCTTGCGTCCATGCGTCTGCAGCCAGGTCTCGAAGGCCTGCCACTCGTGCTGGTGGCGGGCGATGAACTGCTCCTGCCTCATCGCCGCCCCAGCAGCCAGTTGGCCATCGCATACAGCCGCAGCACGCCGGCCTGGCCGGGCGTCTGCGTCAACGGCAGCGCCAGCGTGGCCAGTTCCAGCTGCCGTGCCGGGGCCAGCCGCGGCGCGCGCTCGGCGAAGGCGATTAACGCCGCCTGCTCGGCCGGCAGCAGGCGGCGCGGCGGCGCCACGGCGCTGGCGATCGGCGGCAGCGCCGCCGCGTGGCGCGGCGCCTGGTGGATCACCAGGGTGCCGGCGACCATGTCGCCCAGGCGCCGCGCATGCGCGTCGAACAGGCAGGCGATCAGGCCGATGGCGTAGCCGAACGGCAGCATGTCCACGCTGCGCAGCAGGTTGCGGGTGATCGCCGCCATCCACCCGGCCGGCGCGCCATCGCGCGCGACCACGCGCAGGCCCAGCGCCTTCTTGCCCAGGGTCTGCCCGAACCCGCCTTCGAGCACGATCGGGTAGGCCCAGAACACCAGGAACATCGCCACCAGGTACAGGCCCTGGCCGAAGCCGCCGAGCGCGCCGAGCAGCATGCCCATCACGGTCAGCACGCCGAAGCGCACCGCCAGGTCGATCAGCCAGGCCAGCGCGCGCGGCACCGCGCCGGCGGCCGGCAACTGCAGCGGCACGCCTTCGGGCGTGATCACTTCGCGGTAGGTGTCGAGCATGCCGCTCATCGCCGGGTTGCGGCGCGGTGCGCCTGCGCGCCTGCGATGTGGGGCGGCCGTTCTTCCGGCCGGCCGGCTGCCTGTGGCGGCATGCGTGATCTCGACTGCGTCCTGCTCCGAACCGCGACTTTAGCCGGCGCGGCGCCAATTGCCCAGCCGCGCGCCGCTGCCGCGCCGATACGGAAGGTCGTTACGGCGCCGACCACGGCGTGGCCGGCGCGGCGTGCGGCCGACTCAACGCCGCGTGCCGCCGTCGCGTCTGCGCCCGGAGAACCGCTTGCCGATGCCGCCGGCCAGCGCCAGCAGCTTCCAGGCCTGGGCCGGGATCAGGCCGAGCGTGGCGAACAGGCCGGCCCTGGCCGCCAGAACGCCAGTTCGCGCGCCCAGCACGGTTTCTTGGTCGCGGCGGCGTAGCGCGGCGGTACCGCCCAGCCGACCAGGTCCACGCTCTCGTCGCCGGCTTGCTTGCGCTGCGTGTTCTCCTCGCGGGTTTCCTTCTGCATGTCCGCGCGCAGTTCAGTGGCGTTCCCAGGCCGCAGGCGCGCACCGTCGCGCAAAGCGCCACGCCGCGCCAGTCGCCGGCGGCGCGGCTGTTGCGGGTCCGCAGTCCCGGCTGCGTGCCCGCGGCGCGCCGGCAGCGCTCAGGCGCGCGGCACCGGCGCGCGGCCGATGCCGGCGTCGAACGCGGCCAGCAACTGCGTGCCGCCCGGCCATTCGCCCAGGCCGCTGGCCGCATTGAGATGCCCCAGGCGGTCGAGTTCGACCAGTCCGCTGCCCCAGTCGGATGCGCAACGGCGGCTGTAGGACGGCGCTGCGTACGGATCGTCGCTGCTGGCCACGATCAGGCTGGGAAACGGCAGCGGCGCCGCCGGTACGGGAACGAAGCTGGCGGCCTGCGCCTGCGGAAACGCGGCGCTGTCCGGATCGGGAACCGCGACCAGGAACGCGCCGCGCGGCAACCGCGTGGCGCGCGCGGCCCAGTGCGCGACCAGCAGGCAGCCCAGGCTGTGCGCGACCAGCAGCGGCGGTGTGGCGCATTGCTGCACGCAGCGGTCGAGCGCGCGCAGCCAATCGTGCAGCTGCGGCTGCGCGAAGGAGTCCGGCTGCAGCCGCCGCATGCGCGCGTCGCGCCGTTGCCAATGGGTTTGCCAGTGCCCCGGCCCCGAGTTGCCGATGCCCGGCACGATCACCATCGCTTGCATGCGCTACGCTCCGTTGGTGGGAGCAGCCAGTGTCGCGATGCGCGCGTCGCCATGCCATGGCGATTCATCGCCGCTGGCGGCTTTTTGCCGATGAATCCAAGGCGCATGACGAGAGGACGACCCGCGTGGCCGCGAAAACCTGGCAGGGCGATGCCCTGGATCACGCGATTCTGGAGGCGCTGCAGTGCGATGGCCGCATCGCGCTGGCGGAGCTGGGACGGCGCATCGGCCTGTCGCAGCCGGCGATGTCCGAGCGCGTGCGCCGGCTCGAGGAACAGGGCGTGATCACCGGTTACGCGGCCCGGGTCGATCCGCGCGTGGTGGGCCTGGCCACGGCGGCCATCGTCCGCCTGCGCACCACGCATGCGCAGATCGGCGCCTGCCTGGAGCAGTTCGCGCAGATGCCGCAGGTGCTGGAAGTGCATCGGGTCACCGGCGAGGACTGCTTCGTGCTGCGGGTGCTGGTGCCGGCGCCGGCGCAGCTGGAGCCGATCATCGATGCGTTGGCGCGCTTCGGCGCGGTGACCACCAGCGTGGTCTTGCGCAGCGAGGCGCCGCGCCCGATCGGCCGCGCGCTGCTGGCGCTGGCGGCGCAGTAGCCGCGTCGCCGCTTACTGCGGCGGCGGCGCGGCCGCGCCCAGGTAGCGGTCCTTCAAGCGCACGTAGTGCTGTGCGGAGTAGTGCAGGCTTTCGACCTCCTTGTCGCTGAGCGTGCGCGCCAGCCGCGCCGGATTGCCCAGCCACAGTTCGCGCTCGCCGACGGTCTTGCCCGGCCCGACCACCGCGCCGGCGCCGACGAAGCCGTATTTCTTCACCGTGGCGCCGTCGAGGATGCACGCGCCCATGCCGATCAGGCACAGGTCCTCGATGGTGCAGGCGTGGATGATGGTGCCGTGGCCCACGGTCACGTCGGCGCCGATCAGGGTCGGGTAGCCGGCGGTGTTGAACGGGCTGTGGTGGCTGACGTGGATGATGCTGCCGTCCTGGATGTTGCTGCGCGCGCCGATGCGCACGTGGTTGACGTCGCCGCGGATCACCGTGCCCGGCCACACCGACACGTCCTCGTCGAGCACCACGTCGCCGATGAGGGTGCAGGCCGGGTCCACGTAGACGCGTGCGCCCAGCTGCGGCGTCTTGTCCAGGAACGGGCGGATCGGGTTCATCTCGTCTCCGGCGGCGACTGCATTGCGGCCGGAGATGATAGCGCGGCTGTGCGCCGGGTGGTTCCTGGGGCGCGTGGCCGGCGTCCGGCGAGCCCGCGGTGCGCGCTCGCCGGAAGACGGTTACTTCTTCTTTTCCTTCTTGGCCGCGCGCTTTTCCTTCAGCGTCTTGGTCGGCTGCTTCTTGTCGCTCTTTTTCTGATCCATGCCCTTGCTCATGACACCCTCTGGACGATTGCACTGTTGTGGATTGCCGACTGCGGCCGCCGTGGCGGCGATCGCGGCTGCCACTTTACTCCGCCCGCGACCGGCCATGCTGCAGTTGTCGCCCGGCATGCGCGCAAGGTTGGGCCATAATCCGGTTTTCCCCTTCAAGGTCCCCCGCGTCCGATGAAAACCCCCCAGGGCCTGCAGCCGCTGATCGAGGACGGCGTCATCGACAGCGTGCTGCGCCCGCTCAAGAGTGGCAAGGAGGCCGCCGTGTACGTGGTCCAGGCCGGCGCCGAAGTGCTGTGCGCCAAGGTCTACAAGGACATGGCGCAGCGCAGCTTCCAGGCGCGTGTGCAGTACCAGGAAGGCCGCAAGGTGCGCGGCAGCCGCCAGGCGCGGGCGATGGGCAAGGCGACCAAGTTCGGCCGCCGCGAGCAGGAGGCCGCGTGGAAGGACACCGAGGCCAACACCCTGTACCAGCTGGTGGATGCCGGCGTGCACGTGCCGCAGCCGCGCGGCTACTTCCACGGCGTGCTGCTGATGGACCTGGTCACCGATGCCGACGGGCAGAGCGCGCCGCGGCTGGGCGAGGTGGAGCTGGAGCCGGAGCAGGCGCGCGCGTTCCACATGCAATTGATCGGCGACGTGGTGAAGATGCTGTGCCTGGGCCTGGTGCACGGCGACCTGTCCGAATACAACGTGCTGGTCGCCGCCGCCGGCCCGGTGGTGATCGATTTCCCGCAGGTGGTCAGCGCCGCCGGCAACAACGCCGCGCGCGACATGCTGCTGCGCGACGTGCACAACCTGCGCGACTGTCTGGGCCGCGCCGCGCCCGAGCTCAACGCCACCCACTACGGCGAGGAAATGTGGGCGCTGTACGAGCAGGGCGAACTACGCCCGGACAGCGCGCTCAGCGGCCGCTTCGTGTTCGACACCCATCGTGCCGACGTGCGCGCGGTACGCGATTCGATCGAGGATGCGCGGCAGGAAGCGATCATCCGCCAGCAGGGCCGCGAGGCCGCCGCGGACGAGGACTGAGCGCACGCGGCAGCGCGTCGTGCACGACGTCGCTGCCGGAAAAGTGCCATCTCCGATGCGCACCGATCGCCACGCTGCGCCGCCGATTGCATCGGCGGCACCATGCAGCGTCCGTACCGCCGCCCCTGCGGATGTTCGTCATCGTCGCGACCGACGGCTGCGGCCACGCGTGGCCATGACCGTTGCATGACATAGTGCCTGCACGCGATCGGCAGGCGCGCGTTATCGCGCATCGCACGCTGAAATATCCGTATGCGGATGCGATACGAAGGTATCGCCGCAACACCAATCTTTCGCCAATCTTTCTGCGCGCGCACGAAAGTTGAAGTGGCAGCTGACTGCCGTTTTCGCAGGGATATATCGCGGGAATACATTTCGTGTAGCGTTGCGCGCTTCGATCTTCCCGCCCCCTCGATTTCGACGCCCATGTTCGACGCCTTCGCCGCGCCTCGTTGTTTCATTCTCTGTGGATCCGTTGTTGCGCTCGCGATGGCGACGGGGTGTTCGTCCACCGCGCAAACGCCGGCGCCGGTCGAGGTCGGCACCATCGTGGCGAGCGCGCAGACCTTGCCGGTGGAGCAGACCCTGCCCGGCCGCACCGTCGCCTACGCCGTCTCCGACGTGCGCCCGCAGGTCAACGGCCTGGTGCGCAAGCGGCTGTTCACCGAGGGCCAGGAAGTCGCGGCCGGGCAGGTGCTCTACCAGATCGATCCGGCGCCGTACCAGGCCGCCTACGACACCGCCCGCGGGCAACTCGCCCAGGCCCAGGCCGCGGTGCTCGCGGCGCGGCCCAAGGCCGAGCGCTACCGCACCCTGGTCGCTCTGGATGCGGCCAGCAAACAGGATGCCGACGATGCGCTGGCCGCCTTGAAGGAAGCCGAAGCCAACGTGGTGGCGGCGCAGGCGTCGTTGCAGGCGGCGCGGATCAATCTCGACTACACCCGGGTGACGGCGCCGATCTCCGGCACCATCGGCACCTCGGCCTATACCGCCGGCGCGCTGGTGACCGCGCAGCAGGACGCGGCGCTGACCAGGATCCAGCGCCTGGACCCGATCTACCTGGACGTGAGCCAGTCCAGCACGCAGCTGCTGGCGCTGCGCGAGCAGCTCGATGCCGGCCGGATCAAGGCGACCGACGGCAAGGTCTCGGTGCGGGTGCGGCTGGAGGACGGCAGGTTCTATCCGCATCCCGGCACGCTGGAATTCGTTGGCACCGCGGTCGATCCGGGCACCGGCGGGGTCACCCTGCGCGTGGTCGTGCCCAATCCGCAGCACCTGCTGCTGCCCGGCATGTACCTGCGCGCGCTGCTGCCGTTGGCCAGCGACCCGGGCGCGATCCTGGTGCCGCAGCAGGCGGTGACCCGCGATGCCAAGGGCGAGCCGCTGGTGAAGCTGCTCGACGCGCACGACCGGGTCGTGGAGCGCCGGATCCGCACCGGCGACACGGTCGGCCACGCTTGGGTGGTGCAGGCCGGACTCAAGCCGGGCGAACGGCTGATCGTGGTCAACGGCAGCCGCGCCGAGATCGGCAAGCCGGTCACGCCGTACGCGGTCAGCGCCGCGCAGCTCGAGGCCGCGCCAGCGGTGTCGGGCGACGCCCAGGCCGACTGAGGAGCTGCCATGTCGCGTTTCTTCGTCAATCATCCGGTGGTGGCCTGGGTCATGGCCATCGTCGTCGTCCTGGTCGGCATGCTGGCCATCCATGCGCTGCCGGTCGAGCGCTATCCGCAGATGGCGCCGCCGACCATCACCGTGCGCGCCACCTACACCGGCGCTTCGGCGCAGACCATGGAGAATACCGTCACCCAGCTGATCGAGCAGTCGCAGCAGAGCCTGGACCACCTGCTGTACATGACCTCGACCAGCGCCTCGGACGGGACCGCGCAGGTCAACCTGGTGTTCGAGACCGGCACCAATGCCGACACCGCGCAGGTACAGGTGCAGAACCAGCTGCAGTCGGTGATGTCGGTGCTGCCGCAGGCGGTGCAGCAGAACGGCCTGGTCATCACCAAGTCCAGCGGCTCGCTGTTCGAGGTGGTGGCGTTCACTTCCGACGACGGCAGCATGGACAACTTCGATGTCGCCAACTACATGGAATCGAACATCGACGACCAGATCAGCCGGGTCAGCGGCGTGGGCAACATCCAGCCGATGGGCTCGGAATACGCCATGCGCATCTGGCTGGATCCGGAGAAGCTGCGCAAGTACGCGCTGATGCCCTCGGACGTGGAGAATGCGCTGCAGGCGCAGAACACCGACGTATCGGCCGGCGAGATCGGCGGCCAGCCGGCCCCGCGCGGGCAACGCCTGGATGCGACCGTGACCACGCGCAGCCGCCTGCACACGCCGGCGCAGTTCGGCGCGATCGTGCTCAAGAGCGGTCCCGGCGGCGCGGCGGTGCACCTGTCCGACGTGGCCAGGATCGGCCTGGGCCCGGAAACCTACGACAGCATCACCCGCTTCAACGGCAAGCCGTCGGCCTCGCTCGGCATCGAGCTGAACGCCGACGCCAACGCGGTGGAAACGTCCAGGGCGATCGACGCGCGCCTGCAGGAGCTCAAGCAGTACTGGCCGCACGGCTACACCTACCACATCGCCTTCAGCACCACGCCGTTCGTGACCACCTCGATCAAGGAAGTGGTCATCACCCTGATCGAAGCGGTGCTGCTGGTGGTGGCGGTGATGTACCTGTTCCTGCAGAACTGGCGCGCCACGCTGGTCCCGACCATCGCCGTGCCGGTGGTGCTGATGGGCACCTTCGGCGTGCTGGCCGCGTTCGGCTACTCGATCAACACCCTGACCATGTTCGCGATGGTGCTGGCGATCGGCCTGCTGGTGGACGACGCCATCGTGGTGGTGGAGAACGTGGAGCGGGTGATGAGCCAGGAAGGGCTGCCGCCGAAGGAGGCGACGCTGCGCTCGATGCAGCAGATCGGCGGCGCGCTGGTCGGCATCGTGCTGGTGCTGACCGCGGTGTTCGTGCCGATGGCCTTCTTCAACGGCGTCACCGGGGTCATCTACCGGCAGTTCTCGATCACCATCGCCGCCTCGATGATCCTGTCGGTGCTGGTGGCGATGACCCTGACCCCGGCGCTGTGCGTCACCATCCTCAAGCCGCTGCACCAGGGCGAGGCGCCGATCGGCTCGCACGGCCGCCTCGGCTGGTTCTTCGTCTGGTTCAACACGCGCTTCCGCCAGCTGTCCGAGCGCTACCGCGCAATGGTCGAGCGGGTGCTGGGCCGGCGCGCGCTGAGCCTGCTCGCCTACGCGCTGCTGCTGGTCGTCACCGGCGTGCTGCTGTGGCGCCTGCCCGGCGCGTTCCTGCCCGACGAGGACGAGGGCATGCTCAACGTGCTGGTCAAGCTGCCGGCCGGCTCCACCCTGGAGCAGACCATGGCGGTGACCGACCGCCTGACCAAGGCCGCGCTGCACGAGCCGGGCGTGCGCTCGGTGCTGTCCTCGGCCGGCTTCAGCGTGACCGGCGCCGGCCAGAACGTCGGCATGGCCTTCGTCCGCCTCAAGGACTGGGACGACCGCGAAGACGATGCCGACACCATCGCCGCGCATCTCAACAAGGCCTTGGCCGACGTGCCCGACGCGGAGCTGTTCGTGACCTCGCCGCCGGCCATCAGCGGCCTCGGCGACGCCTCCGGCTTCACCTTCGAACTGATGGACTACGAAGGCGCCGGCCACGCCGCCCTGGTGAACGCGCGCGACACGCTGCTGCGCCTGGCCGGGCATGATCCCAAGCTGCGCGACGTGCGCTACGCCAGCCTGGAGGACGCGCCGGTCTATGCGGTCAAGATCGACGACGACAAGGCGCAAGCGCAGGGCGTGGACCCGGGCGACATCAACGCCACGCTCAACAGCGCGCTCGGCGGCGACTTCGTCAACAACTTCATCTACAAGGGTCGGATCAAGAAGGTGTACGTGCAGGGTGACGCCGAGGCGCGCATGGCACCGCAGGATCTGCAGCGCTGGACGGTGCGCAACGCCGGCGGCGACATGGTGCCGATGTCCGCCTTCACCACCTCGCACTGGACCAGCGCGCCGGCCGCGCTGGAGCGCTACAACGGCGTGTCGGCGATGGAACTCACCGGCCAGGCGGTGGCGGGCGTCAGCTCCGGCGCGGCGATGGACGCCATGGCCGAACTGAGCAAGCAGTTGCCGCATGGCTTCGGCTATGCGTGGTCGGACATGGCCTACCAGGAGAAGCTGTCGGCCAACCAGGCGCCGGCGCTGTACGCGATCTCGCTGCTGTTCGTGTTCCTGTGCCTGGTGGCGCTGTACGAAAGCTGGACGATCCCGTTCGCGGTGATGCTGGCGGTGCCGGTGGGCGTGTTCGGCGCGGCGCTGCTGATGACCGTGCGCGGCCTGCAGAACGACGTGTATTTCCAGGTCGGCCTGCTGACCACGGTCGGCCTGGCGGCCAAGAACGGCATCCTGATCGTCGAGTTCGCGCGCGAGCTGGAACATCGCGGCGAACCCCTGCTGGCGGCCACCCTGCATGCGGTGCAGATGCGCCTGCGGCCGATCCTGATGACCTCGCTGGCATTCCTGCTCGGCGTGCTGCCGCTGGTGTTCAGTCACGGTGCCGGCTCGGCCGCGCGCCACTCGCTGGGCACCGGCGTCACCGGCGGCACGCTGGCCTCGATCACCCTGGGCCTGTTCTTCGTGCCCTTGTTCTACGTCATCGTGCGCAGCGTGGTTCCCGGGCATGCGCGTCTGCCGCAGGAGGCCACGCCATGAGTGCGCGTTCGCTGCGCCTGCTGGCCGCGGCCTGCTGCGCGGCGCTGGCCGCGTGCAGCATGGCCCCGCACTACGCGCGCCCGGCGGCGCCGGTGCCGCTGCAGTTCGGCAACGCGGGCACCGCCGCGCCCGGCGCCGACAGCGCCGCACCGGCGCTGCCGGACTGGCGCGCGGTATTCCTGGATCCGCGCCTGCGCCAGGTCATCGCCCTGGGCCTGGACAACAACCGCGACCTGCGCGTGGCCATGCTCGATATCGACAAGGCGCGCGCGCAGTACCGGATCCAGCGCGCCGCGCTGGCGCCGACGCTGGATGCCAATGCCAGCAGCAGCCGCCAGCGGACCAGCGCCAGCGCCAGCGACACCGGGCAGGCGCAGATCGGCAGCAGCGACACCCTGCAGGTCGGCATCAGCAGCTGGGAGCTGGACCTGTTCGGTCGCGTACGCAGCCTGAAGAACGAGGCGCTGGAAACCTGGCTGGCCAGTGCCGAAACCCAGCGCAGCGTGCGCCTGAGCCTGATCGGCCAGATCGCCGACGACTGGCTCGCGGTCGGCGCCGACCAGCAACTGCTGGCCCTGGCGCAGCAGACCCTGGACAGCCAGGAGCAGACGCTCAGGCGCAGCCGTGCCCAGCACGACAACGGCATCGGCTCCGGCCTGGACCTGGCGCAGATCCAGAGCAGTGTGGAAGCGGCCCGCGTCGACGTGGCGCGCGATGCCACCCAGCTCGCGCAGGCCCGCGACGCGCTGCAACTGGTGGTCGGCGCGCCGGTGGACGCGGCGCTGCTGGCCGGCGCCGATGCGGTCGACGGCAGCGTGGCGCTGGCGCCGGTGCCGGCGCGGTTGGATGCCGCGGTGCTGCTGCAACGCCCCGACGTGCTCGCCGCCGAACATGCGCTGAAGGCGGCCAACGCCGACATCGGCGCCGCCCGCGCGGCGTTCTTCCCGACCGTGACCCTGACCGCGTCCACCGGGCGCAGCAGCGATGCGCTG
The DNA here is from genome assembly GCF_009769165.1 of Xanthomonas hyacinthi. Classification (NCBI taxonomy): domain Bacteria; kingdom Pseudomonadati; phylum Pseudomonadota; class Gammaproteobacteria; order Lysobacterales; family Lysobacteraceae; genus Xanthomonas; species Xanthomonas hyacinthi. The sequence goes on from NZ_CP043476.1 coordinate 2,490,464, forward strand.
TCCACGCTGTTCGCGGCCGGCGCGCGGACCTGGTCGTTCGTGCCCAACCTCACCGCGCCGATCTTCCACGCCGGTGCGCTGAAGGCCTCGCTGGACGTCTCCAGGATCGGCAAGAACATCGCCGTGGCGCAATACGAGAAGGCCATCCAGAGCGCCTTCAGCGATGTCGCCGATGCGCTGGCGCAGCGCGATCACCTCGACGCGCAGCTGAGCGCGCAACGGGCGCTGGTGGACGCGGTGCGGCGCAGCCACGCGCTGGCCGAAGCGCGCTACCGCGCCGGCGTGGACGACTATCTGCAGGTGCTGGACGCGCAGCGTTCGCTGTACGCCGCGCAGCAGGACCTGATCGGCTTGCGCCTGCAGGACGACAGCAACCGGGTCGCGCTGTACACCGTGCTGGGCGGCGGCGCGGATGCGAGCGCGGCGAGTCCTGCCGCGGCGCGCCGATGAGCGCCGCGGTCGGCACATTCTCGATCCAGCCGACGCCGCCTGTGGGAGCGACTGCAGTGGCTCCGACAAAGCTGCGCCCGATGTCGCGCCGCGCCTCCAGCACGGCGGCGCGCTTGTCCGCCGCGAGCGGGTGGATGTCCATGCCGGTCGACCCGGCAGGGTGCCGCCGCGGCGCCGCTCACGCCACCCGGCTGCGCCGCGCGCGCTCCAGGTGCACCAGCAGCAGCGAGATCGCCGCCGGGGTCATGCCGGGAATGCGCTGCGCCTGGCCCACGCTCTGCGGGCGCACGCGCTGCAGCTTCTGCTGCACTTCGGCCGACAGCCCGCGCACCTGCGCGTAGTCGAACGCCTCGGCAATCGGCGTGTCCTCGTGGCGCTGCTGGCGCGCGATCTCCTCGCGCTGGCGGTCCAGGTAGCCGGCGTACTTGATGCCGATCTCGACCTGTTCGGCGACCTGCGTGTCGTCCACGCCCGGACCCAGCGACGGCACCCGCATCAGCGCGGCGTAGTCCAGTTCCGGGCGCTTGATCAGGTCGAGCACGGTGGTCTCGCGGCTGACCGCCACGCCCAGCGTCGCGGCGACCTCGCGGCCCAGCGCATTGCCCGGCGTGGCCCACAGCGCGCGCAGCCGCTGGTTCTCCCGCGCCACCGCTTCCTGCTTGGCCTGGAAGCGCGCCCAGCGCGCCTCCCCGACCAGGCCCAGTTCACGGCCGATGCCGGTCAGGCGCGCGTCGGCGTTGTCCTCGCGCAGCTGCAGCCGGTATTCGGCGCGGCTGGTGAACATGCGGTACGGCTCGGTGGTGCCGTGGGTGATCAGGTCGTCGATCAGCACGCCGATGTAGGCCTGGTCGCGGCGCGGCGACCACGGCTCCAGCCCGCGCACCTGGCGCGCGGCGTTGAGCCCGGCGATCAGGCCCTGCGCGGCGGCCTCCTCGTAGCCGGTGGTGCCGTTGATCTGGCCGGCGAAGAACAGCCCGGGCATCGCCTTGGTCTCCAGCGAGGCCTTCAGCCCGCGCGGGTCGAAGAAGTCGTATTCGATCGCGTAGCCGGGGCGGGTGATGTGGGCGCGCTCGAAGCCGCGGATCGACCGCACCAGCTCCAGCTGCACGTCGAACGGCAGCGAGGTGGAGATGCCGTTGGGATAGATCTCGGCCACGTCCAGGCCTTCGGGTTCGACGAAGATCTGGTGGCTGGGCTTCTCGGCGAAGCGCACCACCTTGTCCTCGATCGAGGGGCAGTAGCGCGGGCCGATGCCCTCGATCTGGCCGGTGTACAGCGGCGAGCGGTCCAGCGCGCCGCGGATGATGGCATGGGTGCGCTCGGTGGTATGGGTGATCCAGCACGCCACCTGGCGCGGATGCTCGGCGATCGCGCCCATGAACGACATCACCGGCAGCGGATCGTCGCCGGGCTGCTCCTGCATCGCCGCATAGTCCAGGCTGCGCCCGTCGATGCGCGGCGGGGTGCCGGTCTTGAGCCGGTCCACGCCGAAGCGGCCGTCGCGCAGCGTCTGCGCCAGCGCGGTGGCCGGCGGGTCGCCGGCGCGGCCGCCGGCGTACTGGGTCTGGCCGATGTGGATCTTGCCGGCCAGGAAGGTGCCGGCGGTCAGCACCACCGCCGCGGCCTCGAAGCGCAGGCCGGTCTGGGTGATGGCGCCGCGCACGCACTCGCCGTCCACGATCAGCGCATCCACCGCGGCCTGGAACAGGGTCAGGTTCGGCTGCGTCTCGACCAGGCGCCGGATCGCGCTGCGGTACAGGCTGCGGTCGGCCTGGCAGCGGGTGGCGCGCACCGCCGGGCCCTTGGAGGCGTTGAGCGTGCGCCACTGGATCCCGGCCAGGTCGGCGGCATGCGCCATCGCCCCGCCCAGCGCATCGATCTCCTTGACCAGGTGGCCCTTGCCGATGCCGCCGATGGCCGGGTTGCAGCTCATCGCACCCACCGTCTCCACGTTGTGGGTCAGCAGCAGGGTGCGCGCGCCGGCGCGCGCGGAGGCCAGCGCGGCCTCGGTGCCGGCGTGGCCGCCGCCGATCACGATGACGTCGTAGCGGTAGAAGGAATCGCGCATCGGGGACTCGTCAGCCGGGCCGCGGGGACCGGAATGGGGCGCTCGCGGGGCCGCGCGCGCCGGGAAACAGAAATTTTAGCGGTTGCATCACATGTTTGCGGTTCAGCACTAAAGTTGGCATGCAGTCTGCTGATAACCCTATTGCACCCAACGTGGCAGTGCATCAGGGGCGCACGACTGGAATTGGAACAGGGGCCAGTCACGCGCATGTTGGGGGAGCTGGGGCCGGTAGTCGGGGGACTGCCGGCCTTTTTTTGCCTGCGTTCCGGGCCGTGCCCCAACAAGCGCAAGGCCCCGAACGCGAAAAGCCCCGGCGAGCCGGGGCTTTTCGTTTTAGGCGCCGACGCCCGACAGGGCCAGAACAGGGGGGATCCAGATTTCCCTGTCGGACATCGACATAGACGGTAGGGCGATGACGGTAGGCCGATCCCTTCGGGTCATAAAGCGACGCAGGCGGTCACCCCGTACGGCGTAGAGTGCGTCTTATGCCTGCGTGAAATCAAGCTTTTTCTTAGGGCTCTAGTGTGCGCTTGGTCCCATAGCTGCGCCCCAAATTGCCGGGCCGGGGCGCGGCCGGACGCGACTGCATCGACTGCGGCCGCGGACCGGCGTTGGCGGCATCGGGACGGCGCAGCCGGTCCATGTCGCGCCACGGCGACTTGACCCGGTCGCGACCGCCGATGGCCGGCGGCGGCGGGCGGCCGTTGGCGTCGGGCCGCGGCGGCGGCGGGCGATGCCGCGGCGGACCGTAATAATCGCGGTAGTAGTACGGGCCGCCGTAGCCGTAGTAACCGTAGTCGCCATAGCCATAGCCGTAGTCGCCATAGCCATAGCCGTAGTCGCCGGCGCCGTAGCCGTAGGGCGCGGCGCTGTACGGCGCGTAGTAGCCGTCGGAATAGCCGGCCGGATAGCGGTACTCGACCGATGGGGCGCCGCGGTAGTAGCCGCCGCCGTTGTCGGCGTAGTCGTAGGTGGCGCAGCCGCTCAGCGTGACCAGCAGTCCTGCGGCCCAGATCAGGCGCATGTTCATGGCGAATCCTCTCCCTGAGGCTGGCCGACAGGTTCGGCGTGTTGCATTGAATGCCCCCTTAACTCGCTTCGTCGTTGATTGAACGCTTGAGTCGCGTACAACGGTTGCGTTGCGCCGGTAGCCACGACAATGCCAGCCTGGGGCGATACGTTAACCTTTCACGCATGTTCCCATCTTCACCGCCCGTTTTCGCCGATGTGACGGCCGCGGCCGCGCGGATCGCGCCGCACGCCCAGGCGACCCCGGTCCTGCGCTCGCAGGCGCTGGACGCGTTGGCCGGCGCGACCCTGCACTTCAAGGCCGAGCACCTGCAGCGCGGTGGCGCGTTCAAGTTCCGCGGCGCCTGCAATGCGGTGTGGGCGCTGAGCGAGGCGCAGGCCGCGCGCGGCGTGGTCACCCACTCCTCCGGCAACCACGGCGCGGCGCTGGCGCAGGCCGCGCAGACCCGCGGCATCGGCTGCCATGTGGTGGTGCCCGAGGGTGCGGTGGCGGCCAAGCTGGCCAATATCGCCCGCCACGGCGCCACGCTGTGGCGCTGCGCCGCCAGCATCGCCGCGCGCGAGGCGATGTGCGCGCGGGTGCAGCAGCGGACCGGCGCGACCCTGGTGCATCCGTATGCCGATCCGGCGGTGATCGCCGGCCAGGGCACCGCGGCGCTGGAGTTGCTCGGCGCCTGCGGCCCGCTCGACCTGCTGGTGGTGCCGGTCGGCGGCGGCGGCCTGGCCGCCGGCAGCCGCCTGGCGCTGTCGGCGCTGGCGCCGCAGGCGCGCCTGCTGCTGGCCGAGCCGGCCGGCGCCGCCGATACCGCACGTTCGCTGGCGGCCGGCGCGCTGCGTGTGGACTTCGTCCCCGACACCGTTTGCGACGGCCTGCGCGGCACCCTGGGCGCGCCCAACTTCGCGCTGCTGCACGGCCAGGCCGAAGCGATCGTGGTTGGGGATGACGCGACCGTGGCGGCGATGCGGCTGCTGTGGCAGGTGCTCAAGCAGGTGGTGGAACCCTCCTCGGCGATCGCGCTGGCAGCGGTGCTGGCGCAGCCCGAGCGCTTCGCCGGGCGCCGGGTCGGGCTGATCCTGTCCGGCGGCAACGTCGACCTCGATGCCCTGCCGTGGGGCACGGCGTGATGAAGGCGCGGCGACGCCGCGGCTGGCTCGGCTGGCTTGGCCGGCTGGGCGCGGTGCTGGGCCTGTGGCTGCTGGGCGTGGCGATCTACATCGTCTGGGTCGGCGACCGCGACCAGGCGGCGCCGGCCGACGCGATCATCGTGCTCGGTGCCGCCGCCTACGATGCCAAGCCCTCGCCGGTGTTCGAGGAGCGCATCCGCCACGGCCTGGACCTGTACCAGCGCGGTTATGCGCCGACCCTGATCTTCACCGGCGGCTTCGGCGGCAACGGCGCGCGCTTCGCCGAGTCGCAGGTGGCGCGCCGCTACGCGCTGCGCCACGACGTGCCGGCCGATGCGATCCTGATCGAGACCGTCTCGCGCACCACCCGCCAGAACCTGATCCAGGCGCGCCAGCTGATGCGCAGCCATGGCCTGCACCGGGCGATCATCGTCAGCGATCCGCTGCACATGGCGCGCGCGCTGCGCCTGTGCCGCGAGCTGCAGATCGACGCGCTGGCGTCCTCGACCCCAAGCACCCGCTTCCGCAGCTTCCAGACCCGCTGGCGGTTCCTGCTGCAGGAGGTCTACTTCTTCCATCGCGACCTGCTGGTGCCCGGCGCCTGAACCCGCCCGGCCGCCGTATCATGGGCGTCCGCATGGCATGAGGTGGTGGCGATGAAGAGCGACGGGACCCGTGAGCAGGACCGTGCCATCGAGCTGGTGCTGTCCTACTACGACGCGTTCAACCGCGGCGACTGGGCGGCGATGCTCGACAAGCTCAGCGACGACGTGGCGCACGACCTCAACCAGGGCGCGCGCGAGACCGGCAAGGACAGCTTCGCCGCGTTCCTGCAGCGGATGAATGCCAGCTACCGCGAGCAGCTGCGCGACATCGTGGTGCTGGGCGGGCAGGACGGCCGCCGCGCCGCCGCCGAATACGTGGTGCACGGCGAATACCACCACACCGACGCAGGCCTGCCGCCGGCGCGCGGGCAACCCTACGTGCTGCCCGGCGGGGCGTTCTTCGACATCCGCGACGGCAGGATCGCCCGGGTCAGCAACTACTACAACCTGCAGGACTGGATCGACCAGGTGTCGGCCTGAGCGGTAGTGCACGGCGCGATGGTCGGGCGAGGGAGTGCGTGCTCGTAGGCCTATGGCGTGTGGCTGTTGCGCGCGCCGTAGGGCCGTCGTGGTGCGGGATGCTCACTTTTCCGCACGATTCCTCTATCTGGTTTCCGAGCAAACGCCGTAGCGCTGGCCCGGCCGAGGCTGTGTGCGCTGGGGCGCTTCAACGCAGGACTGTTTACAGGCGGCGAGGTGCTGTGGGAGCGACTGCAGTCGCACACAGTGACATCGCCGGATCAACGATAGTGCGTTGCCTCAATCGCCGCGGCGGCGGATCGGGATCGCCGACACCGGCACCGCGGCGATCTCGCTGCCGCCTTCGCGGATCGGCGCGCCCGGCGGCGGCGCCCAGGCGTGCGCATAGATCACTTCCCAACTGCTCGGCAGCGTGCCGTCGGCACTGCGCAGCGGCTCGTAGGCGGCGCTGGCGGCGGCGAAGCGGCCGCGCCCGGTCAGCGTGTGGCGGCGCGCGTTCAATGCGTTGGTCGCGCCGATCGCGCGCAGTTCGCGCATCAGCGCGGCCAGGTCGGGATAGGTGAGGGTGAACAGGTCGCGGTCCAGCACCGGGTCGCGGAAGCCGGACAGCATCAGCGCATCGCCGAACTGCGCGATCGGCGCGAAGCGGCTCACGTGCGGCGCTTGGCGGTCGGCGTGCGCGAACGCCTCGCGCAGCTCGATCAAGGTATCCGGGCCGAAGCTGGAGCACAGCAGCAGGCCGCCGGGCTTGAGCACGCGGCGGAAGCCGGCGAACACCGCCGGCAGGTCTTCGACCCACTGCAGGCATAGGTTGCTGAAGATCACATCGACGCTGTGCTCGGCCAGCGGCAGCGCGCGCGCATCGGCGCAGACGCGGCCGAACGGCTTCCACCAGCCGGCCTGGCGCTTGGCCTGCTGCAGCATCGGCAGCGCCTGGTCGAGCGCGATCACCTGCGCGCGCGGCCAGCGCTTCTTCATCGTCGCGGCGGCATGCGCCGGGCCGCTGCCCACGTCCAGCACCACCTGCGGCACGCGCTCGCCGAGATAGTCCAGCGATTCCAGCAGGCGCTTCTCGACCTCGTGCTGCAGGGCGGCGGCGGCGTCGTAGCTGGCCGCGGCGCGCGCGAATGCACGGCGGATGTGGTGGGTGTCGAACGAGGAAGGATCCATCGGCGCATTATCGCCGGCCGCGGCGCACGGCGGCCAGCGAAAGGCCGGGAATGGGGAGTCGGGAGTGGGGAATCGAAACGGCTGCGGCGGCGAGGCGGTCGCCTGACTTGCCCATTCCCGTCTCTCCATTCCCTAATCCCCATCGCCATCGCGCATCAGTCCGAGCGCATCAGCGGACGCGGCGCGGACCGCGCGCAGCCATTCACTCGGTCTCGAACCCTGTCCCTTTCCAGGATGGGCCGCGCACCGAGCAACAGGATCTGCCCGCTGAGGCAGTGGCCTGTGCATTGCACGCAGGCGCGCAGGCAGCGCCGAACTCATCCGCAATACAAACGTCAAACCTCGGAAGCAACCGCGCGCAGTCCCCCCATCCCCAATCCCGGCTCTTCAGAACGTCCCCGGATACGCGCCGCCGTCGAGCAGCAGGTTCTGCCCGCTGAGATAGCCGGCCTGCGCGCTGCACAGGAACGCGCAGGCCGCGCCGAATTCCTCTGCGGTGCCGAAGCGCCCCGCCGGGATCTGTTCGCGTTTCTGCGCCGCCACGGCGTCCACGTCGATGCCGCTGCGCTGCGCGGCATGGGCGAAGTTGCCGCGCAGCCGATCGGTGTCGAACTGGCCGGGCAGCAGGTTGTTGATGGTGACGTTGTGCGCGACGGTGCGCCGCGCCAGCCCGGCGACGAAGCCGGTCAAGCCGGCGCGCGCACCGTTGGACAGGCCCAGGCTGTCGATCGGCGCCTTCACCGCCGCCGAGGTGATGTTGACGATGCGGCCGAAGCCGCGCGCCTGCATCGCATCGACGGTGGCGCGGATCAGCGCGATCGGCGCCAGCATGTTGGCGTCCAGCGCGCGCAGCCAGTCGGCGCGCTCCCAGTCGCGGAAATCGCCCGGCGGCGGGCCGCCGGCGTTGTTGAGCAGGATGTCGACCTGCGGGCACGCCGCCAGCGCGGCGGCGCGGCCGGCCTCGGTGGCGATGTCCGCGGCCACCGCGATCACCGTGCCGGCGCCGGGCAGCGCGCGCAGGCCGGCGGCCGCCGCCTCCAGTGCGGGCTGGCCGCGTGCCACGATGACCACGTTGACGCCTTCGCCGGCCAGCGCCCGCGCGCAGCCCAGGCCCTTGCTCGCGGCGCAGACCAGCGCCCATTTGCCGGCGATTCCCAGGTCCATGGCTGCGTTCCGATCGATGGAAGGAACCGCGATGATCGGGCATCGGCGCGACCGCGGCCAGCGCGATGCATCGCTCCGGCCGGGAATCCCGCTCCTGTGTAGGAGGGGCTTCAGCCCCGACGCTTTACCGGTCACGCGTCGATGGTGGAAGCCTTCTCACAGTGGAAGCCTTCTCACAAGGGAAGCGCTATTCCAGGCCGGCGAGAAACCCGCGCAACGCATCGGCCACCGCATCGGCATGGCCGAGGAACGGTGCATGGCCGCCGCCGGCGATGCTCAGCGTCTGCGCCTGCGGCGCCAGCGCCGCGGCGTCGTGCATGCCGGCGGCCGAGACCAGCCGGTCGCGTTGGCCGCTGAGCCACAGGCTGGGCACGCGCAGGCCCGGCAATGCGCGGCGCAGGTCGCTGCGCTCGAGCAGCGCCAGCCCGTCCTGCAGCGCCTGCGCATCGGGTTCGCCGCGTGCGCTCAGGGTCTCGCGCAGCGTGCGCAATTCGGCGCGCGCATGCGCCGAGCCGAGCGTGTCCAGCGCCAGGAAGCGGTCCAGGGTGCCGCGGTAGTCATCGGCCAGGTCGCGGCCGAACTGCGCGAACACCTGCGGTTCCACCGCGTGCGGCCAGTCGCCGCCGCGCACGAACCGCGGCGTCGCCGCGAGCATCGCCAGGCCGCGCACCTGCGGCTGGGTCGCCGCGGCATGCAGCGCGAACAGCCCGCCCAGCGACCAGCCCAGCCACGCCGCCGGCGGCGTCGCCGCGGCGATCGCATTGACCACGTGCGGCAGCGCCAGCGGGGTGTCGTCGCCACGGCTGTGGCCATGCCCGGGCAGGTCCACCAAGTGCATGCGGAACTGCGCCGACAGGCGCTCGACCAGCGGCGCGAAGATGCCGCCATGCAGCGCCCAGCCGTGGATCAGGACCAGATCGGGGCCGTGCCCCAGGGTTTCGATGTGCATCGTCGATCGTGCGCCGAATGGGAAAAGAGAACCGGGTAGCGCCGCGCTCGGCGTTGCGCGCGCAACGCCAGCAGCTGCGGCGGCAGCAAGCGCCACTGTTGGCGCGGGTAGGCGCGCATGCGCCAGGCCGGCCAGTGCTGCACGCTTTCGCGCTGCAGGATCGCCGCGCTCAGCCAGGCGCTGTCGAAGCCCTGCCAGATCCCGGCCACGCTCAGCAGGTTCGGCGCCAGGCGCGGATGCACGTCGTGCAGCAGCATGCGCTGCAGCGTCGTATCCGGCGCGTACGGCTCGGACAGCGCGGCCCAGACCTCGCGGCACGGCGCAAGGTGGCCGTCGTTCACGGCAGGCCGCTCACGCCGGCAGGCCGACCGGATGCGCGGCCAGGCGGTCGCGCGCCAATGCCAGCGCGTCCAGCAGCGCCTGCACCTGCGCCGGCGTGTGCAGCGCGGACAGCGTCACCCGCAGCCGCGACTTGCCGTCCGGCACGGTCGGCGGGCGGATCGCCGAGACCAGGAAGCCGGCCTGCTCCAGCGCCGCCGACAGCGCCAGCGCGCTGGCCTCGTCGCCGCACAGCAGCGGCTGGATCGGCGTGTCCGAGGCCATCAGTTGCAGGCCATGGCGGCGCGCGCCGCCGCGGAACGCAGCGATCGCCTCGGCCAGGCGTTCGCGCCGCCACTGGTCGCGCCGCGCCAGCTTGACCGCGGCCAGCGCGGCGGCGGCCTGCGCCGGCGGCAGCGCGGTGGTGTACAGATAGGGCCGCGCGGTTTCGGCCAGGTGCCGGATCAGCGCCTCGTCGCCGACCACCAGCGCGCCGTAGCCGCCCAGCGCCTTGCCCAGGGTCACCAGCTGCAGCGGCACGTCGTCCACGCCCAGCCCGGCCTCGGCCACGCAGCCGCGGCCATGCGGGCCGAGCACGCCGACGCCGTGCGCATCGTCCACGTACATCAACGCCTGCTGCACGCGCGCGACCAGGGTCAATGAGCGCAGCGGGGCGATGTCGCCATCCATGCTGAACACGCCATCGGTGGCCAGCATCGCCGCGCCGTCGGCGGCGTGCTTGAGCTGGCGCATCGCGCCCTCGGTATCCAGGTGCGGATAGCGGCGCAGGCGGCAGCCGGCCAGGCGGGTGGCGTCGAGCAGGCTGGCGTGGTTGAGCCGGTCCTGCACGCACACGTCTTCTTCTTCGCTCAGCAGGGCCTGCTGCACCGCCAGGTTGGCGAGGAAGCCGCTGCCGAACAGCAGCGCGCGCGGATAGCCGAGCCAGTCGGCGACCTCGCGTTCCAGGTTCTCGTGCAGCGCGTGATGGCCGCAGACCAGGTGCGAGGCGGTGGCGCCGACGCCCTCGCGCGCGGCCGCGTCCTGCAACGCGGCGAGCACTTCGAACTGCTGCGCCAGGCCCAGGTAGTCGTTGCTGCAGAAGCCGGTCAGCCAGCGTCCGTCCAGCTCCAGGCGCACGCCGTCGCGGCGGCCCACGCTGCGGCGCACGCGGATGCGGCCCTGCGCCTCGCGCAGCGTGCGCAAGGACTGGATGCGGTCGTGCAGATCGGGACGGGCCATGGGCGGTGGGGCATGGGGCGGCTGGCTAGCGTAGCGCGTCCCCGGCCGGGCCGGGCGCCGCCGGCGATGCACGGCCGGATCGGCGGACGGACGCGCGATCGCCGGCGCGGCGCGCTGGCGTCAGACCAGCGCCGCGGCGATCGCCGGCCTGTCCGCTGTCGGCGCCGGCGCGGTGATGTCCGCGTGCACGGTGCCGGGATGGTCATGCGCGTCGGCGTCCATCTGCACCTGCATCGGCGTCAGCCCCAGCCGCGCGAACAGCGCCTGGTCGCGCGCGGTGTCGGGGTTGCCGGTGGTCAGCAGCTTTTCACCGTAGAAGATCGAGTTGGCGCCGGCGCAGAAACACAGCGCCTGCAGTTCGTCGCTCATGCTCTCGCGGCCGGCCGACAGCCGCACCATCGCCTGCGGCATCGCGATGCGGGCCACGGCGATGGTGCGCACGAACTCGAACGGATCCAGCTCGACGGTGCCGTGCAGCGGGGTGCCGGCGACCTGCACCAGGCGGTTGATCGGCACCGAGTCCGGATGCACCGGCAGGTTGGCCAGCGCCTGCAGCAGGCCGGCGCGCTGGTCGCGCGATTCGCCCATGCCGACGATGCCGCCGCAGCAGGTCTTCATGCCGGCATCGCGCACGTGGGCGAGGGTGTCCAGGCGGTCCTGGTACTGGCGGGTGTGGATGATCGTGTCGTAGAAGTCCGGCGCGGTGTCCAGATTGTGGTTGTAGTAGTCCAGCCCGGCCGACTTCAGCGCCTGCGCCTGGCGGCCGTCGAGCATGCCCAGGGTGGCGCAGGTCTCCAGGCCCAGCGCCTTCACTTCGCGGATCATTGCGGCCACCTTGGGGATGTCGCGATCCTTCGGCGAGCGCCACGCCGCGCCCATGCAGAACCGCGAGGCGCCGGCGGCCTTGGCCTGGCGCGCCTTGGCCAGCACCGCCTCGGTGCTCATCAGCTTCTGCGCGTCCACGCCGGTGTCGTAGCGCTGCGCCTGCGGGCAGTAGGCGCAATCCTCCGGGCAGCCGCCGGTCTTCACCGACAGCAGCGTGGACACCTGCACCTGCGCCGGGTCGAAGTGTTCGCGATGCACCGCGGCGGCGCGGTGCAGCAGCTCCGGGAACGGCAGAGCGAACAGGGCGAGCAATTCCTGGCGTTGCCAGTCGTGGCGGACGACAGCGGACATGGGGGTTTCCTGACGGTAGGCGGCTGGGAAAGCGGGCAGTCTGGTGAGCATGGATATCCCTGTCAACTTCATTGGCGGGCATCGGGTTGACGGCTGCTGGCGACGGCTGCAGCGCTGGGTGCTGCCGGAGCGCTGCCTGGTCTGCGCCGAACCTGGCGCCGCCGACCTGGACCTGTGCCCGGCCTGCCGCGACGCGCTGCCCTGGAATGCCAGCGCCTGCCAGGCGTGCGCGCTGCCGCTGCCGGCGCTGGACGCCGCCCAGCGCTGCGGCGCCTGCCAGCGCAAGCCGCCGCCGCTGGCCCTGGTCGCCAGCGCCTGCGTCTACGCCGCGCCGGTCGACGGCCTGCTGCGCCGCTTCAAGTTCCACCAGGACCTGGCCGCCGGGCGTCTGCTGGCGGCGTTGCTGCAGGCACGCTGCGGCGACTTGCCGCGCCCGCAGGCCGTGCTGCCGGTGCCGCTGCATGCCGCGCGGCTGCGCCAGCGCGGCTACGACCAGGCGCTGGAACTGGCGCGGCCGCTGGCCCGCGCGCTGGGCCTGCCGCTGTGCGCCGGCCTGCAGCGCGTGCGCGCCACGGCGCCGCAGTCCGAACTGGATGCACGTGCGCGCCGCCGCAATCTGCGCCATGCGTTTGCGGTGCAGGCGCCGTTGCCGGCGCACGTGGCGCTGGTCGACGACGTGATGACCACCGGCGCGACCCTGCATGCCGCGGCACAGGCGCTGCGCCGGGCCGGCGTGGCCCGGGTCGATGCGTGGGTGGTGGCGCGGGTGCGGTGAGGCGGCGCGGTGTACCCCTGCCACGCCGCAGACGTCTTGCATGGCTGCCGCGGCTGACGGGCGCCGGGCGCGGCGGCGACCTCTTCTTCTCGCCTCGGCGCTACGCCGTGCGCAGCGCCAGCGCCGCGGCGATGCCGGCGAAGATCGCCAGGCCGACCCAGTTGTTGTGCAGGAAGGCGCGGAAGCAGGACGCGCGTTCGCGCGTTCGCGCGATGCGGAATTCGTAGGCGACCAGCAGCGCGGCCACGCCCAGCCCCGCCCAATACCAGACCCCCAGCGCGCCGCGGGTGCCGACGAAGCCCAGCGCGACGAACATCAGCGCGTAGAGGGTGCCCTGCGCGACCAGGTCCAGGTCGCCGAACAGGATCGCGGTGGACTTGGAGCCGGCGCGCAGGTCGTCCTCGCGGTCGACCATCGCATACCAGGTGTCGTAGGCGGTGGCCCACAGGATGTTGGCCGCGTACAGCAGCCAGCCCAGCGCCGGCACCTCGCCGCGGATCGCCGCGAACGCCATCGGGATGCCCCAGCCGAAGGCCATGCCCAGGTAGACCTGCGGCAGGTAGGTGTAGCGCTTCAGGTAGGGATAGCTGGCAGCCAGGAACAGCCCGACCACGCTCAGGCCGATGGTCAGCGGGTTCATCGTCAGCACCAGCGCGAAGGCGGCGAGCATCAGCAGCGCGAACACCGCCAGCGCTTCGCGGCCGCTGACCGCACCGGTGGCCAGCGGCCGCGTGCGGGTGCGTTCGACCTGCGGATCCAGCCAGCGGTCGGCGTAGTCGTTGATCACGCAGCCGGCCGAGCGGGTCAGCCACACCCCGGCGGTGAACACGAACAGCGTCCACAGCGGCGGCACCCCGTCGGCGGCCAGCCACAGCGCCCACCAGGTCGGCCACAGCAGCAGCAGCGCGCCGATCGGACGGTCGCCGCGCAGCAGCTTCCAGTATTGGCCCAGGCGCGCGCGCGGCGGCAGCGCGGCGGGCGTTTCGTAGCGTTGGGAATCCATCGCGCAAGGGTAGCAGCCGGGCCTGCCCGGCGGCAGCGCGGCGCGGTTCGTGGCCGCTGCGACGCAGGCGCGATGCAGGCCGGACCGGCCGCGGCCGCGGGCCAGCGGCCTGGGGCAGACGCGGCGTGCGGTTTGCCGTTAGAATGCGCGTCCGTTGCGCCCGTAGCTCAGCCGGATAGAGTAGTGGCTTCCGAAGCCATTGGTCGGGGGTTCGAATCCCTCCGGGCGCACCAGTTCGAGTTCCGAGTGAACCGCCCCGTGGCCAGACAAACAGTTAGTGAGAAAATTCTCACGAACTACGGGTTTTGGGTGACGGCGACGGTGCTCACTCAAGAGAATCAGCAAGTTACAGGCCCCTCCGCCGCGGGTTTGAGGGTTGCTGAGAATTGGCGCAGCTCTTTTGGCCACGGCCCCGTGACGATCTAGCGGTCCAGTCTTTGCGTTTCCCGACACGTCTTCCTCAATCGATTGCCGCGCCCGGGCCGTTTTGCGGTCATGCGCCTATCTGCCGGCTGCCGGCACCCACCTGCATTTGAGCCATTGCGCCAGATTGCGCTCGATAACCTCACGCGCCGCACTCTAATGCATCCGGTGGCACGCATCTGGGCCACGTCGGGCCGGCATCGGCATTGGCGGAAAGCATTTAGGGCCTATCCCGATAGCGTTAACAGGCCCTGGGGCGTGTCCATCCATGCCCGAGCAGGCCTACCTCGGGCATGGATGACACGCCCCAGGCTCAGCGCGTATCGCCGCCCTGGATCAGCGGATATCCCTTGAAGGACTTCATGTCTTCCATCATGAAATTGGAGACGATCTTCTCGACGCCGAAATTGCCGTCCGTCATCTCCCGCATGATGCGTTTCCAGTCGTGGATGTCGCCGACCACGACCCGCAGCATGTAGTCGTAGTTTCCGCTGATCCGCAGCGATTCCACGATCTCCGGCGTCTTTTCGGCCCACGCGTCGAAATCCACGAATCTGCCGACCGAGTGCCGTTCGAAGGACAGCTGTGCGATCACGATGGTGACCGAGCGGATCCGGTCGATGGTGACGTTGGCACGATAGCCGGTAATCAGGCCTCGCTCTTCCAGGGCGCGGATACGGCGCAGGCACGCACTGGGTGACAATGCCACCTGGTCGGCCAAGACCCGGTTCTTGACCTGGGCGTCCTCCTGCAAGGCCTGGAGGATCTTGAGGTCGATCCGGTCGAGCGAATCCTTGGGTGACATTTCTGGTACCGAACGCAGCGGGCCCTCGAAGTGTCGCCGCTGCATGGATGCGCGACAACAAACTTTCTGTCGCTGGGCATGGGGAAGCGTCCGGGTAGGTGCGCAGCGTATTCATGCGGCGGAACGTCCTGCGCAAGCGTTAACACCCATCCACACGCTCAGATGTTGCGTCATCGGCATCGCTTTCCTTTGGAAAACAACTACATAGGAATATCCGACAGCGCGGGGGCACCACTGGACAACCAGCGGTAACCGGCTTTTCATCAGGTGACGGAGCAGAGGGGGGCCAAGTTCTGAGGTACTTCCGGTAAGTCTCTTGAGGTTAGCGCCCATGCCTGGTCACGGAATTTCCGAACAAGGCAGGGACTTAACCGAAACAGCCTCGCACTCGCGCTTGCCAAGGTTGACTCGAGAATTCTCCACCACCGCCACCGCCATCGAACCGGCACCGACCGCGACCGTTCATCGCCGCAGGACGCAGGCGATCCATCCGGCGCAGACAGGAAGTCCGCGCGCCTGGCAAGAACTAAGGTGAACTTCAATGCTCCTGGACGATCGCACCATCGAAGAAATGCTGGGCTGCGCGGGACAGCAGGCGGAAGTGGCCCGCTGGCGCAGCGTGGCGGTACATGAAGGGCGACGCGAACCGCTCGTTTCCGGTCATGGTTTCCTGCATCGCTACGATGAATCGGTGGGCGATGGCGGCTGGGTGTTCCACCAGCTCAACGACGCCTTGTCGATGGCGGTCGTCGACTTCCGCGCCGCGCACCATCTCTCGCGATTGCACCGTCACGACAACCATCTGGTGTTCTGCGCGTGGATCGAGGGGCGAAGCACGATTTCCGCCAGCGGAGGCCTTGCCGACGAGGAGCTCGCGCATGGGTTCTGCACGTTCTACGGCCTGCCGAGCGGCGATGCCGTGCGTACCGTGTACGAACCAAACCGCCCTCTGCGCTGGGTCTCGATCTTCCTGCGACGCGATCGCATCAAGGACGTCCTTGGCCTGGACGCCCAGGCATTGCCGACGATCTTCCGCGATTACATCCTTCACCGGACGCCCATCGGCCTGCGCCACGTGCCGCTGGACAGCGTCTCAAGCATCGCGGCGACCAAAGCCTTCGAATGCCCCTACCAAGGCGGGCTGCAGCGGCTTTATCTGACCGCGAAGGCGATCGAGATCGTGTGCGCGGTGATCCAGTCGTATGCGGAGGACCGCGACGCCGACAGCCAGGTGTTGCGACGAGGCGATGTCGAGAAGGTCGCACTTGCGAAGCAGGTCATCGAGGAAAACCTCGACGAGCCGCTGAGCGTGTCCGAGCTCGCGGCCGCGGTAGGCATGACCATCAAGAAACTGCAGTACGGGTTCCAGGTGCTGTACCGCGGCAGTGTGGGCCAGGTGTACAAGCAGGTCAGGCTGTCTAAGGCGATGGTGTTGGTGAGCAGCAGCGACAAGTCCATGATCGACATAGCCATCGAGTGCGGCTACGAATGCCCCGGCAGCTTCACCCGCGCCTTCAAGCTTGCATTCGGCTCGTGCCCAACGCTGGTGCGGACCACTGCGATGCGCGGCGTGCTCGCGGAACCGCCGCGCGAGCATGGCGTTGCACCTGCGGCGGCCAAAGCAGTGCTCGTCAATTAGCCGTCTGCGGGTGTCGGCTTTCCGAAGGTTCATCGCCGGGCGTATCCCGGCAAGCAGACCAAGCGTCCATCCATCTGCCGCCATCAAGGAAACTGCATGACCATCGGGCAATCGATCATCGCCGTCGTCGCCTTGGCCGCATGTCTCGGTGCGCCAACGGCTTCCGCGTCTTCCTTGCCTGTGCCCGACGGTGGCTATGCCGTGGGAGTGGCAAGAGCCGAATTCGTGGATGCCTCGCGATCACTCGATGCCGCGGATCGCTCTAGCGGCCCGCGGCGGCTGCCTGCGGTGGTGTGGTATCCGGCAAAGGGCAGCGCCGCCGGCGATGGCTCCGCCTATCTGCAGGCGGACATCGCCGCGACGACGTTGCCCGCGCTGGCTCGTAATTTCGGTTATGCCACCGAGGACCTGGCAGCGGCTGCGACCGCACGCCTGTCCGTGCGTCCGCGAGCGCCGGCGGCGCGTCGTCGGCATGGATTCCCCGTGGTGATATACAGCCACGGATTGTTCCTGTACCCCGAGCAAAACAGCGTGCTCGCCTCGCAGTTGGCGAGCCATGGCTACATCGTGGTGTCGATCGCGCACCCGGGCGATTCCACGGACGTACGCCTGGAGGATCGGCGGGTTATCGCGACGCTGTTGGCAAGCAAGGACGACGATCCGCGCTTCGCCGAGGCTTTCAAGGTCCTGGCGGGCGGTGCGAACCTCGGCGTGCGGCGGGAAGCGCTGAAGGTATATGCCGACTCGCTTGGATCCACTCGCCTGGGTCGTTCGCTCGCGCAGTGGCGCGACGACACGATGTTCGTTGCCCAGGCGATCACCGACCGGAGTGAACCGAAGCCATTGCGTAGCGTATTGGTCAGCGCCGACCGCGATCGCCTGGCCTTCGCCGGCATGTCGTTCGGCGGCGCCACCTCGGCCACTAGCTGCCGGCTCCTGAAAGCCTGCCGGGCGGCGGTCAACCTGGATGGGCAGAACTTCGATCCGACGCTGTTCGACCGGCCTGTCGAGCGTCCCCTACTGCTGATGCTGAGCGACTGGACGCGTTACGGTTTGCTGGCGGGCCAGCCGCGTGATGCCGATTTCAGTTCGAACGATCTCGCCTATGAGTCATGGAAGGACGCGGGGGAGGACGACATGGTGGTGCGCGTCCGTCTGCAGGGCGTCCGACACTTTGGATTCACGGACCTCGCTGCCCTGCTGGACGGACCGAAGCGGGAAGAGCGCGTAGGCGAGATCGGCGGCGAGGAGGCGTTGTCGACGATCGGCGACGTGGTCCTCGCCTTCCTGGATACGTATATGCGCGATGGCGACGCCGCCGGCATCGACCGCGCGATCGAGCGCCATCCCGCGCTCGGGCGCCACGTGCCGGAGCGCTTGCGGGGATGGATGGGCAAGTCGGATCAGGCGCAGTAGCGCAGGCTCGTCGGAACGCGGCGGCAGCGCATGGCGCCGCCGTAGAAGACCCCGGGCCCGGCGCCACGTGCGCCTTGACGAGCATTACCGCGACGATGAGCGAAACCCTTGGCGGACCCGACTTCGCGCTCTTTTCCTGCGGCAATGATGGCGGAACGAAGCGTGTCGGGAAAGGGTCGAACGTAACCGGTGCGCTGTCGGCGTTGCAGATTCCTGATTGGCCCTGAGCCTCCGCCAGTTTTCAGGCATTGGGCGCATACGGCGCTATTTGTCCGAAGCTTGCTATCGTTTCAGCCGCAGGCTCTGCCCGCGGGAGGTGCTGGCGCGACCTCCTGCAGCCAGGACGTGCTGCCAGCCTTGATGGTGGCCATTTGTGCGAGAGGCTCGCAATTTCCGTAGCTGAGGGTCAGGACGAATCAGGTGGCGCAATGGCCGGAGTTCACGGTCCAGCTCAGAAACGCCAGTTCAGGCTGAGGGCGTACTGACGCGGCGGGCCGTAGTAGCTGACCGAATACAGACTCTGGATGTACTTCTTGTCGGTGATGTTGCTGACGTTCGCACGCAGGGTGACATCGGGCCTGATGTCCCAGGCCACGAAGGCGTTGAGCAGGGTGTAGCTGCTCTGCCGCACCGGCACCGAGGTGACGTAACTCTCGAAGTTGGAGACTTCGCTTTGCCAGCGACCACCGGCACCGAACGACAGCGAAGGAATGCCCGGCAGGCGCGTGCTGAGCATCAGGTTCGCGGTCCTGCGCGGCACCCAGCGGTAGGTGTCGCTGCCGTCTTCGCCGTCCATCGTCAAGTGCGTGTAGCCCAGCAGCAGGTTGGTGCGCTCGCCGAGCTTGCCGGTCGCCTCGAACTCGAAGCCCTTGGAGTCGATATCGACGGGCCTGGAGTAGCCGTAGGCGTAGCCGTCCAGGAAGCGTGTTCCGACATAGGTGGCGAGCCCGTCCTGCTTGGCGCTGAACCAGGCCAGCGTGGTCAGCAGCCGCCGGTCCAGCCATTCGGCCTTGACGCCGATCTCGTAGTTGGTGCCCTTGCTCGGGTCGATGTAGATGCGGTCGTAGTCGACCGCGTCCTGCGGCTGGTAGATGTACGAGTAATTGGCATAACCGGTGATGCGATCGGTGAAGTCGAAGGTCACGCCGGCATACGGCGCTAGGTTGCGGTCGGTCTTGTCGGAGGCCGCACCGGTATTGTCGACGCTGTCGCGCTGGTACTCGGCCCAGTTGAAGCCGAGGATGGTCTTGAAGCGGTCGGTAAACGCCAGTCGGGTCGCACCGAATACGCGGGTCAGGCGCTGGTTCAAGGTGGTGTAGACGGTGCGATCGCCCCAGACCGGTTCCTCGATCGCATCGCCCGCGTAGGGGAAACCGGGAAGCGCTCCGAACTGCGGGCCGCTGGTATCGGTGGGGTTGTACCAATCGGTGCCCTCGCTCCGGGCCGTGCTCACGCCCAGCATTGCTTCCTGCTCGTGCCCGAACAATTCGAAACGGCCGTTGACGGTGATGTCGCCGATATGCGCCTTGGTCTCGTACGGGCTCTTGTAGGCCCAGCCGTACAGGCCGGTGTGGGTGACCGGATCCAGCCCGAACGAGTAGCCCATGAACAACTTGGAATCGTGGTCGTAGACGCGATAGTTGTACGACGCCTTCGCCTGCCAGCTGTCGCTGAGCCGATGCGTGTACTCGACGAACCCGGCCTGGGTGGTCGAGTTCCAATAGGTCCAGTCCTGCGTGGTCGAGGCGCTGCGGTCCCATTCGATCTGGTTGCCGTCGGTGTCGATGAAGCTCAGCGCGCCCCACATGTTGCCGCTGGTGTCGGCCTTCTGCCAGGAATAACCGAACGCCAGCGTGCCGTCCTCTCCGACCTGGCCGTCGATCACGCCGTAGAGGTAGGTGCGATCGCTCTCGAAGTCGCGCAGGTAGGAGTCGCTCTCCTCGCGTGCGATGACCACGCGGCCGGCCCAGGTGCCGTCGTCGTTGAATGGGGTCGAATAGTCGGCTTCGACGCGGCGGCGGTTTTCGGAGCCGAAAGTGATGCCGACCTGTCCCTGCGCCTGGTTGGTGGGTCGCTTGCGCACGTAGTTGATGGTGCCGGCCGCATTGCCCACGCCAGTCAGCAGGCCGTTCGCGCCGCGGATCACTTCCAGCTTCTCGAAGCCGAAGGCGTCCATCGCATTGGTGACCACGCCCCAGCCGTTCGGCAGGCCGACGCCGTCGATCTGCGTGTTCTTGATCTCGAAACCGCGCGACAGATACTGGGTCTGGTTGGTCGAAGTCTGCTCGACCTGGATGCCGGTGGCCAGGCGCAACGCGTCGTCGAGGCTGTCGGCGCCGAACTGCTGCATCTCCTCCTGGGTCACCACGCTGATCGACTGCGGGGTTTCCTTGACGTCCAGATCCAGGTTGGTGGCGCCGTTGCTCACGCGGCTGGCGCGTTGGCCGATGACCAGCATCCGGTCCAAGTCCTTGGCTTCCTCCTGGGAATCCGGCGCGTCGGCGCTCTGCGCGTGCGCGTGCACGGCAGCGAGCAGGCCCACCGCCAGCAAGGAGAGAGCGGGGAAACCTGGAGTGCGTTGACAAGAGGTGGTCATTGGGATTCCTGGCGGACGATGCGGGAAAAATGTCGAAACTGGACTGCAGGAAGACGTCGCTGGTCGCCAGCGCGAACGCAGCTGCGACTGGGCGTGCGGAGGTGATCGCGGCTGTAACATGCAAGCATGCAGCATGCGTCGTGCGAGCCTTTCCCCTCCGATGATTCCGTTCGGCGGCGCCGTTGCGCCTGCCCCCTTTACGATGAACCTGACGCAGCCCGCCCCGGATTGCTTGGCGGATCGGAGCAGGCCCTTATCCATTCGATGCCGGCGCCGCAGCGACGGCCTCGCGCGCGGCGAGGTCGCTGCGAAGATGCCGCGCCGCCATGACGAAGCCGAACACCGACACGGCTGATCCGGCCGTCGCGGCGAGCATGGCGTAGCGCAGGGCATCCTCACCTAGCATCGGCTTGCATAGATCGCTGGCGATACCGACGAACTGCGGACCTAGGCCCAGGCCGATGATGTTGTCGATCAGGATCAGGGTCGCGACTGCGGCCGCGCGGCTGCGCACCGGCACCAACCGCTGGACGATGGTGATCGTCGGACCGATGAACGCAGCGGTCAGCGACAGCGGGATGATGGCGGCCGCCAGTGCGATGCTCGTGTCCTGCGCAAGGAAGCAGATCGGCGTCAAGGGCAGCGGCGCCAGTGCCGCGATCGCGGGCACGTAGGAGTACCAGCGCTGGTCATTGCGTCCGAAGCGGTCGGCGAAGTGACCCGCCGCGTAGGTCGCCAGGCCGCCGCAGACGCCCATGATCAGCGCCATGGCGATACCGATTTCGCTGGTCGACATGCCATGGCTGCGCGCAAGAAAGAGTGGAAAGAAGCTACTCAGCGCGTACGCGGTGAAACAGGTCGAACAGGCGCCGAGCGCCGTGTACCGGAACGCGCGGCTCTGCCAAAGCTGTCGCATCACCATGTCGAAAGAAGGCGCTTCTTCTTGTGCTACCTCGGAATCGCTCGCGCCACGCTGCGGGTCGCGCACCGTCGCCGACAGCAACACTGCCAGCACCAAGCCAGGCAGGCCGGCGACGATGAATGCGACGCGCCAGCCCCAGGCCTGGGCGATCAGACCACCTGCGGCGAAGGCGACGAGCACACCCAGATTTGCGCCGGTGGCGTAGATGGCTTGCGCCCGCCCGCGCCTTTCCGGCGGATACAGGTCGGTGATCATCGTCTGCGAGGCGGGACCGGTACCGGCCTCGCCCACGCCGGTCAGAATGCGGGCCACGACCAGTTGCCAGAACTGCACCACGAGGCCGCAGGCGATCGTCATCGCCGAGAACAGGGCCAGCGACACCGCGATCAGCCGCCGACGATTGACCCTGTCGGCGAGCAAGGCCAGGGGGAGGCCCATCGTGGCGTAGAAGAAAGCGAAGGTCGGGCCCACGAGCAAACCCAGAAAGGTGTCCGACAGGCCGAACTCGGCCTTCACCTGGGGCAGCAGGATCGCCAGCACCTGACGATCGATGAAGTTCACCAGGTAGATCGAGGTCAGTACGCCGAGTATCCAGTTGCGACTGCCGACGATGCGGGGGCTGGCATTGGGATGGGCGTGGTGGCCGGTCACTGGCACGATTCTTCGATCAGGCGGTCCATGAACGATTCGCCCGCAGCGAGCTGGCTTAGCTCGAGGTACTCGTCCGGCTGGTGCGCCTGGGCGATCCAGCCCGGCCCGCAGATGACGGTGGGAAGGCCGGCGAGCTCGAACAATCCCGCTTCTGAAACATAGGAGGCCGCTTCGCTGTCGGAAGTGTCGGCCAGTCGCGACGCCAGCGCCAAGGCGGGTGCGTTGCCCTCTCCGGTCAGCGGCGGCACGTCGGACAGTATCTCGGTGGTGATGCCACAATCTGGGAAGCGTGCGCGGATGCCTGATTCAAGTTCCCGTGCATAGGCCCGAACCTCGTCGTAGACCGCCCGTGCCTCGTTCGGCGAAGCCGAACGGATATCCCAGACGAAGGCGCATTCCCTGGCCAGGATATTCGGTGCCGTACCGCCCTTGACCAGGCCGATGGTGACGGTGGTATGCGGCGGTTCGAAACCGTTGCCGGTGGCGGGGGTCGACGCCAGGCGGTCGGCGATCTCGACGATCCGCGACATCAGCCGCGTCGCGACGATGTTGGCACTGACGCCCAGATGGGTCTGGCTGGAATGCGCTTCGTGACCGAGCACCGTGGTGCGCAAGCCCATGATGCCCTTGTGCCGGTCGACGAGACGCATCCCGGTTGGTTCACCGACGATCACCACGCCTGGCCTGGGCACGCGGGCCATGAGCGCCTCGATCAACGAAGGCGCTCCGAGCAGACCAACCTCCTCGTCGTAGGACAGTGCGAAATGGATCGGCCGCTTGAGTCCGGCGGCCAGCATCGCCGGCACCCGCGACAGGCCGGCGGCGATGAAGCCTTTCATGTCTGCCGTGCCACGGCCGTACAGCCGTCTCTCGCGTTCGGATAGCGTCCAGGGATCGCTGTTCCAGTCCTGCCCATCGATCGGTACGACGTCGGTGTGGCTGGACAGCACAACTCCACCCGCGACCTCCGGACCGATTGAGAACAACAGGTTCGCCTTCCCGCCCTCGGTAGCGGCGATGCGCATCGAGCGCACACCCAGGCTGTCCAGCCATGTTTCGACCGCCTCGATCAGAGCAAGATTGGAATTGCGGGACGTCGTGTCGAACGCGACCAGCCGTGCGAGCCATTCGCGCGCGCTGGCAGGGTCGACGCAATTGGTGGTGGTCAAGGTCTGCCCTGTCACTGGAGAATCTCCCGAGACTAACGTCGCGGCGACGCAATGGACATGCCGATCTGGATGGCGACTTAGCCGAAACAGTCTTGGGCACGCACTAATGGCCGCTTCCGCGCAGGCTTCGTATGCCATCCGGGAGCCGGCCCGCATCCCGTCCCTCCGGCGAGTTCCCCCCCACTATCGAGCAGCGCGTTCGGCCAAGTCGGAGCGCGGGATGGCGAAGCTTCAAACCTTCGCCGCGGACAACATGCGATCGCCCAGGCCGAATCAGCGCCCTCCCCGCCTCCTGCATTGCAGTAGGGATTCGACGATCAACGGGAGGCGACGAGGTGCAGTGCGGCCAGGGCAGGACGACACCAAGGCTCGTTTCGCCTTGCCTTCGCGTAGGCTTCCAGCGTGAATGATGTTCTTTGGATCGACGAAAAGGAGCGCGCAATGGCTGAAGTGTGCAGGAAACTTGCCTGGATCGCCGCGACCATGATGGCCTTTTCCATACCCGCCACGCGAGCATGGGCCCTTCAGGCGCCACCACCCGCCGCGGCGTCGGCCACCACGCAGGGGTACACCCTGCCGTCGACGCAGGTCTGGGACCTGGCCGCCGCCAACGGCGAGGTGTATCGCATCTTCGTGTCCCTCCCCAGCGAAGGCGAAGCGCCCGAGGACGGGTACCCGGTGCTGTACGTGCTCGACGGCAACGCGTACTTTGGCTCGTTCGCGCAGGCACGGTGGGTCCAGGAATACCTGCCGATCGGCAAATCGATCATCGTCGGGGTCGGTTATCCCACCGATGACGCCTATGACGTGCGCCGCTTGAACGACTACACCGCGCCGCTGCTGGATCCGCCGCCACGGCAATGGCGCGAGCTGGCCAAGTACAAGAGCGGCGCACGCAAGCAGTTCCTCGATTTCATGACCGGCAAACTGCGCGCCGAGATCAGTCGCCGCTACCGGACCGATCCCGACCGCCATTCGCTGTTCGGCCACTCGCTGGGCGGCCTGTTTGCGCTCTATGCGCTCTACGAACGGCCGGAGGCCTTCCACTCGATCGTGGCTGCCAGCCCCTCCATGGAGTGGAACGAGCAGGGCATGCTCGAGGACGAGCGCGCGTTCACCGCCCGCTTGGCCAGCGGCAAGATCGGCAAGACCAGCCGGCTGATGGTGGTCGTCGGCGATCGTGACACCGATGACGATCCGGAGCCGGCGCGCGCGCTCGTTGACCGCCTGGACCTGCTCTCGGGGCACGGCCTGCGCGTTCGCCTGCGCCGTTATCCGGAAGAAGTACATGTCAGCGTGCCCGCGCGGTCGGTGACCGACGTGCTGCGCTTCGCGTTCGATATCCGCTGAGCCGCGACGATCCCCAGACCCCGCCCAGAGCTGCGCGGCGGCGCAGACGGGCCTGTTCGGCAAAGTCGGGGGGCGGGATGGCGAAGCATCGAATCTGCGTCGCGCACAGCATGAAAGCGACATGATCGATCAACAACGTCCCCTCCGCTCCTGCAAAAGCCTGCTGGCGTCGGCACTGTTGCCACGAAAGGGGGGGCCACATGGAGAGGTTCCAGATGACGACGCCTGCGCAACCAGACGGGAATTCCGGACTGCAGCTTCGGCTGGGATGGGGTGCGCTGCTGATCTTGGGCGTGGCCCAGATTCTGGGCGCCGGGGTCTATGTACTGATCGGCACCGCTGCGTCCCTGTATGCCGGGCCAGCGGTGACCCTTTCCTTCGTGATCGCGGGCGTCGCCTGTCTGCTGGTTGGCCTGTGCTATGCCGAATTGGCTTCCAGCGTGCCCGAATCGGGTTCGGCGTACAGCTACTGCAAGGTCACGCTGGGCACCGGTCCGGCCTGGGCATTGGGTTGGTTGCTGTTCCTGGAGTTCAGCGTGGCCGCATCGCTGCTGGCGGTCGGTTTTTCCGGCTACCTCGCCAGCCTGTTGGCAGACCTGGGACTGCTCCTCCCGGACGCGATCTCGACGCCTGCGATCCAGCTGCTGTCAGGCAGCGAAGGCAAGTCGCCGACCGTCAGTGGCCACGCCAACCTCGTCGCTGCGGGTGCGGTGCTGGCCGCGGGCGCAGTCGTCGCACTGGGCACCTCCCGCTCCTCGCTGGCCAACACCGCTCTGGTGCTCGTGAAAGTCCTCGTGCTGGTCAGTTTCATCGTCATCGGCGCGACTGCTGTCGATCCCGCCAACTGGTCGCCGTTCGTGCCACCCAACGAGGGCGGCTTCACCTACGGGTGGGAGGGCGTGGCGCGCGCAGCCGCGCTGCTGTTCTTCGCCTTCCTCGGCTTCGAGACCGTTTCCACAGCGGCGGCTGAAGCCCGCAACCCGCAGCGCGACGTGCCGATCGGGATCCTCGGTTCGCTGGCGATCTGCGCCACCTTGTACGTGTTGGCGGCAGTCGTGTTGACAGGGCTTGTGCCGTTCCGGGAACTCGATGTCCCCGATCCCATCGCGCTGGCCGCCGACCGCATCGGCTGGCCGCAGTTCGCGGTGGTGATCAAGGTCGGTGCTCTCGCCGGGCTGGCATCGGTGCTGCTGGCCAATGCCTTCGGGCATTCGCGTGTCTGCTACGCGATGTCCCGCGACGGCCTGCTGCCCGACGTGTTCAGCCGACTGCACCCCACCCGCAACAGCCCGTGGATCGCCAACCTGCTGTTGGCCGCGCTCGCTGCGATCAACGCAGCGCTGTTGCCCATCTCGGTGATGGCGGACCTGATCTCGTTCGGCGTGGCCTTCATGTTTGCGATCATGGCCATCAGCCTGATCCACATGCGCAGCACGCAACCCGAGCGACTGGGCCGTTTCAGGGTCCCGCTGGGTGGTATCCGCATAAGGGGCATCTGGTTCGGGGTAGTCCCGGTCGCGGCGATCATGATGAGTTTCGCGATGACGCTTCCGGTGGCGCTGGACATCGCGCAGCAGGCCCGTAAAGGCGAACTGCTCCCGGTCGCGATCCTGGGCTTCTATGCCGTGATCGGCGCGTTGCTCTATCGATTCTATGGCCGCGCCCGCGCATTGCGACGCAGCGCCTGACCCATCTTCCCTCGCTGCTGCCCTCCCACCTACGGAACCCACTGCATGTTCCGCAACAAACTCACGCGCGCAGATGCCTTCGCGATCGGTCGTCTCGACGCCCACGACCAGGCGGCCCTGGTACGTTCGGGCAGCCTCGATGCGACAGGCCTGGCGGAAGCGGCGATCCTACGCATCGAGGTGCTGGACCCGCAGTTGCAGGCGTTGAGCCACCGCGCGTTCGCGCTTGCGCGGCGCGAGGCTGCCGTGCTGGATGGCGCAAGGGGCGGCGCCGCGTCACCTAGCCCGATGGCGGGCGTGCCCTGGCTGCCGAAGGATTCATTGGATTACCCGGGCATGCCGACGCGGTCGGGCTCGCGCAGCCGCAGCGGCGTGCTGGTGGAACGCGCCTATCCCTACGTCGCGCGACTGGTCGCGCAGGGCCTGGTGGCGATCGGCAAATCGTCGATGCCCGAATTCGGGCTGCTCGCCTCCACCGAACCGCTGCAGGGTCCGTTGACACGCAATCCCTGGTCGTTGGCGCATTCGCCGGGGGGATCCAGCGGCGGTGCCGCTGCCGCGGTCGCCGCCGGCCTCGTCCCGTTCGCCCACGGCAGCGACGGCGGCGGCTCGATCCGCGTGCCCTCCTCGTGCTGCGGCGTGGTGGGCCTGAAGCCCGGCCGCGACAGCACGGTGAGGGTGCGCGGCCGGCACTTGGTCGAGGATCTGCTGGTGGCCGACTGCCTGCACTCGCGGAGCGTTCGCGATACCGCATGGGCATTCGCCGCGACCCATCTGCACCCGGGGCGCGCGACGGTGCACGGGCCTTCGCCGAGGCGCCTGCGGATCGCGATGATCGAGCACGGCCTGCGTGGCGCGGCGCCACACTCCGACGTGCGTGATGCCAGCACGCGCACCGCCGACCTGTGCACGCGGCTGGGCCATCGCGTAGAACGCGTCGACTGGCCGCTCGACGGTCATGCGACGCTGACTGCATTCGAGGACCTATGGTCGCACCTCGCTGCCGATGCGGTCGATGCAGCGACCGCAATGATCGGCGGGCGTCGCCTTGAAGATGCGGTGGAGCCGTGGACGCTGAGCCTGTCCGATCGCGCCAGGCGCCTGCCGCCGCAGATGTTGGAGTCGGCGTACCAGCAGATTGCGCGATTGCCGCGCCAGCTGGCCAGGTTCTTCGACAGCTACGACGTGGTCTTGACGCCGGTGGTGAGCGCGCCGCCACCGCCACTGGGAACTTTCGCGCCCGATGTCGCGATGGAAACGCTGATGGACGCGATGTTCGCGTGGATCGATTACACCCCGTTGCACAACATGGCAGGCACGCCGGCGATCTCGCTGCCGTTGTCCTTCGATTCTGCCGGCCTGCCCATCGGCAGCATGTTCGCGGCCGATCGCGGACAGGAAGATACCCTTCTTGCACTGGCCTACGAATTGGAGGCGGCGGTGCCTTGGGCCGCGCACTGGCCATCCCATTCCGTGGCCTCGGCCATCCCCTGAACCCCGCCCCTTCCCCGCACGCTAAGACCATGTCCAATCCTGCCTTGTTCCAGCCGCTCTCCCCGCATGACATCGCCGACCTCGTCGCCGCGCAACAGCTCGCGTGGATCGTTTCCGGTGCAGCCGGCGTGCTCTCGGCCACCCCGTTGCCCGTGCAGCTGGAATGCGACGCCGACGGCCATCCCCTTCGCCTGCTGGGGCACTTCGCCCGCAGCAATCCGCAATGGCGCGCCTTCGCCGAAGAGCCGCGCGCCACCGTGCTCCTGGTCGGTCCCCACGGATATGTCTCGCCGTCCTGGTTCAGAGACCGCACCCGCGCGCCGACCTGGAACTACGCCACCGCCGTGTTCGAAGTGGACGTCGAACTGCGCGACACCTCCGAAGACGCCAGCAGATTGCTGCATAGCCTGGTCGAAGACGTGGAGCGCGAGCGTCCTGGTGCATGGCGAATCGAGGAGCTCGGGGAACGGTATCGCCAGCTAAGCCAGGGGGTCGTCGGTTTCCACGCGAAGATCCGTAGCGTCCGCACTACGTTCAAGATGGGCCAGGACGAGCGCGACGACGTGTTCGACGACATCTTGCGCGGACTCTGGAACACGCGGCAGCACGATCTGGCTGCCTGGATGCGCCGCTTCGATGGCGGCCGTGGCGCCGATGCCACCGTCGCCATCGAGCCCCGTGCTAAGCCCCTCGACCCGGAGATCGCCCACTTCATCGACAGCGTGATCGCCGAGGGCCGACGCATCACCGCCGGCCGGACGCTGGACTGGCCAGCCCGGCGCGAGATCGTGGAGCAGGTGCGCCGGCCGTGGTGCGAAGGCGGTCCCATAATCGCGCGCACCGAGGAGATCTTTGCCGATACCCGCCACGGACCGGTCCGCCTGCGAATCCATGATCCTGCGCCGGGTGCCTCGAAGCCGACGCTCGGTTTCCTGCATGGTGGCGGCTGGGCCATGTTCAGCCTGGACACGCATGACCGCGTGATGCGAGAACTGGCTGCACGCGCCGGTGTGGCCGTGGTCGGTATCGACTATGCGTTGTCGCCAGAGGCGCGCTATCCGGTCGCGCTGGAACAGGTGGTTGATGTTGTTCGCTGGCTGCAGGCAAACGCTGCAAAGCATGGACTTGACGCAAGCCGGCTGGCGCTTGGGGGAGATTCCGCTGGCGGCAATCTAACCACCGGCGCGCTCCTCAAGTTGCGTGATGATGGCGAGGGAGGCCGCATCGCCGCGGCCCTGAACTACTACGCGGGCTATTCGCCGGATTGCTCGCCGCACTCGCGCCGCCGCTACGGCACCGACACGGACATGCTGAGCGCCGCCGAGATCGACACGTTCTGGAATCAGTACATCTCTCGATCAGCCGACCGCAACGATCCCTACGCGCATGGCCTGCTGGCTGACGTGGGGGGGCTGCCGCCCTTTTTCATCGGCGTCGGCGAATGTGACGTCCTCGCCGAGCAGAATCTGGCAATGGCCGGAAAGCTGCTCGCGTCTGGCGTTGGCGTTGAGGTAAAACTTTATCCGGGGGCACCGCACAGCTTTATCGAGGCGGTATCCGTATCTTCAATCGCTAGACAGGCGCTGGATGACGGAGCCGCCTTTCTGCGTCGGACCTTCAAGATCGGCCGCGCCCTCTCTGCGGTACGCGAATGAGCGTGTCGTCATCCCATCGGTTGGGCTGCGCCAGCGAATCGGCGTTGCTGTGCATCGCGGTGCGGGCATGCAAGCGGTCGCACCCGCTAGACTTGCCCGCTCCATGACCTGGCAAGGCCGATGAACCGCTATCGCCGCTTCGTGTTGCTGGCCCTGCTGGCCCTGCTGGCCGTCTTCGCTGCCGCGCAGGCGCAGCAGGCCGATCGCCGCATCGCCGTGACCATCGACGATCTGCCATGGCAACGCATGGGCAAGACCCCGGCCGCGCAGTTGCCGGCGTTCCATGCACAGCTGATGGCGGCGTTGCGGCAGGCGAACGTGCCCATCGTCGGCTTCGTCAACGAGGACAAGCTCGAACAGGACGGCCAGCTGCAGCCGCAACGCGTGGCGATGCTGCGCGACTGGCTGGACGCGGGCTACGAACTGGGCAACCACACCTACGGCCATGTGAACCTGCACGAGGTGGGATTGCCGGCCTACGAAGACGCCATCGTGCGCGGCGAGCGCAGCGTGCGGCCGCTGCTGGCCGAGTACGGGCAGCCATTGCGCTGGTTCCGCCATCCTTACCTGGCTACCGGGCGCAGCGATGTCGAGCGCGAGGCGGTGCTCGCCTTCGTCGCCGCGCGCGGCTACCGTATCGCGCCGGTCACCGTGGACAACGGCGAGTGGGTGTGGGCCTTCGCCTATGCGCGGGTGCTGGAGACCGAGCCGGCAGGCGCGGCGCGCGAGGCCACGCTGCTGCGGCTGCGCAAGGGCTATGTGCCGTACATGCTCAACAAGCTGGACTACTTCGAGGCGCAGTCGCAGCGGCTGTTCGGCCGCCGCATCGCGCAGGTGTGGTTGATGCATGCCAACGAGTTGAATGCCGTCGCGTTCCCGGAGCTGATCGCCGCCACGCGCCGCCGCGGCTATGCGTTCGTCACCCTGGACGAGGCGCTGCGCGATCCGGCCTACCGGCACGCCGAGGGCTATACCGGCCGCGGCGGCATCAGCTGGCTGCACCGCTGGGCCATGGCCGAGCACAAGCCCAAGGACGTCCATGCCGGCGAGCCGGCGGTGCCGGGCTGGGTGTTCGCATTGGCGGGAATCGAGTCGGAATAGGGTCCGGCAATCGGGAAAGACCTGGGCGCATCGACCGCGCGCGTCTTTCACTTTCCGGCGCAGCGCATTGCGGCACGATGCACACCTCTGTTGCCTGCGGCCATGCCATGCGCGCCTCCAAGACTCCACCCTGGAAGAAACCCACGCCGCGCGGCCAGCGCGCGCAGCCGTTGTCGCCTGCGCAAAAGGCCGCGGCACAGCAGCGTGCGGAAGAGAATGGGCGTCCGTATCCGAACCTGATCGACAATATGTGGGCGGTGCGGCAGCCGCGCGGTGATGGCGCGGCGGACGAAGCGGGGCAGGAATAGGCGTCGGCGTATGCATGCGGTTGCAGGCCATGGACTGAGTCCCGGCGTGCGACCTGCAGCAGCGGCGCCGTTCGATCTTGGGCCATCGGTCGCGACAGGCCCCTGCCGGCGACGCCGGTCGCGACCGATGGCCCGAGGCCACCCGGAGTCGCACACCATTGAAGAACGGCCCGGCCTGCGGATTGCCGAACACCGCGCGGGTCGCGCCGCCCGCATCCACGCCACCGGAATCCAGCGTCGGCATGCGGCGATGGAGAGGGATGCCGCCAGCGATGGCGCCCGCTGCAGGGGCCGATCCAGTTGTTTTGATGAATGTCGCCGCACCAGGCCGCGCGGGTGTCCTTTGGCGGCGGCCGGTCCGCGCCCATGCTGTGCCTGCCGGCATTGGGCCGGTCACCTCCTCCAGGTACTGGTATGACCCCGCAAGAACAACAGCTACTCGAAGATTTCCTGGCCCGCCTGCGCAGTGTCGGCGGCGTGGCGAAAGATCCGCAGGCGGATGCGCTGATCCGCGAGCGCCTGGCCGGTCAGCCCGATGCGGCCTATCTGCTGGTGCAGCGGGCATTGCTGCTCGAACATGCGCTGGAGAGCGCCCAGGCGCAGATCGCGCAATTGCAGCAGGCCGCGCCGCCGCCGCCGGCCGCCAGTTTCCTGGGCCAGGGCTTCAATGCGGGACCGCCGCCGTTGCCGCCGGCGCCCGCGCCGCAGCCCGCGCCGGGTTGGCGCGAGCGCCTGTTCGGCGGCGGCGCCAGCCTGCCGGAGCAGGCGCCGGTCGCGGCACCGGCCGCGCGCGGTCCGGGTTTTCTCGGTACCGCGGCGACCACGGCCGCGGGCGTGGCCGGCGGCATGTTCCTGTTCGAGGGCGTGGAGAGCCTGCTCGGCGGCCACCACGGCGGATTCCTGGGCGGCGGGTCGCAGCAGGGCGCGGTGGTGGAGAACGTCACCAACAACTATTACAACGACGCACCGCCGCAGGACGCCGACCAGGATTTTTCGGACGACAGCAGTCTGGATGGCGACAACTGGACTTAGGGATCTGGGCGTCCCCGCTCGGCCGGCCCCCATGGGTGGGCCGCCGAGCGGGCGTTATAGGGCCATTGCGCCCGCGATTTCCGCCCGTTGGCGCGCCCTCATCTCCCACGAGGCGGCCAGCCGACGGCGTCGCGCCTGTTGCTGTCCGCGGGCGACAGCGTGGTGCGGATCGGCAAGGCCCGCGCCACGCGCTACGCGCTCAGCCGCCAGGTCGGGCGTGCCGGAAATCGCTGGCCGCTGTTCCGCATCAGCGTGCAGGGCCAGGCCGAGTCGCTCGGCGAGTTGCATGCTTTGCGCGGCGACGGCTACCTGTTCGCGCCTCGGGTCGCATGTCCTGCCTTGCTGCATGGCGAATGCGCCAGCGGTGTGTTCCCGGGCCTGCCCTGGTTCCTCGACGACCAGCGGCCGCAAGGTTTCCTCGGGCGCGCCTTCGCGCGCCGCGCGGCCGAGGACATCGGCGCAGCGCCCGACCTGCTGCGCTGGCAGTCCGACGACATCGTGCTGGGATTGTTGCGGCACGGAGACGACCAGCCCGGCGACCTGGTCCTGGGCGAACGCGCGCTGCAGGGGATGCTGCAGCCCGCCGGCACGATCGCGCAGGTGCAGCGCCTGCAGGCGTATCCGCACCTTGCCGAAGCCGCCCTGCGCGGCGAAGACGTCGGTTCCTCTGCGGGCGGGGAGCAGCCCACGTTCGCCGCGACGCTGCAACAGGATGGCCGCTTCCGCTCCGTCATCGTCAAGTTCAGCGAGCGCGCCGGCACGCCTGCCGCACAACGCTGGGCGGATCTGCTGCGCTGCGAACAACTCGCCGGGCAGGTGCTGCGCGCGCACGGCCTGGCCGCCGCCGACAGCGAAATCGTCGAAGCCGGTGGCCGCGTGTTCCTGCTATCCACCCGCTTCGATCGCACGCCGGATCTGGGACGGCGCGGCTTCGTCTCGCTGGCCGCATTGGATGCGGCCTCCTACGGGCATGGACGCATCGACTGGTGGCGGTTCTCCAGGCAATTGCAGCGCGATGGCTGGCTCGACCACGACGATGCGCGGCGGCTCGGCGTGTATGGCTGGTTCGGTGCGCTGATCGGCAACAACGACATGCATCTGGGCAATGCGGGCGCGCTGCTCGCCGACACGCGGCCACTGGCGCCATGCATGGCACGCAGCGCGCGATGCGCTCAGCGCCAGCCTGGCACAGGCGGCGGCGCTGCATCGAGCAGCCCGCGCCGGGCACCGGTGCGGTTGCCCGGTTTGTGCGCAGTTGCGCATCCAATCTCGGCAAGTTGCGCAAGTGCGCGCGCCTTGCCAGCGCGCACAATGACCGCTGGCGACGGTTTGCGTTTGTCCGCCGCTGTTCCCGCTATCGACGAGTCCGCCTATGCCATCGCCTTCCTGGTTCCCGCAGCGCGCGGCTGCATTGTTGTTCGGCACATTGTGCGCTCTGGCGGCGACCGTGCCCGCTGCGCGTGCGCAGGCCACGCGCTATGCCGATGCCGCGCCGTTGCTGCTGGGCGTGGCCTGGTATCCGGAACAGTGGCCGGAGCCGCAATGGGAGCACGACCTGGCGCTGATGGAGGCGGCGCACGTGCGCGTGGTGCGGATCGGCGAGTTCGCATGGAGCCGCATGGAGCCGCGCGAGGGCCAGTACGACTTCGCCTGGATGGACCGCGCCATCGCCGCGGCGGCGCGCCACCGCATCGCGGTGGTGCTCGGCACGCCGACCGCCGCACCGCCGGCATGGTTGACCCAGGCCTATCCGGACACGCTGCGCATCAGCCAGGACGGGGTGCGCGACGAGCACGGCAACCGCCAGCAGTTCTCCTTCGCCAGCGCGCGTTACCGCCGTTTCGCCCATGCCATCGCCGAACAGATGGCGCAGCGCTATGGGCGCAATCCGCACGTGGTCGGCTGGCAGCTGGACAACGAATACGCGCAGGCATCGTTCGATCCGCAAGCCAAGGCGCAGTTCCATGCCTGGCTGCAGCGCAAGTACGGCAACATCGAGGCGCTGAACCAGCGCTGGGCGAGCGCGTACTGGAGCCAGACCTACAACGATTTCGCGCAGATCCCGGTGCGCGAGGACGAGGAGAACCCGGCCCTGCTGCTGGAGTGGAAGCGCTTCGTCAGCGACACCTGGACGGATTACTCGCGCAACCAGATCGCCGCGATCCGCCCGCACGCCGATCCGCGCCAGTTCATCACCACCAACACCATGGGCTGGTTCGCCGGCTTCGACGCCTACAAGGTGCACGACGTGCTCGACATCGCCGCCTGGGACGACTACGTCGCCGGCGAGCGCTACGACTGGGTGGACAATGCGGCGCGCCACGATCTCACCCGCGGCTACAAGCAGCGCAACTACTGGGTGATGGAGACCCAGCCGGGCTTCGTCAACTGGCGCGCGACCAACCTGGCGCTGCGCAAGGGCCAGGTGCGGGCGATGGCCTGGCAGGCGGTGGCGCATGGCGCCGATGCGGTCGTGTACTGGCAGTGGCGCGCGGCGCCGAACGGGCAGGAGGAGTACCACGGCACCCTGCTCGGCGCCGATGGCGAGCCGGTGCCGGTGTATGCTGAGATTCAGCAGGTCGGTGCGGAGTTCGCCAAGGCCGGTGCGGCGCTGGCGGGGACCACGCCGCACGCCGAGGTGGCGCTGATCAACGACTTCGACAGCCGCTGGGCGCTCGGTTTCCAGAAGCACGCGGCCGAGTTCGATCCGGTCGCGCAGATGACGTCGTTCTACCGCCCGCTGCGGCAGCAGGCGCAGGTGGTCGATGTGGTCTCGGCGCTGGCACCGCTGGACGGCTACAAGCTGGTGGTGGCGCCGTCGCTCAATGTGCTCAGCGCTGCGCAGGCGCAGCGGCTGCAGGCCTATGTCGAGGGCGGCGGGCATCTGGTGCTGGGCCCGCGCAGCGCGATGAAGAACGCCGACAACGGCCTGCAGCCGCAGCGTCAGCCCGGCCCGCTGGGCGAGCTGCTGGGCGGCCGCGTGCAGCAGTTCTATGCGCTGGACAAGCCGATCCCGGTCGCCGGTGGGGCCGGCGAGGGCACCGCGAAGATTTGGGCCGAGCAGCTGCAGGCGCGCGCGGCGCAGACCGAGGTGCCGCTGCGCTACGGCCAGGCCAACGGCTGGCTGGACGGCGAGCCGGCGCTGCTGACCCGGCGGGTCGGCAAGGGCCGCATCAGCTATGTCGGCGCCTGGCTCGACGATGCCACGCTCGATCGCCTCACCGGCGCCTGGCTGCGCGATGCGCAGGTGCGCGCGCCGCTGGCGGACGTGCCGGAGGACGTGGAGGTCGGCGTGCGCAGCGACGGCCGCCGCCGCGTGCTGGTGCTGATCAACCACGGCGCCGGCCCGCAGCAAGTGCGCCTGCCTGCGCCGATGCGCCCGCTGCTGGGCACTGGCGCGGCCAGCGACGTGGTCCAGCTCGCGCCCGAGGAGGTGGCGGTGCTGGACGATCACCGCTGAGCGCGGTTGCGATCGAGCAAGCGCACTGCACGCGGTTCCGCCGCATCGGCCTGCTCGGCGCGGCAGCGCGTGCGGCGATAGGCGGGGCGGCGCCACCGCTTGGCCCTAGCTGCAGCCGGGTGCTGCTGCCACGGCGCACAACAAAAAAGCGGCCCGCAGGCCGCTTTGTCTTGCTCATTGCCGCCGCCGCTCAGCCGCGGGTCACCAGCTTGATGCGGTGCTGCTTGGCGTAGGCATTCTGCGCGGCGTCCAGCGCCGCAGCGGCGTTGTCGAGGGTCTCCGATTCGGTGTTCAGCCGCTCCAGCAGCGGCTGCACCTGCGCCTCGGTGTAGCCGTCGGCCAGCGCGGTGATGTCCTGCAGCGTCGCCAGCACCGTGTCGGTGCTCTTCTGGTAGGCCTTCAGCTTGGCGTCCATGTCCTGCGCATCGTCGGGAATGCCGAAGCCTTCGTAGCCCTTGCCGTCGCTGGCGATCTGCGTGCGCGGATTGTTCAGCGCGTTGCGGTGGGGCCGCATCGACTTCAGTTCGGCCGCATCGGTCAGCAGCTGTTCGCCGCGCGCGCCGCCGACCCACGGCTCGGTCACCGAGGCGATGCCGTTCCAGATCGAGACGTTGTGGGTCAGGTAATCGTCCGGCGACATGGTCTTGTTGCCGGTGGTGGGATCGCAGGCGGACAGCACGGTCGCGCACAGTGCGAGCAGGATGAGGGTGACGAGATTCTTCAAGAGGATTTCCTTGGTGCCAACGAGGTGCCGGCCGGGCGACCGGCACGGGAGCGACAGGACAAGGAAATCGACGCATGCGGCAGGCCGGGGCGAGCCGGCGCGATCATCCTTGATGGGTGCAATGGCGGCAGTCCGGGCCGGCAGCGCGTTCTGCACAAGCGATGCGCGGCAAGTATGGCGGCAACGCAGCGCCGGCACAGCTGCAGCTGTGCGCGTGATCGCCCGTTGCGGCTCTGGAATGCACAGGTGTACCTGCTGGATGCCGATCCCAGACGCTACTGGTTCTGGATGGCATCGGACGGCTTCTTCAGCGTTCTGTTGCTGCTGCTGGCGGTGGCCATCGCGTGGGTGTGCTTGGTGCTGGACAAGCCGAAGTAGCGCGCCGCCCGTTGGACCTGTCTGCTGCCGTCACTTGCCCATGCAGCGGCGCCAGCGCTCGGCGACGCGTTGCGCGAACCAGGCGGTGGTGAGGCTGCGGGTGATCTTCGGGCTTTGCAGGGTGATGCCGGGCAGGATCGCGCGCGGCAGCGGCTTGCCGGCGCTGCGCTCGGCCAGCGCGAAGACCTGGCGGTACAGCGCGGTGTCGCCGAAGTCCGGCGCGTCGCCGCGTTGCAGGGCGCGGCGGATCTCCTGGTCGTCCAGCGCCAGGCGCGTACCCAGGCTGCGCGCGGCGCGCTCGCTGGCGCCGGGTTGGTCGATGTCGCTGCCGGGGATCAGCAGATCGCCGTCCAATGCCAGGGCGGTGCCGCTGGCCTGCGCCAGTGCGGCCTGGAACGCCGCGTTGCGGCTGGCGTACCAACCGGCGTTGAAGTCGGCGAAGCGGTACAGCAGCGCGTCGTAGTCGCTCGGGTAGCCGAGCAGGTGCCGGGTGCCGAACCACACGCCGCCGCGGCGGCCGAACACCTCGTGGCGCACCGTGTCCTGCAGCGGATACGGATAACCATCGGTGTGCGCTTCGGCGAAGGCGATGCTCACCTGCATCGGCCCGCCGGTGTGCACCGGGTTGAGGTCGCCGAACAGGCGCTGGCCCAGCGGCACGCTGCCGGCGAAGTCCTCGAAGATGCCGCTCAGTTCCTGCTCGGTGCGCGCGCTGGCGATGCGCTCGCCATAGCTGCGGCCATTCGGCGAATTCAATGCCAGCGCCGCGTCGAGCATGAACGCGGGCACATGCAGCGCCGCTGCGCGGCGGCCGAGTTCGGCGCGCGACATCTTGCCCAGGCCGGGCACCGGCGGGTTGGCCTGGTAGGTGGACTCCTGCTCGATCACCGCCAGCACCGCGCAGATATTGTCGGCGCTGGTGGCCATGTCCTGCGAGGACAGGGCGCCATAGACGTCGTTGGCCCAGCCGCTGCGGTCGGGGATGGCCGCCGGGATGCGCCGCGCGATGTCGGCCTTGATCTCGGTCGGCGTGCGTTCCGGCGCGCGCGGCGCCTGCGTGGCACAGGCGCCCAGCAGCACGGTGGCGCACAGCGCGAGGCGGCGGACGTGGGTTGAGCGGGTCGCGTGCTGCATGGATCCGATGGCAAGCGCGACATCTGCGTCGCAAGCGCGATCCTACAGGCGCTTCGGGATGGGGTGCGGCTAGCGCGGCATCGCGTCCTCGCCGGGTGCGTGCACATGCGCAGCGAACCCGCTCCGGCCCGGTGCGATGTCCGCTTGCAGGGTCAACGCCGGGATCGCGTAGTCGCCGCCGTTCTGCTTGCGGAACGCGATCGGCGTGGCGCTCCACAAAGTGTCCAGGCGCTGGCCGAGCGCCGCGCGGGTCTGCGCGAATCGCTCCGCATCCATGCGGTCGCTGCGATAGACCACGAACGGCGGCAGCACGTCGAAGCCGGGGTAGTGCAGGATGCCGTGCTGGATCGGGAACAGCACGTCGTCGATCGGGCCGTTGATGCCGCGCGGCGCGTAGTGCGACTCCCAGCCGCCGGTGCTGACGATCAGCATCGCGCGCTTGCCGGCCATGCTGCCCTCGCCGTAGCGGTCGCCCCAGCGCGCATCGGAATGTTCGCCGACGCCATAGGCGAAGCCGTAGGCATAGACGCGGTCCACCCAGCCTTTCAGGATCGCCGGCAGCGAGAACCACCACAGCGGGAACTGCAGCAGCACCGCGTCGGCCCAGCGCAGTTTGTCCTGCTCGGCGGCGATGTCCGCGCTCTGGCGGCCGTTGGCGAAGGCGCGTTTGGAGTCCGCAGAGGGATCGAAACGATCGCCGGCGGTGCCGTCCAGGCTGTCCTGCGCATCGAGCGCCGGCTTCCACTGCATCGCGTACAGGTCCGACACCTGCACGTGGTGCCCGGCGCCCTGCAGGCGCTGCACGGCGAAGTCCTTGAGTGCGCCGTTGAGCGACGTCGGTTCGGGATGGGCATGGACCAGCAGGACGTTCATGGGGCGAGCTCGGCGATGGGCAGACGGGCAAGGTAGGCCGTGGCTCGCTATAGTTGAAATGAATTACGGTAATTCCAGCTATTGCCATGCTTAATTTCGGACGCCTGGACCTGAACCTGCTGCTGACCCTGGACGCGCTGCTCGCCGAGCACAACGTGACCCGCGCCGCCGAGCGCCTGCATCTGTCGCAACCCTCGGTCAGCGTGCACCTGGCCAAGCTGCGCGAAGCGCTGGACGATCCGCTGCTGCTGCCC
Source organism: Xanthomonas hyacinthi (assembly GCF_009769165.1). Lineage (NCBI taxonomy): Bacteria > Pseudomonadati > Pseudomonadota > Gammaproteobacteria > Lysobacterales > Lysobacteraceae > Xanthomonas > Xanthomonas hyacinthi. The sequence goes on from NZ_CP043476.1 coordinate 2,529,087, forward strand.
GGGCCGCGCGGCATGCGCCCGACCGCGCGTGCCGAGGCCTTGCGCGCGCCGCTGCGGCAGGCGCTGGAGGCGCTGCAGCGCGCGGTGGCGGCGGATGCGCCGTTCGATCCCGCGCAGGCCGGCAACCGCTGGCGCGTGGCCGCGAGCGACTACGGCGAATCGACCATCCTGCTGCCGGCGCTGGCGGCGCTGCGCAGCGCGGCGCCGGGCACGCGGCTGGCGGTGCTGGAAATGGCGCCGCCGCAGATCGCGCGCCAGGCCGAGCAGGGCGAGATCGACCTGGCCCTGCACACCCGCGACGGTGCGCCGCCGAACCTGCGCCAACGCACCCTGTTCGCCGAACGCTACGTGCTGGCCGGCCGCGCCGGGCATCCGCGCTTGCAGCGGCGGCCGACGCTGGCGCAGTTCTGCAAGCTCGAGCACGTGATCGTGTCGCCGGACGGCGGCGGTTTCAGCGGCGTCACCGATCAGGCCCTGCGCGAGCGCGGACTGCAGCGCAGGGTGGTGCTGTCTGTCCCGCATTTCCTGTTCGTCATCGACGCGCTGCTGCGCACCGATCTGGTGGCGATGCTGCCGGAACGGCTGGTGCGCCATCATCCGGGCTTGCGGGTCTGCGCGCCGCCGGTGGCGGTGGCGGGCTACGAGATGGCCATGCTCTGGCACGAGCGCGTGCACCGCGATCCGGCGCATCGCTGGCTGCGCGAGCATATCGTCGCCTCGGTGTGAGAATTGACCGTTGGGCCTTTCTTTCAGCGTTTTGCATGCTGTGGGAGCGCCTCAGGATCGTCGGTCGCGACTGGCTGCCTGTCGCGGCTGAAGTTGCTCCTACAAAGGCAACGTGGCGAGCCGGTTGCATGCGCTGTGGGAGGGGCTTCAGCCCCGACGCTGTCAGGTCCATCGTTGCCATGTCGCGGCCAATGGCCCGGCAGCGCCAGCAGCCAGGCTAGCGGCGCGTCGCCAGTACCCCGTCCAGCGCCCGTTCTGCGCGGAAACCGGCCTTCTCCAGGCGCTTGGCCACCTCGCGCGGCACGTCGCGGCCGCTGGTCAGCTTGTTCGGGCGGCCGGTGTAGTGGAACAGCCGCCCGCCGCGGCGCAGCACCCGCGCCAGCTGGTCGTAGAACACCTGCGAATACAGCTCGCCGGCGATGCCGAAGCGCGGCGGGTCGTGCAGCAGCGCATCCACCGCATCGCTGGCGATGGCGACGATGGCCTGGGCGACGTCGGCGTGCGCCAGCTGCAGGCGGCCGTCGCTGGCGGCCGGATCCGGCGACCACGGATTGAGCGTGCGCAGCCACAGCACGTCGGCGTTCTTCTCGAACGAGTGCAGCTGCGCCACGCCGGCCTCCAGCGCGCAGGCGGCGAAATAGCCCAGCCCGCCGCAGGTGTCGAGCACCTGCTTGCCGCGCGGTTCGATCAGCGCGACCTTGCGCCGCGCGTCCTCGAACGGCGACAGCTGCGCGCTGGGCAGCATCTTGATGCCGTCGATCTCGAAGGTCGGCGCGCCCCATTCGGTCGGCACCAGCTTGATCAGCGCGCCGCCGAAACGCGCCACCGGCGCGAACTCCTCGCCGTCCCACCAGTAGATCGTGCGGTCCTTGAGCTTGGGTGGATACGGATACGTCTGCCCGCGCCATTGCCAGCGGTCCGCGGCGAGCAGCGCCTGGCCCTCGCTGCGCTGCAGGTCCAGCGATCCACACCAGGCGGCGGCGCCGCCGTCGCGTGCGGCAAGCAGCGCCTCGGCGAGCGCGCGGGTCAGCAGGGGATTGGAATAGGAGTTCACGTGATCAGTACGTCGCTGGCCGCCAGATCCAGCGGTTTGGACGAAAAGGTGAGGGTGTGGCGCATCGTAACCGACGCGGCCAGGAGCGGGTATCGCTGTTGGTGAGGCAATACGTATCCAGAAGGCGTATGCCGGTCGGTGCCTGGATCGGGCCGTGGCGCGCAGCCGAAGCTGTGATGTCTGGAGGGTGGTTATTCTCTTGCGAATGTCGGCATGAACGTTAAAGGCCCCGCCGAAGCGGGGCCGTGAAAGCCGCGGCACTGGGTCGTCAGGGCGCCATTCCGCCGCGTCCCTGTGCTGGATCCTGCTGCAGATTGTGCTGATCGACCTGGCGCGTGCTCTCCTGCAACGTCGGTGCCTGCTCCAGGTCGACTCGCGCACGAAAGCCGGGCGTGGTGCCAGCGACGAAGGCGACGCCATCCTGCACCGTGATTGCCTGGATCTGCTGCGGGCCATTGATGCCTTCGGCCTTCGCCGCTTGCAGGGTATGCGCGACCTGGGCGTCGGTGGCGCCGGGCATGCGTCCGCGCAGATCCGTGAAGAACGCATTGTCGGCATGCGTGGCTTCCGAGACCAGCGGCGCCTGCTTGGCCTCGGCCAGCGCCTCTCGCGTCTTGCGGCCGATCACCGCGTCGTCGTCTAGCCCGTGCGCGCGCTGGAAGCCCTGCAGCGCATGGCGGGTGTTGCGTCCGAAATCGCCATCCGGGTTCAGCGGCTTGCCGTCTGCGCCGCGGTAACCAAGTTTGGCCAGCTGTTCCTGCAGCGCTCGGGTCTGTTGGCTGCGCTCGTCTCCGCCCATGCTAGCCAGCTGTTGCAGGGAGACCTTGCCGTTCTGGATGTCGGCGACCAGTTCGGGGGTGATGGTTTGCCCCCATTGGCCCGCTGCCTGCACGCGCTCGTCGGCGCCATTGTCGCCGCCATTGATGATGCGTCCAGCCGCACGCGCGTCGCCACGTAGGTTCTGCGGCACGCGGTCCTGCCAGTAGGCTACTGCAAGATTGGCCGCGGTCTGCGGTTCGGCAGCAAGGTCTGGGTTGTTGGCAAGGTCGACATTGAAACGTTCGCCGTAGCGCTCGTAGTTGTCGCGCCCTGTGTACTGCAGATAGCCACGGCCGTGGAAGCGCCAACCGTCGCCAGGTTCGGTGTTGCCGAGATCGGCGTTTCGTACATCACGGTGGCGATGCGCTGTGGGTCGCGGCTGGCGACCGCCTCCTCTACTTGCTGGCGGGTGAAACGATCGTCGGTTGCTGGCGGGTGAGACGATCGTCGGCCGAGGAGACGGCGCCGATCAGGCTGTCCGTCGAGGTGTAGCCCATGTTTTCGCGCATGCGGCGGAAGTGGCCGGTCTCGACGGCGGCGGTTCCCATCAGATTGGCCAGTTCCGTAGGCGAGGTGATGCCGGAATCGACCGCGGTCTTCAGCAGCAGCGCTGAGCTCTCGTTGAAACGGGGCATTTTCTACTCCATAGAATCGGGTTATTGAATGACCGCCCGGTGCTTGTCCATTGCCTTCTGCAGTTGTTCTGGATCGATCTGCGCGATGGGCGTCCAGGCAATGTCCGCCAGATAGCGCGCAATTCCACGAGACACATCCATCTTGCCGCTCTTTGGATTCTCGGCTGGCGCGGTGCTGCTCGCCTCGGCGAGGTACCAGGCCTTCTTGGCCATGTCGTACTTCAGCGTGTACGCGACATTGCTGCGCGCCTGTTGATTGATGTAGACGATTTCCTGGGATTTCAGCGTCAGGTTGTCGTCCAGGCGCTTTGAGTTGCGTGCCATGTCGTTGTAAAGGCAGTCGACTGCTTGGGGACTGCGATCGGACACGCTCCATGCCTTGTTTGCTTGTTGCAGGATCAGCAGTTCGCAGGTATTACCCGAGGCGTCAGCGGTGGCATGGCGGACGATGGCCACCGCATCGTCCTGGCCGTCGCCGGTCAGGTCATGCTGCTTGAAGGCAAGGATATGGTCGTCCGGCTTGAGCAAGGGCTGCAGCGAGGCCTCTCCGGCGAGAGTCGTCGTCGCATTGGCGGACGCTGCCTGACTCGTCACGCCTTCGGCGGCGGCGGTTTTGGTCGGTGTCGGCGTGGTTTGCCCGGTCCCGTTGGCGGACGGTTGGCAGCCGGCCAGGCTTACAGCTAGGAGGAGGGGCAGGCAACGTGGCAGTGAGGTCATCTCGAACGGGTCTCTCAGTCTGCATGCGCGTGACGCGCATAGCTAATGGGCTTAAGCAGTTACAGAGGGGAGGCCGACGAGGCAGAGGGCAGGCACGTCTTCCTGACGTTACGCAGTATCCCGCTCCCTGGACGCGACCGTGAGCGTAACCCTCGGTAATGTGTGGGCTTATAGCAATCCAGTGCTTAAGAATTTGTTGTGAACCCAGAGGCGGGATCGGGCAGGAAGCACGTAGCCGTTTCGCCCGCATAATGCACTCATTCCCCCTGCGCGTTCCGCGTTAGGGCGCCATTCGATCGCTAGAGGCCCGCGATGCTCAAAGGTGTGCTGCTCGGTTTCGCCTGCTATGCCGCCTATTCGATCAGCGATGCGTTCGTGAAAGGCCTGGAGGGCACGCTGCCGGCCGACGAGGTGGTGTTCTTCGGCGCGTTGCTGATGCTCGCCGCGCTGCCGTTCCTGAAGAAGCGCGGCGACCGCTGGCGCGAGGTGGTGGTGGCGCAGCGTCCCAGCATCTGGCTGCTGCGCGCGTTCACCGGGGCGGTCGGCAATCTGTCGGCGGTTACCGCCTTCACCCTGTTGCCGATGGCCGAGGCGTTCGCGCTGATCTTCCTGATGCCGATCTTCGTCACCGTGCTGTCGGTGCTGCTGCTCAAGGAGGAAGTGCGCTGGCGGCGCTGGCTGGCGGTGATCGTCGGCTTCGTCGGCGTGCTGATCGTGTTGCGGCCCGGCTTCCGCCACCTGAGCGAGGGCCATGTCGCGGCCATCGTCTGCGGCCTGGTCGGGGCGGTGTCGGTGATCAGCCTGCGCATGGCCGGGCCGGGCGAGAAGCGCCTGACCCTGTACGGCGCCGGCGTGCTCGGCCCGTTGCTGATGGGTGCGCTGCTGATGCTGCCGACCTTCGTATGGCCGACCTGGCCGCAATGGGTGCTGCTCGCCGGCTATGGCCTGCTCGCCGGGATGGCGGCGATCTTCCTGATGTATGCGTCGCGGTTGGCGCCGGTCAGTGCGGTGGCGCCGACCCAGTACAGCCAGATGCTGTGGGCGATCGGCTTCGGCTACTGGCTGTTCCACGATCGCCTGGACTGGCCGATGCTGGTCGGCATCGCGTTGATCCTGGGTGCCGGCCTGTTCACGCTGGTGCGCGAGGAAAAAGTCACGCAGTGGTGGCGGCGCACCAAGATCGTGTGAGCCGCCTGCGGCGTGCCGGCGCTGGCGGCGGCGCGGTTTGTGCCGGTTTCCGCGCATAAAGCGGGCACAGCGCTCTGGCGCCTGCGCGCCGCATCTTCTATGTTGTCCGGCTATACCCCTGCCGATGGCCGCGCCCATGTCCGAACCGTCCGCCCAGCCCGACCATCTCAAGCGCAGCCTGTGCAACCGCCACCTGCAACTGATCGCGATCGGCGGCGCCATCGGCACCGGCCTGTTCATGGGCTCGGGCAAGACCATCAGCCTGGCCGGGCCGTCGATCCTGTTCGTGTACCTGATCATCGGCGCGATGCTGTTCTTCGTGATGCGCGCGATGGGCGAGCTGCTGTTGTCGAACCTGGAGTACAAGTCGTTCATCGACTTCTCCACCGATCTGCTCGGCCCCTGGGCCGGCTTCTTCTGCGGCTGGACCTACTGGTTCTGCTGGATCATCACCGCCATCGCCGACGTGATCGCGATCGCCGCCTATGCGCAGTTCTGGTTCCCCGGCCTGGCGCCGTGGATTCCGGCGATGCTGTGCGTGCTGTTGCTGCTGAGCCTGAACCTGGTGACGGTGAAGCTGTTCGGCGAAATGGAATTCTGGTTCGCGCTGATCAAGATCGTGGCCATCTGCGCATTGATCCTCACCGGCGCCGGGCTGGTGGCCTGGGGCTTCCAGTCGCCGTCCGGGCATGTGGCCTCGCTGGCCAATCTATGGAACGACGGCGGCATGTTCCCGATGGGCATCGGCGGTTTCTTCGCCGGCTTCCAGATCGCGGTGTTCGCCTTCGTCGGCATCGAACTGGTCGGCACCACCGCCGCCGAGACCGCCGACCCGCAGCGCAACCTGCCCAGGGCGATCAATTCGATCCCGGTGCGGATCCTGGTGTTCTACGTGCTGGCGCTGGTGGCGATCATGGCGGTGACGCCGTGGCGCGAGGTGGTGCCGGGCAAGAGCCCGTTCGTGGAGCTGTTCGTGCTGGCCGGGGTGCCGGCCGCGGCCAGCCTGATCAATTTCGTGGTGCTGACCTCGGCCACCTCGTCGGCCAACAGCGGCATCTTCTCCACCAGCCGCATGCTCTACGGCCTGGCCGAGGAGCGGCACGCGCCGCGTGGTTTCGCCCGGCTGTCGCGCGCGGCGGTGCCGGCGCGCGGCCTGCTGTTCTCCTGCGCGTGCCTGCTCGGCGGCACGCTGCTGGTGTACCTGATCCCGAACCTGGTCACCGCCTTCACCCTGGTCACCACGCTGGCCGCGGTGTTGTTCATGTTCGTCTGGTCGCTGATCCTGTGCGCGTACATCGCCTACCGGCGCAAGCGCCCGCAGCTGCATGCGGCCTCGGCGTTCAAGATGCCCGGCGGCGTGCTCATGTGCTACGTGTGCCTGGCGTTCTTCGCCTTCGTGCTGGCGTTGCTGACCTTGCAGGCCGATACCCGGCAGGCGTTGCTGGCCAGCCCGGCCTGGTTCCTGCTCCTGGGCCTGGGCTATGCGCTCAAGCGCCGCGGCGGTGCGCGCGCCTGAGCCGCGCGATGGCGTGCCGCGAGGGCGGACATCGCGCCGCCGCGCGCTGGCGGGGCATTGCCGGCCGCGGCGCGTGTCTGCGCCGTTTTCAGCCGCGGCGGCGGATGCTCGCGCCCTCCCGCCATCACGCCGATCCCGATGATCACGATCCAGCGCATCGCCGGAACGTCCGCGCAGCCGTTCTGCCGGGTGGACCTGTGCCAGCCCAGCGGAGATCACCGAGACCACCCGCGTGGCCTTCGACGAACCGCACACCTCGCGCGACCTGGAGCGGATGCTGCACGCGGTCGGCGGCATGGGCCGGCGGCTGGGCGGCATGCACAACGCCGGGCAGGGCCTGTTGCGCCTGGCCACCTACCTCGACGGCGCCGCGCCGGACTGGTTCGGCGCCGATGCGGGCAAGCGCGTCGGCCTGCTGCACAAGGACCTGGTCACCCTGAGCGAGTTCGAGCAGCACCTGGACGACCGCGTCGAGTTCCTGCTCGACAGCGTGCTGGGCATGATCAACATGGACCAGAACAACGTGATGAAGGTGATGGCGGTGGCGTCGGTGGTGGGCATTCCGCCGACGGTGCTGGTCGGCATCTGGGGCATGAACTTCGCGCACCTGCCCGAGCTCAAGTGGCACGACGCCTATTCCTGGGCGCTGGCCGTGATCGCGCTGAGCGTGGTGCTGCCGCTGGCGTGGTTCCGCCGCCGCGGCTGGGTGTGAGCGCGGCGGCGGCTGCGAGCGCTCGCGCTTCCTAGGCCGCGAGGCTGTCGGCTTCGGCTGCGTCCTCGCGGTCGCCGCGCTCCTCGCCGCTGGCGTGCTGCACCGGCGCGATGTCCCAGGACACCGTGTCCGGATCGATCAGCGCGTGGATCGCGGCGCCGCGCAGTTCGCGCATCAGCCGCCGGGCCGAGGCGGTGCCGTGCGCCACGCTGTCCCACAGCAGCATGTCGACCACGGTGCCGTCGCGGCGCCGCGCGATGCGCCGCGAGCGGAAGCCGGGCTGGCGCTGTAGCCAGGCATCGACCTCGGCGTTGGCGCGCAGGAAGGTGCGCCAGGTGCAGTCCTGCAGGCGGAAGGTGGTGATTTCCAGGGCTTCGCGATGCGCTTGCATCGGCTCAGCCCTGCGCTTTGCGCGGCGCGGCGCAGTGCGGGGAATGGGTGCGGCACGGCGCGGCGGCGGCGATCGGCGTATGGCGGGGGCAGCAGGAAAGCAGGGCGGGCATGGGAGCACTCCGGTAGACGCGGCGGGGGATCCGGCCTGCACAGAATGCGAGCGCGGCGCCGCGGCGGGTTATCGCGATCCCGCGGAATTCTTGTCCGATCCTGCAAAGCGTGCCGCGGCGGCGACCGCGCCGTCGCAGCATCAGGCAAGCTGTACGTTCCTCGATTGCCCGCCACTACGCCCGACGCCGATGACCGCGCTTGCCGACCGCTATCGAGAAATGGCCACACTGGTTGCCCGATTGGCCGCCCCCGACGGCGATGGCGACACCGCCATCGACGGCTTGTTCTGCTCGCACCGCACCGCGCCGTCGCCGAAGACGCACACCGCGCAATGGCCGTGCTTCGCCCTGGTGGTGCAGGGCGAGAAGTGCCTGAGCCTGGGCACGGAGGAATACCGCTACGGCGTCGGCACCTACCTGCTGGTGGCGCTGGACCTGCCGGTGGTGTCGCGGATCACCCAGGCCAGCCCGGAGCAGCCGCTGCTGAGCGTGGGCATGGCGATCCGGCCGGACCGGCTGCGCGAGCTGCTCGAGCGCATCCCGCTGCCGGCGCAGGCCAGCGCCGACTGTGTGCGCAGCGTGTCGGTCAACACCGCCTGCCCGGCGCTGCTGGATGCGACGCTGCGCATGCTCAGGCTGCTCGAACGGCCCGAGGACATCGCGGCGATGGCGCCGCTGATCGAGCAGGAGATCCTGTATCGCCTGCTGACCGGTCCGTGCGGACCGAACCTGCTGCGCATCGCGCAGGAGGACAGCCCCAGCAACCGCATCGCCAAGGCGATCGCGTGGCTGCGCCAGCACTACGCCCAGCCGCTGCGGATCGAGGACCTGGCACGGCAGGTGAACATGAGCGCCTCCTCGCTGCACCACCATTTCAACGCGGTGACCTCGATGAGCCCGCTGCAATACCAAAAGCAGCTGCGCCTGCGCGAGGCGCGGCGCTTGATGGTGGTGGAGCGGATGGACGTGGGCTCGGCCGGCTATCGCGTCGGCTATCAGAGCCCGTCGCAGTTCAGTCGCGAATACAGCCGCCTGTACGGCCGTTCGCCGCGCACCGACCTGGCCGAACAGCTCGGCCTGGGTGGCTGATCGCACCCGATCCGGGCTGACGCCGTCGCTTTCGGCTGCGTACGCCGAAGCCGCTGCGATGCAGCTCGCCGCCGCTTTCCTGCGCCGATCGCGTTGTCTAGGGCCCGTGAACGCGATCGGGCTAGGCCACGTTGCCGTGTCCGGCGCTCAGGCGGTGGTGCGCGGCGCGGTGGCAGGCTGCCGCGCTGCGCGATGGCGTCCAGGTGCGAGGGCGCGGCGCTGGCCGGCAGGGCTGCGGCGGCGCTGAGCAGGCAGGGGCGCAAGCAGCGGATCATTGCATGCTCCACGGCAGGTGCGTTTCCACAGCGGGTGCGTCTCCATAACAAGGGTGTCATCGGTGGTGCCGGCGCGCGCTGGCTGTACGCCGGCTGTCGCCGGGACGGCGCGGGCCACCTTGGCCGGTTTCCTCGCGGCATGGCGCAGCGTCAAGCGTGGCGGGCGGTTGCATCCGCCGTCCGGCGGCGCATGCCGTGCGGTGGCGGCGTTGGACGTCGGTTGACACGTTGCGGCACAGAAACTCACGGCACCATAGCGCGGTCCGGGGACAATCCCCCGGTGGACGCCTACCGCGCTATGGAATCTCGATCGTCGTGACGTCTGCGCCTGCGGAAGACCGGCTGCTGCGCCTGGGTGCGGCCACCACCACCGTGCTGATCCTGCTGCTGCTGGGCCGCCTGCTGTTGATCGCGCCAGCGGCGGCGCCGGCGCGTGCCCACGACGCGATGCGGCTGGTGTTCGTGCCGCGCTCGGTCCCGGTCGCCGCACCGCCGCCGCAACCGCACGTCGCTCAGTCCGCGGCGCATGCCGCGGCACGGCGCGCGCCGGCCGCCGCGCGCGCGGCGCAAGCGCCGCCCCCGACCCGCACCGCCGCCGCCGTGGCCACGCCGGCGGCGTCGATGAGCGCCACGCTGTACACCCGCGACGGCAGCGCGCGGTTGCCGGACGGCGTGGCGGTGGATCCGTTCGCCGAGGCGCCGGGCACCCCGCCGGGCACCACCAATCCGCGCGACCTGGCCAAGGCCAAGCGCCTGTTCGAGCGCCCGAACCCGATCGACTACCGCTCCACCCGCTTCGAGAAGGACTGGGCCACCAGCGGTACTCTGGGCGACGTGGCGATGCAGGGCATCGGCGATGCGATGAAGAAGATGCTGCCCAAGAGCACCCACCAGCCGGCGGTGGCGCGGCCGCCGCCGGACGTGCGTTTCAATCCGGCGCTGCACGAGCGCCCGGGCGACCTCGGCAGCGAGGCCACCGGCGATGCCTACAAGGCCGCACCGATCGCGTCGGCGAAGGCGCCGGGCCTGGACGGCGAGGCCAGCCGCCGCATCCGCAAGGCGATCGGCGAACTGGAGCAGCGCCGTGCGGCCTGCCCGGCGGCGCAGCGCAGCCGCCTGCTGCAGCCGGTGCTGGACAACCTGGACGAACTGCAGCGGGTGGAAAAAGCCATGGCCCGCGGTGCCGACCCGATCCTGGCGCAGCAGACGCTGCCGCGCGCCGCCGACAGCGCCTACGACCTGGCGCGGCGCGCGCTGTGGTACGCCGACCAGAAACTGGCGGCCTGCGCGCCCTAGGGATTGTCATCAATTGTTCGGATAGGCGATGCTTGTTGCCCCTTTCTTTCCTGCACACCCCTGCAATGGCACGCCGCTACGCCCTGCGAGACGATCAGTGGGATCGCATCCGTGACCTGCTCCCCGGCCGAGCCGGCCATGTGGGTGTGACTGTCGTGGTCAAGTTTTGGTGGACACGGAGATAGGGGATTTCAGGTGGTGGCTTTCTCGTAGTCGGCAGGCGATCGATAGCCGAGGGTGGAGTGCAGCCGGTGGGTGTTGTAGAAGGCGACGATGTAATGGGTGATGTCAGCAACGGCCTCGGCGGGGTTGGCGTAGCGGCGCTGCCAGACCCGCTCCATTTTCAGGTTCAGGAAGAACCGCTCCATCACCGCGTTGTCCCAGCAGTTGCCCCGGCGGCTCATGCTGGCGAGCAGACCGTGGCGTGCCAGTAGGTCGCGGTGGGCCTGGCTGGCGTATTGGCTGCCGCGGTCGCTATGCACGATCAGCCCCGGCTTGGGCTGGCGCAGGGCGATGGCCATCTGCAAGGCGGTGCAGACCAGCTCGGCAGGCATGTTCGGGGCCATCGCCCAGCCGACCACCTTGCGTGAGTACAGGTCCAGCACCGCGGCCAGGTACAGCCAGCCGCGCTCGGTGCGGATGTAGGTGATGTCGGCCACCCAGGCCTGGTCGGGGGCTTCCGGGTTGAAGCGCCGATCCAGAAGGTTGTCGGCTACCGGCATCTCGTGCCGGCTGTCGGTGGTATGGACGAACTTGCGCTTCCAGCGCGCCTTCAGCCCCTGCTGCTTCATCAGGCCGCGGACCCGATAGCGACCGGCGGGCAGGCCCTGGGCCTTCAGGGCGGCGCACAGCCGGCGGCTGCCGTAGTTGCCGCCGCTAGCCTGGAAGGCCGATTGCAAGGGCGCCGTGAGGGCGCAGGCCCTCGGCGCTGACCGCCGCCGAGCGGCATACACCCCAGAACGGCTCACGCCCACAAGCCGGCACAACCGGGTGGTGTCGGCCTTCTCCTGCCACTGATGGATCATCTGCTGGATCACTTCAGTTCCCGGGCGAAGAAGGCCGATGCTTTTTTTAGGATCGACACATCCTCGCCTAGCCGCTGGTTCTCACGCTCCAGTTGGCGGATGCGTTGCTGCTCGGGGGTCAGCGGCCTGCCTTGTCCCGGCTGGCCAGCCTGCTCGGCCTCGGACTGGGCCAGCCACCGGCGCACCGCGCTGTCTACCAGGTCCAGGTCGCGGCACACCTGGCCCACACTCAGGCCTTGGTCTTGGATCATCTGCACCACCTGTAGCTTGAAGGCGGTGTCGAAAGTTCTACGGCTACGGCTACGGGGCGTCATGTCGTTCAAAGTCCTCGTTGGAGATGATCATCCCCTATCGAGGTGTCCACGAGAATTAGACCAGGACAGACCGCCAAGGACAACCGGCTGTTTGTCGAAGCCGTGCTCTACCGCTACCGAGCCGGCATCCCCTGGCGGGATCTGCCTGAGCGCTTCGGCGACTTCCGCGTGATCCACCTGCGGCATAGCCGCTGGAGCCGGTCCGGCGTCTGGCAACGCGTGTTCCACGCCCTGTCAGAGGAGGCGGACAATGAGTACGCGATGATCGACAGCACCATCGTCCGGGCGCATCAGCACAGCGCCGGGGCAAAAGGGGGGCGCCGCAGGCCATCGGACGCAGCCGAGGCGGGCTAAGCAGCAAGATCCACGCCGTGGTCGATGCACTGGGCAATCCGGTGGCGTTTCATCTGACCGCAGGCCAGGCGTCGGATCTGGAAGGTGCAGATGCGTTGCTGCCGCAACTGTCGGTCGGCGCCCTGCTCGCTGACCGCGCCTACGATGCCAGGGCACGTGTCATCGAGCCGATGCAGCGGCAGGGGACGCAGATTGTCATCCCCTCCCATCCAACGCGCAAAGTGCAGCGCGACTACGACCGGGTGCTGTACAAGGATCGACACCTGATCGAGAACTTCTTTGCCAAACTCAAGCAGTACCGGGCCATTGCCACCCGATACGACAAGACCGCCGGCAACTTCCTCGGCGCGATTTACTGGATCGCCTCTGTCATCCTGCTTAATTGATGACACGCCCTAGGGTCTGTCGCTCGGCCGATTGCCTTTGTAGCGGCGGCGTCAGCCGCGACGAACGAGGTCTCGAACCGTGCCGGCTGCGGCCGCTGTCGGAGCTGAAGCCGCTTCCTGCAGCGCCCCGACTGGTCCGCTGCAGGATGCGCAGGAACCCCGATCATTCCTTCGCCGGCGACTCGCCACCGCCCTGCGCATGCGCCGCGCGCAGCTTGTCCTTCTTGCTCGGGCGCTTGCCCTTGATGCCGCCGTTGCCAGGTGCGGCCTCGGTGGCGGGCAGGGTTGCCTGCGCCGGTTCGAAACCGGCGATGCGCTCGCGCGGCACGCGCAGCTGCTGGCGCTTTTCGATCAGGCGCAGATGCGCCGCGCTGGCCGCGTCGACGAAGCTCACCGCTAGGCCGTCGGCGCCGGCGCGCCCGGTGCGGCCGATGCGGTGGGTGTAGTCGGCGGTGGCGCGCGGCAGGTCGTAGTTGACCACCACCGGCAGCTGCGCGATGTCCAGCCCGCGCGCGGCCACGTCGGTGGCGACCAGGACCTGCAGCTGGCCGCTCCTGAACCCGGCCAGGGCCTGGTTGCGGCGGCCCTGGCTGAGCTCGCCATGGAACGGCTGCGCCGGCACGCCAGCCTTGCCCAGCTTCTCGGCCAGCGTGTCGGCGCCGCGCTGGCTGGCCACGAACACCAGCGCCTGCGGCCAGGCTTCGCTGTGCAGCAGGTGCCGCAGCAGCGCGGTGCGCTGCGCGCTGTCGACCTCGATCGCACGTTGGCGGAGCGTCGCCGGGGCCGCGGCGGCAGCGCCCTCGCCGAGGCGCCGCGGTCCGCGCAGCAGGCGCCGCGCCAGCACCTCCACCTCGGCCGGGAAGGTGGCCGAGAACAGCAGGGTCTGTCGGCGCGGCGGCAGCAGCGCCAGGATCCGGCCCAGTTCCTCCTCGAAGCCCAGCGCCAGCAGGCGGTCGGCCTCGTCCAGCACCAGCGTGCGCACCGCGCCAAGGTCCAGCGCGTTGTGCGCGACCAGGTCGAGCAGCCGGCCCGGGGTGGCCACGACGATGTCGGCGCCGCCGCGCAGCTTCAGCATCTGCGGATTGATCGAGGCGCCGCCGGCGACGGTGGCCACCTTGACGCGCCGCGGCAGGTAGCGGCCCAGCGCCTGCAAGGTATCGCCGACCTGCGCGGCCAGCTCGCGGGTCGGCACCAGTACCAGGCCGCGTACGCGGCGGCTGGGCGGCGCCAGCGCCGCGTGCTGCAGCAGCGGCAGCGCGAACGCGGCGGTCTTGCCGGAGCCGGTCGCCGCGCAGGCCAGCAGGTCGTCGCCGCGCAGGATCGGCGCGACCGCCTGCGCCTGGATGGCGGTGGGCGCGGTATAGCCGGCGGCGTCGAGCGCGCGGGAAAACGCGGGCAGCAGCTCGGGCGCGAGGCCCAGCGTGGCGAATGGCATGCAACGGAATCCAGGGAAGGGACGGTCGGCTAATCCGGCGGAGGGCGCGCCGCATCGCGATGGATGCAGGCGCGCAGCCTAACCGCAGCCGGCGCTGCGCGCGAGGCGGGCGTGCGCCCGAGCGTGCGTCGCGAGCACGTGCGGGGGTCGGCAGGTGCCGCTGCCGCACGCCGGCAGCGGGCGCGCCGCTGCAGTGCAGCGGCAGCAGTCGCAGCAGTCGCAGCGGCCGGCAGTTCGCCGGCCAGGCCGGCGCCCGAGCGCCCGATCAAGCCGCGCCTGCGGCAGACGAACCTGGCGCTCCGCGCAAACGGGCGCCGTGCACGGTCAGCGGGTTGCATTTCGTTGGGTATGCGCTGTTTATCGCAAGGCCACGCGTGGGCTGCCGCGGCGTCGCGGGAGGAGGTGGCGTGATATCGGCGAAATTGCGAAAAATCACCTGTTTTCTGCTGAATTTTGCACAATTCGCCATTTCGATTGCGACACTTTTCCGGATTTTGGAAAAGCCGCGGCGGCGTCCCCGCAGCATGCAGGGAGTTAATCGGTAGGCGCGCGCGATCCAAAATGCGGGGCAAGTCACTGTTGGGGAGATTGGAGATTGCCGCCGCCGCTGGCGGGTTGCTATATATCGGCCGCATTTCGTCAGTGTGGCATTGGCTGCCGACGAGTGTCCTTCCTCCACCTCGGGATCGCAACGGTATGAGCGGTTCGCTCCTGCGGCCGATGTCGGCTGCGCTTGCCGCGGCGACGCGCACGTGCCGGCAGCGGCGTTCGCTGGTCTTGGCCGCGCGCCATCGCGTGCTCGGCTGCGCCGCGCGCGGCGTACTCGGCATGGCGTTGGGCGCGGTCGTGCTGGCCTCGCCGCTTTCGGCGCAGGCGCCGGATATCCAGGCGCTGCGGCAAGCGGCGACCGGCGCGCGCTTCACGTTGGGCCATTCGACCTATCGCCTGATCCCCGGTGCGGTGGTGCGGCTGCGCGTCGAGGCGCGTCCGCGCGACCGGCACATGGCGCATGCGGGCGCCGGCGTGGTGGCGTCGATCGGCCCGTACGCGATCCTGCTGGGGAGCGACGCACGCAACGCGGCGCAGGCGCCACCCGATCCTTCCAGGCCGGACGAACGCCTGGCCGCGGCGATCAACGAGCTGACCGAGCAGACAGTGCTGGTCGCGCCCAAGCTCAAGCTGTTCGGCACCACGCCGGGGGTGGTCGAAGCGCTGGCGCGCAGGACCGGCGGCACCCTGGTCTACGCCTCGGCGATCGACGGCAGCGCGGTGATCCGCTACGCCTCGGTCGAGGCCGCGCACGCGGCGCTGCTGCAGCTGCAGAACGCCAGCGGCGTGACCGAGGTGGCGCTGCAAGTCATCCAGGCCTTCGACGAGCGCAACTGATCCGGCGCAACGGCCGCCGCCTGCAGGCGCGGCGGCGGCCCGCAGTTCAGCCGGCCAGCGCCAGGTCGTCGATCATCGCGCGCAGGAAGCGCGCCGCCTCGCCGCCGGTACAGGCGCGGTGGTCGAAGCTCAGCGACAGCGGCAGCAGCCGGTGCGTCTCCACCCCGCCCAGCACCGGCACCAGCTGGTGGCGGGCACGGCCGGCGGCGACGATCGCCACGCATGGCGGCACCACGATCGGGGTGGCGTAGCGGCCGGCGAACATGCCGAAGTTGGACAGCGAAATGGTGTAGCCGCTCAGTTCCGAGGCGGCGATGCTGCGCGCCTGCACCTGCTGGCGCAGGCGGTTGACGCCTTCGCGGATGCCGCGCGCGTCGAGCATGTCGGCGTTGCGCAGCGCCGGCACGAACAGGCCCTCGTCGGTGTCCACGGCGATGCCGATATCGACCTGCGCGTGCAGGGTGCGGGTCAGCGCGTCGCCGTCGAACCAGGCATTGAGTGCCGGCACCGCCTGGCAGGCGGCGACGAGCGCACGTACCAGGCGCACCGTGGTGTCGTTGCCGGGCGTCCAGGCGTGCAGGTCGGCGTCGTCGTTGAGCGTGGTCAGCACCACCTGGCGCTGCGCCTGCGCCATCACCCGTGCCATGTTGCGGCGCACACCCTTGAGCGGCTCCGGCTGGCCGTGGGCGGCGACGCCGGGCGGCTGCGTGCGCATCGGCTTGCCGGCAGCGGACAGCGGCGTGCGCGCGGGTGCGGCAGGCGCTGGCGCCGTTGTAGGAGGAGCGGCTCCGGGTGGCCTCGGGCCATCAGCCGCGACCTGCGGTGACCGTGCGGTCGCGGCTTCAGCCGCTCCTACAACGGCCGAACCGTCGGCGGCGGCCTGCTTCACGTCGGCCAGGGTCACCGCGCCGTCGCCGCCGCTGGCGCGTACCCGCGCCAGATCCACGCCCAGTTTCCTGGCCAGCGCGCGTACCGCCGGCATCGCGCGGACCCCGCCGACCGAGACCGTGCGCTCGCTGTGCACGCTGTTGGAGCTCTGCATCGCGCCGACCACGGTGCCGGCATCGTCGCCTTCGCCGCGGGGTTGCGTGGCGTCGGCCGCCTGCAGTTCGCCGCCTTTGTCGGAGGCGACCACGCGGCCGTTGTCGCCCCGCGCATCGGCGCCGGCGCCCTTGCCGGGGCTGGCCGCCGCGGCGCCGCCGTGGTGGTGGCCGGTGTCCTGGCCTTCGGCGCGTTGCGGCATGCTGGGGTCGGGCGCGAACTGCGCCAGCATGCTGCCGGTGACGATGATGTCGCCCGGCGCGCCGGCCAGTTTCAGCACCTTGCCCGAGACCGGCGAGGGCACTTCGACCACCGCCTTGGCGGTTTCCATCGACACCAGCGGCTCGTCGAGCTGGATGCTGTCGCCTTCCTTGACGAACCATTCGACGATGGTGGCGTCGGGCAGGCCTTCGCCCAGGTCGGGCAGATTGAAGTTCTTGGTTTCGTTCATGGGGTCTCTTCCAGCAGTTCCAGGTCGCGCGCCGGCAGCCAGCCCTGCGCGCCATCGGCGCGCTCGGCCCACCACCAGTCGCCGTATTCGTGATGCAGGGTCACGGTGTCGCCCTGCGCGGCATCCAGTTCGCGCGCATCGTCGTCGCGCAAGGCCTCGGCGTGGCCGTCGCCGCTGGCACGCAGCCAGGCCAGCGGCGCCCAGCCGGCGCTGCCGGCCGCGGTCGTGGTCCAGGCGAAGGCGGGCCATTCATTGTCGCGCACGTCCAGCGCCACCCGCTCGCCGGCGCCGAAGCGGAGCGGTGCGGGCAGGCGGCGCGGGAGTCGCTGAGCAGGCGCGCGCATCTCAGCCTGCGGCGACGGCACGCTTGGCCGCCGCGACGATCTTGTCCACGCTCGGCAGGTATTTCATCTCCAGCCGGTACAACGGGATGTGCGTGTCGTAGCCGGTCACCCGCTGCACCGGCGCGAGCAGGTCGTACATCGACTGCTCGGCCAGGCGCGCGGCGATCTCGGCGCCGAAGCCGGCGCTGCGCGGGGCTTCCTGCACGATCACGCAGCGGCCGGTGCGCGCCACCGATTCGGCAATGGTGTCGAAGTCCAGCGGGCGCAGCGTAGCCACGTCGATGACCTCGGCGCTGATGCCGTCGGCGGCCAGCCTGTCGGCCGCTTCCAATGCTTCCTTGACCTGCGCGCCCCAGGCGACCAGGGTCACGTCGCTGCCGTCGCGCAGCACGAAGCACACGTCCAGCGGCAGCGCCTCGCCATCGTCGGCGACCACTTCCTTGTACTGCCGGTAGAGGCGCTTGGGTTCCATGTAGATCACCGGATCCGGCTCGCGGATCGCCGCCAGCAGCAGGCCGTAGGCGCGCTGCGGCGAGGACGGCAGCACCACGCGCAGGCCCGGCACGTTGGTGAAGATGGCCTCGTTGGCCTCGCTGTGGTGCTCCGGCGCGCGGATCCCGCCGCCCCACGGCACGCGCAGCACCATCGGACAGTGCAGGCGGCCGCGGGTGCGGGTGCGCAGGCGCGCGGCGTGGCAGATCAGGTGATCGACCATCGGGTAGACGAAGCCGTCGAACTGCGCCTCAGCCACCGGCTTCATGCCCTGCGCGGCCAGGCCGACGCTGAGGCCAGCGATGGTGGTCTCGTCCAGCGGCGTGTCCAGCACGCGCTGCGCGCCGAAGCGCTGCTGCAGGCCGGCGGTGGCGCGGAACACGCCGCCGTTGACACCTACGTCCTCGCCCAGCACCAGCACCGACGGGTCGTGCTGCAGCTCCCAGGCCAGGGCCTGGGTGACCGCTTCGATCAGGGTGATGGGCGTGCTGGTCATCGGGCTGTCTCCGCGCGCTGTAGCCGCGCTGTGGGCGGTGCCGGCCGCGTGCGTGGCGGCCGTGTCGGCAAGGCGGGGGGAGAGTTCATCCATGGCGCCGCTCCAGGGCAGGGCGTTGTTCCAGGGCGATGGCCTCGGCGCGCTGCGCGAGCAGGTCCGGCGGCGGATCGGCGTACAGATAGTCGAACATCGCCTCCACCGGCTGCACCGGCATTGCCAGGTAGGTGTCGACCTCGATGTCGACCAGGCGCGCGCATTCCTGCTTCCAGGCCGCTTCCTCGGCCTCGCTCCACAGGCCCTGCGCGGTCAGCCAGCTGCGCAGCCGGGTCAGCGGCTCGCGTTCCCAGGCCTGCTTGACCTCGGCGGCGTCGCGGTAGCGGCGTGCGTCGTCGGCGGTGGTGTGGTCGGACAGGCGGTAGGTCAGGAATTCGATGACGCTGCCGCCCTGGCCGGACAGCGCGCGTTCGCGCGCCTGGCGCATCGCCTCCAGCACCGCGATCAGGTCGTTGCCGTCCACCTGCAGGCAGTGCAGGCCGCCGGCCAGGCCCTTCTGCGCCAGGGTCTGCGCGCCGGTCTGCGCTGCGCGCGGCACCGAGATCGCCCAGCCGTTGTTGATCACGCACAGGATCAGCGGCAGCTGGTAGGCGCCGGCGGAATTGAGGGCAGCATAGAAATCGGTCTTCGAGGAGCCGCCATCGCCGCAGGTGGCGACCGCGACATGGCCTTCGCCGCGCAGCTTGAACGCCAGCGCCGCGCCGGCGGCGTGCAGGCACTGGGTGGAGATCGGCACGCAGATCGGGAAATCGCGGGCCGCGTCGGAATCGCGCAGGAAGTCGCTGCCGCGCTCGTCGCCGCCCCAGTACAGCAGCACGTCGCGCGGGCGCACGCCGCGCATGAACATGGCGCCGTACTCGCGGTAGCTGGGCGCCAGCACGTCGCCGCTGCGCATCGCCGCGCCGATGCCGATGTGGGTGGCCTCGTGGCCCAGGCATGAGGCGTAGGTGCCGAGCTTGCCGGTGCGCTGCAGGGCGACGGCCTTGCTGTCGAAGGTGCGCACGTAGAGCATCTGCTTGAACAGCGCCAGCAGCGTCTGCGGGTTGGCCGAGTCGGCCGGAAGCGCGTCGCGGACCGGCTGGCCGCCCGCGTCGAGGTATTGCAGGAATTCGATTTCGAACTGCGCGGCGATGGTCATGACAACGGCACTCTCGACAACAAGTTTCAAATGATATGAGCTGGCATGTTAAGTGAAGCCGTGCACAAAAGCCGTCCTGCACCGCAGCACGGCATCTTGCTGGATTGCAGCAAAAAAGCGCGATGGGTTGGCTGTGCGCACTGCTGGCGTTCACTCGGGCGATTGCTGCGTTGCGGTCGATGGTCGCACAGCGGCTGTGGATGTCCATCGGGGGACGTCCAGGCCTGGGTGGCTTGGTGCCTGCTGTACTCGGTCGGGGCGAAGGCTGCATTCGAATGGAGGGCGAGGTGGCTGCGCCCCCGACCCTCTCCGCAACCCCTCTCCCGAGGGGAGAGGGGCTTCGACAGTAGAGGGCTCAAGGGCGACAGCGGACTCTGGAGCGGCGGCAAAAGACAAGGGCGCGGCGTTGCGGCCACGCCCTTGCCATGCCCTGAGGCGGCAGCGATCAGCGGCCGAAGCGGCCGTCTTCGATGCGGGTGCTGAAGCGTGCCGCGTTGTCGGTCGGGTCGGCATCGGGCGAGGCCGAGCCGGCGCTGGCCTCGATCACGATGCTGCGGTCGGCCGGCAGCGGGCGGGTCGCCGTGGTGAGGGTGAACGCGGCGCTGGCGCCCGGCGCCAGGTCGGCGTGGGTACTGCACTGGTACTGCGCGCTGCGCAGGCTGTGGCCCTGGCGTACGCACTGCCAGCCGCGTGGCGGCACCAGCAGCGACAGCAGCGACAGCGTGTTGCCGCTGACGCTCAGGCTGGCGCGCTTGACCGGCGCATTGCCGTGGTTGCTCAGGGCGATGCGGTAGTTGGCGCTGAACGCGGTCAGCGGCAGCGTCCCCGGGCCGTCGATGCGCAGCGCCAGGTTGCCGGCAGGCGCGGCCTGCACCGCCACCGCGGCGCTGGCGCCGTTGTTGCCGGCGTTCGGGTCCTCGGTCTGCGAGGCGACCGAGGCGGCCAGGGTCAGCGTGCGGCCGACCAGCTCGGTGCCGGCCGGCACCGCGACCTCGAAGCGCGGCGCCGCGCCGGCGGCGAACTGCGCCGTGGTGCAGGTCACCACGGTCTGCGCGGCCACGTCCGGGGCGGCGCAGTCCCAGCCGGGGGCGGCGGTCAGGGTCGGGGTCACCGCCGCGTCCAGGGCGAAGGCGACCGCGGCGAAGCGGGCGGTATCCGGACCGGCGTTGCCGACCTCGACGCTGTAGCGGATGGTGTCGCCGGCGTAGACCGCGGCATTGGCCGCGGTCGCGGTCACGCCCAGATCGGCGCGCTGCAGCGGCTTGAGCTTGAGCAGCACCACCGCCGGATCGTGGTCGGACAGCCGCGCCGGCGAATTGGCGTCGTTGCGCGCGGTGGCCGGGAAGTCGGCATTGAGCCGCGCGTGGCCTTCGCTCAGCGTCGCGACCTGTGCCGAGTTCATCAGCGCGCGGTTGGCCAGGACGTGGTCCAGCGACTGCACGTTGCCGTCGTAGGCGTAGGAGTAGCTCTGGTCCGGGGTCGACAGCAGGGTCAGGTTGTACAGGTCCGGGCTGACCAGGTCGGCGCCGTCGCCATCGACCACGGTCTGCGCGTCGGCCGACGGCAGGCCGGTCACCGTGCCCATCGCATCGACGTAGCCGTCGTTGAACTCGAAGGCGTTGAAGTCGCCCATCACCAGCAGCTGTTCGTCGGGATCGGCCACCTGGCGCGCCTGCAGCAGGTTGGCCAGGAACACCGCCTGCGCCTGGCGCTTGGCGCGGATGCGCTGGCCGCTGGCGTCGTCGGTCTCGGCGCCGTTGAGCGAGCGCTGGTGCACCTCGACCACGGTCAGCGGCAGGCTGCGGCCGTCGGCGAAATGCACGCTCGCCTTCAGCAGCAGCGGCGGGCGGTCGTTGAGCAGACTGCTGCCGCCGGCCGGCTCGGTCCAGGTGGTGGCCTTGCCTTCCTGGCTGACCGAGAGCACTTCCACGCGGGCGATGCCGGCGCCGACCGCGGCGGTCTTGACCAGGAAGCCGACGTCGATGCCGCCGACGTCGTTGCCTTCCTGCAGATAGGCCACGTACTGCGGATCGGGCTGGCCGGCGGCGACCGCGTCGCTGTTGACGCGGCTGGCCAGGGTCTGCAGCACGCTCAGGCTTTCCACTTCCACCGTGCCGAGGATGTCGGGCGTGTTGAGGGCGTTGCGGATCGCCAGCGAGGCCTTGTTGAGCCGGGCCTGGTAGGCGGCCGCGGTCAGCACCGGTTCGCCGATCGCCGGGTCGTTCTGGTCGTCGAAGAAGCGCTCCATGTTGTAGGTGGCGACATTGACGTCGTCGGCCTGCGGCGCCGGGGCCGGCTTGGGCTGGTCGGCGCCGTTGCAGTGCACGGTCGGCGCGGTTTCCGGGTAGATCGTGTAGCGGCGGTAGCTGTAGTCCAGCGGGCCGCTGACGCCGAGCACCACGCAGCCGCCGGCCACGTCGATGCGCTCGCCGCCGAGGCCGGCGCTGCCCACCGCGAGCACCTGCGGGTTGGTGTTCCAGCGCGGCACGTCGGCCGGGGAACCGGCCGGCAGCGGATCGGGCTGCTGCACGCCGGCAGTGCGCCAGGCGCGCGGCAGGCCGGTGACCACCGCATGGAACACGCCGTTGCTGCTGGCGCTGGCGTTGGTCTCGTTGACGTTGCCGCCGGTGGGCGCGTTGACGGTCAGGCTGGGCACGGTCACGCGCATGCCTTCCAGGCGCTCGAGCTGGTCGTAGGCGCCGTTGGGGTCGGGGAAGCGGGTGGTCAGCGTCACCGCGGCCGGCAGCGGATTGCCGGTGGACTGCAGCAGCACGGTCGGTGTGCCCAATTCGGTCAGCGGCGGCTGGGTGGGGTCGGCGCTGGGCACGTACTCGAGCACGCTGGCCTGCACCCGCACCGCGTTGCCCACCGCGGCCTCGGCCGGCGGCGCGCTGCCGGTGTAGACGTAGATGCCTTCGGAGGTCTGCGGATCGGCATCGGCCTGGTCGTCCGGCGCCTGCAGGAAGAAGCCGGCGCTGCGCCGCGCGGTGACGATGCCGCTGGTGGCGACCACCTGCCCGACCAGCGGCGAACGCGCGCCGCTGCCCTGGATGCTGTGGATCGGCACCAGGTCGAAGTCGTCGTTGAGGATCACTGCGCTGGCGGTCAGCGTGTCCGGCAAGGCGCCGCTGATGCCGCTGATGTCGAGGTAGAAGGTCTCGTCGGCTTCGTTGGCGGTGTCGCCATTGACCAGCACGCTGACCTCAGCGCTGTTTTCGCCGGCGGCAATGGTCACGTTGGTCGCGGCCACGGCCTGGTAGTCGCTGCCGGCGCTGGCGCTGCCGTCGCGGGTGGCGACGCTGAAGCCGACCCCGCCGCTACCGGCCGGTTGACTCAGGGCGATGGTGAACACGAACGCGCTGCTGCCGCTGTCGCCTTCGCCGCGGCTGAGGTTGGCCACGCTGGCCACCGGCTGGTTGCCGCCGCCGCACAGGTTGGCGGCCGCTGCGGCGTTGCGCGGGGTCGGCGCGCCGGTGGCGAAGTCGGCGCTGTTGTTGTCGCTGTCGCTGCAGCCGCCGTTGCCGCGCAGCACCGCCAGGGTGTTGCTCGGCGCGGCGCTCGGCGCGCTGCCTTCGGCGCAGCTGGCGCTGCTGCCGTAGCCGACGAAATCCACGTTGCCGGCGGGGCAGGCGCCGCTCAGCGCGGCCGCCGCGTTGCTCAGCGCGACCTTGCCGGCGGTGCCGCTCAGCGCGGTGGTGCCGGTGGCGTCCGCGGTCGGCAGCGCGGTGCTGCCGCCGCTGCCGTCGGCCTGCTTGACCAGGTAGTAGCCGCCGGCGGGGATGCTGCCGGCCAGCGTGGTGACCTGCCAGCTACTGCCGGCGGCCGAGGCGTATTGCACCGACCAGCCGGCCAGGCTCACCGCCTGGCTGCCGTTGTTGTGCAGTTCGATGAAATCGCTTTTGTAGGTGGCGCCGCTGTTGCCGCCGCCGCCATAGACCTGGCTGATGACGACCTGGGCCTGACCGTTTCCGGCACAGGCAAGCGCGCACGACAACACGACGGCCCGAAGCAGCATGGTTCGCATGACGAAGACTCTCCCCAATCCTGGAAGGCGTGAAATGCCGCGGATGACGACCGGGCGCCCCCCACGGCGCCGATTCGATTCTGCCCGAGTTTGTCGCCCGCCGCTGACCGGGATGTGACAGGCGTCGCTGCGGTACCCTTGCCGGCCCCGGATCGCCGTCCCCGCCCATGCCCGTCGAACACAACCAGCGCCCGCTCGAAGCCGGCATCCACACCGACCTGGAAGGCCGCCTGACCTACGGCGGCTACCTGCGGCTGGACCAGCTGCTGTCCGCGCAGCAGCCGCTGTCCGACCCGCCGCACCATGACGAGATGCTGTTCATCATCCAGCACCAGACCTCCGAGCTGTGGCTGAAGCTGCTGGCGCACGAGCTGCGCGCGGCGATCGCGCACCTGCAGCGCGACCAGATCTGGCAGTGCCGCAAGGTGCTGGCGCGCAGCAAGCAGGTGCTGCGCCAGTTGACCGAGCAGTGGTCGGTGCTGGAGACGCTGACCCCGTCCGAATACATGGGCTTCCGCGACGTGCTCGGCCCGGCCTCCGGCTTCCAGTCGCTGCAGTACCGCACCATCGAGTTCCTGCTCGGCAACAAGAACGTGCAGATGCTGCGCGTGTTCGGCCACGATCCGCACGGCCAGGCGGCGCTGCAGGCGGTGCTGGAAGCGCCCAGCCTGTACGAGGAGTTCCTGCGCTACCTGACCCGCTTCGGGCATGCGATTCCCGAGCAGTACCGGGCGCGCGACTGGCGCCAGCCGCACGTCAGCGACCCGCTGCTGCGGCCGGTGTTCGAGCGCATCTACGAGAACACCGACCGCTACTGGCGCGAGTATTCGCTGTGCGAGGACCTGGTGGACCTGGAGACCCAGTTCCAGCTGTGGCGCTTCCGCCACATGCGCACGGTGATGCGGGTGATCGGCTTCAAGCGCGGCACCGGCGGCTCCAGCGGCGTGGGCTTCCTGCAGCAGGCGCTGGCGCTGACCTTCTTTCCGGAGCTGTTCGAGGTGCGCACCTCGGTGGGGCTGCCGGACGGACGCGATGCGACGCTGCCGGGAGCGGCCGCCGGCAGTGCGGAATCCGGGGCCTGAGCGCGCACGCCGGGCAGGTGCACCGGCGTGCCCGGGCTCCACGGCCAGCCGCAGGCCGAGAGGCGCTTGCGAATCCCCAATCCCCACTCTCCAATCCCGGCCATTTGACGCCAGCGCCGACTGTCGGTGATGCTCGCCCGTTGCCCGGCCCGGTCGGGAATCGCCCCAGCCCATACTGAATACGCAAGGGAAGACCGCATGAGCGTTGACGACGTCGCGTCGCACCACCCAGCCTCACCGCCGCAGCCGCCAGCGCAACCGCCCGAATTCAAGACCCTGCTGGGCCATCCACGGCCATTGTGGATGCTGTTCATGACAGAGTTCTGGGAGCGCTTCGCGTTCTACGGGATTCGTTGGGCGCTGACCCTGTACATCGTGGCCGAGTTCTTCCAGGGCTCCGGCGCGGGCGAGGCCCCGGCCAACCGGCTGTACGGCGCCTACCTGGCGCTGGTCTACGCCTCGGCGCTGTTCGGCGGCTTCGTCGCCGACCGGCTGATCGGCTACCAGCGCTCGCTGCTGATCGGCGCGGTGGTCATGTCGGTGGGCCTGTTCCTGATCGCGGTGCCGAACGAAGAGGTGTTCAAGATCGGCCTGGCCACGATCATCGCCGGCAACGGCCTGTTCAAGCCGAACGTGTCGACCATGGTCGGCAAGCTGTATCCGCTCAACGATCCGCGCCGCGATTCGGGCTTCACCATCTTCTACATGGGCATCAACGCCGGCGGCTTCTTCGCGCCGATCCTGACCGGCCTGCTGGCCGACAAGCTGTTCGGCACCGAAGCGATGCCGGCCTACAAGTACGTGTTCATCGCCTCCGGCATCGGCATGCTGATCAGCCTGGTGTGGTTCTGGATCGGACGCCACCAGCTCGGCGCGGTCGGCCGGCCGCCGGCCGGCGGCGAGGGCATGGGGCGCACGTTCGGGGTGCTGCTGGCGACGCTGGTGGTGATCCCGGTGGCCTACGGGCTGCTGCTGATCGATGCCGGCATTCTCGGCTGGATCCTGACCGCGCTGTTCGTGGCGCTGTGCGCGATGATCCTGGTCGAAGGCATCCGCGAGGGCCGCGTGCCGCGCGACCGCTCGATCGCGATGCTGATCGTGTTCGTGTTCAACGTGATGTTCTTCATGTTCTTCGAGCAGGCCGGCAGTTCGTTCAACTTCCTCGCGCAGAACATCGTCGAGCGCGACCTGGGCGGCTGGATGTTCCCGGTCGGCTGGTTCCAGTCGGTCAATACGCTGGCGATCCTGGTGCTGGGACCGGTGTTCGTGTGGCTGTGGGTGGCGCTGAAGTCGGCCAATCCGTCGATCCCGCGCAAGTTCGGCCTGGGCCTGATCTTCAACGGCCTGGCCTTCGCGCTGCTGATGTACGCCTTGTCCTCGCTGGTCGACGGCGCCGGCAAGATCCCGTTCTGGACCCTGTTCATGGTCTATGTGATCCAGACCGCCGGCGAGCTGTGCCTGTCGCCGATCGGCCTGTCGATGACCACCAAGCTGGCGCCGACCAAGATGGTGGGATTCGCGATGGGCGGCTGGTTCCTGTCCACCGCCATCGGCAACAACCTGTCGGGCATCTTCGCCGCAGGGGTCAGTGGCGACAGCGGCATGACCGTGGCCTCGGCGCTGAAGGGCTACACTTTCGGCTTCTGGGCGCTGCTTGGCTCGGGGGTGTTGTTGTTCCTGATCGCACCGCTGATCAACAAGTTGATGCACGGTGTCAAATGACGTGAGGGAGATCGCAATGTCGAACAAGACGATCAAGACGATAGGCCGCGCTGCGGCGCTGATGCTGGCGCTGGGCGGTTGCGGCAAGGGCGCCGCGCCGGAACCGGAACAGGCGCCGGCCAAGCCGCTGGACACCTCGGTGCAGAAGCCGCCGGTGGCCGATCCGAACCAGCCGGTGGCCTCGGGCAACACGCCTGCCGCCGCCGACGTGGCCGCGGCCGCGGCCCTGGGCGCGCAGTTCGATCCGAACCGCGATCCAGCCAACGACCTGGAAACGGCCGAGGTGGAAGCCAAGCGCGGCGGCAAGCGCATCCTGCTCGACGTGGGCGGCGAGTGGTGTTCGTGGTGCCACATCCTCGATGACTTCATCGAGGGCGACGCCGAGGTGCGCAGCTTCCGCGACGCCAACTACGTGTGGGTCAAGGTCAACTACAGCGACGACAACAAGAACGAAGCGTTCCTGGCCCAGTACCCGAAGATCGAGGCCTACCCGCACCTGCTGGTGCTGGATGCCGACGGCAAGCTGCTGCACTCGCAGTTCACCGGCGAGCTGGAGAAGGGCAAGGGCTACGACCGCAAGAAGTTCTTCGACTTCCTCAAGCAGTGGGCGCCGCCGCAGACGTAAGCGTGTTCGCAGCGCCAATGGCAGCTCCCTATGGGAGCGGCTGGGCTCCCACAGGTGCTGCACCTGCATCGCCCTCCGCCGTGCGCAACGCGGAGGTCTCGCCTCACTTGCCAGTCATGCTCGGCAGCCCCTCGGCGGCCAGGCGGTCGATCAGCCGGTTCAGCAGGCGCTGCTCTTCCTCGCTGAACGGCGCCAGCAGGCGGCGCTCGCATTCCAGCACCATCGGCGCGACCACCTGGTAGACCTCCACCCCCGCGGCCGACAGGTGCAGCACCGAGCGGCGGCGGTCGTCGCCATGGGTCTCGCGCTGGATGAAGCCGCGTTCCAGCAGGCGCGCCACCGCGCGGCTCACCGCCACCTTGTCCATCGCGGTGCGCTCGGACACTTCGCCGGCCGACAGTCCCGGGGACAGCGCCAGCACCGCCATCGCCCGCCATTCGGTCACCGCCATGCCGTAGCGCTCGCCGTAGACGCGGGCGATATTGCTGCTGATCCGGTTGGACAGCACGCTGATGCGGTAGGGCAGGAACTGCTCCAGGTCCAGCGAAGGCTGCTCGGGGGCGGGCGGGGCGGCGGGGGTGATCGGCGTCATGCTGCATTGCACCTTGCTTGTGGTTTCATATGTAACTATAACGGGGAGAGCTACTGTCCATTCTCGCGAGTCTGGCGTCCGTCCGCATCCGAAATTTCGGCCGGGCGCTGCCCGCGCGCCCCAGGAGACGAGCCATGAGCGCACAACCGCAGTATCCGTCCCAGCCGGCCAACCTGGGCATGCAGGTCACCACGTTCGAGAACCCGATGGGCATCGACGGTTTCGAATTCGTCGAGTTCGCCGCGCCCGCCGGCCAGGGCGGACAGTTGCACGCCTATTTCCGCAGCATGGGCTTCAGCGCGGTGCTGCGCCATCGCCGCCGCGCGATCACCGTGTACCGGCAGGGCGGGGTCAATTTCCTGGTCAACGAGGACCCGGATTCGTTCGCCGCCGATTTCGCCGCCGCGCACGGTCCCTGCGCCTGCGGCTTCGCGATCCGCTTCCGGCATCCGGCCGAGGACGTGTTCGCCAGGGTGCTGGAGAACGGCGGCGAGGCCATCGCCGACAAGGCCGACGCGCGCGCGGTGCCGGCGCCGGTGGTCAAGGGCATCGGCGACTGCATGCTGTACCTGGTCGACCGCTATGGCGAAAAGGGTTCGGTGTACGCCGAGTTCGAGCCGCTGCCCGGTGCCGAGCCGCATCCGGCCGGCTTCGGCCTGACCTTCATCGACCACCTGACCCACAACCTGTATTTCGGCAACATGCAGCGCTGGTCCGACTATTACGAGCGCTTGTTCAACTTCCGCGAAATCCGCTACTTCGACATCAAGGGCGCCAAGACCGGGCTGACCTCCAAGGCGATGACCGCGCCGGACGGCGTGGTGCGCATCCCGCTCAACGAGTCCTCCGACCCGAAGAGCCAGATCAACGAATATCTCGACGCCTACCACGGCGAAGGCATCCAGCATATTGCCTGCTTCACCGACGACATCTACGCAACCGTGGAGCGGATGCGCGCGGCCGGCGTGGAATTCCTGGACACCCCGGAGGCGTATTTCGAGGTGATCGACCAGCGCATCCCCGACCATGGCGAGGACGTGGCGCGGCTGACCAGGAACAGGATCCTGATCGATGCCGACCCGGAGACCAAGCAGCGCAAGCTGCTGCAGATCTTCACCCAGAACTGCATCGGCCCGATCTTCTTCGAGATCATCCAGCGCAAGGGCAATGAGGGGTTTGGCGAAGGCAACTTCCAGGCGCTGTTCGAGAGCATCGAGCGCGACCAGATGAAGCGCGGCGTGCTCTGACGCGACAAGCAGACATGCGCCGACGCGGCGAAAGCCCCTCTCCCGACGGGAGAGGGGTTGGGGTGAGGGTACGGTGGGGTCATGAGAGTCAAACCGCCGCTCCCTACCTCAACACTGGAAAACGCACGTCTGCTGCGTCGGACCATGACCAACGCCGAACGCAAACTGTGGAGCTGCCTGAGAGGTGGGCAGTTGCAAGGCTTCAAGTTCCGGCGCCAGTATCCCATCCCTCCCTATGTCGCCGATTTTTGCTGCGTGGCGTCGAAGCTGATCGTCGAGCTCGATGGTTCGCAACACAGCGAACCGGGGGATGCCACAAGAACACGCTGGCTTGAGTCGCAAGGCTGGCGAATCGTCCGCTTCTGGAACAACGATGTGCTGCTGTCGACAGACGCAGTGATTCAGTTAATTTACGGCGTTATAGCGGCTCCGTACCCTCACCCCAACCCCTCTCCCGATGGGAGAGGGGCTTGATCTCGCGAAGGCCAAGTGCATGCATGACCATCATCGCTACATGTCCGGCTTCGGCAACGCATTCGCCACCGAGGCCGTGCGCGGTGCGTTGCCGCAGGGGCAGAACTCGCCGCAGCGCGTCGCGCATGGCCTGTACGCCGAGCAGCTGTCGGGTACCGCGTTCACCGCACCGCGCGGCGTCAACCGGCGCAGCTGGCTGTACCGGATCCGTCCGGCGGCGGTGCATGGCACGTTCGCCGCATACACGCAGGCCGGCGGTTTCCACAACGACTTCGATGCCGGGCCGGTGTCGCCGGACCAACTGCGCTGGAGTCCGCTGCCGCTGCCGCTGCCGCTGCCGCAGGCGCCGGTGGATTTCGTCGACGGCCTGTACACCATGGCCGGCAACGGCTCGGCCGCCGCGCAGCACGGCGTGGCGGTGCATCTGTACGCGGCCAACGCCTCGATGCAGGGCCGCTTCTTCTACAACGCCGACGCCGAACTGCTGATCGTGCCGCAGCTCGGGCGGCTGCAGCTGTGCACCGAACTGGGCACGCTCGACCTGGAGCCACAGGAGATCGCGGTGATCCCGCGCGGCGTGCGCTTGCGCGTCGCGCTGCTCGACGCGCAGGCGCGCGGCTACGTGTGCGAGAACTTCGGCGCGCTGCTGCGGCTGCCCGACCTGGGGCCGATCGGCGCCAACGGCCTGGCCAATCCGCGCGATTTCCTGACCCCGGTGGCCGCCTACGAGGAAGACGAAGGCGACTTCGCGCTGATCGCCAAGTTCCAGGGCCACCTGTGGCGTGCGCCGATCGCGCATTCGCCGCTGGACGTGGTGGCCTGGCACGGCAACTACGCACCGTACAAGTACGATCTGCGCCGCTTCAACACCATCGGCTCGATCAGCTTCGATCATCCCGACCCGAGCATCTTCACCGTGCTCACCGCGCCCAGCGACACGCCGGGCACCGCCAACCTGGATTTCGCGATCTTCCCGCCGCGCTGGCTGGTGGCGCAGCACACCTTCCGCCCGCCATGGTTCCACCGCAACGTGGCCAGCGAGTTCATGGGCCTGGTGCATGGCGTGTACGACGCCAAGGCCGAAGGCTTCGCGCCCGGCGGCGCCTCGCTGCACAACTGCATGAGCGGGCATGGCCCGGACGCGGCCACCTTCGACAAGGCCTCGCAGGCGGACCTGTCGCGGCCGGACGTGATCGCCGACAGCATGGCCTTCATGTTCGAGACCCGCGCGGTGCTGCGCCCGACCGCGCAGGCGTTGGCCGCCGACCATCGCCAGCGCGACTACCAGCAGTGCTGGCAGGATCTGCGCCGCCACTTCCGCGCGCCCTGAGCGCGCGCCGCGCTCAGGCGGCGGCCAGCGCCGCGTGCAGCGGCGCCGGCAGCACTTCCAGCAGGCGCTCGCGGATGCGCTGCGCATAGCGCTCGGAGGTCATCTCCGGCATCGCGCGCAGCGCATCGACGATCGCCTGCAGGGTGGCGGCGTCCTCGCGCGCGTCGCGCAACTGCTGCTGCAGCGGGCGCGAGGCCGGATGGCGCTGCAATTGCAGCAGGTCGAGCAGATACATGCGTGCGTTGAGCAGCGCACGGCGCGGATCCGCTGGCGCCGCCGCCGGCGCCGCGCGCGGGGCGGCGGCGGCGCGGCCATCGTCCAGATAGCCCTGCTGCAACAGCGCCTGCACGATCGCCGCGGCATTGCTGCCGCCCAATGCGGTCAGTTCTTCGACGCTGCGCTGGCCGTCGGCCAGGATCAACACACGCCGCTGGCGCATGTCCAACGGCGCGGCATGGGATTGCAGTGCCGCGAGGGCGAGAGCGGTCTTGCGCGGAGGCATGGCAGCGATACCGGAAGGTGCGAAGCTTGGCCGTCGGCGGTGAAACGTTGATGACAGGCGCTGCGTGTTGTCGCTGCGGCGCTGCGCGAAACTGTGGCGGTGCCGTAAGCAGGCCGCGCCGGGCGGTGGCAAGGTCGGCATGGACCTGGCGCAATTGCGCGCGCTGTATGCCGGACGCGCGCAGGAGCGGCCGCACAAGTACATCGAAGGCGGCAAGGTCGCACCGGCTGGCGACCTGACAGACCCAACGCGACCTACTCGCGAATCGATGACACGCCCTAGCCGAATTGCCGTTGTCTTCAGCCGCGATGCCGTTGAACCAGCAGGCGCGGTTGGCGAAGCGCGTCGCGGCTGAAGCCGCTCCCACAGGACTCCCAGCCGACGCACTGCATCCCTGTGGGAGCGGCTTCAGCCGCGACAGGTGCTGCGGTGAGAGAGCGGACCTCGGCAGCAGCGGTTGGGGCTGAAGCCCCCTACAGTGCATCCAGCCGGCCCGCCACAAGTCCCTGTGGGAGCGGTTTCAGCCGCGACGAACGCCGCGATGGACCCCACGGTTTCGGGTAGCTTCCGGGGCCGATGGCCGGAAGCCTCCCGAAGCGGCACCCATCCAGAGCTAGCCGCAATTCGGTCCAGAGCAACTCCGGGCGGCCTTCGACCATCGGGCTGCGGCCGCCGCCGCCGGCGCTCAGCGCCGATGAATCCGCCTGGGCATATGCCCCATGCCATCGCCACGATGACGGCCGCATCATCCGTGCTGCGCATAGAATCGCGGATCGTAATGGCGAGGGGATGGGCGATGGCGAGCGCGATCGGCTTGGTGCTGGTGGGACTGCTGCTGCTGGCCTTGGGCGGCGACTCGATCGTCAAGGCGGCCGCAGGCCTGGCGCAGCGCTGTGGCGCCTCGCCGTTCGTCGCCGGCCTGCTGCTGGTGGCGTTCGGCACCTCGCTGCCGGAACTGGCGGTCAATGCGCGCGCCTACGTGGTCGGCGCGCAGGACCTGGCGCTGGGCAACGCGGTTGGCAGCAACATCGCCAACCTGGGCCTGACCCTGGCCCTGGCCGCGTTGGCGGCGCCGCTGCTGGTGCGCACGCGGATGCTGGCGCCGTTGCTGGTGGTGCTGGCGGTGGCGACGCTGGCGCTGATCGGCTTCGGCCTGGACGGGGCGATCTCGCGGCTGGAAGGCGTGCTGTTGTTGCTGGGCTTCGTCGGCGTGGTGGTATTCCTGCTGCGCCGCGCGCGCAGCGAGAACGCGACGCGCCAGCTCGGCCTGTCCGGCTATGCGGTGACCCGCACCGCGCTTGGCCTGAATCTGCTGCGCCTGCTGATCGCAATCGTGCTGCTGTACTTCGGCGCCAAACTCGTCGTCGATGCGGCGCCGCGGCTCGGCGCCGCCTGGGGCCTGTCGCCGCTGCTGGTGGGCCTGCTGCCGGTCGCGATCGGCACCGCGCTGCCGGAAGTCGCCGCCGCGATCGCTGCGGCGCGGCGCGGGCAGGGCGACATGGTGGTCGGGCATGTGCTCGGCTCCAGCCTGTTCAACCTGCTGGTGGTGATCGGCGGCATGGCCGCGCTGCGTCCGCTGCCGCTGCCGGCCTCGTTCGTGCGCCTGGAACTGCCGGCGGCGGTGGCGCTGAGCGTGGTGCTGTATCCGATGCTGCGCGGCGACATGCGCATCAGCCGCGGCGAAGGCGCGGTGCTGCTGCTCGCGTTTCTGGCCTGGGTCGGGCTGGAAGTGGTGCTGGTGGGGTGAGGCGGGACCCGGGACTCGGGTGCCGGAAAAGTGGGGACCAGCTTGCGGCCGGAGTCGTCGCTCCCACAACATTACGGCGATCGTCATTCTCAGCGCTCGTCCTGCTGCGCCGTCGGCGGCAGCCCTTCCTTGTCGGCATGATCGCTGCTGCCCGGCACCTGTGGCCGCTGCTCCATCATCAGCGACAGCGCCGCCTTGGCCATCATGTGCGCGCTGATCGGCGCGGTGATGAACAGGAACGCGGTGATCAGCAGTTCGCGCGGTTGCGGGTCCTGGCCCAGGAACAGGTGGTAGCCGACCGAGGCCAGCAGCACGCAGCCCACGCCCAGGGTGCTGGCCTTGGTCGGTGCGTGCAGGCGCTTGAAGAAATCCGACAGCTTCACCAGCCCCAGCGCGCCGAGCAGGATGAAGAAGCAGCCGACGATCAGCAGCAGCGACAGCCCGACCTGCAGCAGCCCGATCATTCGACGATGTCCCGGCGCAAGACGAACTTGCTCAGCACCACGGTGCTGCCGAAGCCGAGCATGGCGATGACCAGCGCCGCTTCGAAGTACACCGGCGAATCCAGATACATGCCGAACAGCATCAGCTCGGCGATCGCGGTCACCGACAGCGTGTCCAGCGCCAGGATGCGATCGGGCACGGTCGGTCCGCGCAGCAGCCGCCACAACGCCAGCAGCATCGCCAATGCCACCACATGCATGCACACGGCGATGGTGCCCTCGATGAACATGTGACCGGTCATGGGAAGATCTCCATCAGGGGCGCTTCGTAGCGCGTCTTGATCTGCCGGATCACGGTCTCGGCGTCGTCCAGGTGCAGCACGTGCACCAACAGATATTTGCGGTCGTCCGACAGCGCCGCCGACACCGTGCCCGGGGTCAGCGTGATCATGCTGGTCAGCGCGGCGATGCCGTGGATGTTGGCGATGTCCAGCGGCACCCAGATGAAGCCGGGGTGGATCCGCGATTCCGGGCCCAGCACCTGCCGCGCCACCACCACGTTGGAGCGCACGATGTCCCAGGCGACCACGCACAGCATCTTCGGCACCGAGCGCAGCGAGCCGATGCGCGCGAACTCGCGGTCCAGGCGCGCGGCGAACAGCGGTACCGCCACACCCAGCAGCGCGCCCAGCAGCAGCTGGCCCAGGCTGAAGCTGTCGCTCATCAGCAGCCAGAACACGGTGACGGTGATGCTCAGCGGCCAGGACGGAAACAGGCGGCGCAACCAGGGACGGCGCATGTCAGGGCTCCCGCAGTACTGGCGCGGTGGCGCGCAGTTGGGTGGCGTAATCGGCCGGACGCAGCAACTGCGCGGCGGCGGCCTCGGTATAGCGCAGCATCGGCCCGGCGGCGAGGGTCATCGCCACGCCGTAGCCGAGCAGCAGCAGCGTCGCGGCGGTTTCCAGCGGCCGCGCGCGCGCCTTGCGCGGCGGCGGCTGCGGCACGTGTTCGATGCCGTCGTCGTCGACGTGCTGCTCGCCCGGCACGCGCCAGAACAGGCGCACGCCGGCGCGGGTCAGGCCCATGATCACCATCAGGCTGCTGAGCAGCACCGCGGCCCACACCGGCGCGACGTTGCCTGCCGGCGTCGCGCTCAGGATCGCGACCTTGGCCAGGAACCCGGACAGCGGCGGCAACCCGGCCACCGACACCGCGGCGATCAGGAACAGCACGCCGGGCACGGTCTTGCCCGGCAGCGGCGCGATCACTTCCTTGCGGTCGCTGGCATCGCCGCGGCGGCGCCGGATCAGGTCGGCGATCAGGAACAGCGCCGCGGCGACGAAGCTGCTGTGCGCCAGGTAGTACAGGCCGGCGCCGAGCGTGCCCGGCGCGTCCAACGCGAAGGCGATGAACAGCGTCGCCGCCGACACGATCACCAGGTAGCCGACCAGCACCCGCAGGCGCACCGCGGCCAGCACCCCGAGCGCGGCCAGCAGCAGCGTGCCGATGCCCAGCCACAGCAGCCAGTCGCGCGCATAGCCGTCCAGCGCCTGCGCCTGGCTGCCCAGGATCAGCGTGCTCACCCGCAGCACCGCGTACAACCCGACCTTGGTCATCACCACGAACAGCGCCGCCACCGGCGCCGGCGCGCGCGCATAGGTTTCCGGCAGCCACAGGTACAGCGGCAGCAGCGCGGCCTTGGCGCAGAACACCAGCAGCAACAGGCCGAAGCTGGCCTTGATCAGGCGCAGGTTCTCCGGCGGCGCCTGCGCGATGCGCTGCGACAGCTCGGCCATGTTCAACGAGCCGAGCAGCGCGTACAGCAGGCCCAGCGCGATCAGGAACAGGGTGGAGGAAGTGACGTTGAACACCACGTAGTGGAAGCCCACGCGCAGGCGCAGGCCGCGTCCGCCGCTGAGCAGCAGGCCGTAGGAGGCGATCAGCATCACCTCGAAGAACACGAACAGGTTGAACACATCGCCGGTCAGGAACGCGCCATTGAGGCCGACCAGCTGGAACTGGAACAGCGCGTGGAAGTGCGGCGCGCGCCGGTCCCAGCCGGCGCAGGCGTGCAGCAGGCAGGCCGCGGCGAGCAGGGTGGTGGTCAGCAGCATCCACGCCGACAGGCGGTCGGCCATCAGCGCGATGCCCAGCCGCGATGGCCAGTCGCCGAGCAGATACACCTGCACCTGGCCGTCGCCGGCGCGCACGAACAGCGCGATCACCGCCGCGGCCAGCGCCGCCATCGCGGTCCAGGCCACGGCGCGGCGCACGTGGCGCCCGTAGCGGCGGTGCTCGACGAACAGCGACAGGGCGGCGCCGAGCAGCGGGATCAGGATCGGCAGGATCAGCAGATGGTTCATCGCGCGCTATCGCCGTCGTGATCGGCGCGCGCATCGACGTGGTCGCTGCGGTTGTCGCCGCGGCTGCGCATCGCCAGCACGATGCTGACCGCGGTCATCGCGAAGGCGATCACGATTGCGGTCAGCACCAGCGCCTGCGGCAGCGGATCGGCGTGCTCGGCCAGGGTCGGCGCGACGCCGTCGCGCAGCACCGGCGCCTTGCCCTGCAGCAATCGCCCGCCGGCGAAGATCAGCAGGTTGGTGGCGTAGGACAGCACGGTCATGCCCAGGATCACGTCGAAGCTGCGCGTGCGCAGCAGCAGGTACACGCCGACCGCGGTCAGCACGCCGATCGCGCTTGCCAGGGCCAGTTCCATCAGCGCATCTCCCCGGTGCGGGCCGAACGTTGTGCCGGATCGATCTCGCCGCGCTGCGACTCGCGCGTGCGCGAGGGTTTGATCGTGCCCATCATCGACAGGGTCAGC
Organism: Xanthomonas hyacinthi; assembly: GCF_009769165.1. Classification (NCBI taxonomy): domain Bacteria; kingdom Pseudomonadati; phylum Pseudomonadota; class Gammaproteobacteria; order Lysobacterales; family Lysobacteraceae; genus Xanthomonas; species Xanthomonas hyacinthi. The sequence continues at coordinate 2,565,148 of NZ_CP043476.1, forward strand.
ATGGTGCCGCCGAACACCACCAGGTACACGCCGGTATCGAAGCCCAGCGCGCTGGCCAGCGGGATGTCGCCGATCAGCGGCAAGGACAGAGCGTAGTGGCCGCTGGTCAGGAACGGCACCCCGAACAGCATCGAGGCCATGCCGCTGAGCGCGGCCAGCAACAGGCCCAGGCCGATGCAGCGGATGTAGTCGAAACCGAAGCGCGATTCCACCGAGGCCGCGCCCTGGATCACGTACTGGATCAGTAGCGGCACCGCCAGCACCAGGCCGGCGATGAAGCCGCCGCCGGGCGCGTTGTGGCCGCGCAGGAACAGGAAGATCGACACGGTGAGGGTCAGCGGGAACATCAGCTGCGCCAGGTCGGCCGGCACCGGCAGTTTGATCGGCGGCCCCGGCATCACCTTCTCCGGCGCCATCCGCGCGCGCCGCAGCAGCGCATGCACCACCAGCGCGGCGATGCCGAACACGGTGATCTCGCCGAAGGTGTCGAAGCCGCGGAAATCCACCAGGATCACGTTGACCACGTTGCGCCCATAGGCTTCCGGCAGCGCGCGCTGCAACAGCTCGCCGGCCATCGTCGTCGCCGGCCGGGTCATCACCGAGTACGCCAGCAAGGCCATGCCGGTGCCGGCGGCGATCGCCAGCGCCGCATCGCGCAGCTTGCGCCAGCGTTGCGGCTCGATCGGCGAGGCTTTGGGCAGGTAGTTCATCGCCAGCAGCATCAGCACCAGGGTGACCATCTCCACCAGCAGCTGGGTCAGCGCCAGGTCCGGCGCCGACAGGAACACGAACACCAGGCTCACGCCCAGGCCGCTGCCGCCGATCACCAGCACCGCCAGCAGGCGCTGCCGGTACAGGAACAGCGTGGCCAGCGCGCAGCTGACGATCAGCAGCCACAGCGCCCAGCCCAGCAGCGGCATCGGCTGCGGCGTAGGCCACTGGCTCCACAGCGGCGGTGCGGCCACGAACGGCGCCGCGGCGACCAGCACCGCGCTCAGCAGCAGCCAGCGCAGGCTGCGCTGCAGGCTGCCGTTGGTCAGCACGCGGGTGAAGCGCGCGGCGATGCCGAACAGCGCGTCCACCTGCCAGTGGAACACGCGCTTGCCCAGCGAACGGCGCACTTCGGTATACAGCGCGGTCAGCCGGCGCAGGCCGAAATACAGCGCCACGCCGCCGACCACGCCGGCGATGCTCATCGCCAGCGGCGCGTTCCAGCCGTGCCAGACCGCCAGGCTGTAGTCGGGCAGCGCGTCGCCGAGGATCGCCCCGGCCGCGCTGCGCAGCACCGGCGCTACGGTCAGCGCCGGGAAGATGCCGACCGCCACGCACAGCAGCACCAGGATCTCCACCGGGATCTTCATCCAGCGCGGCGGCTCGTGCGGCATGGAGTCCAATTGCCGCGGACCGCTGCCGAAAAACGTCTCGTAGACGAAGCGCAGGCTGTAGGCGACGCCGAACACGCCGGCCAGCAGCGCCGCGGTGGCGGTGAACACGCGCATCGCCACCGGGCCGTCGGCGTCCAGCGCCTGCGCGAAGAACATCTCCTTGGACAGGAAGCCGTTGAGCAGCGGGATGCCGGCCATCGACAGCGAGGCGATGATCGCCAGCGCGCTGGTGAACGGCATCCAGCGGCGCAGGTTGCCGAGCCGGCGCATGTCGCGGGTATGCGTCTCGTGGTCGATGATGCCCGCGGCCATGAACAGCGAGGCCTTGAATACCGCATGGTTGAGGATGTGGAACACGCCGGCCACCACCGCCATCGGCGTGGACAGCCCGAACAGCATGGTGATCAGGCCCAGGTGCGAGATCGTCGAATACGCCAGCAAACCCTTCAGGTCGTGCTGGAAGATCGCGTACCAGGCGCCGACCAGCAGCGTGACCGCGCCGATGCCGCTGACCGTGTAGAAGAACAGGTCGCTGCCGGCCAGCGCCGGATGCAGCCGCGCCAGCAGGAACACGCCGGCCTTGACCATCGTCGCCGAGTGCAGATACGCCGACACCGGCGTCGGCGCGGCCATCGCATGCGGCAGCCAGAAATGGAACGGGAACTGCGCACTCTTGGTGAAGATGCCGAGCAGGATCAGCCCCAGCGCCCACGGATACAGCGCGCTGGCGCGGATCGCATCGCCAGCGGCGAGCACCGCATCGAGCTGGTAGCTGCCGACGATGCGCCCCAGCAGCAGCACGCCGCCGAGCAGCGCCAGGCCACCGCCGCCGGTGATCAGCAGCGCCATGCGCGCGCCGTCGCGCGCATCCTGGCGATGCGACCAGAACCCGATCAGCAGGAACGAGCTGATGCTGGTCAGTTCCCAGAACACCATCAACAGCAGCAGATTGCCGGCGATGACCATGCCCAGCATCGCGCCCATGAACAGCAGCAGGTAGCCGTAGAAGCGCGCCGCGTTCTCGCGCGCGCCGAGGTAGTAATGCGCGTACATCACCACCAGCGCGCCGATCGCCAGCACCAGCCCGGCGAACATCCACGCCAGTCCATCCAGGCGCAGCGAGAACTGCAGCCCGATCTGCGGCAGCCAGGCGTGGTCGGCGCGCACGATGCCGCCACCGAGCACGGTCGGGGTCAGCGTGCCGAGCAGGACCAGCCCGGCCAGCGGCGCCGCCGCGGCGACCCAGGCCAGCGTGGCGCGCGAACGATGGCGCAGGGCGATGACGGCCGCCGCCATCAGGAACGGCAAGGCCAGCAGGATGTCCAGAACGGGGATCATGCAGGGAATACGAGATTCGCGAGCAGGAGCCCGAGTGTAACAGGCGCACCGCGGCGCTGGCCTGCGATGGTGGTCGGCGCATGCAAGGTCATTGCTTCAGCCTAGCGTGGCCCGGGTGATGCGCTTGCGAGCGCGCCGCAGCCGCGGCATTGGGCGTGGCGCCGCGCGCTCGCTATGCTTGCGCGATGACCGATGCGCCTCCTGTCGCCGCTGCCGCCTCCACGACGCTTACGCCCACGGCGGGAGCACGCGTGGCGCTGCTGTTCGGCGGCAGCGGCCAGATCGGCGAGCGCCTGCTGCACGGTTTGCTGGCCGCCGGCTGGCAGGTGCATGCGTTCTCGCGCACGCCGCAAGCGCCGCGCGACGGCCTGCATTGGCACCTTGGCGAACTGAGCATGCTGCGGGCACCGCCGGTGCAGGCCGAGGCGCTCTTCAGCTGCGGCCCGCTGGATGCGTTCGCCGACTGGTACCGGCGCACGCCGCTGCAGGCGCCGCGCGTGGTCGCGTTCGGTTCCACCAGCCTGGAGGTCAAGCGCGATTCGCTGGATGCGGCCGAACGCGATGTCGCGCGGCGCCTGCGCGAGGCCGAGGCCGCCTTGTTCGCCGCTGCGGCCGCACGCGGCGCCGCGGCCACCGTGCTGCGTCCGACGCTCGTTTACGGCGCCGGCCGCGACCGCACGCTGAGCGCGATCGCGACGCTGGCGCGGCGCAGCGGCTGGTTCGTGCTGCCGCGCAGCGCGCGCGGCCTGCGTCAGCCGGTGCACGTGCAGGACCTGGCCGACGCGGCGCTGGCGGTGCTGGCGCATCCGGCCACGCACGGCCGCAGCTATGCGCTGGGCGGCGGCGAAGTGCTCAGCTATCGCGAGATGGTGCGGCGGGTCCTGGCCGCATTGCAGCCGCCGGCGCGGCTGCTGCCGTTGCCGCACGCGGTCTTCGCGCTGGCCCTGCGCATCGCCCATGCCGGCGGCCGCCTGCGCGGCATGAACCGCGCCGCGCTGCAGCGCATGGGCGAGGACCTGGTGTTCGACCTGGCGCCGGCGCAGCGCGATTTCGGCTACGCGCCGCGCGCCTTCGCCCTGGATGCGGCGATGCTGGGCATGCCGCGCTGAGGCGCGGGCGCCGCGCGGCGCAGCGCCTGGCTCAGTAGCGCCAGTGCATGCGCCGATAGAGCTTGGCCAGCACCCAGGCCGGCCCGATCAGCAGGGACACCAGGTCGGTGAGGAAGCTGGGCTTGTGGCCTTCCAGCTTGTGCCCGACGAACTGCGCGATCCAGGCCACCACGAACACGCCCACGGCCAGCCATAGCAGGCCGTGCAGGCCGAGCCGCGCCTCCAGCAGCCGGCACAGGCAGCCGCAGAAGAAGAACGCCGCCAGCATGCCGTAGCCCAGCGGCCGCGACAGCCGGTTGTAGAACATCCACGCCGCGAACATGCCCAGTGCCGCCCACAGCCCGCTCTGGAACCAGCTGCCGCCGCCCGGAATGCACCACAGCAGCGCCATCACCGACCACAGGTTCGCCGGCACCGCGAGCACATGCAGGCGCTGGTTGGCGGCATTGCGGTGATCGTCGGAATAGCTGGCGAAATAGCGGTCGATCGGGCGCGCGTAGGCGGTGGTGTCCATCGTCCCTCCCAGGAATCGGGCCAGCATAGCGCCATCGGCGCGGCGATGCGGAGACAGCGGCCGCGCCGGCGCAGGCGCCTGCCTGGGCCATGTCGGTCGGGCCCCACAGGGCCGCCGTGCGGCGGCGAATCGGCGCAGCGCAAAAAAAAACCCGTCGTCGGCACAATATCGACCGCGCTGCCACGTCTGCAACAGCATGAGCCCATCGAACCCAGCGCCCGAGACCGACCGCGCCATCGCCGCGACGGTCCTGCGCGAGCGCTCCAGGCTCGGCAACTTCATCCGCCGCCGCGTGCTCGACCGCGCCGAGGCCGAGGACATCCTGCAGGACGTGCTCTCCGAGTTCGTGCAGGCCTACCGGCTTCCCGCGCCGATCGAGCAGGCCAGCGCCTGGTTGTTCCAGGTCGCGCGCAACCGCATCATCGATCGCTTCCGCAAGCGCCAGGCGCAGCCGCCGGACAGGCATCTCGACGAGGGCGCCGACGTTGCCGACGACGACGACACGCTGCGCCTGGATCTGGCGCTGCCGGCGCCTGGCGGCGGGCCGGACGCCGCATATGCGCGCACGCGCTTGCTGCTGGCCTTGCAGCAGGCGCTGGACGAATTGCCGGAAAACCAGAGCGAGGTGTTCGTGGCCCACGAGTTCGAGGGGCGCAGTTTCAAGCAGATGGCCGCCGACAGCGGCATCGCGATCAACACCTTGTTGGCGCGCAAGCGCTACGCCGTGCTGTACCTGCGCGCGCGCCTGCAAACGGCTTACGACGAACTCGAATTCTGAAGGAGTGAACAAGATGGCATTCAAAGCGAGATATCTGGGCAAGGCGGTGTTCGTGCTGGCGGCGCTGGCCGTCCTCGGCGCGGTGGTCATGCTGCTGTGGAATGCGGTCGTGCCGTTCGCCGTGAGCGGCGCGCACCCGATCGACTATCCACATGCGGTGGGATTGCTGGTGCTCAGCCGCATTCTGTTCGGCGGATTCCGCGGGCACGGTGGCTGGCACAGGCACCGCCACTGGGAGAAATGGCAGGCGATGACGCCGGAAGAGCGCGAGCAGTTCAAGCACGCCATGCATCGCCGCCGGCACCGGGGCGAACGCCAGTGAAGCCATTGCACGATGCGATGACGGTGTGCCGGCAGGCGCCGGGCGCGGTGCAGCCGAGCGTCGACTTGACGCGCTGCGAGGGCAAGGGCGATTGCGTCGCGGTGTGCCCGGAGCAGGTGTTCGAACTGCGCCGCATCGACGCGCCACACTATCGCCGCCTGGGCCTGCTGCACCGGTTCAAGCTGCGCGTGCACGGCATGCGCGTGGCTTATACGCCGAACGCCGACGCCTGCCGTGGCTGCGGCCTGTGCGTGGCCGCCTGCCCGGAGCATGCGATCACGCTGCGCCGCGGGGAGCCGGCATGAGCGCCGCGGCCGCGGCGTCCCCGCCGGGTTTCACCGGCTACCAGAAGGCGGTGGCGGGCATGCTGGCGTTCCTGCAGTTCGCCGTCATCCTCGACTTCATGCTGATGTCGCCGCTGGGCGCGACGATCATGCCGGCGCTGCGTATCGGCCCGGCCCAGTTCGGGCTGGTGGTCTCCGCGTACGCGTTCAGTGCCGCCATTTCCGGACTGCTGACCGCCGGCTTCGCCGACCGCTTCGACCGCAAAAGGATCCTGCTGTTCTTCTACGCCGGCTTCGTCGTCGGCACCGCGTGGTGCGGCCTGGCGCAGAGCTTCCACAGCCTGCTGCTGGCGCGCATCGTCACCGGCCTGTTCGGTGGCGTGATCGGCTCGGTGGTGCTGGCCATCGCCGCCGACCGGTTTCCCGCGCAGCAGCGCGGCCGGGTGATGGGCCTGATCCAGACCGCCTTCGCGGCCAGCCAGGTGCTGGGCATCCCCATCGGCCTGTCCCTGTCCAACCGCTGGGACTGGCATGCGCCGTTCCTGGCGATGGCCGGGCTCGGCCTGCTCGCCGGCCTGGTCGTGGCCTGGCGGCTGCAGCCGGTCACCGACCACCTGCATGCGCCGCGCGAACACGGCGCATGGCGGCACCTGCTGCACACCTTCGCCGTGCCTCGGCACCTGCCCGCGTTCGCGGCGACCGCGCTGTTGAGCATCGGCGGCTTCATGCTGATGCCGTTCGGTAGCGCCTTCATCGTCGGCAACCTCGGCATCGACCTGCACAGCCTGCCCACCATCTACCTGATCACCGGGCTGTGCGCGATCGTGTTCGGCCCGATGATCGGCCGCGCGACCGACAGCTTCGGCATCCTGCGCGTGTTCACCTTCGGTACGCTCGCCTCGATCGTCATGGTGCTGGTCTACACCCACCTGGTCCGGGCGTCGCTGCCGGTGCTGATCGTGGTCAACGTGCTGCTGTTCGCGGCGATCTTCTCGCGCATGATCCCGTTCCAGGCGCTGGCTGCCTCGGTACCGTCGGTGGCGCAGCGCGGCGCCTTCAACGCCATCGGCGCCTCCGTGCAGCAGCTGTCCGGCGGCCTGGCATCGCTGATCGCCGGGCACATCGTCAGCGTTGGCGCCGACGGCAGGCTGCAGCATTTCGACAGGGTCGGCTATGTGATGGTCGCCGTCTCGCTGGTGGCCTGGGTCCTGCTGCGTGGCCTGCAACGCCGAATGCAGCGCGAGCCGGAACTGCAGGTCGCCGCGCCGGGCTGAATCGCAGCGCGGCACCCTGCAGCGTTCGCCATGCCGAGCGCGTGCACACTGCCGGCGTGCGTGCCGTTCACGCCGGCGCCGGCGCCGGCAGCGCGGCAGCGGCGGGCGTCAGCGCCCGCCTTGCACGATGCGTTGCTGCGCTTCCTGCACGTTTTGCTGTTGCGCCGCCTGGCTGGCCAGCAGCTGCGCATTGGTCTGTTCCAGTGGCGGCGCAGGTTGTTGCAGGTCCACCACCGCGCGGAAGCCGGGCGTGGTGCCGAGCACGTAGGCCTTGTCGTCCTGCACGGTGATGCTGCGCAGCTTGTCGGCGCTGTCGATCCCATTCTGCTTGGCCTGCAGCGCGACGTTGGCTGCGACCTCCGGCGTGGTGCCTTCGGGCATGCGCTCGCGCACGGTCTTGACCAGCGCATTCTCGGGCGCAGCGGCGGGCCCCCGGTTCTGCGCCGCATGCGCCTGCTCCTGCGGCGCGCGCAGTTGTTCGCGCAGGCTGCCCAGCGTCTGCGCCCCGGCCTTGCCGTCGACCTGCAGCCCATGCGCCTGCTGGTAGGTGCGCACCGCATCGCGGGTGTTGTCGCCGAAGCGGCCGTCCTCGGTCAACGGCCGGCCATGCGCATCGTGCACGCCGAGTTGGTTGAGCTGCTGCTGCAGTTTGCGCACGTCCTCGCTGCGGTCGCCGTGGCGCAGCGTCTCGCTTGTGCCCTGGTGCTGCCCACGCTCACCGGCCTCGACCTGGCGGCCTTGGTTCCACCAGGTTTCAGGGCTGATGTTGCGCCCGCTTGGGTCGCGCATCTGGTAGTGCACGTGCTGGGCGTACTGAGCGCGTCCGTCGGGATCGCGCCCGCCCATCGTGCCGATCGGATCGCCGGCGCGCACGGTCTGGCCTTCTTGCACCGAGCGCGAATCCAGATGCAGGATTTCGTGCGAATTTCCCTGCGCGTCGCGGATCTTCACCGTGCCGTACTGGCCTCCGGAAAAGGTCACCGTACCGGCGATCGGGGCATGCACGGTTGGGTGTTGCAAGTTGCGCCCGGCTTGTCCGCCTTCATAGTTGAAGTCGGTGCTGCCATGCTCGCCGCGGTTGCCGCGGTGCTCGCCGTAGTGGCCGGTAATGTGCGGATCGGTGCCGCCTTGGCCGGGCAGCATGCGCTCCATGGTCTGCTGGAAGTCGCTGCGGGTGGTATGGGCAGCGGCTGCTGGCTGGTGGTCGGCGCGCGCGGGTGGGGGAACGGTCTGGCCCAGCCTTCCGTGCGCCAGGTTCTGCATCAACTCGGGGGTAAGGTCGCGTTCCCAACGATCGAATCGGTTTTCCCGATCCTGTAGACCGTTTGGAGGATCGCTGCCGTTGATCGCGGCTCCCGCTTCGCGGGCACTATCGCGTGCCGCGGTCGGAACGTTTTGCTGCCAGTACCACGTCGCGATGCGTGAGGCGTTCTCGGGTTGCGCGGCCAACTCGGGATGATTCACCAAGTCCAGCTCCAAGGCCTCTCCGGCGGCCCTGTACTGGTCCTTGCCAGTGAGCTGAATATAACCGCGTCCATGATAGCGAAGGCCATCGCCGGGCTCATCATTGCCCATGCGCCCGCCGTACATCAGTTCGGCCAGACGCTCCGGGCGACCATTCAATGCTTCGAGACGAGCGCTTTCCAGGGCTTCAGGTCCTTCGCGCAATGCGGAACGGACGTTGGCCGTGATTTGCCAACTCCCCTTGGTGTAGCGAAAGCTCTCCTCGAGCCGATTGAGTCCCCCTGATTCATGGCCTACCTGGGCCATGAAGTTGGCCAATTCTCCAGGATTGGAGATGCCTGCCGCGTAGGCGTCGCCAAGCAGCTGGTTTTCTCTGTCTGTTGTTGCCATGGTGTAGCTCCTCATTTCTCAGCAACGTTGAAGTGACGGACTGCATCCCTGTCCGTACCAGCCATTCCCTCCTTTTAATTCGTACCCGCCTCCGCTTTTTCCTCCAGAGGCCCAACCTTGGGTAGGTTGGCCGGATCGAAATCTGCGAATGTCACCTGTCCGAAATCCTTGGGCGCCAATTCCAGTGTCTTGTGCTGCTCGGTCGCCGTATCCGTAAGTTCGCGCACCACCTTGTCCAGGAGCCAGGTCTTGCGGTCGGCGGCGTAGCGGAAGATGTAGTCATCGCCCCAGCGTTCGCGCGAGCCGCCCGAAATCGAGATCGTGAACTGGCCTTTTTCGATGCGCGAATAGGCATACGGATCGCCAGCCAAACCGCCGCAGCGTGCGCAGGGCACGATGCGCGAGTTCTCCGCGGATTTGTGCAGCGATCCGGCAGCGTCCTGAGTCAGCAGAATGACGGTGCGAGGCGCGCCTTCGCCGAGCTTCTCGTTGCCGGCTGGCGGCGGCGACATCACGATCAATGCGTCCGAGTGACCGGCACCGGTCAGGTCGCCGCGGATGGTTTCCACGACTTTCATTCCGGCCGGCACAAAGGAATCGACGTCATGCATTGGTGCATTCCCTTGCTGCGTAGTAGGCGGGGGGGCGCTCTGGCCTTGATCGGCGGCGGGTGTCTGCTTTCCCGGCCCGGTGCCCATGGCCGAGGTGTTTTCGCCAGGTTGCGGACCTCCACAGGCGGCAAGGACGATAGCCAGGGCAGGTGCGATCATTTTCAGGGGCTGCAATGTTGTTTCCTCGGCAAGAAGCGATGGAGTCCGTCATTGTCCAGCGATCCGGCGATCCATGTGCGGTCGAAAAAATCGACAGGAAAAGCGGTCGGGGCATCTTGAGTGCGGCTTGGAGCATCGCGAACATCTCCATGGCTTGCGTGGCCGGGCGCCCAATCACAGAGACTGGTCGTCCACCTTTACCAGCGTCCAGCACGGGCGCTGGGCGAAGTGGTAGACCTGTTGGTCGCCGGTGTCCGCTGTGCGGACCAATACCTTGCGGCCGCCGGCATCTTCGGAAACCGCGACTTCGCGGCGGCTGTTGCGTGCCGCGTCCAGGTTCGGGATCACCGGCCACTCGACCTCGGGCAGCGGGACTTCGCGGGTCACCGGCGTCGGCTCGGGCTGTGCGTCCGGGTCGCGCTGGATCATCGTCAGCGGATTGGCCGTGGCCTTTTGCTGCACTGCGATGTCGGCGCTGAAGCGCTTGAGGAAGCTGTTGAAATCGGCATCGGGGCAACCCGGCGCGGCCTGAGCGGGGGCCGCGGCCGGCGTGGACGGGGGCGATGCGACGGCGGTGGACTCGGCCTGTTGCGCCTTGCAGGCGGCAAGCGTCAGGCCAAGCGCAAGAGCGGTCAAAAAGGTGCGTGCGTAGACCAACGGATCCTCCTGATCTGGTTGGGTGGCATGACTACGTTCGGAGCGTCAGTTTTATTGGCGGTGGGTAAAAAAGCGGTGAAATCCGTTGGAGCGTCGTCCGGCTCGAATCGCCGACGGATTCCCGGCATGTGCGAATGCCGCAGCTGCGACCGACGTGCGGCATCGGGGTCTCTTTGCCGGCCCCAAAATCGATCCGCCTGTGATCGGACCGCCGTCGGCCGCGGCTACATGCCGTTGGAAAACACATCCAGCGTGTCGGCGCTTACCCAGCCCTGGGCGCAGTCGCCCGCATAGATGCCGGGTGCGGTGACGCGGCAGGCGCCGCCGCTGCCTTGCACGGTGCGCTGGATAGGGCGATCGCCATTGCTGCACAGGGCGTTGTCATTGCACTTGGCGACGCTGCCGGTCGGTACCGCCATGACGTAATAGTAGAGCGGTTGCTGTCCGGCCCGGCCGATGCCCTGGATGCAGACGAACTGCCCCTGCGCGAACCTGGCGCGGGGGCGCGCATTGCTGCCGGTGGTAGGAACCCGGTCGAGCGCATCCGCGCCTTTGGCCTGCGCCACGCTGGCGAAGAAGCCGTCGTCGCCGCAATCGGGAGACAGGTCGACGTCATAGAAGTCGCCCGCGTCGAGATTGCCTGCGGTGCAACCATGCGCGGTCTGGGCATCGGCGCAACGGACGCCGCTCGCCTCGATCAGCGCCTGCAATGCGTCGCCCGGCGATGCAGCAGGCGCAGGCGTTGCCGCAGATGCCGGAGCTGATGTCCGAGCCGATGCGGCAGTGACGGCGTGTTCGCCTGCAGTGCAGGCGCCAAGCGCCAGCAGCAAACCCGTCCTGCACAGGCTGCGGAGAAAAGAAAAACGAGCGCGAGCGGACTGCGTCATTGCGGCCTCTGCACCGATAGGGAACATGCATTGCGCGCGGCGGCCACGAAAGAACTGGCAGCAGCCTGCGCTAAAAAAATACGTCTGCGATGCGCCGAAGGGCCTGCCCGGAGAAGCCAAGCCCGTTGCGATTCGCGATCAGGTTACCTGCACGTCAGTCGATCGAAATCCCCGCCAGCCGCTGCAGCGCTTCGGCGTACTTGGCGCGGGTGCGCTCGATCACGTCCTGCGGCAGGCGCGGGCCGGGCGCGGTCTTGCCCCAGTCCAGCGTCTCCAGGTAGTCGCGCACGAACTGCTTGTCGTAGCTGGGCGGGCTGGTGCCCACCTGGTATTCGTCGGCCGGCCAGTAGCGCGAGGAATCCGGGGTCAGCATCTCGTCCATGATGTACAGGCGGCCGTCGGCATCGGTGCCGAACTCGAACTTGGTGTCGGCCAGCAGGATGCCGCGCTCGGCGGCGAAGTCGGCGGCGAAGCGGTAGATGCGCAGGGTGGCGTCGCGCACGCGCTCGGCCAGCTCGGCGCCGACGGCCTTGACCATCGCGTCGAAGTCGATGTTCTCGTCGTGGTCGCCAAGCGCGGCCTTGGTCGAGGGGGTGAAGATCGGTTCGGCCAGTTTCTCGGCCTGGCGCAGGCCGTCGGGCAGTTCGATGCCGCTGATCTTGCCGGTGCGCTGGTAGTCCTGCCAGCCGCTGCCGATCAGGTAGCCGCGGGCGATCGCCTCCACCGGCACCGGCTTGAGCTTCCTGGTCACCACCGCGCGCCGGGCGTACAGCGCCGCGTCCACGCCAGCGGGCAGCACCGCGGCCATGTCGATGCCGGTGAGGTGGTTGGGCATCAGGTGTTCGGTCTTCTTGAACCAGAAGTTGGAGACCTGGCACAGCATCTCGCCCTTGCCCGGGATCGGGTCGGGCAGCACCACGTCGAAGGCGGACAGGCGGTCGCTGGCGACCATCAGCAGGTAGTCGCCGGGCGGGGCGTCGGCGGGCAGGCGCTCGCGCGGAAGATCGAATACGTCGCGGACCTTGCCCCGGTGACGCAACGGCAGGCCGGGCAGATCGGATTGCAACAGCGTGGTGGACACAGGCACTCCTACGGACTTCGCAATGGCGGCTGTCCCGGGACCCGGCGGGCCCGCGGCTCGACAGCGGGCCGCGTAGTGTACGGCCGGAAAGCCCCGCTGTGCCGTAAAATGCGAGGCCTTGTCCGCCGAGCCCGCCCTCGCCCATGCACTGGTACGGAAAACTGCTCGGCGCCATCGCCGGGGCGCTGCTGTTCCGGCCCAATCCGGTGTTCGGCGCGGTGCTCGGGCTGCTGGTCGGGCATGCCTTCGATGCCGACTGGTTCAAGCTCGGCCAGCGCGACGACCCCTACCGCGAGCTGGGCGTGCGCCGCGACGCCACCGATGCCGAGATCGAGCTGGCCTACCGCCGGCTGATCTCCCAGTACCACCCCGACAAGGTCGCCGGCGCCAGCCCGGAGCTGCGCGCGCGGGCCGAGCAGAAGGCCAGCCGGCTCAACACCGCCTACGACCGTATCCGCACCCTGCGCAAGCGCTGAGACCTTCGCCATGTCCGACTGCATCATTTCCCCGTCCATCCTGTCCGCCGACTTCGCCCGCCTCGGCGAGGAAGTGGACAACGTGCTCAAGGCCGGCGCCGACTGGATCCATTTCGACGTGATGGACAACCACTACGTACCGAATCTGACCATCGGCCCGATGGTGTGCCAGGCGCTGCGCAAGCACGGCGTCACCGCGCCGATCGACGTGCACCTGATGGTCGAGCCGGTGGACCGGCTGATCCCAGACTTTGCCGAGGCCGGTGCCAGCCTGATCAGCTTCCATCCCGAGGCCAGCCGCCACGTGCACCGCAGCATCCAGCTGATCAAGTCGCACGGCTGCAAGGCCGGGCTGGTGCTCAACCCGGCCACACCGGTGGACATCCTCGACTGGGTGCTCGACGACCTGGATCTGGTGCTGGTGATGTCGGTCAACCCGGGCTTCGGCGGCCAGGCCTTCATCCCCTCGGCGCTGGACAAGCTGCGCGCGATCCGCGCCAGGATCGACGCCCGCGGCAAGCCGATCCGGCTGGAGATCGACGGCGGGGTCAAGCCGGACAACATCGCCGCGATCGCCGCCGCCGGCGCCGACACCTTCGTCGCCGGCTCGGCCATCTTCAACGCCCCCGACTATGCCGCGGTGATCGCGCAGATGCGGGCGGCGGTGGCGGCGCGCTGACATGGCCGCACTGCACATCCGCCCGGCCACCGCCGACGACGCGGCGTTGATCCTGCGCCTGATCCGCGAGCTGGCCCGCTACGAGCGCGCCGAGGACGCGGTGCAGACCGACGAGGACGGCCTGCGCGCCAGCCTGTTCGGCCCCGGCGCCACCGCGCACGCGCTGATCTGCGAGGCCGACGCGCAGCCGATCGGCTACGCGGTGTACTTCTACAACTACTCGACCTGGCTCGGCCGCAACGGCCTGTACCTGGAAGACCTGTACGTGGACCCGGAACACCGTGGCAGCGGCGCCGGCAAGGCCTTGCTGCGGCATCTGGCCCGGCAGGCGCTGGCCGAGGGCTGCGGCCGCTTCGAATGGTCGGTGCTGGACTGGAACCAGCCGGCGATCGACTTCTACCAGGCCGCCGGCGCGCAGGCGCAGGACGAATGGACCGTGTACCGCCTGCAGGGCGAGGCGCTGGCCAGGTTCGCGGCCGGCTGAGCGGCGGCACAAAAAAAAGAACCGCACCGTCGCCAATGCGGCCCCTGGGAGAAATCGGAGGCTGATCCTGCCTCCATCCGTCGTCCTTGCTATGGCCTTCCATGTTCCGGGCGATCGGTGACGCAGGGATGACATTGCGGCGGACAGCGCGGTGCGCTGGCCGGGCGCTGCGCCAGCAACCGACCACGGCAGGCCGGCCGGTGCCGAGGGCGCGGCGTAGCGCGTGCCGGGCGCAGTGCCCAATGGCCGCGCGCCGGCCCCCTGCGCATTCACGATGTCCGCATCCGCCGCCGGCTAGGCTGCCGGCCTGATCGCGGGGAGGTCCGCATGGCAGCACCGCACTGGCGTCTGATCCTCAATGGCAAGTCGGCGGGCGACGCGCCGCTGCGCGAGGCCGTGTCCGCGCTGCGCGCACGCGGCATCCAGTTGCAGGTGCGGGTGACCTGGGAGGAGGGCGATGCCGAGCGCTACGTGGCCGAAGCGGTGGCCGACGGCGCCGACTGCATCGTCGCCGCCGGCGGCGACGGCACCTTGAGCGAGGTGGCCAGCGCGCTGGCCCACCACGACGCCGACGCCGCGGCGCTGCCGGCGCTGGGCCTGGTGCCGTTGGGCACCGCCAACGATTTCGCCACCGCCGCCGGCATTCCCGACACCCCGCTGGCGGCGCTGGAGCTGGTCGCGCAGGCGCCGGCCGTGGCCATCGACCTGCTGCGCATCGAGGCCGAGCACGGGCCGCACTGGTGCGCCAATGTCGCCAGCGGCGGCTTCGGCACCCAGGTCACGGTGGAAACCGACGAGGGCCTGAAGAAGATGCTGGGCGGCCTGGCCTACCTGATCACCGGGATGGGCAAGCTGGGCCGGATCGATCCGATCCAGGCGCGGTTCGAGGGGCCGGAGTTCGCCTGGGAAGGCGAATTCATCGCGCTGGGCCTGGGCAACGGACGCCAGGCCGGCGGCGGCCAGGCGCTGTGCCCGGACGCGGTGCTCGACGACGGCCTGCTCGACCTGACCATCGTCCCGGAGATGAGCGGCGAGGTCGCCGCGACCCTGGGCACGCTGGTCACCTCGGGCAAGCAGGCCGCGCTGGAGCGGGTCGCGGTGCGCGCGCAGCTGCCGTGGCTGCGCATCGACGCGGCCATGCCGCTGACCTTGAACCTGGATGGCGAACCGGAGACCTCGCGGCACTTCCGCATCGATTGCATCGCCGGCCGCCTGCGCATGCACCTGCCGGCCGATTCGGCCTTGCTGCGCGGCCGGGCGGGGTAGTGGCGCGCCGGTCGCTGGCCCGGAGAGCACGCCGCGTCGCGACGGAAGTCGCTCCCACAATGCGACTTGCGCCGCGCCGTCTTCTGGGTGCGCTGTGGGAGGGACTTCAGTCCCGACTGCATCCAGCCCAGGCAGTCCTGTCGCTTTCCAGGCTGTGCAACAGCCTATGCAGTGCAGCGCGGAGGGTCGTCCCTTCTGCAACCGTTGCCAGTCGCCGCAGTTGCGGTAAAGTAGCCGCCGTGTCCAGCCTGACGACCCCGCGTTCCTTCATTTCCGCTCGCCGTGCGTGGCGATGGTGGCCTGCAGCCGTCGTCCGCCCCGCCACCGAGTCCCGCAAGGAAAGTCGTCTTGATCACCCGCGAGTTGTTCCAGCGCTACGCCGCTGAAGGTCACACCCGCATCCCCGTCGTCCGCGAAGTGCTGTCCGACCTGGACACGCCGCTGTCGGTCTATCTCAAGCTCGCCGACGCACCGCATACCTACCTGTTCGAATCGGTCGAAGGCGGCGAACGCTTCGGCCGCTATTCGATCATCGGCCTGCCGGTGCGCCGCGTGTACACGTTCAGCGGGCATACGCTGGAAGTACGCGATCACGGCGAGCTGATCGAGCGCCGCGAGGTCGCCGATCCGTTCGCCGAGGTCGAGGCGCTGCGCTCGGCGCATTCGGTGCCCAAGCTCGACGGCGTGCCCGGCTTCACCGGCGGCCTGGTCGGCTGGTTCGGCTTCGAATGCATCGGCTACATCGAGCCGCGCCTGGCCAGCGGCGACAAGCGCAATGAGCTCGACACCCCCGACATCCTGCTGATGCTGTCCGAAGAGGTCGCCGTGTTCGACAACCTCAAGGGCCGCCTGTACCTGATCGTGCACGCCGATCCGCGCGAGGCCGACGCCTGGGAACGGGCGCAGGCGCGGCTGGACGCGCTGACCGCCACGCTGCGCCAGCCCGGCGCCGGCTATCCGGTGCCGCTGGCGCGCGACGTGCTCGACGAAAGCGACTTCGTGTCCGGCTTCACCCGCGAAGGCTTCATCGCCGCGGTGGAGAAATCCAAGGAATACATCCGCGCCGGCGACATCTTCCAGGTGGTGCTGAGCCAGCGCCTGAGCGTGCCATTCAGCGCGCGCCCGGTGGACGTGTACCGCGCGCTGCGCGCGCTGAATCCGTCGCCGTACATGTATTTCCTCGATGTCGGCGACACCCAGGTGGTCGGCTCCTCGCCGGAGATCCTGGTGCGGCTGGAAGCCGGCCAGGTCACCGTGCGCCCGATCGCCGGCACCCGCCCGCGCGGCAGGACCGTGGAAGAGGACCTGGCGCTGGAAGCGGAACTGCTGGCCGATCCGAAGGAGCGCGCCGAGCACCTGATGCTGATCGACCTCGGCCGCAACGACGCCGGACGGGTGTCGCAGGCCGGCACCGTCGCGGTCGGCGAGCGCTTCGTGATCGAGCGCTACAGCCACGTCATGCACATCGTCAGCGAAGTCACTGGCACCCTGCTGCCCGGGTTGAGCTACGCCGACGTGCTGCGCGCCACGTTCCCGGCCGGCACCGTCAGCGGCGCGCCGAAGATCCGCGCGCTGGAAGTGATCCGCGAGCTGGAGCCGATCAAGCGCAACGTCTATGCCGGCAGCATCGGCTACCTGGGCTGGCACGGCGATGCCGACACCGCGATTGCGATCCGCACCGCGGTGATCAAGCACGGCCGCCTGCACGTGCAGGCCGGCGCCGGCATCGTCTACGACTCCGATCCGCAGAAGGAATGGGACGAGACCATGAACAAGGGCCGCGCGCTGTTCCGCGCGGTGGCCGAGGCGGCGAAGGGGCTGTGAGCGTGTCCGCGCCGACCGCGCGGATCGGCTTCCGCCGCATGGCCGCGCGCCTGCGCGAGGGCCTGGCCGCGGCCGGCGCGCAGTTCGCGTCGGACTCGCCGACCAACCAGCTGTTCGTGGCGCGGCCGGCTGATAGTGGTCGCCCGAGGACCGGCGCACGGTCGGCGACATGCTGCAGCGGCGGAGCGATGCCGAACGCGCCCGCGCCGATGCCGAGGCTGTCGGCGGCAGCCTGATCGACCAGCGCGCGCGCCCTCGACTACCGGCACTGGCACCGATTCCGCATCCAGCGCCTGCGGGACGGGCAGTGGCGCAAGCTGCCCGGCGTGGCGATCTGCCAGCTGCAGCGCCGCGAGGGCATCGACGCGGTATGCGTCTCGCGCTGGCTGTGGGACGGCAGCGTGCCGCGCGTGCAGGACGACCCCGGCCGCAGGTTCCCGCGGAATGAACGCCGCCGCCGATGAGCGCCTGTAACGCCTGCTCGGCGGTCCTGAACTGGGCCGCGTGTGCCGGCTGTTGCGGCTTCGCTTCGCCAACGCCGGGGCGGACGATCCGCTGGTGTCGGTGGGCCTGGACAAGCGCGATCCGGACGCGCATCGCGTGCCGTGCCCGTTGAGCGGAAAGCCGTCGCGGCTGGCACGGTCGATGCGCCTGGACATCGCCGACCTCGATGCCCGCCTGCGCGCGGCCGGGCTGGCCGATTCGCTGCGCGATGCGCTGGAGCGGTTGGAAGGTCCGATCGCCGCGCAGGCGAAACGGCGCAGGGAACTCCAGTCCAGGTGGACCGCGTTGGCGGCCGCTGTCGAGCGCGGCCCGCTGCTGCGCGCCGCGCCATCGTGCCGCGTCCGGCGGCCGCGCGCCACTGGCCCTGTTCAGCCACTGGCCCTGTTCAAGCGCCACGCCGTATATTGCCCGACACGCGCGGTGGTCCGCGCCCGACCGCCGGTCCCTGCGTGCGCTTGCCTTCCCGTTCCGTGTTGCTGCTGCCGTTGTTGCGCCGCTCGTTGCTGCTGCTGTGCCTGTGCCTGTGCCTGAGCGCGGCCGCGCAGCCGCAGGACGAGGCGCAGGCCCAGGCCCCCGACCCGCAGGCCTTGCTGAGCCGCGCCGAGCAGGCGTTGCAGGACGCCCGGCGCGACCAGGACAGCGCGGCCGACCAGCAGACCCTGCGCGCGTTGGTCGGGAAGGTATCCGACGCGCAGCGCGATGCGGAAGCGGCAGTGGCGGCGCTGGTCCCGCAACTGGCCCAGGTCGATGCGCGCCTGCAGCAGCTGGGACCGGTCAGCGAGGGCGAGGCGCACGACATCGCCGCACAGCGCAAGGATCTCGCCAAGCAGCGCGCGCCGCTGGATTCGGCGATCAAGCGCGGCAAGCTGCTGGCGGTGGAAGCCGAGCAGCTCGGCGAGGAAAACGAGCGCGCGCGCGCCGAGCACTTCAGCCAGGAATTGTCGCGGCGCTCGGCGTCGCCGCTGTCGCCGGCGCTGTGGCGGCGGTTCGCCAGCGATTTCCCCGCCGACCGCGAGCGCGTGATGGGCCTGTACCGCCTGAGCGCGCAGACGCTGGATGCCGCCATCGCCGAACACGGCGTCGGCGCGCTCGGCCTCGGCGCGGTGGTCGCGCTGTTGCTGCTGTTTCCGCTGCGCTACCTGCTGCGCTGGCTGGGCAAGCGCTACGCCACGACGCGCGCGCCGGGCAGCCGCCTGCGCCGCTCCGGGCTGGCGCTGTGGTTCCTGTTGCTGGGCACGCTGACGCCCGGCCTGGCCGTGCTGGCGCTGGCCGAGAGCCTGCGCAGCATCGGCGCGGTGCCGGCGCGGCTGGACAGCGCGCTCAGCAGCTTCGTCGTGGTCAGTTTCGCCGCCGCGTTCATGGGGTCGCTGGGTGCCAGCGTGCTGCTGCCGAACCAGCCGACGTGGCGGCTGTTCCCGATCGACGACGCCACCGCGCGGCAGCTGCGCAAGTACACCTGGGCCACCGCGCTGCTGGCCTGGGTCGGTAGCCTGCTGCTGGTGATCAACGAGGCCAGCCGGACCAGCGAGTCGGCCACCCTCGCCGCCGACGGCATCGTTGCGCTGGCCCATGCGCTGCTGATCCTGGCGATCCTGTCCAGCCTGTCGCGGCTGCGCCAGCGCCAGTACGCCGCGGCCGCAGCGCAGGCGCACGCGCATGCGCACGCGCACCCGCCACCGCTGGCGGGACAGCACGGCGGTGCGCTGGCGCTGGTCGAGCTGCTGGTCAAGGTCGCGGTGGTGGTGGCGCTGCTGGCGGCGCTGCTGGGCTATCTGCACCTGGGCCTGTTCATCACCCAGCAGATCATCTGGATCACGATGATCGCCGGCGCGATCCGCCTGCTGATGAACTTCGCCGACGATTTCGCGCTGTGGCTGTTCGCCCTCGAAGGCCGCATCGGCCGCGCCGCCAACGGCGCGTTCGGCGTACGCGTCAGCCGGCTGGAGCAGGCGGGGGTGTTGACCTCCGCGGTGCTGCGCGTGGGCCTGCTGCTGATCGGCCTGGGCGCGCTGCTGATGCCGTTCGGAACCAACTTCACCACCCTGACCGATTGGTTCTCGGCGCTGTCGGACGGCATCCGGCTCGGCAAGGACACGGTGCTGTCTCCGGGCGCGATCATGCGTGCGGTGCTGGTGCTGATCCTCGGCTTGGTGGTGATGCAGTCCCTGCATGGCTGGCTGGTCAAGACCTATCTGCCGAAGACCGAGCTGGACGACGGTTCGCGCAATTCGATCAGCACCGTGGCCCGCTATGTCGGCATCCTGCTGGCCGCGCTATGGGCGCTGGCCGCGCTGGGCATCGGCGTGGAGAAGATCGCACTAGTGGTCAGCGCGCTGTCGGTGGGCATCGGCTTCGGTCTGCAGTCGATCACCCAGAACTTCGTGTCCGGCCTGATTCTGCTGGCCGAGCGCCCGGTCAAGATCGGCGACTGGATCCGGATCGGCGACCAGGAAGGCGACGTGCGCCGGATCAGCGTGCGTTCCACCGAGATCCAGGTCGGCGATTTTTCGACGTTGATCGTGCCCAACTCCGAGCTGATCACCAAGATCCTGCGCAACATGACCATGGCCGGGCCGCTGGGGCGGATGCAGATCCAGTTCGCGGTGTCGCTGGGCACCGACGTGGTCAAGCTGCGCGAGCTGCTGCTGGAACTCTACCTCGCCCACCCGGGCGTGCTGGAGGATCCGGCGCCGTCGGTGTTCATCGATTCCATCGACAGCGGCCACATCACCCTCAACAGTTTCGCCTACGTCGGCAATCCGCGGCTGAGCTACGGCATCCGCAGCGATCTGTTCTTCAGCCTGCTGCAGCGCCTGGCCGAAGAGGGCATCGCGCTGGAATCGCCGCAGGAACTGCGGCTGCTGCGCAAGGAGCCGTGAGCGCGGTGGACGGCATTTGCGACGTGTGCGGTCCCGGTGCGCTAATCGATCGGGAAAGCCTGGATTCCACTCATACGCTGAAGTTGAATGCGACCGAGATACGGGGCCGCGAACCGGTAAACAGATTGACCGAGTGCAGGAGCCAGGAAGGGAACATGACCAATGCGCCGCTCTCGGGGGCAATGGACGTCGTCAACCCTGCACTCAGGCAGCCTGCGATTCGGATCTTGAGTTCTGGATTGTAAAGAGACGGCATGACGCCTCTTGGGTCGAGAAACTGGAGTTCTCCGCCAGGATCCTGGCCATCGCCAGAACCATCATCCACCCAGTAGACGCCGGACCAGAATGCACCGGGATGGGCATGCTGGGCGTTCGAATCTCCGGCAGTGTTTACATTGGCCCATGCGTTTATTTTCCACTCGAAATCGGGCACGAGCAATCCGTGCTGCGGATGGTGGACGGCCGTCAACTCGTAGGCCAGATCCTTGGCGAACGATGTCAGTGCCATGGCTCCTTCGCCATGCCAGTTGTTGAAGTCCGCACTGGATTGCCATCCTCCCGAATTGCTGTGACGCACGCCGGTCGGGTTCTGGGCCCTGTTCCGATCGATTTCTTCTTTCAATACTTCATTCAGGAGTTCGGCTGCCGGGTGCGTGATCTGGGCGACGGGCGTGGCAAACAACCGGTGTATCTTGATCTGCTCAGGTTCAACGAGTTTTGGATAAGGCGACATCATCGAGGTTCCTGATATTCACTGGAGGTTTTGATGCAAGCGCATTGCTGTTCTGCTGGCGCTTCCACGAAACCGCGACGCTCGCCGCTGCGAGCGTCGCGATTGAACCGCTCCTGCAGGAACACGCCATCGGCTTCATGGCACCATTCCGGGTCCATGCCCTGGAGCGTGTCATCCATCCCCGAGCGGATCGCGCCACGCTTGCGCGTGCATGCGGCAAAAGGAAGGAAGGAAGTGAACGGCGTGTCCACGCACCCGCCATGATACGGCAGCGTGCACCCGCGACAGCGGCCCAGCAGGTTGGGGCCTGTCAGGCGCCAGCCGGCGCCGCGCGGCTTGACCTGACCACCCGTCAGGCGCCGCGCCGCGCAGCACCGGCCGGCGACCTGACAGGCCCAGCGCGACCTGCCCGGGAATCGACGACGCGCCCTAGCGCCGCCCGCGTTCCTCGCGCACCCGCGTGCGGCGGGCGAACAGCACCGCGCTGGCGACGATGCCCAGGCCCAGCACCACGCCGGGCAGGAACAGCACCATCGCGATGGCCGGATAGCCGAACAGCTTGGCGCCGGTGTCGATGCGCATCATCTGCGTGGAGGCCAGGATCAGCGCGGCGGTGACGATGCCGGCGGCGACGCGGTTGGCGATCTTCTGCAGGCTTTCCATCAGCCGCACTCCTCCACCCCGGCCACGCGCACCTGCAGGCGGTTGTCGGTGGCCAGCGACAGGATGTCCGACAGCTTGCGCGGGCCTTCGCGCAGCAGCGCCTGCAGCTCCATCGCCTCGCTCGCCAGGTTCGCCGCCGACAGCGATTTCTTCAGCCGCGCGCGCATCACGTGCTGCAGCTGGTCCTCGACCACGCTGCGCGTGTCCAGGTTGGGCGACAGCGCCCGGCACACCGCTTCCAGGTTCAGCAGCGCCTTGCCGAACTCGGCCAGCCAGTCGGCGAAACGGATGCGCCGGCCCAGCCCGGTCAGCTTGTCGGCGGCGTTGGCGAAGCTCTTCAGCACCTCCAGGTCCGAGCGCACCTGCGCGGCCATCTCGGGCTTTTGCACCTTGATCGCCACCGGCGTGCCGTCGCGCAGCGCGGCGCGGTGCACCTGCGCCAGCGACGCGCTGCCCAGCGGGGTGTCGTCGAAGGCGGAGAAGGCCTTGTTCACCGCCACCCCGAGTTCGGCCTCGACGATCTCGCGGATGCGTTCCACCGGGATCGGCGCGGTGTTTTCCTGCATCCGTTCCAGCGCGGTGGCGAATTCCGGCGGCACCACGTCCGGACGCGTGGACAGCATCTGTCCGAGCTTGACGAAGGTCGGGCCGAGCGCTTCCAGGTCGGTGACGAACTGCTCGGGCGTGCCTTCCGGCGGCAGTTCCTGCACGCCGTCGGCGGCCCGCACGTCCATGCCGGAGAACACCCCCGAGCTGCGGTAGCGCAGCAGCAGGCGCAGGATCTGGGTGCGGCGGCTGAGGCCGCCGACCACGTGCGGAGTGTCCGCAGCGTCGGGCGTCGCGCTCAAGGGTCGGCTCCGGGAATGGCGGGGATCGCGAACGCCAGTGTGGCCGGGGCCGGGGCGTCGTGCGGTGAACCTGCGGTCGTTGTCGCCGCGGTGGCGCCGCGCCGGCGGACACGGGCCAGAACATGTTGCCGTGCCGGCTGTTGTAGAATGCGCTGCTTAGGCACACGTTGCCGATATCCAGGATATGCCATGCGGTCGTTCTCTGCGCCCCTCTCCGTGCGCACCGCGTGGCGCTGCGGTGTCGTCTTGCTGCTGTTGCTGACGGCGACCGCGGCGGCCGAGCCGCAGCGCGTCGCCGGCGACGGCTTCGATGCGCGGGCTTTCGCCCGCAGCCAGCGCCGCACCTATGAGGTGCAGGATTTTTCCGAACGCTACCGGGCGACGTTGGAGATCGAGGACAACAGCGAGACGTTCCACCCCGGCATCGTGCGCGTGTTCGCGCGCGGCAGCGCCACGCCGCTGATCGAGGTGGCCTCGCCCGAGCTGGTGCTGGACATCGATGCCAAGGGCGGCAAGGCCAAGGCCAACGTGCTCGAACTGCCGTATGGCAAGCAGAGCGTGTTGATCTACGCCGATTTCAACTTCGACGGGATCAAGGACCTGGCGTTGATGGATGGGCAGAACAGCTGCTACCACGGCCCTTCCTACCAGGTGTACGTCGGTACCGCGCATGGCTTCGAGCCGAGTCGGGGATTCACCGCGCTGGCGCAGAACAACTGCGGCCTGTTCGAGGTGGACGCGCAGGCGCGCGAACTCCACACCATGACCAAGGACGGCTGCTGCTGGCATCAGTCCGCGGTGTACACGGTGCGCGACGGCGCGCCGTTGCTGGAGCGCGAACTGGTCGAGGACGCCACCGGCGCATCTTCGAGACTGACCCAGGAGACGCGCTACCGCGACCAGGGCGGCAAGCGCGTGGCGGAGAAGCATTACCTGTGGAATGAGGACGGCGGCACCGCGCTGGGCGCGCGCAAGATCCTGCTCGAGTTCCGCCTGGCGCCATCCGGCAAGCGCATCGTCGTGTTCGCCAACCAGGGCGATGGAGCGGCCGGTACGCCGTACTACGCGGCGATCGGTGCGCAGCAGCGGGTCGAGCTGCTGTACCCCGACGATGCGCAGGAGGGCTTGGATTTCGATGCGGCGCGGCAGGTGCTGCGCTTCGATCGCGGCGACACCAGCTACCGCATCGTCGGCAATGCGCAGGGCGTGCCGCAGCGGATGGAGGTGGTCGTGCGCGGCAAGGTACAGCCGCTGGCGCTGCAGCCCGGCTCGGTGCACGGCTCGTTGCAGGCGGTGGCGCAGGCGCTGCGCGCAGCGGAGCGAGCGACGCCGACGCGGCGAACTGGCGCCGGCACGCGGGCCGGAGCGCCGTGATCATCTGTGGTCCGCTGCGCCGCTTCGCGCGTCGCGGTTGAAACCGCTCCTACAGGAAGCTCGCGGCCGACTTGCTGGGTGCGCTGTGGGCGGGACTTCAGCCCCGACTGTTCCCGAAGTCAGGCAACTGGCCAGCTCCGTTCGTCGCGGTTGAAACCGCCTACAGGTACTCGCCTGTCTGGCAGGGCGCATTGTCGGCGGGCCAGGTGGCCGACGTACTTGTGCACCAGCACGCTGGCCACGTCGATGCCTTCGGCGCGGGCGCGCTCGGCGGCCAGGCCGAAATTGAGCCGGTCGCCGGTGAGGTTCTTGATCACCAGCAGCACCCCGCGCGCGGCGGCGCAGGCGCGGATCGCGGCCAGCACCGCTTCCACCCCCGGCGAGGCGAACAGGTCGCCGGCGATGGCGCCGCTGAGCATGCCGGGCCGACGAAGCCGGCATGCGCCGGCTCGTGGCCGGCGCCGCCGCCGGACAGCACCGCGACCTGCGCGGGATCGCGCTCGGCCTGCAGCACGATGCGGGTGCCGCTGGCCGGATCGGAGCGCAGCAGCGGTTGCAACGCGGCGACGGCATCGAGCACGTCGCCGACGATGGCGCGCGGGGCGGTGAGGAACTGGTCCATGGGTCTCCTTCGCAGAGAGGCGGGGTCTGCCGCGCACGGTAGCCGAGCCGGCGTTACGCGCGGCTGAGGCCGGGGGCGGCAGCGCTCACGCACCGGGCGCACGGAATCGGCGAGAATCCCCGCTCATCCCCCCGAATGGAATCCCCGCATGGCCGGCGCCAGCCTGTTCACCCTGCTCGACGATATCGCCTCGCTGCTCGACGACGTGTCGATCCTGACCAAGGTGGCGGCGAAGAAGACCGCCGGCGTGCTCGGCGACGACCTGGCGCTGAACGCGCAGCAGGTCACCGGGGTCAACGCCGACCGCGAGTTGCCGGTGGTGTGGGCGGTGGCCAAGGGTTCGCTGCTCAACAAGGCGATCCTGGTGCCGGCGGCGCTGGCGATCAGCGCCTGGCTGCCGTGGGCGATTACCCCGCTGATGATGATCGGCGGCGCGTTCCTGTGCTTCGAGGGCGTGGAGAAGCTGGCGCACCGCTTCCTGCATTCCAAGGACGAGGACGCGCAGCGCCACGCGCAGCAGCTGCAGGCGCTGGCCGACGAGAAGGTGGACGTGGTCGCGCTGGAGAAGGACAAGGTGAAGGGCGCGATCCGCACCGATTTCATCCTCTCCGCCGAGATCATCGTGCTGTCGCTGGGCGTGGTCGCCGGGGTGCCGTTCTCCCAGCAGATCATGGTGCTGGTGGCGATCGCGCTGGCGATGACGGTCGGCGTGTACGGCCTGGTCGCCGGCATCGTCAAGCTCGACGACCTGGGCCTGTCCCTGACCCGCAAGGGCGCCGCCGCCGCGGCGATCGGCCGCGGCATCCTGTGGCTGGCGCCGTGGCTGATGCGGGTGCTGTCGATCGCCGGCACCGCGGCGATGTTCCTGGTCGGCGGCGGCATCCTGGTGCACAGCATCGGCCCGCTGCACCACGCCCTCGAAGGCCTCGCACCGCAGGGCGCCTGGGGCGGCGTGGTGCTCAACCTGGGCAATGCGCTGGTCGGCATCGTCGCCGGCGCGTTGGTGCTTGGGGCCGTGGTGCTGTTTCAGAAGTTGCGGGGGAGCCGGGAATCGGGAATCGGGAAAGGGGAATAGGGAATAGGGAATCGTAAGAGCGGTCTGGCGGATCGCGCGGTTGCGATTCCCCATTCCCGATTCCCCATTCCCGCACTAGTCGGCTGAAACCACCCGGTTCTTGCCCGCCTTCTTGGCCTCGTACAGGGCGCGGTCGGCGCGCTTGACCAGCACGTCCTGGGTCTCGCCGGCGCGGCGCATCGCCACCCCGGCGCTGAAGCTGACGAACACGCGCTGGTCCTCGTGCACCACCGCGCGCTGGGCCAGCGCGCGCTGCACCCGGGTCACCGCCGCGGACGCTTCGAAGATGGTGCAGTCGGGCATCAGCAGCAGGAATTCCTCGCCGCCGAAGCGCGCGATCGCGTCGCTGCCGCGCAACGTGGTGCGCGCCACCTCGACCACGTGGCGCAACGCGGCGTCGCCGCCGGGATGGCCGTAGATCTCGTTGAGCTTGCGGAAATCGTCCAGGTCCAGCATCGCCACGCACAGCGGCTGGGTGCCGCGCTCGGTGCGCACCAGTTCGCGCACGAACAGTTCGTCCAGCCCGCGCCGGTTGAGGCTGCCGGTGAGCTGGTCGACCCGCACCAGCCCGCTGACGTCCTGCAGCTCCTGTTCCAGGCGCAGGATGCGCTGCTCGGCCGCTTCCACTTCCTGGCGCGCGGCGATCAGGTGGTCGCGCGCGCGCAGCGCCTGCTGCTGCACGTGGCCGGTGTCCTGCAGCACTTCCTGCAGCAGGCGGTTGAGGTCGGCGATGCTGCGCGCGTCGCGGATGGTCTGCGAATAGTCGGCGATGCGGTCGTGGAATTCGCTGGTGCTGATCGCCATGCCGTCCAGGTTCTCGACGAAGGACACCATCATGTCCTTCATCGCCTCCTTGGATTCGGCGATGCCCTGCTTCAGCAGGCCTTGTTTGTAGATCACCTCGCGCAGGCTGCCGCGCGCTTCCTCGATCGAATAGCGGTCCAGCGGGCCGCTGATCATGTCGCGCACCACCGCGATCTGGCCCTGCAGCCAGCTGGTGTCGTCGAGCAGTTCGCCGACGTTCTCCAGCAACAGGTCGAACAGGCCCAGCAGCAGGGCCTGCTGCTCCTGGCTGTCGCTGGCGCGCAGCGCGACCTGGTGGCACAGCTCGCGCACGCGCTGCGCCAGCGGCTCCAGCGGCTGGCCCGGACGCCATTGGCGCAGCGCCTCGCCGGTGGCCTCCGCTGCGTTGGCCAGTTCCGGCAGGGTGTGCAGCAGCGAGGCCAGCGCGCCGGCGATCGCCTGGCGCAGCAGGTCGCGCAGGCGTTCGGTATCGCTGGGCCCGGCCAGCGGATCGCCGACATCGATGGTGCGGATGTACTTGTCGATCAGCTGGCGCAGCGCGCGGCCGTAGCTGGGCCAGTCGCCGCTGGCGGCCGCCGATTGCAGGCGCCGGCCCATGTCGCCCAGCTCGCCATGCAGGCCGGCCATGCCGTTGGCGAAGGCGCCGAGCAGCTCCAGCGGCTCGTGGGCGTGGTTGAACAGGCGGATCAGCGCCGCGGTGGCCGCGGCCGGATCGGCGTGCTCGCCCGGCGCGGCAGGCGCGGCCGCATGCGCATGGCCATGCCGCGCCAGCGCGGAAGCGGCCGGCGCCGGCGGTTCGCGACGGCGCGGCGACAACAGCTTGCGCAGCCCGCCAGCAGGCGGCTCGTCGCGTTGATCCGGCATGCGGACGCTTCCTCCCAGTAAACGCACCGCCCTGCCGCAAACGCGGCACCCATGGCGACACTCAGGAACAGGATATCGGCGCTGGTGGCGCGGGCTTGAGCGGCGGCGGCCGCGGCCTTACAGCGCGGCGCGGACCTCGTCCAGGCTGGGGGGGGTGGCGCCGGCGCGGGTGCAGTTGATCGCCGCCGCGGCCACGCAGAAGTTCAGCAACTGCTGCAGCGCCGCCGCCGACCGGCCCAGCGCGGCGAGTGCGGCCAGGTCGGGCAGCTGGTGCAGCAGCGCGGCCTGGAAGCTGTCGCCGGCGCCGACGGTATCGGCCACCTGCACCGCGCGCCCGGCCACGCGCGCTTCGGCATCGCCGCGCCAGGCCAGCGCGCCGTCGCCGCCCAGGGTCATCACCACCAGCGACGGCCCCTGCTGCAGCCAGCTGCGCGCGATCGCGAACGGATCCTGCTGCGGGTACAGTAGCTCGATGTCTTCCTGGCTGACCTTGACCACGTGCGCCAGCGCGATCCAGCGCGCCAGCCGCGCGCGCCACACCGCCATGTCCGGCTCCACCGTCGGCCGCACGTTCGGATCCAGCGAGATCAGCCGCTGCGCGCGTTCGCGCTCGGCCAGGGCCTGGAAGCTGCTGGCGGTGGTCTCGGCGACCAGGGTGTAGGAGCCGAAGTGCAGGCCGCCGACCGCCGCGTCGAGCGCCGGCAGGTCGGCCGCGGTCAGCGCGCGGTCGGCGCAGCCGGTGCCGTAGAACGAGTAATTGGGCACGCCCTGCGCGTCCAGCGCGACCATCACCAGGGTGGTCGCCTCGCGCTTGTCGATGCAGTGCTGCAGCGCCACGCCCTCGCGTTCCAGGGTGCTGCGCAGCTGGCGGCCCAGCGGATCGGTGGACAGGCCGGTGAACAGCGCCGACGGCGTGCCCAGCCGGGCCAGGCCGATCGCCACGTTGAACGGCGAGCCGCCCTGGCGCGCGGTCATGCCGACCGAGGTGCCGGCGTAGCCGTCGATGAAGATGTCGTACAAGGCCTCTCCACACACCACGAACATCGAACGGCTCCTCGGTTGGCTGCAGCGGCGCCGGGCGGCGCGATGGGCGGCTATTGTGGCGTACAAGCCGCAGCGCGGCGACCATGCGCGGCGGTGCGGGATCGTGGCTGCCGTGCAGGTACGCGGCTTGCGTGTTGGGCGCGAGGCTGCGCCCGTACCCTCATCCGCCCCTTCGGGGCACCTTCTCCCGAGGGGAGAAGGGAACAGCCACGCGTGCATAGCCCCTCTCCCACCGGGAGAGGGGTTGGGGTGAGGGTGCGGCGCGCAGCGCCTCGTGGATCCGGGAGCCGGTCGGACGCGCGTGCCGACAGCACCTTGCCCATGTGCCTGCGATCGTCGTAGCTTCCTCCACCCATCGCGCATGGGCGCTTCCGATGAAGATCCTGGCCGAAGAACAGGCGCGGCATGGATCTGCCTGCCATGCAGGTGGCGCCGATGATGCGAGGCGCTTCGCCCCCCGCATGCCGCGCCAGCGCGGCGCCGTGCGGCCGGCGCCATCGCCGCGACGCGGCACGCGGCGGTCAGAAGTTCATGCTGACGCGCAGGCCGCCGACCACGCCGTTGTTGTCCTTGATCCCGTTGGCATTGCGGATGTACTGCAGATTCGGCATCAGCGACAGCGCCGGAGTGATGGCGTACTGGTAGTTCAGTTCCAGCGGGTATTCGTATTCCTGCACGCCGACCGCGGCCGCCCCGGCCGGCAGCGCGGCGTTGTAGCGGCGCTGCGCAGCGCCGAGGCGTTCGCTGACGCGGGTACGGCCGGCGGCAAAGCCGATGCGGTCGTACGGGCGCGAGGCGAACGGCGCATCCAGCCACGCGCCCAGCTGCAGCATCTGGTCGATGCGGTCGGTGTCCTTGTCGGCCTGCACCCAGTTGCCGAACAGGCGCAGCGCGGCGCCGCCGGGGCTGCGCCACAGCACCTGCTCGGCGGTGGCGTAATAGCCGCTTTCGCTGTCCATCACCGCGGTGGCGTCGTCGCTGACCTCCGACGGCAGGCCGCTGACGGTGACGGTGTTGCGGTAGTCGGCGCTGTTGCGCCAGCCGCCGACGCGGTAGTGGCCTTGCAGGCCATCGCCGAAGGTGGGCAGGTATTCGATCTCGGCCACCACCAGCGTGCCCTGGCTGTCGCCGTCGGTGGTCAGTTTCAGGCCCTGGCCGCGGTCCAGGTTGTTCGGATTGACGTCGTAGGCGCCGAGCTTGAAGCGCCAGGCGTCGTTGGGCTTGAACGCGACCACCGCGCCGTACTGGCTGATCGGATCGGTGTACCAGCCGTTGCTGACGTAGCCGGGCAGGCCGCCGCAGAAGCTCAGGTTCTGGAACGTGCAGGAGAACGAGAAGAAATCGCCGTTGGCGTACAGGCGGCCGAGCTTGATGCTGAGGCGGTCGTCGAACAGCTCCTGGGTCAGCGAGAACTGGCTCAGGCGGGTCACCGAGCCGCGGCCGTGGATCTCCTGCACCGCCAGCAGGGTGGGGAAGCCGGCCGTGTCGTTGAGCGAGTCGCCGTTGCGGTTGGCCACTTCGACCTTGAAGGTCGCGCCGTGCCAGGCCCACAGCTTGTCCAGATCGAAAGTGCCGGCCAGGAAAAACTGGTCGGCATAGGCGTAGGTACCGTCGCGGCTGCCGCCGGAGGTGTTGTGTGCGAACTCGCCGGTGTAGGACAGGCGCAGATCCACGCCGCTGTCGAGCAGGCGGGTGCGCGCACCGCCCCAGTCGCCGGTCAGGGTCTTGGCCGGATCGAAATCCTGCGCCGCGGCCTGCGCGCAGCACAGCGCTGCCGACAGCGCCGCCAGGGCGATGCATGGGGTCTTGTTCATGGGTGACTCGCTGTGTGCGGGGCCGGCGCGGGTGCGCGGCCGGTCATGGGAAGGACGCCGGCGCGGCGGCGGCCGTGGCGGCGCGTGGTCGACGGCAGGAACGGGAACAGGGCCTGCGGCGCGCGCCGCTGGAACGGCGGCGGGAAACGGTACGGGTGACGGTGTCGGTGCGTGGCTGGAACACATGGCCTCCAGATCGCCCATCGCTGTGCGTTGCGCTGGGCTGGATGTACTCGGATGCAACCGCTGTGTCCGCAGCATATCGTCGCCATGATTGTTCCATGTTCGTTATTTTTCGAATTAGATCTTTCTTGTTTTTCTTTGTTCAGGATTGTCGGCGCTTGCCAAGCACAATGCCTGCTCCGTTGCAGCCCTCGCCCCTTGTGCGGCGCAGGTTCTGCCGTTCGGGCGCGGTGCGCTGCGGCCTTGGCCCATGGCCGCTGCCGCGGCGGCGGCGCGGCATGTTTTGTTGCATCGCAGCGTGCGGAACGGGCACAGCCGTCGCGGTGTGGTTCAGGCGCCCGGCGACTGCCCGCCGTCCACCGCCAGCGCCTGGCCGGTGATCCAGCGCGCCTGCGGCGAGAGCCGGCGAAGGCGCAAGGGGCGGTCATCGGCAACTCCTGCGCTGGCGCCAGCGCGCGCCGGGCGCCGATATCGGCCAATCCGCAGCGCGGGGCCGGGTTCTGGCACCATGACGGCCCGCCGCGCGCGCATGCGGCCAGCGCCACGGCCTGTCCGCGCCCGCCAGCGGGCGCCGCCGCGCATGCCGGCCACCGCGTTCCCTCTTTCCAGGATCCTCCCCGCAGTGAAGAAGACCTACCAGCTCCGCATCGAAGGCAAGCACCCCGACCGCCTGCTCGACGCCAGCAAGCACGACATCCGCAAGTACATCCGCCGCGAACGCCGCAAGACCCTGCCGAGCGGCGCCGACTACTGGGACTTCGACACGCTGTTCGGCGCCGAGGAAGCCAGCGCCGCGGTCGTGCCGCCGGCCGAACTGTTGCGCGCGATCGACGCGCTGGTCGCCGCCGGCGGCACCCGGTTCTACGTGGAAATCCGCAGCAAGCCGGGCAAGCGCGCGCCGCGGCCGCAGGGCGACAGCGCGGCCGCCGCCGATCCGTTCGACGATTGAGGGCGGCGCGCGAGCGGCTTCGGGTGGCCTCGGGCGATCGGTCGCGGCGCGCCAAGCGGCTCGGCGTGGCCTCGGGCCGGTCCTCCTCGCCCGCGCCGAGGCCCGGTGCGCGATGATGCGCGCCTGCCTCGCCGCGCGCGGTCGCTACCCCATGCCCTGTTCCCGAACGCTGCTGAGCCTGCTGCTGTGCTGCTGCGTCGTCGCCGCGGCGCAGGCGCGCACGGTGTACCGCTGCGTGCGCGACGGCACGGTCAGCCTGGCGACCGCGCCGGAGCCGGGGTCGCGCTGTACGCCGAAGGAACTGGACGATGCCGCGATCGCCACGCCCAATCTGTGGGGCAGCATGGGCGTGTTCAGCGGCATCTTGTACGCGCGCGAGCAGGACGGGCGCCTGGTGTATTCCACGCGCAATCTGCCCGGCTCGCGCCCGTACCTGCGCTTCACCGCGGTCACCCCGCCGGGCGAGGCGGCGCATCCGGGCCTGGGCAAGGTCGGCGCACCGCAGTTGAACGCGCACGCCAAGCAATTCCGCGCCGCGGCGCGCGCCACCGGCGTGGACGATCCGTGGCTGCGCGCGATCGCGCATGCCGAAAGCGGCTTCGACGCCGCGGCGGTGTCGCCGAAGGGCGCGCAGGGCGTGATGCAGCTGATGCCGGAGGTGGCGAAGCAATACGGGGTGGCCGATCCGTTCGCCGCCGATCAGTCGATCGCCGGCGGCGCGCGCTACATGCAGGCGCTGCTGCGCCGCTACCAGGGCGACCGCACCCTGGCCGCGGCCGCCTACAACGCCGGCATCGGCACCGTGGCGCGCTATCGCGGCGTGCCGCCCTACGCGGAGACCCGCGACTACATCGACAAGGTGATGGCGCTGTACCAGCGCTACCGCGAGGCGATGGGGATCAGGGCGGAAACGCCGGCGCAGTAGCGCGTGTTGCCGCCCCGGGGCGGCCGCGCGCGCCGATCCGGCACGCCACGCCTCAGCGCCTGGCCTGCAGCGCCACTTCCTCGCACGGCTGCACCACCCCCAGCCCTCGCCGGCGAAGCGCAGCTGGATGCTCTCGCCGGAGCCGCGCCCGAGCAGCGTGCCCAGGCTGAGGTCGGCGACGATCTCCGGGGTCAGCCCGCCGGACCAGGTCACGGTGGCGTTGGGGTCGGTGAACACCGGGCCGCGCTGCGCGTTCACCGGGGTTCACCGGCAGCGTCAGCGGTTCGTAGTGCGAGGTGATGGCGACGATGCCGTGGCCGCTCAGGCGCACGTTGAACAGGCCGCCGGAGAGCATGCCGGCGACCTTCGGGTGAACTTGAGCGCGCCCTTGCGCGCCACCATCGCCCCGGCCTTGGCCCAGACCCGGCCGTCCAGGCGCACTTCCAGCAGGTGCGGGCTTTCCAGTTCGAACGCGTCGGCGGAGGCGTCCTTCGCGCGCGCGGACAGGAATTCGGCCAGGATGCATACGCTCATCGTCGGTCCTTGGTATGGGCAAGGACCGCAGCATAGCCGCCGGCCGGCGGCTCAGGGCGTGGCCGGCTCCGGCTGTGCGTGGCGCTGCGCCGCCGCCGCGGCCGCGGCCGGCGCGGTGGCGGCCGGTTGCGCATACAGGTCCAGCAGCAGCAGGGTCACCCCGTTGGTCCAGCCGAAGCCGTCCTGCAGCGCGTATTCGCCGCCGCCGCCGCCCTGCGCCTTGGCGTCGACGCCGTACTTCTCCACCAGCTTGTGCTGCTGCGCGAACAGCGCCTGCACCCGCGCCAGGAAGCGGCTGCCGATGCGCTGCGCCAGCGCGTCCTGGCCGTAGCGGCGCAGGCCGTCCACCGCGATCCACTGCAGCGGCGCCCAGCCGTTGGGCTCGTCCCACTGCTGGCCGGTATGCAGGCGGGTGGTGGCCAGGCCGCCGGGGCGCAGCAGCTGCGCCTGCACGGTGTCGGCGCTGCGCTTGGCGCGCGCCGGCGAGGCGATGCCGACGAACAGCGGATACAGCGCCGCGGCGGTGACCTGGTCGCGCAAGCGCCGCTGCTGCCGGTCGTAATCGGCGTAATAGCCGGCATCGCTCCACAGGTGCTTGTCGATCGCGGCCTTGCGCGCGCTGGCCAGGGCCGCGTAGTCGGTGTCGCAGCCGGCCGCGCCCGGGTTCTTTTCGCAGGCCAGGGCCAGGGTCGTTTCCAGGTGGTAGAGCAGGCTGTTGAGATCGACCGGGACGATGGCGGTGGTGCGGATCGTGGCCAGGGTCTTGCGATCGCCGAGCCAGCGGCTGGAATAGTCCCAGCCGCTCTCGGCGCCGGCACGCAGGTCGCGGTAGACCTCGGCGGCCGGGCGGCCCTTGGCCTCGGCGGCAGTGCGCACGTCGTGCAGCCAGGCTTCCGGGCGCGGCGTGTCGCGCGCGTCCCAATAGCGGTTGAGCAGGCTGCCGTCGGCCAGCCGCACCACGTGTGCCTGCGCCTCGCCCGGCGCCAGCGATTGCGCGCCCTGCATCCAGTACGCGTATTCCTTCTGCAGCTGCGGCAGGTAGCGCGCATAGGCCGCATCGCCTTCCACCCTGGCCTGCAGCTGCACCATGTGCGAGAAGAACGGCGGCTGCGAGCGGCTGAGGTAATAGGTGCGGTTGCCGTTGGGGATGTGCCCGTAGGTGTCGATCAGGTAGGCGAAGTTGTCCAGCATCTGCCGGCTGCGTTCGCGCTCGCCGCTCTCGACCAGGCCGAGCATGGTGAAGTACGAATCCCAGTAGTAGACCTCGCGGAAGCGTCCGCCCGGCACCACGTAGGGCTGCGGCAGCGACAGCAGACTGCTGTGCGCCGGCACGTCCACCTGGCGCCGCACCAGCAGCGGCCACAGCGCGTCGATGTGCTCGCGCAGGCCGGTGTCCTGGCGGATCGCCTCGGTCTGCACCGGGCCGGATTCTTCGAAGTTGGCGGCGACGAAGCGGCGCAGGTCGAAGCCCGGCTGCTGGCGCTGCGCCAGGTAGTCGGCGTTGATCAGGGCCGGGTCGCGCAGCGGCAGCGCGTCGACGAAATGCTTCTGGTCGTCGAACAGTTCCTGTTGCTGCACGGCCTGGAACAGTTCGGGATAGGCCAGGTCCGGGGTCAGCGGTGCCAGCGCCGGCGCGGTCTGCATCGCGGCCGGCACGGGCTGCGCCGAGGCGGTGTCGTGGTTGCCCAGCAGCAGGCCCAGCGACAGGCTCAGCAGTGGCGTGCAGCAAGGAGGAGCGGCATGGCTCATCTCGGGTCCAGAGCAGGATGCGTGCGGCATGGTAAACGACCGAAGGAGGAGGCGGGTGACTGGCGGCTGTGGCGGCCGTTCGACGGCGAAACCTGGAAGCGCGGCGCGATCCGGGCCGAGGCCCGACGCGATCGGCCGATCTGGCGATATCGGCCATGCGCCGGCTGGCTTGAATCGGAGCGTGCGCTGCCGGGACATGCCGGAAGCGATGCAAGAGCGGGGCCAATCGCGCTGCGGCGTGGATTGCGTGGCGCCCGCCGGCGGTGCGGCCGGCCTATCGGTTTTCGCGGGCCGCTGGCGCGTTGCTGCCGGTACGGCGTGTGCAGCCTGGCCGTTGCGCATGGGCGGCGTGCACGTTCAGGAGACGGCGGCCGTGGGCAGGCGGCGCGCGCGTCGCCACGCCAAGACGTTCCCGCGTTGCGCGCGATCCGCCCGCACGCCGCCTTGCCTTGCAACGCATGGCCGGGACCTCCCGGCCATGCGCGGACTGTCTTACTGCTTGCCGGCGGCCTTGGCCTTCGCCTTGACCGGCTGGCCGTCGCTGTCCAGCACCTGCACCTCGCCCAGCTGCAGCGCGCGCACCGGTGCCTCGATCCGCTTGAGATCGCCGACGATGACCCAGGTCATCGATTGCGGCGCGACGATCTGCTTGATCGCCGCCTGCGCCGCGGCCTGGTCGATGCCTTCCAGGTGCCTCTTCAGGGTCTGCACGTAGTCGTCCGGACGTCCGTACTGGACGATGTTCTCGACCGTGCCCAGCACCGCGCCGGTGGTCTCGAAGCTGCCCGGCAGGGCGCGGATGCGCTGGTCCTTGACGTTGGCGATCTCCGCGGCGGTCAGCGGCTTGCCGCCGACCACGGCCTTGGCCTCCTTCAGGATCTCGGCGGCCGACTCGGCGGTCTTGTCGGTCTGCACCGGGGCGAAGAACAGGAACGGGCGCTGGCCCTGCGCATTCAGCAGGAAGCTGTTGGCGCCGTAGGCCCAGCGCTTGTCCTCGCGCAGGTTCATGTTCAGCCGCGAGGTGAAGGTGCCGCCGAAGGCGCCGTTGGCCACGCCGATGGCCAGGTTGTCCGGGGCCTTGGTCGAGGGCGCCAGCAGGCCGGCCAGGATCAGCGACTGCGGCGCGTCGGCGCGGTTGATCAGGAACACCCGCGGCCTGGGCTGTGCGGCGACCTGTGCCAGGGTCTTGCTCGGGCGCGCGCCGGCCGGCGGCTGCCAGTCGCCGAACGCCGCGTCCAGCTGCGGGAGGATCTGCGCCAGGGTGGTGTCGCCGGCGACCAGGATGCGCAGGTTGTCCGGGCGCAGCCAGCTGTTCTGGAACGCGGTCAGGTCGCTGGCGCTCAGGCTCTTGATCGCCGCCCCGGTGCCGCTGCCGGTGAGCGGCACGCCGTAGGGATGCTGCGGGCCGTACAGCAGCGGCGGCAGGGTGCGCAGCGCCAGGCCCTGCGGCTGGGTCTTCTCCTGCGCGATGGAGGCCAGCCGCTGGCCGCGGATGCGCTCGATGTCCACGGCCTTGAACGCCGGGTTGCGCACGATGTCGGCGAACAGTGCCAGCGACGGCGCCAGCTGGTCGTTGAGCGCGTCGAGCGAGGCGGCGCAGCTGTCCAGCTCGCACGCCACGCTGGTGATCGCGCCCAGGCGCTGGCGGCGCTGCGCCACTTCCACCGAATCCAGGCTGCGGGTGCTTTCGTTCATCAACGCGGCGGTGAAGCTGGCGGTGCCGAGCTTGCCGCCCTGGTCGGCCGCGTAGCCGGCGTCGAACAGCAGTTCGACCTGGGTCGCCGGGATGGCGTGGCGTTCGGCCAGCACCACTTCGATGCCGTTCTTGAGCTTGCCGCGCTGCAACTGCGGGAAGCGCAGGTCCGGGAACTGGCTGGTCTCCGGCAGGCCGGCGGCACGGTCCACCTGGGTCTTGCCGACGCTGTAGCTGGCTTTGGCCGGCAGCTTGGGCGCGGGCTTGCCGGCGGCCGCGGGCAGCGGCTTGAGCGCCTTGTCCTCGGCCGCCGGGTCGAAGCCGTCGCCGGCCGGCAGCACGGTCAGCAGATAGTCGCCCTTGCCGAACCAGGTGTCGGCGGCCTTGCGCACGCTGGCCGCGGTGGCGGCCTGGGCGCGCCGCAGGTCGTGCTGGTAGGCGCCCGGATCGTTGCGGTAGACCTGGCCCTCGGCCAGGATCGCGGCCTTGCCGGTAAAGCCGCCGACCTTCTCCAGGCCGCGCACGAAGCCGGCGCGGAAGGCGACCTGCGCGCGCTGCAGTTCGTCGGCGCTCGGACCTTCGGCCAGGAACTTCTTCAATTCGTCGGCGATGGCGGCCTCGACCTTGGCCGGGTCCACGCCGTCCTTCACGTCGGCGCTGATCTGCAGCTGGCTGGCCAGCGCGAACGGCTGGATGCTGGCCGAGACGTCGTCCACCAGGTTGTCGCGGTACACCAGGCGCTGGTACAGGCGGCTGGTCTTGCCACCGCCGAGCACGGTGGTGGCCAGGTCCAGCTGCACCGCATCGTCGCTGCCCAGCTGCGGCGCCACCCAGGTGCGGCAGATGCGCGGCTGCGCGACGTGGTCGTGCTGCACGCCGCGGCTCTGCTTGGCCAGCGGGGTGATCCACGGCTGCTGGCGCGGCACCGGCCTGCCGGCGGGGATGTCGCCGAAGTACTGCTCGGCCTTGGCCCGGGCCTGGGCCACGGTGATGTCGCCGGCCAGCACCAGGGTGGTGTTGGCGGCGCCGTAGTTGTCGTGGAACCACTGCTTGACGTCGTCCAGCGCGGCCGCGTCGAGGTCGGCCATCGAGCCGATGGTGTCGTGCTGGTAAGGATGGTTGCCCGGGAAGAGGTTGGCCAGGATGTTCTCTTCCGCGCGCCCGTAGGGGCGGTTCTCGTCCTCGCGCTTCTCGTTCTGCACCACGCCGCGCTGGGTATCCAGTTCCTTCTGCCCGATGGCGCCGAGCAGGTGGCCCATGCGGTCCGATTCCATCCACAGCGCCATGTCCAGCGCGGTGCTCGGCACGGTCTCGAAGTAGTTGGTGCGGTCGAACGAGGTGGTGCCGTTCATGTCGGTGGCGCCGACCTTCTCGAACGGCTGGAAATAGGTGCCCTTGTGGTTCTCCGAACCGGAGAACATCAGGTGTTCGAACAGATGGGCGAAGCCGGTCTTGCCGGCCGGCTCGTCGCCGGAGCCGATGTGGTACCACATGCCCACCGCCACCACCGGCGCCTTGTGGTCTTCGTGCACCACCACGGTCAGGCCGTTGGGCAGGGTGAAGCGGGTATAGGCGATCTCCGGCACGGTGGCCTTGGCGGCCAGCGCTGGCGGCGCGGCCATGGCCGGGGCGATCGCGGCGCCAGCGCCGAGGGCGAGGATGCTGGAGACCAAGAGCGACAACGGTTGGAGCATGGGCCGGGCCTGCAGGGAAGAAGGGGCCAGCATAGAGGGCGCGCCGGACTCGGAACGTGACCTATGCCAGGGATGCGGCGTTTTGCTGCGAGCGGTTTGCCGATCGTCGGCAGATCGCAGCGTTTTCAGTCGCGGCGGGCGCGACCGGGAACATCCGGCGCGACCGGATGTGGGCAGGCGGATCCGCTCCCGCACATGTCGCCGTGTGCATCGCGCTGCGCCGCGCTGCGCTGGCCCGAAGTGCGAACGGCAGCGCCGCGCGACGCTGCCGTCCGCACCCGCCGCGCAGTGCGCACAGCGGCAGTGTCGCTGTGCGCACTGCGCGCGGCGCACAAGCCGAATTCGGCGATGGCGCCGGGGGCCAGGGGCTTGTTCCGGTCCACGCCGGCAGCGTTGAGCGTGCTGCCGGATTGCGTCCACGTCGCATTCCACAGCGTGTCGACGGTGCCGCCGATCGACAGGCTGACCGCCCAGTTGCCGCTGGCGCTGCCGCTGTTGGTCACCTGCACGCGGTGGCAATAGCCTGCCTTCCAGTCGCTGTCCACCGTGGTCTTGGTGTTGAAGCTGGCGCTGCTCGGGGGCGGCGTGGGCGTGGGCGTCGGCGTTGCTGTGGGCGTCGCAGTCGGGGCAGGCGTCGGCGTAGAGCGGCTGGAATCGCCCCACAGCTTCTTCAGCAGGGCGACCTTGTCGGTGCGCACCGAGGACCAGTCGTTGTTGAGGACGCCACCGGTGTCGTCGCTGTCCGGATTCCACGACCAGTAGAAGCCGCTGTGGATGCCCTTGCCGATCAGGTAGTCGACCAGCGCGTTCTGCCACTTCACGTCCAGCGCATTGCCCTGGCCGTACTTGCCGCCGAATTCGCCGAGCAGCAGCGCATAGCCGGACTGCACGAACTGGCCGAAGTGCCGTTCCCAGATCGCCGGCATGTTGGCCGGGAAATTGGGGGCGCTGAAGTAGGACTGCATGTACACGTCCGGGCCGTACACGTGCGGCGCCAGCAGCAGGCGGCTGGCCAGGATGTTCAGCGCGGTGCAGGCCAGCGGCTCCAGGTTGCCGCCCCAGAAGTGGCCGCCGCTGCTGGAGCAGCGCGCGTTCTCGCCGATGCCTTCGACCGCGATCAGCCATTTCGGCGCTACCTTCAGCACCGCCGCCGAGGCGCGTTCGGCGGCGGTGTTCCAGTCGGTGGCGGCGTTGCCGCTGCCCCAGGTGGCGGCGCCGTGCGGCTCGTTCTTCAGGTCCAGGCCGATCACGCCCGGCACGCCGGCGTAGCGCCTGGCGACGAAGCGCAGGTCGCCGAGCCACTGCAGCTCGCTGTAGGAGGCGGTGTACCACAGCTCGGAAATCGCATTGCAGTCCGGCGTGTGGTGGTCGAGCAGCACGTACATGCCGCGGCTGCTGAGTTCGTTGATCACCTTGTCCATCACCTGCAGCGCGCTCAAGCCCCGCAGATCCGGATTGAGGCCGTAGTCGATGCCGCTCGGCGCGGTGCCGTTCAAGGTCTGCGGGCAGAACGGCAGGCGCACGGCGTTGAAGCCCAGGCCCTGCATCTGCGTGATCATGTCCTTCCAGTTGCGCGTCCTCAGGCCATGCACGCTGTGCAGGCTGGTCTCGAAGCCGAACCAGTTGACGCCGCGCAGTTGCACTGCGTTGCCGCGGTCGTCCACGACCTTGCCGGCGTTGATGGCATAGCTCCAGGCCGAACCGCTGGCCGCCAGCAACGCTGCGGCCAGCACGCAGCGGGCGATGCGGGATTTTCTCGACGTCGACATTGTCTCTCTGTCTCTCTTTCGCTGCAGGCGGCCGGTCCAGGACGGAGCGGCCAAGGTGGGGGCGCAAGCGCGCGCATGGCGACCATCATCGAGAGCGGATGCGGCGGGCGTCGTGATTGCCGGCACGGAAGGGCGTCTTGTCCACGGATGCTGCGATGCGCTTCGCAAGCGCGGCGACGAGAGCATGCGCGGATGGCAATCCGAGCGGTGCGTCGCGTCCTTCGGGGCGGCGTCGGCAGCGCGTGGTCGCTCGCCGCCTGCGTCGCTACACTCGAACGCATCCATCGACCCAAAGGGGCAAGAGTGAAGCGACCGATCATGGGCATGCTGGCGCTGGTGGTTTCCGGCGCATCGCTGGCGGCGCCGCCGACCGCACCGCGTTTCGACACGCAGCGCATTTCCGCCGACGTCAAGACGCTGTCCTCCGACGCGTACGAAGGCCGCGCGCCGGCCACGCCGGGCGAGGACAAGACCGTGGCCTACCTGAGCGCGCAATTCCAGGCCGCGGGCCTGCAGCCGGGCGGCGATCTGCAGGGCGGCAAGCGCCTGTGGACGCAGGCGGTGCCGCTGCGCCGCGCCGACATCGTCGGCAGCCCGCAGGTGGCGATCGAGAGCGGCGGCCAGCGCCAGGCGCTGAGCCAGGGCCAGCAGATCGCCGTGCGCGCCGCGCTCGACGGCAGCGCGCAGGTCGCCATCGACGGCGCGCCGCTGGTGTTCGTCGGCTACGGGGTCAAGGCACCGGAGCGCGGCTGGGACGACTTCAAGGGCGTGGACCTGACGGGCAAGATCGCGGTGGTGCTGATCAACGATCCGGACTTCGAAACCGGCAAGGGTGCGTTCGACGGCAAGGGCATGACCTACTACGGCCGCTGGACCTACAAGTACGAAGAGGGCGCGCGGCAGGGTGCGGCCGGCGTGCTGATCGTGCACGAGACCGCTCCGGCGTCCTACGGCTGGGCCACGGTGGCCAGCTCCAACACCAACAGCATGTTCGACGTGGTCCGCGACGATCCCAAGGCCGCCCATCCCGCGCTCGAAGGCTGGATCCAGCGCGACCTGGCGGTGGACCTGTTCAAGCGCGCCGGGCTGGATTTCGAGGCCTTGAAGAAGCAGGCGCAAGCGCGCGCGTTCAAGCCGGTGGAACTGAAGGGCGAACGGCTGCACGCCGACTACGCGGTGAAGTCGGAGGTCATCACCTCGCACAACGTGGTCGCGCGGCTGCCCGGCAGCACCCATCCGGACGACAGCGTGCTCTACACCGCGCACTGGGACCACATCGGCGTGGGCGCGGCCGACGCCAACGGCGACCGCATCTTCAACGGCGCGCTGGACAACGCCAGCGGCACCGCCGCCTTGCTGGAACTGGGCCGCGTGTTCGCCAAGGGCCCGCCGCCGCAGCGCTCGGTGGTGTTCCTGGCGGTCACCGCCGAGGAGAAGGGCCTGCTCGGCTCGGAGTACTACGCGTCCAGGCCGCTGTATCCGCTGGCGCGCACGGTGGCGGTGATCAACATGGACGGCATGAGCCCGTTCGGCCCGTCGCGCGATTTCGGCATCTACGGCACCGCCAAGCTGGACCTGCTAGACGATCTGAAGACGGTCGCTAAGCGCTGGGACCTGCGCTACACGCCGGACCCGAAGCCGGAAGCCGGCTACTTCTTCCGCTCCGACCACTTCTCCTTCGCCAAGCGCGGCGTGCCGGCGCTGTCGTTCGCGGCCGGGCAGGACTGGGTGGACGGCGGGATCAAGGCCGGCAAGGCGGCGGCCGACGACTACACCGCCAAGCGCTACCACCAGCCCGGCGACGAATGGCTGCCGAGCTGGACCTTCGCCGGCGCCGCGCGCGACCTGCAGGTGCTGTACACGCTGGGCGCGCAGCTGGCCGATTCGCAGCAGTGGCCGAACTGGAGCGGCGACTCGGAGTTCCGCGCTACTCGCGATGCGAGTGCGGCGCAGCGGCAGTGAGGAGCGGGTCCCGGGTCCCGAGCCAGCGCCGGCCTCAGCCGGCGCTGGCGCTGGCCTGCTGCAGCGACGGCGTGCGCCAGCCGGCGCGCACGCCCCAGAAATAGAAGCCCAGCGCGACCACGCCGACCACGATCAGGTCCGGCCCGTAGGACAGGTAGCCATGGCCGCCGAAGGTGGTGCTGCCGGCCCACGACAGCAGCGCGATGGTCGGCAGGTAGGCGATCAGCCAGCTGGCGCCGCGCAGGTGCCGGCCGAAGTCCTTCCAGCCCTGGCGGTGCTGGTAATACGCGTACACCGGCAGCGCCACCAGCATCAGCACGATGATCTCGCCGGTCAGCGGCCAGCGCGCCCAGTACAGCAGTTCGGTGGCCAGCACGAAGGCCGTGGCGGCCAGCACCGGCAGGCCGAAGATGCGCAGCGGACGGTGCATCTCCGGCGCATGGCGGCGCAGCGCCATCGCGCTGACCGGGCCGGTCAGATAGGAGATGATCGTGGCCACCGAGATCACCGCCGCCAGCGTGCCCCAGCCGCGGAAGAAGAACAGGAACAGGTAGGACACCGCCAGGTTGAAGAACATCGCCGGGCGCGGCACGCCCCAGTGCGCATGCAGCTTGCCCAGCACCGCCGGCAGCGTGCCGTTGCGCTCCATGCCGTAGATCATCCGCGCAGTGGTCGCGGTGTAGGTGATGCCGGTGCCGCTGGGGCTGACGAAGGCGTCCACGTACAGCAGCATCGCCAGCCAGTGCAGGTTGACGATGATCGCCAGCTGCGCGAACGGCGAGCGGAAATCGATGCCGTGCCAGCCGGCCTTGGCCAGCAGCTGCGGCGGTACCGCGCCGATGTAGGCCACCTGCAGGATCAGGTAGATCAGCGTGGCCAGCGCGATCGAACCGAGCACCGCGAACGGGATGCTGCGCCCGGGATTGCGCGCCTCGCCGGCCAGGTTCACCGGGCTCTGGAAGCCGTTGAAGCTGAACACGATGCCGGCGGTGGCCACCGCGGTCAGCACCGCGGCGAAATCGATCGCATGCGTGCCGCCGTGCAGGCCGACGCTGAAGTTCTCGCGGTGGAAACCGCTGGCGACCAGCGCGATGCCGGTCAGCGCCGGCACCACCAGCTTGAACACGGTGATCAGGCTGTTGGAGCGCGCGAACAGCTTCACGCTCCAGAAGTTCAGCAGGAAATACACCAGCACCAGCGCCGCGGCGATGTACAGGCCCGGCACCGACAGCTCGCCGGCGCCGCCGGGCTGCTG
This sequence comes from Xanthomonas hyacinthi, assembly GCF_009769165.1. Taxonomy (NCBI): domain Bacteria; kingdom Pseudomonadati; phylum Pseudomonadota; class Gammaproteobacteria; order Lysobacterales; family Lysobacteraceae; genus Xanthomonas; species Xanthomonas hyacinthi. The sequence continues at coordinate 2,608,067 of NZ_CP043476.1, forward strand.
TACGTACAGGTCCTGCGCCCATTGCCACGGCCACGACGCCATGTACTGCACCGAGGCCTCGGCCTCGACCGGGATCACCGACACGATCGCGATCCAGTTGGCCCAGCCGGCGATGAAGCCGACCAGCGAGCCGTGCGAGTAGTGGCTGTAGCGGACCATGCCGCCGGACTCGGGGAACATCGCGCCCAGTTCGGCATAGGCCAGTGCGATGGTGGTGACGATCGCCGCGCCGAGCAGCCAGGCCCAGACCGCGCCGGGGCCGGCCAGCCCGGCGGCGCGCCAGGCGCCGAACAGCCAGCCGGAGCCGATGATCGAGCCCAGGCCGGTCAGCATCAGGGCGAATGGGCCGACATCGCGGCGCAAGGCAGTCTGGGTCATGGCATGGATCCTGGCGGCGTCGGCAGCGGGAAACCGCTTATGATCGCAGAAGCGGGTGGGCTGCGGGAGCCGGAACCCGGGATCAGGGACCGGGGACCCGGAAAAGCCCAGCGCCGCGCACCGGGGCGTTACCGGCTACCGTCGCGCTGGAACACCTGGGCTGCAACGGCGACGAAGGCGATGTCCACGTCGGCACCTGAGCGCGCGCGCCACTCTCTGGCCGACGACGACGCCTACACAGCTACGGCCAGCGCGTGGCCGGGGCCACGCTGGCGCCCGGCTGGGGCGAGGACGCGGCGCTGGACCCGGAACGCCTGCTGCAGCAACTGCGTGCACAGGCCGCGCAGCGGCATGGCGTGGACAGCGACGAGATCCGCATCCGCAGCGTCAGCGGCCTGTAGCGCATCGGCGTCGGCATGCGCGCGGCTGCGATCGAACGGCGCAGCGCGGGATGCGCGCGCTGGCCGCACGCCAACGCCCTACGCGAACAGCGCGGCCAGCCGCGCCACCGCCGCTTCGGAGGCGGCGCGGTCGGGCGTGGCGTCGGCATTGCCGAAGTCGCCGTCGGCCTGCGCCTGCACCAGGATGCCGTCGCGGCGCGGCACCACGTTGAGGTTGTGGCCGCGATAGACCAGCCCGTAGCCTACTTCCGGTTGCGGCACCAGCCGCGCGGTCTGTCCGCGCACCGGCACCAGGCTGTCGTCGCCGAGCAGGGCGCGCGCGCCGTAGCCGGTGGCGTTGACCAGGGTCTTCTCGCGCAGCGCGGCGAACTGGCGCGGGCTTGCGAAGTCGCGCGTCTCGATCTCGCCGCCGGCGACGAGGAAATCGTCCAGCAGCAGCCGCGCATAGGCGCTGATGTTGAACACCAGTTGCGTGTAGCGGCGCACGTGCGCCACCGGGAACGGATGCTGGCTTGCCGCCAGCGGCTGCGAATGCGGACCCAGGTCGGCCAGGTACTGCGCTTCCAGCGGCGGGTAGTCGGGTTCGCCGTTGCCGCCATGGCCGCCGGGCTGGTCGAACGGCACATCGGACAGCACGTAGCCGTCGCGCCACTCGATCGGGTCGCCGGGCAGGCCGAGCAGGTTCTGGTACATGCCGAACGAGGTGCGCGCCATCTGTTCCCAGCGCCGCGCGAACTCCGGGGTGGCGTAGGCGCTGGTGCACACCCGCGAATCCGGCGACCACACCCCGGTGGCGAAGGAGGAACGCACTTGCGGCGGCCGCTCCCTGGCGTAGATGCGCACGCGCAACCCGGCGCGTTGCGCGACCAGCGCGGTGGTCAGGCCGATCGCGCCGCAGCCGATCACCGCCAGCTGGGTCTGGCCGGTGGCGCGTGCCAGCTGCGTGGCGATCGCCGCCGCGCCCCACGACAGCGACCAGCCGCTGCCGCCATGGCCGTAGTTGTGGATCACCGTCTTGCGGCCGATGCGCTCGGCCTCGATGCGCGGCCCCTGCGCGCGGAATGGCCGCGTGCACGCGTGCAGCGCGACGATGCGGTCGGCGCTGGCCCGGATCGGCGCCAGCGGTGCCAGCGGCGCGAAGGCGGCCGCGGGGTGCGGGGCCGGCAGGACCGGCAGGCTCGGCGCTGGCGGCGCCAATGCGGCGCCGCGCCGCGCATGCGCGAGCAAGGGAGCGGCGCCGAGCGTGGCCGCGGCCAGCGCGCCGCTGCGCAGGAAGTGTCGTCGGTGCATGCCGGGCTCCTGGTCGTGACCGGCAGAGTCTAAGCGCTCGCGGTCGCCGCGTCGCTGCGCGCTGGCGGCGCGCGCAGCGACCGGGACGGCGCCGGGGCGCGAAGTCGGAACGCGGTGGCGCGCGCGGTCGGCCGCGGAATGCCGCGTTTCGCTCCGCCGATGCGGCGCCTCGTCCGCGCCGGCGCGATTTCGTCGCAACGGGACTGGCGCCCCGCGCCGCCGCGGCTATGCTCGCCGCCATGTCTCCGATCCCCGCCGCCATGTTTTCCAGCGTGTCCCTGATCGTCCGCCTGCTGTGCGCCTGGGCGGCCGCGGTGATCGTCGCCGGCTTCGTCTGGAGCGGCCTGTTCTACAGCATGGAAGAACCGCCCGGCTGGTTCTTCGGCCTGCTGGCGATGCTGCTGGTGCTGTCGGCGCTGGTCGCCGGCATCACCCACCTGCGCCGGGTCTGGCTGATCGCCGGACGGCTGGACAGCGCCACCTTGTCCAGCCGCCAGCGCCGCCAGATCGAGATCCCGCTGGACACCCGCGAGGCGTTCGCGCTGGTCGATGCGGCGGTGCGCGAACTGCCGCGGGTGGAGGAGATCGAGAGCGCCGCCGACAGCCTGCAGGTGCGCGCGAAAGTGCGCCGCATCGATCCGTACAACGGCCGCACGCCGTCGCGCTGGAACCTGGCCGCGCGTTTCGCGGTCAAGCGCAACCAGGTGCTGGCGACGCTGACCCCCGGCGCCGGCACCAGCAGCCTGACCCTGCTGCTGGACCCCGACGCCAGCGCCTGGATCGACCTGTTCGCGGTCGACGAGGGCAGCAACTACGAGAATGCCGAGGCGCTGAGCCGCGCGGTGGCGCGCCGCGTCGCCGAGCTGCGCCGCGACGAACAGGCCGCTGCCAAGCAGGCGGCCACCGAGCAGGAACTGACCGTGGCGCGGCTGAACCTGCTGCACGCGCAGGTCGAACCGCACTTCCTGTACAACACGCTGGCCAGCGCGCAGGTGCTGGCGCGCACCGATCCGCCGCGCGCCGAGCTGATGCTCGGCTATCTGATCCAGTACCTGCGCCGCTCGCTGCCCAGCGCCGAGGACGCGCTGAGTTCGCTCGGCGAAGAGCTGGAACGCACCCAGGCCTACCTGGAGATCCTCAGGATCCGCATGGGCGCGCGCCTGCAGCTGGAGCTGCAGGTGCCGGAGGCGATGAAGCCCCTGGCGCTGCCATCGATGATGCTGCAGACGTTGGTCGAAAACGCGATCAAGCATGGCCTGGAACCCAAGCCCGGCGGCGGCACGGTCTGGATCCTGGCGCGCTCCTTCGACGACCACGCCACCATCACCGTCGCCGACGACGGCCTGGGCTTCAACAGCCAGTCCAGCGGCACCGGCATCGGCCTGAAGAACCTGCGCGAGCGGCTGCGCCTGACCTACGCCGGCGCGGCCACGTTCGCGATCGTGTCCAACTTTCCCAGCGGCGTGGCCGCGACGATCACCTTGCCGTATCCGCCGCCGCCGCCGCCACCCTCGCCGCCGCCGCTGCCGACGGGAGCCGGTCATGGTTGATGCGGTCATCGCCGAAGACGAGGAACTGCTGCGCAGCGCGCTGGTCGCGCTGCTCGGCGAAGTCTGGCCGCAGCTGCGCATCGTCGCCGAGTGCGAGGACGGCGCCAGCGCGCTGGAACGCCTGGCCGAGCACCAGCCGGACGTGGCCTTCCTGGACATCCGCATGCCCGGCCTGAGCGGCATCGAGGTGGCGCGCGCGCTGGGCGAGTTGAGCCCGCGCACCCAGGTGGTGTTCGTCACCGCCTACGACCAGTACGCGATCGACGCGTTCGAGCACGGTGCGGTGGATTACCTGCTCAAGCCGATCGTGCGCGAACGCCTGCAGGCGACCGTGCAGCGGCTGCAGGCGCGTGCCGCGCAAGGGCCGGACGTGGCGGTGCTGGATGCGCTGCTGCAGCGCCTGGGGCAGCGCCCGCCAGCGCCCACCGCGGCGCCGCCGCTGGCCTGGATCACCGCCAACAGCGGCCGCGAGACGCGGCTGATCCTGCTCGACGACGTGGTCTATTTCCAGGCAGACAACAAGTACACCACGGTGCTGACCCGCGACGGCGAGGCCTTGCTGCGCACGCCGCTGCGCGAACTGCTGGACGTGCTCGACCCGGCCGCGTTCCGGCAGATCCACCGCTCCACCATCGTCAACCTCAAAGCGGTGGCCTCGGTGGTCCGCGACGACACCGGCAAGGGCCGGATGAAGCTGCGCCACCGTGACGAAGTGCTGACCGTCAGCCAGCCGTACATGAGTCTGTTCCGCGGCATGTAAGCGCCGCCTCCCGCATCTCCGCACTGCAACAAGGAATTCGCCATGCGTCTGCTCTCCGCGCTGTGGTCGTGTCTGCTCGGCATCGTCGGATGCCAGGGCCACGCCAACTTCGACCTGTCCACCGACGCCCACCGCGAGACGCTGGTGCATGCCAGCGAGCGCGGGGTGGCGGTGATCTTCAGCCGCACCTCCTACCGCGGCGGGCTGGCCACGTTCCGCTGCGTGGACAGCCGCAGCGGGCGCTGCCACTACCGGGTCTACGCCGCCTGCGCGGCGCCGGCCGCGCCCGCCGGCAGCGCTGCGGCGGCCGCGTGCGCGCCACGCCTGCTGCAGGAGTTCGACCTGCGGGTCGGCCAGCGCCGCGAGGTCGGCGGCCTGCCGCGCGACTTCGGCCAGTGCGTCGCGCCCGAGACACCGGCCGCGGCGCAGCCGTGCGCGCAGGGCTGAGCGGCGACAGGTGCAGAGGATGCCCGCCGCAGGACACGGGGAGCGGGGCTTCTGTCCCGACAATGCATCCTTGTCCGTGCGGGCGGCGACGAATCTGTATACGCTCGTGGCGCCATGGGATCGCCGTGGCGACTCCAAGGGAGAGACGCATGTCAGAACAAGAAGAGCGGGCATCGATCAAGGCGCTCGACACCGATGCATTGCTTGCCGCGGCCCATCATCCCGACTATCTGCTGCAGGATCTGGTGGCCATCGCGAATCTGGGCGTGCAGATCGGGCTCACGTTGACGGTGGGGGGCAGCACCATCTCCGGCATGCTGATCGGCGGCAGGGAGTTCATGCAGCGGCTGACGGAATCCATCACGACGGCGGCGCCCGATGAACTGGTGGCGCCGTTGCAGGAACGCTTCCAGCCCTATCGCGAGATCTACGAGCAGAGCGATCTGAAGCCGGCCACCTTCATCCACCTCGCCGATGCGCGGGTCGTCGCAACAGGTGGCGAATTTCCCGTCAACGGCTGTCTGTGGCGGGGACGGATCAGCCAGGTGTCCGGCTTCAGCATCGGCGTGATGTCCAGCGTCGGATGAGCTCCCCGCAGGACCGGACGACCCCGCTTCGGCGGGGTTTTTCGTGGCTTGCCGGCTCCGGCTCCACATCGCCCGCAGCGTGCCTGCTCGCCAGTACGGGTGCCGGCAGGTTCGAGCAGCGTGCAGCAGGCCATGGAGTGGTGAATCGACATGACGACCGCGTGCGCGGTAGTGGCAGCGGCGAACGCGGACAGGTCGCGTTCGAACCGCTGCGGGGCTGGCGTCAACCGCGCCGCGCCGCCTCGATCGCGGCGATGTCGATCCTGGTCATGCCCAGCATCGCGTTGAATGCGCGCTTGGCCGCCGCCGCATCCGGATCCGCGATCGCGGCGCTGAGGGCACGCGGGGTGATCTGCCATGACAGCCCCCACTTGTCCTTGCACCAGCCGCAGGCGCTTTCCTGGCCGCCGTTGCCGACGATCGCGTTCCACAGGCGGTCGGTTTCGGCCTGGTCGTCGGTGGCCACCTGGAACGAGAACGCCTCGCTGTGCTGGAACGCCGGGCCGCCGTTGAGGCCGAGGCACGGGATGCCCAGGACGCTGAACTGGACCGTCAGTACATCGCCCTGCTTGCCTGCGGGATAGTCGCCGGGTGCGCGATGCACGGCCTGCACCGCGCTGTCGGGGAAGGTTTTGGCATAGCACGTTGCGGCCTCCAGCGCGGTGCCGTCGAACCAGAGGCAAATCGTGTTCTTGCTGATCATCTGAACGCTCCTGAGCGGACGCTGCGGTCACGGTGGCTGCGCGGGGACAGCGCTAGCAAACCCTTCACCTGCGATGTGGTGTGTTAGGTCGCACAACCACGGAGCTTCGCATGGAGACCACGCTGATGCCTTGGGTCGCCGGACTGTTCATCCTGTTCATCGGATCGGCCCTTTATCTGATCACCCGGGCGAAGAAGAATCGCGACCGTCCGGCCAAGGATGCGGCCGCGACGAAGGCCGGCGACGATGTGTCGTTGAAGAAGTAGCCATCTGCGACGGCGCAGGCAAGCCCTGCGGCCATCGTCCACGTCCGCAGGGCGCGTTGCCGCCCTGTCCCGGCGCGCCGAGCCGGCGGACGTGGCTGCTGCTACGGTTTCCTGGGGCCTGTCAACGGATGCGGGAAACAGCTGCTAGCCGCGCGCGCCGCGGCTGCCGGGGACCCGCCTGGCTTGGCGTCGCGTTCGCCATCGGGTAAGGCGATGCCGACGCGGCGCCGGCGGTAGGGGCCATCGGGCTGCAGCTGCGTCATGATCAGTTCGGCCACGTCTTCGTAGCTGACGATCAGTTCCGGCAGCTTGGCTTTCATCATCAGCGACAGCGCGATGCCCGGCGCCCAGCGGGTCCAGCGGCCGACCGCGTAGGGCAGTGCGTCGCAGGCTACCCGCAGGTCGCTGCGCGGCATTGCGGTGGCCGAGGCGACCATCGGTCCCGGGCACATCAGCGACCAGTCGGCGTTGCAGCGTTGCAGGCGCCGCCAGTTGACCGCATGCCATCGGTAGATCGAAGGCACGCCCGGCAAGGAGACGCCGATGCGATCGGTGTGCGGGATGTCGAGCAACGCCGCGCCGGCGAGAAACCACATTCGATGCGGCGCAGGCAGCACGCCGGTTGCGACGCTGGCGACGGCGTCCACCAGGGCGGCGAAGCGTTCGCCTTCGGTGACGATGCCGGCCGTGTTGACCAGCGCATCGTGTCCGGCGATCGCGCGGGCGAGCGCGTGGCGGTCGGTCGCGTCGCCTTCGATCACCTGGAACGGCCATGGTTGCGGCGCTCCCCAGGTGGCGGCGAAGCGCGCACGGTCGCGAACCAACACCGTCAACGCATGGCCGTTGGCCAGGCCGCGCGCGATCAGCCGCCGGCCCAGGTTGCCGCCGCCGCCGAGGATGATCACGTTCATGGCTGGAGGCCGCCGATGCCGTCCGTTGCGGTGGCCCTGGCCGCCCTGGCCGTCACGAGAAAATATCCGCCACGTAGCGGCCGTGCTCGCGTTCGATGCGGTCGGCCCAGGCGTCGGCCGCTTCGGCGGTGACGCCCATGCTTTCGCGATAGAGGCGCACGAAGGTGTCGCGCACCGCTGGCGCCATGCGCTCGCCGTCGCCGCAGACGAACACGGTGGCGCCTTGCTGGAACAGCGCCGACACGCGTGCGCGGTCCTGCCACATGCGGTGCTGGACGTAGGCGACGCCGTCCTGCGGCGCTTGCGAGAAGGCGAGGCGGACATCGACCACGCCCATGTCCTGCCAGCGTTGCAATTCCTCCTTGTACAGGTAGTCCACGTCGGGATGGTCGATGCCGAAGAACAACAACGCTTCGCCGACGTCGCGTCCGCCCGCCTTCTGGATCGTGCGTTCCTGCAGGAAGCCATGGAACGGCGCGATGCCGCTGCCGGCGCAGACCAGGATGATCGGCGTGGCCGGGTCCTCCGGCGGGTGGAAGCTCGCCTGCGAAGGCCGCACCGCGACCGACACCAGTGCGCCTTCTTCGAGGCCGGCCAGATAGGTGGAGGCCACGCCGCGGCGTCGCCCCATCCCCGACAGCGCCGGTGCGTCGAGCACGGCCACGGTCAGCGAACACTGCGCCGGGTCGCGCAGCGGCGAGGAGGAAATGGAATATTGCCGCGCGCGCAGGGCGGGAAGCGCGCCGAGAAAGGCGCCCAGCGGCAGCGCGCATGCCGGGAAGCGCTCCAGCAGATCGAGCAGGCTGGTTTTTTTGGCGAGCACCTCGTCCGTGTAGGCCGGCTCGGCGGCCAGCGCCTGCAGCGCGGCGCGATCGGGCGGGCAGCGCGTGGCGGCGGCCAGTTGCGCGACCTGCGCGCGGGTCGCCGGTTGCGCCAGTTCCACATAGTCGGTGAGCACCTGCGCCAGCGCGACGGGATAGCCGCTGGGCAGGCCCGTCGCGGCGCCTGGCCGCTGGCCGATGAGCACCTGGGTGTCGCTGGCGAGGCCGAACCGCCGCAGCACCCGATCGACCTGGGCGGCGGCGTTGCGCGGCAGCACGGCGAGATAATCGCCGGTCCGGTAGCGCATGCCGGCGGGAAGCGCAATTTCGAGGTGGCGCTTGGAACGTGCGAACGGTGCGGACATGGCGACCAACTCGCGGTTGTCGATGATGCGTCCCTGGTCGAGTTCGGTCAGCCGCAACGCGCCAAGCCGTGCGGAGGGGACGATGTCCACCTGCAGCGCATGCGCGGCCTGCTCCGTCGCCGCTTTTCCCAACGCCTGGCCGAGTGCTGGCCACAGCCCCGTGTACCAGGCGTCGAAGCCACCGAAGAAATCGCCGCCGGCATCGGTCTCGCCACGGGGCTTGAAGCGCGCGGCGCCGGCCGCCTCGAACGCGGCATCGACCCGCTTCGGAATCGCCTGATAGGTGCGTGCCCACTGCCGGTTGCCGGAACCGAACACGGCATAGCGCACCTCGGCCAGAGCGCCGGGTGCCAGCGCTTCGATCCAGTCGAGGAAGCGGCGCGCATTGTCCGGCGGCTGGCCTTCGTAGGAGGAGGCGACCACCACCACGGCGGCGTCGCGCGGCAAGCGCCCGGCATAGTCGTCCAGGGCCGCGACGAGCGGCGCGTAGCCCTGTGCCGCCGCGTCGCCGCCAATGCGCTGCGCGAACGCTGCGCACGATCCGGAATTGCCGCCGTGCAGCACCAGCAGCGGCGTCGCCGGCGCCTCGCTGGCCGCTGCCGGTGTTGTCGCCGGCGCCAGGATTCTCTGCGGGGCGCACGCCACTGCGCTACGCCGGCGCAGGGAGAGGTCGTCGCGCCGGCGCGCGCGCAGACGCCATCCTTCCGGCTTCAGCGTCAGCGTTTCCGCCACCTCGAGCTGGTAGTTCGGATCGACCTGGTCCAGGTCGAAGCGCTGCAGGATCATGCTCAGCACGAGCTGCGCCTCCTGCATCGCAAAGCCACGCCCGATACAGGCGCGCGCACCGTTGCCGAACGGTTTCCAGGCGTTGGGCGGGAGTCGCTCGGCCGCTTCGGGCGCGAAGCGCTCCGGCCGGAACGCTTCCGGGTCCTGCCATACCTTCGGGTCGCGGTGCAGGCCGGGAATCAGCACGAGCAAGGTGTCCTGCGGCGTGACCGCATAGCGGCCGGCCAGCGTCGTGGTTTCGCGCGCGGCGACCGCGAAGGCCGGCGCAGTGGGCCACAGCCGCAGGGTTTCCTGCAGGATCTGCTCGATGTAGCGCAGCTTGGCCAGGTCCTCGACCTGCGGCCGCTGCGCGCCCAGCGCGGCGTCCACCGCCTGGCGCGCGTGCGCCATCGCCGCCGGATGGCGCAGCAGCAGATACAGCGCGAACGAGAGCAGGCCGCTGGTCGTCTCGTGGCCGGCGATCAGGAAGGTCACCATCTGATAGCGGATGTTCTCGTCCGATAGCGCTTCGCCGGTCGCCTGGTCGCGTGCGTACAGCATCAGGTTGAGCAAGTCCTCGCGCGAGGCCGCGTCCGGGTCGGCCCTGCGTTCGGCGATCAAGGTGTCGGCGACGCTGCGGATCATCGCCAGGTCGGCCGCGTAGCGGCGCCGGCCGGGCGCCAGCAGGCGATTGGCGATGTCGGGCCGGCGCGCGCGCGCGCCGGCCTCGGCCAACGCGCCGACCATCGCCGCGACGAAGGGGTGCATCTCGTTCTGGTAGAAGCTGTTGAAGCGGTAGTCGAAGGCGCACAACGCGATCGTGTCCAGGGTCAGCCGGGTCATGTTGTCGGCCACGTCGATGACCGCGTCCGGGCCGAACCGCTCCCAGCGCTGCAGCATCTGTTCGGCGATGTCCTGCATGCGCCCGAACATCGCGCGCACGCCGATCGGGCCGAACGCCGGCATCAGCAACCGATGCGCCTTGGCCCAGTTGGGTTCGTCGTTGTAGGCGGTGAACAGGCCATCGCCGCCGAGGTCGCGCAGCGTTTGCAGCGGACGGTGCAACTTCTTCTCGAAGCGGGTTTCGTCGCAGACCTCGTCCACCAGGTCCTGTCCGCTCAGCACGGTCAGCGACAGCGGACCGCTGTTCAGACGAAAGATCGGGCCGTGCACCTTGGCCAGCCGCATCAGGCTCTGCACCGGCGCATCGCCATCGAGATGGTGGAAATTGCCGAGCAGCGGCAGCGAACGCGGTTGCGGGATTGCTTCTGTCATGGGGTGCCTTCCTGGGGAGTGCGCAGCGTGGCGACCGGTGCGCCACCGGTGTCGCGATGCGGGGGATGCAGCAGGGTGGCGAGGACGGTGTCGACCAGCCGCGTCCGCGCTTCGTCGGCTCCGATCTCCGGCGCCAGCCGCGCCAGCAGCTGCGGAAACTCCGGCGGCTGGCTCAGCATGCCGTTCAGCAGCACGAAGAACAGCGCCGGATGCGTCGCCTTCACGATGCCGGCCTCGATCCCGGCAAGGATCAATGCGTGCCCGGCTTGATAGGCGGGGCGCAGCAAGCGTTCGGCGACGACGGCGGCGCGCTCGGGGCGTTCGGAGACCACCCGCGCGACGAAGTCGCGTATCGCCGGATGGGCCTCGTAGAACGCGGCCATGAGCAGGATCGCCTCCGTCAGCCGATCCGGCAGCGTCCGCTCGTCGCGCTCGGTCAGCTGCGCCATGGCCGCAAGTCTGGGGTCCAGGTCCTGGGCGAGCTGGCTCACGCAGGCGTCCCACAAGTCGGCCTTGCTTCCGAAATGCACGCGCACCAGGTTGGGGCTCACTGCCGCGGCGGCGGCGATCGTACGGATGTCGGCGCGATCGAAGCCATGCCGGGCGAAGATGCCGGTCGCTGCCGCGAGCAGCGCCTGGCGACCGTCGGCCTGGTCTTTGGGCGGACGGCCGCGTGGCCGCGGGGGGCGCTTTGCTGTCATACCGGCACCTGTGAATAAATGTTCATGTGTACATTTATGGGCGATTGCCGGTACTTCAAGGCCGGTGTTCAGCGGGCATTTCCAGTGCGCGTCCCTACGCCTGCGCGGTCTCGACAACGCTGCCGTTCGCGTACACGGTCAGCTGGCACGCGCGCGTCCGCTGCCGGCGCGAACACGATGCGCAGGTCGCGTTCCTCGGCGAAGAAGCGCGTCGGCGTTTCGGCACGCAGGGTCACCACGAGTGCGCTGGCGCTGGGCTTCAGGTGATCGCCTTCGACGACGACGCGAATGGCGCCGACGCTTTTGCCGAGAGAGTCGCCGGCGTAGCCGGCCAGGATGTCGGGCGCCAGCGTCAGATGCGTGGCAGGCGCCACGTAGGGCACCGCGCCGTGCGCATAGCTGTAGATGCGGCGCATGCGCCAGTGGCCATCGACCGCTTGCCACAGATTTGGTGAACGCGGCCTGGCCGTCCAGCCGTTCGGGCTTGCCGTCGCGCTGCACGTGGAAGCGGTGCGTGCCCGACAGCAGCGCGAAGCCGCCGGCCAGCGGATGCAACTGCAGGCTGTCGGCGACGGCTTCGCGGCGCAGGCGCATGGCGGACTCCTGCAGCGGGCTCGCGATTGCAGCGCACTTGCGCGCGTGCGGCACGTGCATCAAGTCATGTGCACGAATGGGCCGGCGAGGCCGCCGCGCGGCATCCCGCCACGCATGCGCGAAAGCTGATGGAGGATGCGGATGGAACGCAATCGTCGCATACTGGTTTCCATGCCTGGGGCGGCGAGCAGGGAGCTGTCGGCGGTGCTGAAGCAAGGCGATGCAACATTCGCGCGATCGTTGCACGCTCCGGCCAGCCGGCTGCGCATGGCGGGGAGCCGCCGCATGGCGAGCGCGCGCTGCAGGCAGCGGGCCGTGCGCGCGCAGCCGCTTTCCGCGAGCCGCCGGCGATGATGGCGGCAGCGCAGGGACTGGTGCTGGCCGGCGCGCGGATCGCGGTGGTCGAGGACGACGCCGAACTGCGCGCGATCATCGTCGATGAGCTGGGCCACGAAGGCGCGCAGGCGCTCGGCTTCGGCAGCGCCGAGGCGCTGTACCGGCATCTGCTCGGCCATGCTTGCGATCTGGTGGTGCTGGACGTGGGGCTGCCGGGCGAGGACGGCTATTCGGTGGCGCGCTATCTGCGCCAGATCGCGCCGCAGGCGGGCATCGTGATGCTCACCGGCCGCGGCGCGAACACCGACATGACCCGCGGCCTGACCCAGGGCGCCGACCTGTACCTGGTCAAGCCGCTGGACGTGGAACTGCTGATCGCCGCACTGGCCAACCTGCGCCGGCGCCTGCAGCCTGCCGCGCCGAGCGAGGCGCGGTCGGCGCAGGATTGGCGGCTGAGCGACGACGGCTGGACGCTGTCCTCGCCCACGCAGCGCACGCTGGCGCTGACCGAGGCCGAACGCGGCTTGCTGAAGGCGCTGTTCGCGCAGCGCGGTGCGCCGGTCGATCGCGATACGCTGATCGCGGCGCTCACCGATGCGCCGTGGGATTTCGATCCGCACCGCCTGGAAGTGCTGGTGCATCGGTTGCGCGCGCGCGCAAGCGCGGCCACCGCGGCGGCGCTGCCGCTGCGCGCGGTACGCGGGCAGGGCTATCTGCTGGGCGATAGCGCCTAGGGCGTGTCATCCATCCCCGCGCAGAGCGCGGACCCGGCGCCGCTCGATCGGTAGACAGATCGCCGCGTTTCGCCAGCCATGCCGGCCTCCAGCCTGCCGTCACAGTCCAGCGACGGGCTGCATCGCATTGCTGTTGTGGCATGCGTCTCACTTTGCCTGTGAGCAAGTGACAGCGAACGCGAACTGCTGCTACTGACTGCCTGCGCGTCCCTGCGCAAACTCCGCGCAACCACACCGGCAGGCCCTGCCTGCGCGTTCGGAGTGGGTTCCGATCCCGATCGTCAGCGCGCCCCGCACGGCCTAGGCCTGGGGCGCCGGTTCGTGGGTCCGGCTTGGATGCTTGGGGAGAGAGAGGCTCATGGATCATCTGATGCGCGGCAGCCGTGCGGCTGCCTTGCGGGCGTGGGTGCGTGCTGCCTGCGGACACCACCGGACCACGGCGTTGTCGGGGCGACGCTTGCGGTTGCTGCTGGTCGTGCTGCTGCTGGCCGCGCCTGCGCTGGCCGCGGCGGCGGACCTGCAGATCACCAACCTGTCCGACACCGGCTACGATCCCACGCCGGCCGGGGGCAGCGTCGTCTACAGCGTCACCGTCGAGAACAGCGCCGCCGATACGGTCAACGACGCGGTGGTGATCTTCGACCTGCCCGCCGGTGCGCAGGCGGGGACGCCGCTGCCGTCCTCCTGCAGCGTGGCCGCCGGCAATGCGCAGCGCATCGAATGCCGGGTCGGCACGCTGGTCGGCACGTTCTCTTCCAACGGCGCGCCGGTGACCTTCCAGTTGCCGGTGAGCACGGTCGGCCTGGCCCCGGGCACGATCGAGGTCCGCGGCGCGATCGGCGTGGAGTCCGGCCTGCCCGCCGCGAGTACGCCGATCGCGTCGCTGGCCGATGCCGATGCGTTCTTCGCCAGCGACAGCAACGCGGCCAACAATCGCCGCCTGGAGGCGACCACGCTGGAATCGGCGGGCGACCTGAGCGTGGAGAAGAGCGCCACGCCGAACCCGGTCGTCGCCGGCGCCGAGGTCACCTATACCGTCACCGTGCGCAATGCCGGACCCAGCGCCTCGGCCGGCTTCAACGTGGTCGACACGCTGCCGGCCGCGGTGCAGTACGTGGCCAACAGCTTCAGCGGCAGCGGCTGGACCTTCAACAGCGGCAGCATGACCGCCACCCACGCCGGCGCGCTGGCCAACGGCGGCAGCAGCAGTTTCACCTTCCGCGCCCGCGTCACCGCGGCCAGCGGCAACATCGTCAACAGCGCACGCGTGCAGGCCGGCAGCACGCCCGATCCGCTGCCGGACAACAACACCGGCAGCGTCACCACGACGGTCACCGCCGGCGCCGACCTGGCGCTGAGCAAGAGCGTCACCCCGTCGCCGGCGATCTCCGGGCAGCCGGTCACCTTCAACATCCAGCTGCGCAACCAGGGCCCGAGCGCGGCGGTCAATCCGCGCTTCGTCGACAACCTGCCGACCGGTTTCGTCGTCACCGGCGGCAGCGTGCCGGCCGGCTGGACCTGCACCGACAGCAACGGCAACGCCACCCGCAGCTGCGCGCTGAGCGGCAGCCTGGCGGTCGGCGCGGTGGTCGATTTCACCATCGACAGCACGGTGCCGGCGTCCGGCACCAACAGCAGCGGCGACGTCACCAACAGCGCCACCGCCAGCGCCGATACGCCCGATGCGAACAGCGCCGACAACACCGGCAGCAGCACCTTCACCGTGCTCGCCGACGGCGCCGACCTGTCGCTGCAGAAGACCAAGACCCCGGCGCTGGTGCCGGTGTGGAGCGGGGTCGGCAGCGATCTGGACAGCCGCATGAGCAGCAGCATCGTGGTGCGCAACCTGGGCCCGCGCGCGGCCACCGGCCAGGTGCAGGCGGTGGATACGCTGGCCAGCGGCGAAGAACTGCTGCAGCCGGACGGCAGCGTGGCGCAGCCGGGCGTGGCCTTCGCCAGCGGCGCGTGGACCTGCACGGTGGACCAGGCCTACAGCGGCTCCAGCGTGCAGCACGTGACCTGCGACCTCGGCGCCGGTTCGCTGCCGCTGGCGGTGGGCGCGCAGGCGCCGACGCTGCAGCTGCTGACGCGTGCGCGCAGCTCTTCGGCCAACCTGCTCAACAACGCCTGTACCGGCGGTTCCGGCGGCTCGATCGAGCCGCTGACCGGCAACGGCATCGACCGCGATCCGGAAACCGGCAACGACTGCTCGGGCGCCGGCACGCGCACCACCGACGAGCGCGCCGACCTGTCCATCGCCAAGCAGACCAATGGCGCCGGCGCCGCCGACAACGTGCTGGCGGCCAACCAGGACACGCTCAGCTACACCCTGACCGTGACCAACAACGGCCCGGACGGCAGCACCGGCGTGGTGGTCAACGACACCGTGCCCGGCTTCGTCAGCGGCCGCACCCAGGTCAGCGTGACCAGCACCCCGGCCGGCTGGAACTGCGCCGTCAGCGGCGCCTCGGTGATCTGCCGCTCCGGCAGTACCGCGCTGGGCAACGGCGCCAGCGCGCAGATCGTCATCCAGGTCCAGCGCGCGCTGTTCGACAGCTACAACCAGGCCGCCGGTACCTGCGGCGGCAACGCCATCAGCGGCGCGTTCTGCAACACCGCAGGCGTCGGCATCGATGCGGCCGTGGCCGGCTCGGTGGGCGAACTCAACGGCAACAACAACCAGGCCTCGGACTGGATCCGCATCGCGCGCGTGGCCAACGTGGTCACCAGCGCCAAGACCATTTCCTCGGGCACGCCCGGCCGCGCCGGCGTCAACACCACCTACGTGATGTCCTACATCAACGATGGCCCGTCGGCGGTGCCCGGGGTGATCTTCCGCGACGTGTTCACCCTGCCGGCCAACGATTCCGGCTTCGTGCTGGTGTCCGCGCAGCGCACCGGTGCCGGCACCCAGGCCTGTACCGCCACGGCCGGTGCCGGGGTGACCGTCACCGCCGACGCCGGCGGCACCTCCTACGCCAACCCGACCGGCGCGGCGGCGCAGGTCAGCGTGCAGTGCCCGGCGCTGCCGTCGTTCGCCAACCAGCAGACCGAGAGCCTGCAGGTGGTGATCCGGCCCAACGTCAACACCGGCAACACCGGCCGCCAGTTCGACAACATCGCCGACTTCGTGGTGGACATCGATGGCGACGGCAACGGCGACGCCACCGCCGGCACCGACAGCGACGGCAACACCTACGACTTCAACACCAGCACCAGCGACGACAGCAAGAGCGCGCAGCTGCCGTTCGAGGCCGGCCAGGTCGACCTGATCACCAACAAGGTGGATACCGGTTTCACCGGCGGCGTGGATCCGCTCGGCTACGACGCGAGCAATGCCGCGGCGAACCTGATCACCTACCGCATCACCATCCGCAACAACGGCCCGTCGGTCGCCACCGACGTGCACCTGACCGACACCTTCACTCCGCCGTCCGGGCGCACCGTCACCTTCATCGGCGCCGCGGCCACGCCGGGCGGCACGTTCGATGCGTCCGCCTGCACGGTGACCAGCGGCAGCAACCCCACCGTGGGCGCGGCGCAGGTGCTGGACTGCCTGATGCCCGGCGTTGGTTTCAGCAGCAACGTCGCCGGTGTGGTCGCCTCCGGCCAGACCAGCACGCTGTACCTGCGCTACCGCTACGACACCCCGCCCGGCGCGGCCGGCGATACGGTCAGCAACCTGGCCCGGGCCAGTTCCGCCGAAACCGACAGCAACACCGCCAACAACGGCGCCAGCCAGGAAACCACGATCCGCGCCTCCGCCGATGTGGGCGTGCGCAAGTACGTGGTCACCACCACGCCCGATGCCGATCCGGATGCGGCGCTGCCGGCCAACGCCACCTCGGTGGGCCTGCGCCAGCCGTTCTTCTACGTGATCGATGGCATCAACAACGGCCCCGGCGCGAGCCTGTCGCGCGATCGCAGCGGCAGCAGCCCGCTCAACGGCACCGGCACCGTGGTCGCCGACACGCTGCCGGCCGGGCTGGTGGTCGCCGGCCAGGCGACCTGGCAGAAGAAGGGCCCGCTGCCGGCCGGCGGCGGCGGCGAGGTGCCCAACGGCACCGGCAGCTGCACCCAGGCCTCGGCCACGCTGACCTGCAACCTCGGCGACGTCACCGTCGGCGGCAAGCTGCGCATCGTGGTGCCGGTGCGCTGGGATGCCTATCCGGGCGCGGCGGCGATCAACAACACCGCGACCATCGCCACCGAGCAGGTCGATCGCGTCCCCGCCAACAACACGTCCACCGTGCCGATCCTGGTCACGCGGGCGTCGCTGGCCGGCACCGTGTTCGAGGACCGCGAGCGCGCAGGCGCCGACGGCGGCGTGCGCCAGAACGGCGAACCGGCCATCGCCGGCGTGACCCTCGTGCTGAGCGGCACCGACGCCTACGGCAATGCGGTCAACCGCAGCGCCACCACCGCGGCCGACGGCAGCTACCGCTTCGACGACCTGGCCGCGGCCGGCGCCGGCGGCTACACGCTGACCCAGACCCAGCCCAGCGGCTATCGCAATGGCCCGGTGGATCCGCCGGCCGCCGGCGCCAGCGCGCCGTCGCTGGGCGGCACCTATGCCGCCGGCAGTCCCAACTCCAGTTACGTCGCCATTGCGGTCGGCGCGTCCGATGCGGCCGTGCGCTACGACTTCCCGGAAGTGCGCCGCCCCAGCCTGTCCGGCCGGGTCTACGTGGACCTGAACTTCAACAACGTGCGCGACGGCGGCGATCCGGCGATCGCCGGCGCCAGCGTGGAACTGCTCGATGCCAGCACCGGCGCGGTGCTGGCCACCACCAGCACCGACGGCAATGGCGCCTACCGCTTCGACGACCTGGATCCGACGCTCACCTACAGCGTGCGCGAGCCGCTGCCGAGCGGGCAGTACAGCAACCGCCCCAGCGCGATCAATCCCGGCCAGATCGGCGGCGCGGCGTGCGCGGCCGGCAGCTGCGTGGCCGGCACCGCGGTGGCCGCGCCCGGCGGCCCGGATGCGGCCAGCACCGACCGCATTTCGCAGATCCAGTTGGGCGCCGGCCTGGACGGCACC
The DNA here is from genome assembly GCF_009769165.1 of Xanthomonas hyacinthi. Taxonomy (NCBI): domain Bacteria; kingdom Pseudomonadati; phylum Pseudomonadota; class Gammaproteobacteria; order Lysobacterales; family Lysobacteraceae; genus Xanthomonas; species Xanthomonas hyacinthi. The sequence goes on from NZ_CP043476.1 coordinate 2,625,995, forward strand.
GAGTTCAACTTCGGCGAGAACCCCAGCGGCAGCGCGATCCAGGGACGGGTGTGGCGCGACGACGACAACGACGGCGTGATCGACCCGGCCGAGACCGGCCTGGCCGACGTGGAGCTGGTGCTGACCGGCAGCGACCAGAACGGCCAGGCGGTCACCCTGACCACCAGGACCGATGCGGCCGGCAACTACAGCTTCATCGGCCTGCTGCCGGGCACCTATACGGTGACCGAGCCGACCCAGCCGACCGGCACCCTCAACGGCAAGACCGTGCCCGGCGACAAGGGCGGCACCGCCACCGGCGTGACCACCACGCCGTCGGCGATCGCCAGCATCGTGCTCGGCGCCAACCAGCAGGGCCAGCACTACGACTTCGGCGAAGTGGCGGCGGCGTCGCTGTCCGGCCGCGTGTACTACGACAACGACGACAACGGCGTGGTCGGCAGCGACGAATCGGGCATCGCCAACGTGCGCGTGGTGCTGACCGGCACCGACGACCTCGGCGCCGCGGTGCAGCTGAGCGTGCAGACCGATGCGCAGGGCAACTACCGCTTCGAGAACCTGCGTCCGGGCACCTACACGGTGACCGAACCGGATCAGCCCGCCGACACCCGCAACGGCGTCACCAGCGCCGGCAGCGTCGGCGGCGCCACGCGCGGCGTGGCGACCCCGCGCGAGACCGTGCCGTCGGCGATTGCCGCGGTGGTGCTGGCCCCGGGGGCGCAGTCGATCGACAACAACTTCGGCGAGATCGCCAACACCCCGGACCTGGTCGTCAGCAAGCTCGCCGACCCGGTCAAGTTCACCGTCAACAACACCGCCAGCTACACGATCAGCGTGCGCAACATCGGCCCGCGTCCGACCGCCGGCACGTACCAGGTGCAGGACCGCCTGCCGCCGGGCGTGACCCTGGCGGCGCTGCCCACCGGCAACGGTTGGAGCTGCACCGGCGCGGTCGGCGCCGACCGTTTCAGCTGCGATGCCAGTACGCTGATCGCGCCCGCACAGACCGCCAGCGATCGCATCCAGGTGCAGGTCGCGGTCGGCGCGGCGGCGGCGACCGGCAATCCGGTCAACAACGCGGTGCTGGTGCAGGGCGGCGGCGAAGATGCCACGCACAGCCCGACCCCGGCCGAACGCGGCGCGTTCGACGGCGACGTGACCCAGTTGCCGGTGTGCGATCCGGCGATCACCCAGAACGCCTGCCGCCTGCCGACGCAGGTGCAGTTGGCGGCCTCGGTGTCCGGCACGGTGTGGTTCGACGGCGGCAGCGAGGAACGCTTGCTCGACGGCGGCGACCAGCGCCTGCAGGGCTGGACCGTGGAGCTGGTGGATCCGGCCAGCGGCCAGGTCGTGCGCAGCACGCTCAGCGCCGCCGACGGCAGCTACCGCATCGGCGACGTGATTCCCGGGCAGAAGTGGAAGCTGCGCTTCCGCCACCCGGTGTCCGGTGCGGTGTGGGGTTGGCCGGTGAGCACGGAGGGCGCCTCCACGGTCGCGCCGTGCGCAGCCGATACCGCCATCGCCAACGGCGGCACCAGCTCGTGCCGGGTCAGCGACGGCGGCAGCAGCGAACTGGAAGTGGTGCTCAAGGCCGGCGAGAACCTGCCGCAGCAGAGCCTGCCGGTGGATCCGTCGGGCGTGGTCTACGACGCGGTGACCCGCGACCCGGTGCCGGGTGCGATCGTCACGCTGACCCCGGTCGGCGTGTGTGCCGGCTACGACCCGGCCACCAGCCTGCTCAACACCGGTAGCGGCGGCTACCGCATCGACGGCAACGCGGTGTCGATGACCGTCGGCAGCGACGGCGCCTACCAGTTCCTGTTCGGTCCGGCGGCGCCGGCACGCTGCGAATTCCAGCTGACGGTGACCCCGCCGGGCGGCTACGTGTTCGTGTCCACGCTGATCCCGGCCGAGCCGCAGGCGCTGTCGCCGCCGGGCGATGCCGGTTCGCGCTACAGCGTGCAGCCCGACGCGCATGCGCCGACCGGTCCGGTCGGTCCCGCCACCCGCTACTTCCTGAGCCTGTTCTCCGGTTCCGGCACCGCCGGCATCGTGCACAACCACATTCCGCTGGATACCGCGGTGGCCACCGGCCTGGCCATCACCAAGACCGGCGACCGCCAGACCGCCGAAGTGGGCGATACCGTGCAATACACCATCACCATCCGCCAGACCGCCGGCAGCCCGCTGCAGACGGTGAACGTGGTCGATCGCCTGCCACGCGGCTTCACCTACATCGAGGGCACCGCGCGCGCCAACGGCGTGGCCGTGGCCGAACCGCTGGGCAAGCCCGGCCCGACGCTGGGCTTCAGCACCGGCCCGCTGCAGGTCGGCCAGCAGATCGCGTTGACCTACCGGGTGCGTATCGGCGTCGGCGCGCAGCAGGGCGACGGCATCAACCGCGCGCAGGCGCACGGCTGCTCGATCGCCGGCGGCTGCATCGATCCGGTCTCGCTGCAGCCGCGTGCCGGGTCGCTGGCGTCCAACCAGGCGCAGTACCGCGTGCGCGTCAGCGGCGGCGTGTTCACCGAGGAGGGCTGCGTGCTCGGCAAGGTGTTCGTGGACTGCAACGTCAACCATGTGCAGGACCGCGAAGAGCTCGGCATTCCCGGCGTGCGCCTGTACTTCGAGGACGGCACCTGGGTGATCAGCGATTCGGAAGGCAAGTACAGCTACTGCGGCCTGCCGCCGCAGAGCCACACGCTGAAGGTCGATGCCAGCACGCTGCCGCTCGGTTCGCGCCTGACCACCAGCAGCAACCGCAACCTCGGCGATGCCGACAGCCTGTTCATCGATCTCAAGAACGGCGAGCTGCATCGCGCCGACTTCATCGAGGGCAGCTGTTCCAACCCGGTGCTCGAGCAGGTCAAGGCGCGCCGCACGCAAGGCGAAGTGCGCGCGCCGGAAACCGAAACCGGCCACGCGCCGCTGCGCTTCAGCAGCAAGCCGCTGCGCGCGCCACCGCAGGGCACCGACACGGCGGCGCAGGCGCCGATCGTCAAGCCACGCGGCACCCCAGCGCCCGATGTCGCCGTTCCTGCGGAGGTGCAGCCATGAGCCGGCCCGTCACGACGCGCCGCCTGCCGCGGCTGACCCTGCTCGCCTGCGCCCTGGCCGCGCTGCCGGCCCTGGCCCAGCAGACGGTCGGCAGCAGCCGCTTCACCCCGGTGCTGGGCGAGGCCGGCACGCTATACCCGCGCACGCCGGGCAGTGCCGATGCCGCCGCGCAGACGCTGGCGCCGCGCGCGGGCACGCTCGACGCGCACGCCGGGCAGGGCATGGACCAGGTGCTGGTGGAGGTCGACCGCGACGGCGCGCCGGCCGATGGCCAGAGCCCGGTGCACGTGACCGTGCGCCTGCTCGACGCCGCCGGCAAGCCGTTGCCGGGCGAACACTTCGCCACCATCGAACACACCGGCGGGCGCATCCTGCTGCCCGGCTCGCGCACCGACGAACTGGGGCCGGGCGCGGCCGATGCCGACAAGGTCACGCCCGGCGTGCAGCTGCCGGTGCGCGACGGCGTGGCCGAGTTCGACCTGCTCGCGCCGGACCAGCCGCAGGACGTGGTGCTGCGGGTCAGCGCCGGCGGCCACAGCGCCGAGGGCACGATCGGCTTCGTGCCGGAAATGCGCGAGATGCTCGCCACCGGCCTGATCGAGGGCGTGGTCAATTTCGGCCGCCGCGACAACAGCGGGCTGATCGCCCCGGTCGACCACGACGACGTGTTCGAACGCGACATCCGCCGCTGGGAAAAGCAGTTCAACAACGGCAAGGCCAATGCCGCCGCGCGCACCGCGTTCTTCGTCAAGGGCCGGATCAAGGGCGACTACCTGCTCACCGCCGCCTACGACTCGGACAAGGACGTGCGCGGCCGCCTGTTGCGCGATATCCAGCCGGAGGAGTTCTATCCGGTGTACGGCGATTCCTCCCTGCGCGGCTTCGACGCGCGCTCGGCCGAGCGCCTGTACGTGCGCGTGGACAACCGCCGCAGCTACCTGCTGTACGGCGATTTCCAGACCGGCGACACGCTGGCCACCGCGACCGGCGTGGGCGCGCGCAGCAGCATGCCGCAGCGCAGCCTCGGCACCTACAACCGCACCGCCACCGGCCTGGGCTGGCACTACGAGAACGCACGCCTGCGCTCCAACGTGTTCGCCATCCAGGACTCGCTGCGCCAGGTGATCGAAGAATTCGCCAGCCAGGGCAGCGGCCCGTACGCATTGCGCAACAACGCGGTGCTGGAAGGCAGCGAGCGGGTGGAAGTGGTCGTGCGCGACCGCAACCAGCCTTCGCGGATCGTCTCGGTGCAGCCGCTGGCGCGGTTGGTGGACTACAGCTTCGAGCCGTTCTCCGGGCGCATCCTGCTCAACCAGTTCCTGGCCACGTTCGACAGCAACCTCAACCCGGTCTCGCTGCGCATCACCTACGAACTTGACCAGGGCACCGAGACGTTCTGGGTGTACGGCGCCGACGGCCAGCTGCGGCTGAGCGATGCGCTGGAAGTGGGTGCGTCGGTGGTCGACGACCGCAACCCGTTCGCGCAGTTCCGCATGGGCAGCGTCAACGCCGGCTACCGCTTCGGTCCCAACACCGCGCTGGTCGCGGAGTTCGCGCGCACCCAGAGCGAGATCAACACCAACTCGATCAACCAGGTCGCCACCCCGGGCCTGCAGGACCTCAGCGGCCGCGTCGAAGGCGATGCGTGGCGGGTGGAGTTCGGCCACGACGGCGACAAGCTCGACGCCAACCTGTTCGCCGCGCGCACCGATCCGGCATTCAACAATGCCGCCTCGCCGCTGTACGGCGGGCGCGGCGAATACAACGCCAAGCTCGCCTACCACCTCACCGAACGCGTGGAGCTGTATGCCGAAGGCCTGCGCAGCGAGGACCGCAATCCGGACGGCGGCAAGCGCGATGCCGGCGGTGCCGGCGTGCGCGTCGGCGCCACCGAAAAGCTCACCCTGGATGTCGGCCTGCGCTCGATCCGCGAGACGGTCGGCGCGTACTCGCCCTGGTCCACCGACACCGGCTACGGCAACAGCGGCGGCCTGACCGGCGGCTTCGCCACCGGCTCCGGCGGCGGCGCGCTCGGCTACGGCCAGCAGCCGCTGGATCCGTTGACCGGGCTGCCGGTGATCGGCTCCAGCAGCGCCGTCACCGGCACCGCCAGCGACCTGCCGATCGGCACCCGGCTGGAATCGGACAGCGCCCGCATCGGCGCCGGCTACCGCGTCGGCGCCAAGCTGTCGCTGGGCGCCGAGTACGAGCAGAGCGTCTCCGGCGAGGACCGCAACCGCATCGCTGCCGGCGTCGACTACCAGGTGCTGGAACGCAGCCGCGTGTACGGCCGCTACGAGAAGCAGACCGGCCTGACCAGCGCCTACGGCATCACCACCGCCGACCGCGAGGCCGATGCGCTGGTGTTCGGCATCGACAGCAGCTACGTGCGCGACACCCAGGCGTTCTCCGAGTACCGCCTGCGCGATGCGATCAGCGGCCGCGACGTGCAGGCCGCCTCCGGCATCCGCAACACCTGGGACGTGCGCGAGGGCCTGCGCCTGAGCAGCTCGGCCGAGCACGTCAAGGTGTACGACGGCAACACCGGCGATGCCACCGGCCTGGCGCTGGCGCTGGACTACGGTGTCAACCCGCTGTGGCGCGGCTCGGTGCGGGTGGAATACCGCATCAGTGGCGACGTCGCCCAGACCGCGACCGACGAGGCGTTCGACACCACCCTGGTGCAGTTCATGCTGGCGCGCAAGCTCAGCCGCGACTGGACCCTGCTCGGCCGCAACTACCTGCTGCGCACCGACTACGCCGCGCGCGGCGACGTGCTGCAGAACCGCTTCCAGTTGGGCGTGGCCTACCGCGATACCGACACCAACCGGATCAACGCGCTGGCCCGCTACGAATACAAGCTGGAGCGCGACGAGAGCGGGCTGACCCTGCTCGACGGGCAGGCGGTGGACGGCAGCAGCCAGGACATCCGCAGCCGCGCGCACATCGTCTCCACCCATGCCGACTGGCATCCGTCGCGGCCGTGGTGGCTGACCGGGCGCGTGGCCGGCAAGTGGCAGCAGGACCGCTTCGCCTATGCCGACGGCGGCCGCGTGGACAGCCGTTTCCATGCGGTGCTGGTGTCCGCCCGCGTCGTCTACGACATCACCGAGAACTGGGACATCGGCGTGCTCGGCTCCACCTTCCGCGGCCAGAGCGGTTCCAACCAGTACGCCTACGGCCTGGAAGTGGGCCGGCTGCTGCGCCAGAACCTGTGGCTGTCGGCCGGCTACAACTGGTCCGGCTACGCGGGCGACCGCGACCTGTCCGGCTACGAGTACACCCAGCAGGGCGTGTTCCTGCGCCTGCGCTTCAAATTCGACGAAGACCTGTTCCGCCGGGATCCGGTCCGCTACCGCGACCCGGCGCGCTGAGGAATCCATGATGACCACGACCCACTCCCGTTTCGTCCTGTCCCGCGCCGTCGTTGCCGCCTTGCTGTTCGGCGCCTGCGCCGCCGGCAACGCGCAGACCCGGTTGCTGCCGCAGCAGCAGCGCATCAGCGACGAAGCCATCGCCGCCGACCTGCACGGCTACCAGTCGGTGCAGGACCGCATCCAGGCGCTCAACGACGGCGGCCGCCCGCTGCGCGACTACGCCTTGTCCAAGGCGCAATGCTGGCTCGACGTGTCCTTCCACGAATACACCCGCAACGACCGCAGCGCGTTCCCGCAGGGCGCGCTGAGCGAGTCGGAAAAACTGGTGCAGCTGATGGGGCAACGCGCCGCCTCGATCCCGACCGACACGCCGCTGGTCAACGCCGCCAAGTACCTGCGCGACGACCTGTGGCAGCGCCTGCGCGCGCTGCACGGCAATGCCGGTTTCAGCTGCGCACAGCAGGCGGCGGCCTGCGGCGAGGTCGAGCTGGTGCACGCCGGCAACGAGTTCAACCAGCAGCAATGGCGCCATTCCAAGCCGTACATCCAGATCGCCGAGGACCTGGTCAACGACGCCGAGGCGCTGGCACGGCAATGCGGCGGGCCGGAGCGGCCGGACACGCCGGCGGCGGCGCCGATTCCGCTGGTGGCCAACGTGCTGTTCGAGTTCGACCGCGACGGCTACCAGGACATCCGCACTCACTCGCTGGAAAGCCTGGACCGCGCGCTGGCGCGCATCGCCGAGGAGAAGCTGACCCTGCAGCGGGTGGAACTGGTCGGCCATGCCGACCGCATGGACGGCCGCGGCCACGACGACAACCAGGGCCTGTCCGCGCGCCGCGCGCGCACCGTGCGCGAACTGCTGATCGGCCGCGGCATTCCTGCCGACCGCATCCGCTACGCATACCGCGGCGACAGCCAGCAGGTGCAGCAATGCGCCGGGGTGACCCCGCGCGCGGCGCTGCTGGAATGCCTGTTGCCGAACCGCCGGGTGGAAGTGCGGCTGGTGGTCGCGCGCGGCGAGTGAGCGGCCGCCGCGTTCAAGCCCCTCTCCCCCCGGGAGAGGGGTTGGGGTGAGGGTACGGCGCGCAGCGTCCCGCTGAATTTGGGTGCACGAGGCTTGTGCCCGTACCCTCATCCGCCCCTGCGGGGCACCTTCCCCCGAAAAGGGGGCCATGGTCCCGCAGGGAGAAGGGGGGATTGCTGGCAGCGCTCAAGAATTCCCCAACAGCGCCGCCATCATGGAGAAGCGAAATCGCTTTCGCCGCCCGGATCGGGCCGTCCATGAGGTCACGCGCATGTTGTCCTTGCCACGCTTGCTGGGTCGCCACCTGGCCAAGTTCCTGTCCAAGCCGCGCCGGCGCCGCTCGGAACTGCCGACCAGCCCGCCGCAGCTGCTGCAGGCGGCGCTGCGCAAGGGCGATGTGCTGCTGGTGGAGGGCAACAGCCGCTTCTCCACCGCGATCAAGTACCTGAGCCAGTCCACCTGGTCGCATGCGGCGCTGTACATCGGCGACCACCCGGGAGCGGCGGACGGCGAGGCCGCGCCGACCTTCTGCGACGTGGACATCAACGTCGGCGTGCGTCTGGTCGGGCTGAGCGAATTCGCCGGGCTGCATACGCGCATCTGCCGCCCGGTGGGGCTGGGCGCCGACGAGATCGCGGCGGTGGTCGATTACATGGTCAGCCGCATCGGCAACAGCTACGACCTGAAGAACATCGTCGACCTGGCGCGCTACCTGATCCGCACGCCGCCGCTGCCGTCGTCGGTGAAGCGCCGTTTCCTGGAACTGGGCAGCGGCGAGCCGACCAAGGCGATCTGCTCGACGCTGCTGGCGCAAGCCTTCGGTTCGATCCGCTATCCGATCCTGCCGGAGATCGGCAGCGTGCCGGTGGCCGATGCGCAGGATGCGGAAATCCTGCACAACCGCCATCACAGCCTGTATCTGCCGCGCGATTTCGACGTGTCGCCCTATTTCAACGTGGTGAAGCCGCGCCTGCAGTCCGGCTTCGATTTCCATCGGCTGGTGTGGCATGGCACTGCCGACGAAGACGTGGCGCCGCGTCAGCGCGCCGCACGGGTTGCCTGAAAGCGGTTGCGGCCCCGCGCCGCTTCGACTTGAATGCGGGTCTCCGCTGCCGCCGCAACGCACAACCGCCCATCCGATCACCACGTCTTCCGTCCTCGACGCCGCAGGCATCAAGTTCGAAACGGCCGCGGCCGATACCAGCGGACATACATCGCCGGCATCGCCCTCAGGAGCGCCATGAATCCCGTCCATTGCCTGCGCCACCGCATCGCCAACCTGCCGATGACGCGCAAGTTCGTGGTGTTGTGCACCCTGCTCGCCATCGGCGTGATCCTGCTCGCGATCACCGCCGCGCGCCTGCAGTACCTGGACCTGGTGGATGCGCGCAAGCAGACGGTGCAGACCCAGGTCGACATGGGCATCAGCGTGATGCAGCACTACGCCGACCAGGCCAAGCGCGGCGAGCTCACCGAGGCGCAGGCCAAGGACGCGGCCACGTCGGCGCTGGCCGACATGAAGACCAACGGTGGCGTGGACTACTTCTTCATCGTCGATCCGCAGATGCGCATCGTGATGCACCCCAAGCGCAAGGTCGGCACCGACATGAGCGACTACAGGAGCGATGCCGGCGAATACGTGTAGCGCGACATCCGCACCGCGGTGACCAGCGGCGATGGCTTCAGCTACTACAGCGCGCCCAGGCCGGGCAAGAAAGAGCAGCTACCGAAGATCAGCTACGCCAAGCGGTACCCGCAGTGGAACTGGGTGCTGGTGATGGGCGTGTACGCCGAGGACATCCAGGTCGAGGCGCTGGGCTTCACCAAGATCCTGACCGTGATCGGCGCCGCCCTGGTCGGCCTGGTGGTCGGGCTGTGCTGGCTGATCGCCAGCGCCATCGTCACCCCGCTGCGCGCGGCCACGCGCACCGCCGAGGCCATCGCCTCGGGCCGTTTCGACAACACGATCAAGGTGGAGTCGCGCGACGAGACCGGGCAGCTGATGACCAGCATGCAGCAGATGCAGACCCAGTTGCAGCGCTTCAACGGCGAGATGCAGACGCTGGTGCAGTTGCAGCAGGGCGAGGACATCAGCCACCGCATGCTGGAGGATTTCCCCGGCGATTACGGCAGCCTGGCGCGCGGCATGAACACTGCGCTGTTCGAACACCTGGACGCGATCATCGAGGCGATGGCGATCATGGGCGAGTACGGTCGCGGCGACCTGCGCCGCGACCTGCGCCGCCTGCCCGGCCAGCGTGCCGCGCTGCACGAGGCGCTGGATGCGGTGAAGGCCAACCTGTCGGCGATCAACGGCGACATCGCGCGCCTGGCCGATGCGGCCGCGCGCGGCGACTTCTCCGCACGCGGCGACGAAGCGCGCTACCAGTTCGCGTTCAAGGAAATGGTGGAAGCGCTGAACCGGCTGATGCGCCAGGCCGAAAGCGGCCTGGCCGACGTCGGCCGGATCATGGGCGCGATCGCCGACGGCGATCTGTCGCAGCGCGTGGACGTGCGCTACGAGGGCGCGTTCGGGCAGCTGGCCGATGCCGCCAACCGTACCGCCGAGCAGCTGACCACGATCGTGCAGGGCATCCAGCGTTCGGCCGAATCGATCAACACCGCGGCCAGCGAGATCGCCAGCGGCAACAGCGACCTGTCGGTGCGCACCGAGCAGCAGGCGGCGAGCCTGGAAGAAACCGCCGCGTCGATGGAAGAACTGACCTCCACGGTCAAGCAGAACGCCGACAGCGCGCGCCAGGCCAACCAGCTGGTGCTGGGCGCCGGCGACGTGGCCGAGAGCGGCGGCCGCGTGGTCGAGGACGTGGTCGCCACGATGGCCTCGATCAGCGCCGCCTCCGCGCGCATCGCCGACATCATCGGCGTCATCGACGGCATCGCCTTCCAGACCAACATCCTGGCGTTGAACGCCGCGGTGGAAGCCGCGCGTGCCGGCGAGCAGGGCCGCGGCTTCGCCGTGGTCGCCTCGGAAGTGCGCTCGCTGGCGCAGCGTTCGGCGGCGGCGGCCAAGGAGATCAAGACGCTGATCTCCGACTCGGTGCAGGAAGTGGCGCAGGGCTCGACCCTGGTCGCGCGCGCCGGCACCACCATGGCCGAGGTGGTGACCTCGGTGAAGCGGGTCACCGACATCATGGCCGAGATCTCCGCGGCCAGCGCCGAGCAGAGTTCGGGCATCGAGCAGGTCGGCAAGACGGTGATGCAGCTGGACGAGACCACGCAGCAGAACGCAGCGCTGGTGGAGGAAGCCACCGCGGCGGCGAAGAGCCTGGAAGACCAGGCCTCGGACCTGACCCGTGCGGTGGCGGTGCTCCGTCTCGCCGGCGCCGCCCAGCCGGTCGCGGTGGCCGTGCCCCGGCCGGTCGTCGCGGTCGCGTCCCGGCCGGTGCCGGCCAGGGCCGCGGTGCGCTCGGTCGCCGCCACTCGCGCGCCGGCCAAGAAGGCGCCGGCGCCGGCCGCGCGGCCGCTCGCACGCAGCAGGTCCGGTGCGCTGGCGGAAAGTGCGCAGTGGGAGGAGTTCTGAGCCTGCGCCACGGCGGCAACCGAGGTCCTGGCTGGCAACGACGCCGATGCGGCAGCGCATCGGCGTCGTCGTTTGGTCCATGCACGCATGCGTGCGTGGCGGTGGACAGTAGCGCTGTTCACCGGACGACGGAGATTTGGCCCTGGACCCGCCAGCGCAGCGGCGGCCGCCCGCAGGCAAGCCGGCAGCCGGGTCGTGCCGCTCAGCCGGTGGCGATCGTGCGCGAGCCGAGAATGATCATGCGCAGCATCGCGCTGATCTGGCGGATCAGCTCCGGATCCTTCTCCGGCGGCAGGTCCATCGCGGTGGCGCCCATCGCGAACACCAGCCGGGTGATCGCCTTGGACACCAGCGCCGGCTCGTGCAGCGGCGCAGCGTCGATCGCCGCCAGGCGGATCAGGTCCACGCGCAGTTCTTCCTCGAAGTAGTTCAGCTCGCGGTCCACCGCGCGCTTGAACGCATCCGAACCCACCGTGCCCTCGCGCAGCAGCACGTGCAGCAGCTTGTCGTCGGCGCGCAACTGCTCCATGAAGGTCTCCACCGAGCTGAGGATGACGCTGCGGTTGCTGCCGGCCGCGCGCTGCCGGGCCTGGCCGATGATGGTGCGCAGCGAACTGCCGGCCAGGTCGATCAGCGCCACCGCCAGTTCGTCCATGTCGCGGAACTGGCGATAGAAGCTGTTCGGGGCGATGCCGGCCTCGCGGGTCACCTCGCGCAGGCTCAGCGTGGACACGCTGCGGTGCGGCCCGATCAGCTTCAACGCCGCCGCCAGCAGGTCTTCGCGCGAGATCGCGCTCTTGCGCGCGGGCAGCGCATCCTCGGGCAGGGGCAGGGGGGTGGAGGTCATGGACGGGCTGGGCGAGGCAAGGCAGGGATCATAGCGCCTTCGTGAATATACAACTGTATAGACATCTGTATCTGCGCCTGTATAGTGGCAGCCATGAACGCTGCCCGCCGTCCTGCCTCCGCCCGCTCCGCCACCCGCGCCCTGCGCGCCTGGGTGCAGCCGGAGGTGTTCGATTTCTGGTCCACACGGATCCATCCGCTGTGGACCTGGCAGCGTCCGCGCGCGCGGCTGCTGCAGCGCGAACGCGCCAGCAGCGACGCGGTGACCCTGATCCTCAAGGCCAACCGCCACTGGCGCGGCCTGCGCGCCGGCCAGCACGTGCAGCTGGGCGTGGAGATCGACGGGCGCCGCCTGACCCGCAGCTACAGCCCCACGCCGCTGCCGGGCGGACGCCTGGCGATCACGGTCAAGGCGATCGACGGCGGCCGCGTCAGCCAGTACCTGGCCGACGCCGCGCGGATCGGTGAGACCTTCGAACTGGGCCAGGCGTTCGGCGACATGGTGCTGCCCGCCGCGCCGCAGGGACGCTGGCTGCTGCTGGCCGCCGGCAGCGGCATCACCCCGATGCGCGCGCTGCTGCGGCAGCTGGCCGCGGCCGGCATGCCCGCCGACGTGGACCTGATCTACTGGGCGCGGCGCCGCGAGCAACTGTGCTTCGTCGAGGAACTGCAGGCGCTGGCCGCCGCCTACTCGCGTTTCCGCCTGCAACTGGCGATCACCGGCGAAGGCGCCACGCCAGCGCCGCGCGTGGACAGCTTGCCACTGGCGCACCTGGCCGGGCTGGGGCAGGCGCAGGTGCTGGCCTGCGGTCCCGGCGGTTTCGTGCAGGCCGCGCGTACCCGCCTGGAGGGCAATGTCGCGCGCTTCCAGGCCGAGGCGTTCAGTCCGCCGCTGCTGGCCGATGCCGAACACGGCACGGTCGCGGTGACGCTGGCGCGTAGCGGCCGTGTGCTACAGCTGCCGCGTGGGCAATCGCTGCTCAGCGCGCTGGAAGCCGAAGGCCTGCGCCCGAAGCACGGCTGCCGCATGGGCATCTGCAACAGCTGCGCCTGCGGCAAGCAGTCCGGCGCGACCCGCGACCTGCTCACCGGCGCGCATGCCACCGAACCAGGCTCGATGCTGAAGCTGTGCATCAACAGCGCCAGCAGCGACCTGATCCTGGACCTTTGAAGGACTTGCCCATGGCTGCTCCCCGCAACCGCGCACTGACCCCGGCCGACCTGCAGGCCTTCGGCGACGAACTCGACGCGCTGCGCGTGCGCACCGTCGCCACCCTGGGCGCGGCCGACGCGCGCTACATCCGCCGCATCGTCGCCGCGGTGCGCTACACCGGCCTGGCCGGGCGCGCGCTGCTGTTCCTGGGCGCGTTCGTGCACAGCGTGCTGTGGCCGGCGTGGATCGCCGGCGTGGCGCTGCTGACCCTGTCCAAGATCCTGGAGAACATGGAGCTGGGCCACAACGTGATGCACGGCCAGTACGACTGGATGGGCGATGCGCAGCTCAACGGCAACACCTACGAGTGGGACATCGTCGCCACCGGCGACAACTGGCGCAAGACGCACAACTTCAAGCACCACACCTACACCAACGTGCGCGGCATGGACGATGACATCGGCTACGGCCTGCTGCGGATCTTCCCCGAGCAGCGCTGGCGCCCGTTCTACCTGGCGCAGCCGTTCATCGCGGTGCTGTTCGCGCTGCTGTTCGAATGGGGCGTGGCGATTCAGGAGCTGCGCCTGGGCCGCTGCTTCGCCGGCAAGATGAAGCGCGGTGAGCTGCGCCGCAGCTTCGCCCCGGTCGGACGCAAGATGGGCCGGCAGATCCTGAAGGACTACGTGCTGTTCCCGGCGCTGGCCGGCCCGTTCTTCCTGCCGGTGCTGCTGGGCAACCTGGCGGCCAACGTGCTGCGCAGCATCTGGACCTTCGTGATCATCTTCTGCGGCCACTTCACCGCCGATGCGGAGACGTTCCCGAAGGAGTCGATCAAGGGCGAGTCGCGCGGCCACTGGTACCTGCGCCAGCTGCGCGGTTCCTCCAACCTGGCCGGCGGCAAGCTGCTGAACGTGCTGTCGGGCAACCTGAGCCACCAGATCGAGCACCACTTCTACCCGGACATCCCGGCCAACCGCTACGCGGCGCTGGCGGTGGAAGTGAAGGCGATCTGCGCGCGCTACGGCCAGCATTACAACACCGGCTCGCTGCCGCGCCAGTTCGGCCAGGTGATGTGGCGGATCGTGCGCCACGCCTTCCCGAGCCGGCCGCGGCGCACCCACGGCTTGCAGCAGGCGACCCATTCAGGTTGAGCGCGGGGGGCCAGCGGCCGGCCCCACGTACGCAGCCGGAAAAAACCGGTGGGTTCATTGCCCGCGCGTCTGCCGCCGTGCCTGCTGCCGGGCATCCACGCATCGCCGTTGCGCCGCTGGCGGGCCGTTCGGCATGCGTTGCTTCGAAAAAGCGGTTGCTTTTTCGGCTGCGCAGGAGAAGAGCGGCATAGCGCAAGCGTAGCCTTGCAACCGTTGTTCCCGGCAAACGAATGGCTTGCGCATCGCCTGCCAGACAAGCGCCCGCGCAACAACGAGGCAAACGACCGGCATTGATGGCATCCGCGATGCCCTCTTTGGCCGATGGCGCCCGCTCTTGCAGACACCGTGCGCTGCCGCATGCCGATGGCCGCACTGCTGCAATGGCGGCAAGCAGTGCATTGGCGGGCCACGATGAAATTTCCATATCCTTCGAAATTGTTCGGTCGGAAGCCAACCGCTACAGGTGCGCCCGGGCCGGCCGCGGCTGCGCCGTCGCCGGCGGCCGCGGACGCGGTGCGCGATCCCGCGCTGCCGCCGTCCGTTGTCGATGGCTTGCCGCGCCGCCCGCCGCTGCTGCGTCAGAACGCGACCCGGTCTGGTCGCTCCGCGCCGGCGCCCGTCCCCACCGCCGCGTCCAGCTGGGTCAGCCTGCCGGCGCAGACGCACGGCGACTTGAAGAGCTTGATGTATCCTCCGGCCAGCGCGGATCTTGCGCCGGGGACGCGCGGTCCGTTGGGCGCGCTGCTGCGCCATGAAGCGCGCAAGGAGTCGCTGGCCGCCGCCGTCCCTGGAAGCCAGCCGAGCGCGGCGCCATCTGCGCCGCCACCCATCCGCAGCGGACCGGCCGGCGCGCCGCCGCCGGTCGCTGCCGCGCGCGCGTCAGCGGCCACTTCGGCGCTACCGACAGTCAAGCATATCGATCTGGTGAAGCAACCGGATGCGACGATCCAGTCGCTGTCCGCAGCGCAGCTGGGCAGCCTGGCGCAGGCGTTGAATCTTGGCCCGGCAGATGCGCCGGCGCTGCACGATCCTGCCGCACGCGCCCAGCTGTTGCAGGACGTGCGCGAGCATCTGGACATGAAATTGGAAGTTGTTTTCGAGGAGGAATATGACACTCTGAACGAAAACGAGGGCATCAAAAGATCCATATTGATGAAGGGCACCACGCAGGAGCAGAAGGCTTGGAAGGAATCGGACAAGCTGAATGGTACGAACAAGGTGAATGATATGAAGGAGATGCGTGAAAAGTTGCAGCGGCTGGCTGAGCATACCCACCTGTGGTTGCGCGAGAACACCATCACCGACCCGGAAACGCAGTCGGTCAGGACCGAGGTGGATATCTATTTCGATGGTCTTCCCGATAAAAAAGAACGCCAGAACGGCACGACCCTCAAGGGGGGCGTCGGCCAAGTCTATCGTTGTGCCAAAGAAGCCGGCGGCATCGTTGCGGCGGCGCTGGAAAATCGTGAGGATATAAGGGTGCGGCGCGTTTGCGGCTTGTCGTTGGGAGGCGGCTCGGCGCAGATGTTCGCCGCCGGGCTGCAAGGCGCATGCAAGCTCAGTCATCCGCCCTCGCTGGTCCTGGCAGACCCGGCGCTGTTCAATCGGGCGCAGGTGAAGCATGCGAAAAGCCCGCACTACGATCTCAGGTCGTCCCATGGCGTGATCATCACGCTCAATGCGGCTCATGCGCCGCGCCGCAACCTGGTGGACAACCTTGAGTCGTTGGGTTTGCGTGGCACCGGCCTGGTGCGCATCAGCCTGGGCCTGAAGCAGGACGACGGCCGCGAGGGAGCGCGGATCAAGCCATATAACGCCTTCTTCGGCTATCACGGCAATGTCTACCATTACGGGAAGGCGCTGAACCGGTTCCTGGGCGCTGCGATGGAGCCAGCCGCGGCTGCGCAACCGGGATCCGCCAGCGCCGTATCGCGCGTCGGCGAATCCAGCCGCTGAGCTTCGCCATGCGGACCCGATCCGGTGCGCAGGCAGCGCGCTTGCGCCGCAGCATGCTTCGCTTGCTGCCATGCGCGTTCGCGCGCCGCCGCCGGGCGCCGTCCCGACCGACTAAGGTAGGCGACGACGGCAACGGCAACGGCAACCTCGCCACTGCAAGACATCCCTCCCCCAAGAAAAAATCCCAAGGAAACGAGCATGCATGCGATCCAGAGCGCACCGCCCGACGGAAACAGATTCGGCATGGATCGAGCGCTGGAGCAGTCCGCCGCTCCGGGCCGCCAGACCCTGCAGGACTTGTTCGAGATGCTGCCTTTGCTGGAAGCGATGCTGTCGCGAGTGTTCGCGTCCATGATTCCCGGCGCAAAACGTACGGATGGGATCAGCGCCCATGCCGGGCCGGCGCAGACGGGCCAGCCGGGCGGATCGCCTTCGCAGCCGCTTGCGGCCGGCGGCAGGGCCCAGGCCGGACCGGCCGAGCCGGATCCGCACGGGGCGGCCCAGGCGGCGCAGCCGCTCATCCGCACGCGCAATGCGCCAGCATCGCCGAACGCAACCACCGCCGCCAAGAACGTGCACGCGCCGGTCGTGATAAACGTGGACAAGCCCATCGTGGTAGGCGCGGGGCAGACCTTCGACGGGCATGGCGCGGTGTACCGCGCGACCTCGGGGCTGGACGGCGGCGGCACCCCCGAAACCCAACTGCCGGTGATAATCGCCGGGCCTGGGGCGACGATCAAGAACTGCTCCTATGCAGGCGGCGACGGCATCCACTTGCTGGGCGACGCGCATCTGGATAACGTGCATGCGATCCACAGCGGCAAGGACGACCTGCTCACCATCGATGGCAGCGTCAACAAGGCCGCCGACAGCCGGTTCGCCGGCATCGATCCGTCCACGATCCCAACTCGCGCCTCGCACGTGGTGATCAGCAATTCGTCCTTCTGCAACTCGGAGGACAAGGCCATCCAGATCAATGGCGACACCAATCTGATTTTGAATCGTATCCGTGCCAACAACATCGGCCAGTTGGCGGTGACCTGCGGCGGCAAACCGATCGAGGCGCATCTGACACTGGAAAATTCCACGTTTTGCAACGTCAAGTACGACCTGGTCCGCCTGGATTCGTGCCGCTCAACGCTCGACATCAACAATGTCGATGCCGGCGGGCAGGTGCCGGAAGTGGTTCTCGGCGATGTGCGCAATGTGCGCGGATGGTCGAACGTACGGGGTTCGCCGCAAACGGCGAGCTGAAGCGTCGCTGCACCCTGGCAGCGCGAACAAGCGCCTGCAAGGCACTGCGCAAGCGGGCCAGGCGCTGGCATGGCGGCGGCCGCGCTGCAGACCGGCAACGCCGAGTGGGCGGCCACGCGCGCAGCGTCGCGCCGTCGCGCCAGCCCGGCGCGACCCGGATCCGTGACACGGGACTTACGCAGGCCATGGGACGCTGCGGGTTTCCTCCCGCGGAGCAGCGCACGTGTCGAAGACCAATATCGCCCGGCATCTGGCCGAAACCCTGCATAGCGCCGGGGTCGAACGTATCTGGGGCGTCACCGGCGACAGCCTCAACGGGCTCACCGACGCGCTGCGGCAGATGGACAGCATCGAGTGGATGCACGTGCGCCACGAGGAAGTGGCCGCGTTCGCCGCCGGCGCCGAGGCCGCGCTGAGCGGCAAGCTCGCGGTCTGCGCCGGCAGCTGCGGACCGGGCAACCTGCACCTGATCAACGGCCTGTTCGACTGTCACCGCAGCCACCAGCCGGTGCTGGCGATCGCCGCGCACATCCCCTCATCGGAGATCGGCCTGGGCTACTTCCAGGAAACCCACCCGCAGGAACTGTTCCGCGAGTGCAGCCATTACGTCGAGCTGGTCGGCAATCCGGCGCAGATGCCGGAGGTGCTGCACCGGGCGATGCGCACCGCGATCCTGAAACAGGGCGTGGCGGTGCTGGTGATTCCCGGCGACGTGGCGCTGCAGGAGCTGCCCAGGGGCACGTCGAGCGCCTGGCCGGCGCTGGCGCCGCCGCGGATCCTGCCGGCCGATGCCGATGTGGAGCGCCTGGTCGCGCTGCTGCAGGCCAGCGCGGCGACCACGCTGCTGTGCGGCAGCGGCTGCGCCGGCGCGCACGACGAACTGGTGGCGCTGGCCGACCTGCTCGGCGCGCCGATCGTGCACGCGCTGTGCGGCAAGGAACACGTGGAGTGGGACAACCCGTTCGACGTCGGCATGACCGGCCTGATCGGTTTCAGTTCCGGCTACCAGGCCATGCTCAACTGCGACACGCTGCTGATGCTCGGCACCGATTTCCCGTACCGCCAGTTCTATCCGAAGGATGCGGCCATCGTGCAGGTCGATCGCGACCCGGCCGCGCTGGGCCGGCGCACGCCGCTGCAGCTGGGCATCGCCGCCGACGTGCGCGAGACCATCGCTGCGCTGCTGCCGAAACTGCAGCGGCGCGAGCCGCGCGGCTTCCTGGACAAGTCGCTGGCGCATTACCGCAAGGCGCGCGAAGGGCTCGACGAGCTGGCCGTGGCGGCCGCGCCCGGCGAGCCGCTGCACCCGCAGTTCGTGACCCGGATGATCGATGCGCTGGCCGACGAGGATGCGATCTTCAGCTGCGACGTCGGCACGCCCACGGTGTGGGCGGCGCGCTATCTGCGCATGAACGGCAAGCGCCGCCTGCTCGGCTCGTTCAACCACGGCTCGATGGCCAATGCAATGCCGCAGGCGCTGGGCGCGCAGGCGCAGTTCCCGCGCCGGCAGGTGATCGCGCTGTCCGGCGACGGCGGCTTCAGCATGCTGATGGGCGACTTCATCTCCCTGGCGCAACTGGGGCTGCCGGTGAAGGTGGTGGTCTACAACAACGCCTCGCTCGGCTTCGTGGCGATGGAGATGAAGTCGGCCGGGTATCTGGACACCGGCACCGAGCTGAGCAATCCGGACTTCGCGGCGATGAGCAATGCGATGGGCATCCTCGGCCTGCGCGTGGACGAGTCCGCGCAACTGGAGCCGGCGCTGCGCCAGGCCTTCGCGCATCCGGGGCCGGTGCTGGTGGATGTGCGCGTGGCCACCCAGGAACTGGTGATTCCGCCGGCGATCAAACTGGAGCAGGCCAAGGGCATGGGCCTGTACCTGCTGCGCGCGGTGATGAGCGGGCGCGGCGACGAGGTTATCGAACTGGTCAAGACCAACTTGCGCTGATGCGCGGCGCTTGGTCGGTGCTGCTGTGGGCCGGGTGGCGATCGCGCTGGCAGTTCGAGGTGCGGCATGGCTGTCTGTACCGTTGTGGGAGGGGCTGCAGCCCCGACGCGGTGTTCGTAGCGCTTTGCGTGGAGCCGAAGTCACGCCCACATGCGGCCTGCGCGCCGCCGCATCGGTTGGCCATTAGCGCAATGCCACGCCGGCCACCACGTCGCAGGCGATGCCGGCAGCGGCCAGTTGCGTAGCCAGTTGCGCGTGCGGCATCTGCCGGAACGCATCGCCCGGCATCAGGCTGACCACGCGCTGCCCGGCCTGCACCTGTTCGAGCAGCAGCGCCAGGTGCGCGTCGGCGTCGGCCGGCAGCGGCTGCCGCGTTGCGTCGCGGCGCGCCAGACCCAGCACCGCGGCCTCCACGGCGGGATCGCACAGCAGCAGGTCGGCCTGGTTCAGCGCGCGCAGCGCTTTCAGCGTCAGCGCGCCGGGATCGCCGTTGCCGGTGCCGACCAGCCACACGCTGCCGCGGCGCGGCACGTCCTGCCCGCTGCGCTGCAGGGCGTCGTGGAACGCCTGCTCGGCGGCCTGGGTCTGCCCGCCCTGCAGCAGCACCTGCACCGGGCCTTCCAGCACCTGTTCGAACCAGCGCCGGCGCTGCGCCAGCTGCGGCAGGCGCGCGCGGATCGCCTCGCGGTGGCGCGCGAACAGCTGCGCCAGCTGCGCATAGGAATGGTCCAGCTCGGTCTCCCAGCGCTCGCGCAGGCGCCGCGCCAGCATCGGCGCCGCGCCGCTGGAGGAGATCGCCACCAGCAGCGGATCGCGGTCGATGATCGCCGGCACCTGGAACGTGGACAGCTCGGCATCGTCGACCACGTTGACCAGCTTGCGGCGCTGCCCGGCCTGCGCGGCGAGCTGGCGGTTGAAGGCGTTGTCGTCGGTGGCCGCGACCACCAGCCAGGCCTGGTCCAGCCACTGCGGGTCGAAATCGCCATCCACCCGCTGCAGCCGGCCCTGCGCCAGCCACTGCGCCACGGTGGGGTTGAGCGCGTGCGCGTACACCAGCACCTGCGCGCCGGCGTGCAGCAGCGCCTCGATCTTGCGCATCGCCACCTCGCCGCCGCCGACCACCAGCACGCGGCGCCCGGCCAGGTCGGCGAACAAGGGATACAACGGCATGCGGACTCCTGCGGGGTGGGGGACGGCTCGCTGCGGACGCGTGTTGCATGGCACCATGCGGGTCAGCCAACTCCCGTTAGCCACGCCCGCATGCTGCGCGTCCTGCTGGTCAACGATACCGAAAAGCCGATCGGGCAGCTGCGCCAGGCGCTGCTCGACGCCGGCTACGAGGTGTTGGACGAAGTGGCGGCGGCGCCGGCGCTGCTCAAGGCGGTGTCCACCCAGCAGCCGGACGTGGTCATCATCGACGTCGATTCGCCCTCGCGCGACACCCTCGAGCAGCTGGCGCTGATCCACCGCCAGGCGCCGCGCCCGGTGGTGATGTTCTCCGCCGACGGCGACGACCAGCTGATCCGCGCCGCGGTGAGCGCCGGCGTCACCGCCTACGTGGTCGACGGCCTGTCGCCGGCGCGGCTGGCGCCGATCGTGCAGGTGGCGCTGGCGCGTTTCGAGCAGGAAGCGGGCATGCGCCGGCAACTGGACGAAGTACAGGGCAAGCTGCGCGACCGCGAACGGATCGACCGCGCCAAGCGCCTGCTGATGGACAAGCGCGGCATGAGCGAGAACGAGGCCTACGCCGCGCTGCGGCAGCAGGCGATGAAGCAGGGACTGAAGCTGGCCGACGTCGCCCAGCGCATCCTCGCGATGGCCGATCTGCTGGGATGAGGAAGCGATGAGCGCACTACTGCACCCCGAACCGCGCACGCTGCGCCTGGGCTACCTGCCGCTGATCGACTGCGCGCCACTGATTGCCGCGGTGCGGCTGGGCCTGGACCGCCGCCACGGCCTGCGCCTGGAGCTGCAGCGGCAGGCCTCGTGGGCCGCAGTGCGCGACAAGCTGCTGTCCGGCGAACTGGACGCAGCGCATGCCCTGGCCGGCCTGGTCTACGGCGTGGAATGCGGCATCGGCGGACCGCAGGCCGACCTGGCGATTCTGCTGACGCTCAACCAGAACGGCCAGGCCATCACCCTGGCGCCGCCACTGGCCGACGCGCTGGCGCAAGGCACGCCGCTGCGCGCCGCGCTGGCCGCACTCGGCCGCCCGCCGGTGTTCGCGCAGACCTTCCCCACCGGTACCCACGCGATGTGGCTGTACTACTGGCTGGCGGCGCAGGGCGTGGATCCGATCGGCGACATCCAGGCGGTGACCCTGCCGCCGCCGCAGATGCCCGACGCGCTGGCGCGCGGCGAACTGGACGGCTACTGCGCCGGCGAACCGTGGGCGGCGCAGGCCGAAGCGATGGGCGTGGGCCGGCGCGTGATCCGCAGCGGCGAACTATGGCCCGGCCATCCGGAAAAAGTGCTGGCCTGCCGCCGCGCCTTCGCCGCACTGCAACCGGAACTGGCGACCGCATTGACCGCCACGCTGCTCGACGCCTGCCGCTGGCTCGACGCTGCCGCGCATCGCCGCGAAGCGGTGGCGTGGCTGGCCGATCCGGACGTGATCGGCTTGCCGGCCGAGCGTATCGCGGCGTGCCTGCTGCCGGGCGGCGCGGCTGACGATGGTGGTGACCCGCAGGGGCTGCGCTTCCATGCGGGTGGTGTGGCGAACATGCCGTGGTTGTCGGACGGGCGTTGGTTCCTGCAGCAGTTCCGGCGTTGGGGGTGGTTGCCGGCGAGCGAGGCGGGGACCGGGCAGGATGCGGTGCACGATGCGCAGATCGTGGCGCGGGTGCATCGGTTGCAGACGTATCGTGCTGCCGCTGCGCAGTTGGGGATTGCGGTGCCGGGGCGCGACGAGCGGGAGGATGGGTTGCCGGATTGGCGTGCTGGGCGGCAATGAAGCGCTCCAACAAAGCGCTGTTGGATGGTTTCGTACCGACTGTTTTCGGCCCGGGGCTGACAGTCGAGCCTGGCCGTGTGCGACATGAATGCTATCGGGCGCATGGTTGAGCAATCCTTCTGGTGTGTGTGCATTGGGCACACACCGGGAGGACTCGCGATGAGCGCCGCCACCAGCAACGTCATCAATTTTTGGGCGCCTGCCGCCAAACAGGCGCTGATCGACCATGCCGTGGAAGTCAGCGGCATGAACCGCACGGCGTTCATCCTGGACGCCGTGTGCGAAAAGGCGCACAAGGTGCTGGCCGACCAGACCCGATTCGCCCTGAGCGGGCAGCAACTGCAGCGCTTCAATGCGCTGCTCGATGCGCCCCTGGAGAGCAATGCGGCGATCCGCCGCCTGTTGAGCACGCTGGCGCCCTGGGAGCGCTGAGGTTTGCCGCTCACTGCTCCCGGCCCGCTCAACGGTGGGCATCGGCTGGACGCTTTCGTGTGCAGTACGCCGGAACCGACAAGGCGGCTGTTGGAGCGAGCGCGTCAGAATCAGCTGTCCGGCGCATCGAGATGCTTCGTCGTTTGCGACGGACAGCAGCACGTCGTCGGCTACTACGCGCTGGCGGCCGGTGTGGTGGCGCATGAAGATGCGCCTGGCCGCATCCGTCGCAACATGCCCAATCCGGTTCCGGTCATCGTACTGGGGCGTCTGGCCGTGCACGTCGACTGGGCCGGCCAGGGAGTCGGCAAGGGGTTGCTCAAGGACGCCGTGCAACGAACGCTGCAGGCGTGCGAGCAGGTGGGCGCACGTGCGCTGCGCTGCTGTGTCACGCCATCGATGAAGCAGCGAAGGCGTTCTATCCCAAACACGGCTTCATCGCCTCGCCCATCCACGACCTGACGGCGATGTTGCCGCTTGGGTGATGTTCGATACTCTCGTCCGGGTCGCATGGGAATTGAAGATATTTAACCGCGTCCTGCTCGAAATGCTTCTTGGTGGAATCTACACTGAGGCGGCGGCTCCGGGGCACATCTTCCGAGGGATTCTCTATAAGACCGGATACGTTCGGATGTATGCGCAATCAGGTCAAGTGGCAAGCTTGCACTCAGCGCTTCGAGATCGAAGCGCCAGCACAACTGAGAGCATCCGCTTACTCGATCTGAAACCGCACACGATTTCGGATCTTGAGAAGGCGGTTGCGCGAGGCAGAAAGATCGTTAACAAGTGCAATCTGCTGAGTCATGAAGTCGTCCTGGCGGGTTGCTCTCACTTCGTCTCAGGCGCACTGGCTGAAGTGCTATTCGCCCGTCACTGGGGAATACTGGTGTTTAAGGCCAGCGGGGATTGCTGCCAATTTAGGTATGGCTGGCGCCTGAGCTTCCGCGCGTCGCCTATCCGAACACCTCAGGGCAGTTTGCATTAGCAATCAAAGCACAAGGCCAACGCTGCTGCAGTTGCCGCGGCGCACAATAAAGGTGCGCCACGCACCACTTGTGTTCGTTGAGGCCCGGTGCGGTGGCCGCGCAACGCGGCCGCGGGTCGCGGGTGGATCTGCCAGTTCATTGAATCTATAGGGAATTCTCCCGCCGCCCCGCCGCCACGAACACTTGGCA
The DNA here is from genome assembly GCF_009769165.1 of Xanthomonas hyacinthi. NCBI lineage: Bacteria > Pseudomonadati > Pseudomonadota > Gammaproteobacteria > Lysobacterales > Lysobacteraceae > Xanthomonas > Xanthomonas hyacinthi. The sequence goes on from NZ_CP043476.1 coordinate 2,649,865, forward strand.
CAGAAATTGCGAGAGTCCCCCTGCGGACACAACGGCGCGCCCGCACCAACTCGATCCGGCAGGCGGACCAATGGCGGTCCGCCTGCCCAGACAACGGCGTCTTCCGGTGCGAACCGGTCGGCGCTTTTTTCGTTTTTCCTTCCCTCGACTACCGCGTGCTGCGGGTGGTGTGCAGCGCTGCGGCCCAACGTTTCTCGGAGATGGCGCGGATGAATCGTTCGTTCTGGCAAGCCGGGCATACGCCCACGTTGTTGTCGGCGTTCCTGTATTTCGATCTGAGCTTCATGGTCTGGTACCTGCTTGGTCCGCTGCAGGTGCAGATCGCCGCGGCGCTGCAGCTGGATACGCAGCAGCGCGCGCTGATGGTCGCGGTGCCGATCCTGTGCGGGGCGGTGCTGCGGCTGTTCCTGGGCATGCTGGCCGACGCGATCGGCGCCAAGCGCGCGGGCCTGCTGGCGCAGGTGCTGGTGATCGTGGCGCTGGTGGTGGCATGGCAGCTGGGCGTGCACAGTTTCGCGCAGGTGCTGTTGCTGGGGCTGATGCTGGGCGTGGCCGGGGCCTCGTTCGCGGTGGCGCTGCCGCTGGCCTCGCGCTGGTATCCGCCGCAGCACCAGGGCACGGCAATGGGCATCGCCGGGGCCGGTAATTCCGGCACGGTGCTGGCGGCGTTGTTCGCGCCGGTGCTGGCTACCGCGTTCGGCTACCAGGCGGTGTTCGGGCTGGTCTGCATCCCGCTGCTGCTGGCCTTGCTGGTGTTCGCACTGTGCGCCAAGGACGCGCCGGTGGAGGTGCCGCGCAAGCATCTGGGCGACTACGCGCGGGTGCTGGTCGGCAACCGCGATTCGTGGTGGTTCATGCTGTTCTACGCGATCACCTTTGGTGGCTTCGCCGGCTTCGCCAGCGCCTTGCCTGGCTATTTCCACGACCAGTTCGACTTCTCGCCCAAGCTCGCCGGCTGGGCCACCGCGGCGTGCGTGCTGGCCGGCTCGGTGATGCGGCCGCTGGGCGGGGCGCTGGCCGACCGCATCGGCGGCACGCGCACGCTGCTGTCGATCTATCTGCTGGTGGCGCTGCTGGTTGCCGCCGCGGCGATCGGGGTCGGCGGCCCGGCGGCGACGGTGGCGCTGTTCGTGCTGACCCTGCTGTGCCTGGGCACCGGCAACGGCGCGGTGTTCCAGTTGGTGCCGCAGCGCTTCGGCCGCGACATCGGGCTGATGACCGGGCTGATCGGCATGGCCGGCGGCATCGGCGGCTTCCTGCTCGCCGCGGGGCTGGGCATCGTCAAGCAGCACACCGGCAGCTATGCGCTGGGGCTGTGGTTGTTCGCCGGCTGCGCGCTGCTGGCCTGGGGCCTGCTGTCCAACGTCAAGCAGCACTGGCGCAGCCAATGGGCCGCGGCCGGCGCGGCGCGTGTCTGATCGACCCACCGAAGCGAGACTCGCATGAACAAGCCAAGACTGGTGGTGGTGGGCAACGGCATGGCCGGCATCCGCACCGTGGAAGAACTGCTCAAGCTGATGCCGGGGATGTACGACATCACCGTGTTCGGCGCCGAGCCGCATCCGAACTACAACCGCATCCTGCTCTCGCCGGTGCTGGCAGGCGAGCAACAGTTCGACGAGATCGTGCTCAATCCGCTGGCGTGGTATGCCGAGCATGGCATCCGCCTGCACGTGGGCAAGGAAATCGTCCGCATTGACCGGATCAGGCGCAAGGTGATCGCCGCCGACGGCACCGAGGCGCCCTACGACCGCCTGCTGCTGGCCACCGGTTCGCTGCCGATCGTGCTGCCGGTGCCGGGCAAGGAGCTGAAGGGGGTGATCGGCTACCGCGACATGCACGACACCCAGACCATGATCGACACCGCCACGCGCAAGCGCCACGCGGTGGTGATCGGCGGCGGCCTGCTCGGCCTGGAGGCGGCCAACGGGCTGAAGCAGCGCGGCATGCAGGTGACCGTGGTGCACCTGGCCGACTGGCTGCTGGAGCGCCAGCTCGACCCGGTCGCCGGGCAGCTGCTGCAGCGCTCGCTCAGCGAACGCGGCCTGGACTTCCGCCTGGGCACCTCCACCACCGAGCTGGTCGGCAACGCCGACGGCGAGGTGGTGGCGGTGAAGTTCTCCGACGGCAGCGAAGTGCCCGCCGAGCTGGTGGTGATGGCCGCCGGCATCCGCCCCAACATCGCGCTGGCGCAGGCCGCCGGCATCCACTGCACGCGCGGCATCGTGGTCAACGACACGCTGCAGACCTTCGACCCGCGCGTGTACGCGGTCGGCGAATGCGCCAGCCACCGCGGCATCGCCTACGGCCTGGTCGCGCCGCTGTTCGAGCAGGCCAAGATCTGCGCCAACCATCTGGCCGGTTTCGGCATCGGCATCTACCGCGGCTCGGTGGCCTCGACCAAGCTCAAGGTCACCGGCATCGACCTGTTCTCCGCCGGCGATTTCATGGGCGGGGAGGGCAGCGAGGAGATCGTGCTGTCCGATCCGGCCGGCGGCGTCTACAAGAAGCTGGTGCTGAAGGACGACAAGCTGGTCGGCGCCTGCCTGTACGGCGATACCAACGACGGCGCCTGGTATTTCCAGCTGCTCAAGGACGCCAGCCCGATCGGCGAACGCCGCGAGCGGCTGATGTTCGGCGAGAGCGCGCTCGGCGACGCCGGCACCGCCGGCCAGGATCGCGCCAGCGCGATGCGCGACAGCGACGAGGTGTGCGGCTGCAACGGCGTGTGCAAGGGCACCATCGTCAAGGCGATCAACGTGCAGGGCCTGTTCACCGTCGACGAGGTCAAGAAGCAGACCAAGGCGGCCAGTTCCTGCGGCTCGTGCACCGGCCTGGTCGAGCAGATCCTGATGAATTGCCTTGGCTCCAACTTCCAGCAGACGCCGAAGACCAAGGCGGTGTGCGGCTGCACCGACCTCAGCCACGGCGAGGTGCGCCAGGCGATCCGCGAGGACAGGCTGCTCACCCATGCCGCGGTGTATGCGCAGCTGCAGTGGCGCAGCCCGAATGGCTGCGCCAGCTGCCGCCCGGCGATCAACTACTACCTGTTGTCGACCTGGCCGCGCGAGGCGGTGGACGATCCGCAGTCGCGCTTCATCAACGAGCGCGCCCACGCCAACATCCAGAAGGACGGCACCTTCTCGGTGATCCCGCAGATGAAGGGCGGGGTGACCAACGCCTCGGAACTGCGCCGCATCGCCGACGTGGCCGACAAGTACGCGGTGCCGATGGTCAAGGTCACCGGCGGCCAGCGCATCGATCTGCTCGGCATCCGCAAGGAAGACCTGGTGGGCGTGTGGAAGGACCTGGGGATGAACTCCGGGCACGCCTACGGCAAGTCGATCCGCACGGTGAAGACCTGCGTGGGCAGCGAGTTCTGCCGCTTCGGCACGCAGAACAGCACGCAGATGGGCATCGAGCTGGAGACCATGCTGGCCAATATGTGGAGCCCGCACAAGGTCAAGCTGGCGGTGTCCGGCTGCCCGCGCAACTGCGCCGAATCCGGGATCAAGGACGTGGGCATCATCGCGGTGGAGTCGGGCTGGGAACTGCACATCGGCGGCAACGGCGGCATGAAGACCGAGGTCGCCAAGTTCCTGGTCAAGGTCAAGAGCGCCGAGGAGGTGAAGGAGTACACCGGCGCGTTCCTGCAGCTGTACCGCGAGGAGGCCTATTACCTGGACCGCACCGTGCACTACATCGAGCGGGTGGGCATGGACTACATCCGCCAGCGCGTGATCGAGGATGCCGGCAACCGCCGCGCGCTGTACGAGCGGCTGCTGTACGCGCTGGAAGGCCTGCCCGATCCATGGGCCGAGCGCATCGCCGGGGCCAGGCAGCGCGAGTTCCAGCCACTGCGCGTGGCCGCGCCGCTGGCGCTGGTGGAGGACTGAGCGATGAACGCAGCCGCTTCCGACGTCATCGCCCCTGACAGCAGCGCATCCGACAGCAGCGCCGCCGACGCCAGCGCCCGCCACTGGATCCGCATCTGCAGTCTCGACGACATCCCCGAACTGGGCGCGCGGGTGCTGCAGATCGCCGGCGTCGACCCGATCGCGCTGTTCCGCAGCGCCGGCGATCGCGTGTTCGCGCTGGTCGACCGCTGCCCGCACAAGGGCGGGCCGCTGTCGCAGGGCATCGTCGCCGGCGACAGCGTCACCTGCCCGCTGCACAACTGGAACATCGCCCTGGACAGCGGCCAGGCCTGCGCGCCGGACGTGGGCTGCGCGCGCCGCTATCCGGTGCGGGTGGACGACGGCGACGTGTGGCTGTCGTTGCAGGGCGCCGGCTGATGGACGGCGCGCACGTGCCCGGCGCGCGCGCGGCCGCGGACACCGCGGCGCGGCGCACGCTGACCCGTTCCACCTGCTGCTACTGCGGGGTCGGCTGCGGCGTGCTGATCGAGACCGAGCACGCCGCCGACGGCGCCGCGCGCATCGTCGGCATCGAAGGCGACCCGGAACACCCGGCCAATTACGGCCGCCTGTGCAGCAAGGGCCGCACCTTGCCGGACACCGTGCGCAGCCTGCACGGCCGCGCGTTGCAGCCGGAACTGCGCACGCACCGCGACGCGCCGCGGCGCGCGGTGGACTGGGCGGTGGCGCTGGACAGCGTGGCCGAGCGCCTGGCCGGCATCGTCGAGCGGCACGGGCCGGACGCGGTGGCGTTCTACCTGTCCGGGCAGTTGCTGACCGAGGACTACTACGTCTTCAACAAGCTGGCCAAGGGCCTGATCGGCACCAACAACATCGACACCAATTCGCGGCTGTGCATGTCCAGCGCGGTCAGCGGCTACAAGCTGGCGCTGGGCGCGGACGGCCCGCCGACCTGCTACGAGGACCTGGACCTGGCCAGGACCGTGCTGCTGGCCGGCAGCAACATGGCCTATGCGCATCCGGTGCTGTTCCGCCGGCTCGAGGACGCGCGCGCACGCGATCCGCAGGTGCGCTGGATCGTGGTCGATCCGCGCCGCACCGACACCGCGGCGATGGCCGACCTGCATCTGCCGATCCAGCCCGGCACCGACGTGGCGCTGTTCAACGGCATGCTGCATCACCTGATCTGGGAAGACCGCATCGACCGCGCGTTCATCGCCGCGCATACGCAGGGCTTCGCCGAACTGCGGCAGACGCTGCGCGAATACACACCGGCGATGGCCGCCGACATCTGCGGCGTGCCGGTCGCCGACCTGGTGCAGGCGGCGGAGTGGTTCGGCCGCGATGCGCCGGCGCTGTCGCTGTACTGCATGGGCCTGAACCAGTCGGCACACGGCACCGACAAGAACCTGGCGCTGATCCATCTGCACCTGGCCACCGCGCAGATCGGCAAGCCCGGCGCCGGCCCGTTCTCGCTGACCGGGCAGCCGAATGCGATGGGCGGGCGCGAGGTCGGCGGCATGGCGACGATGCTGGCCGCGCACCGCGAGATCGGCAGCGCCGCCGATCGCGCCGAGCTGGAGCGGCTGTGGCAGCTGCCGGCCGAGCGCCTGTCGGCGCGTCCCGGCCTGCCGGCGGTGGCGCTGTTCGATGCGCTGCGCCGCGGCGAGGTCAAGGCGGTGTGGATCGCCTGCACCAATCCCGTGCACTCGATGCCGGACATCGCGCAGGTGCGCGACGCGCTGCGCCAGGCCGAGCTGGTGATCGTGCAGGAGGCCTTCATGCACACCGACACGGTGCCCTACGCCGACGTGCTGCTGCCGGCGGCGAGCTGGGGCGAGAAGGACGGCACGGTGACCAATTCCGAGCGCTGCATCTCGCGCGTGCGCCAGGCGCTGCCGGCAGCGGGTGCGGCCAGGCCGGACTGGTGGATCGCCAACGAAGTGGCGCGGCGGCTGGAAGCACGGCTGGATGCGCCGGCCGCCGGCTCGCGCTTCGGCTTTGCCGATACTGCGGCGGTGTTCGACGAGCACCGTGCATTGACTGTAGGCCGCGACCTGGACATCGGCGGGCTGGACTACGCGCGGCTGGACGCACAAGGCCCGCAGCAATGGCCGCTGCCGGCCGGCGCCGCATACGGCCAGGCGCGGCGCTACGCCGACGGCGTGTTCGCCACCGCCGACGGCCGTGCGCGCTTCCATCCCACGCCCTACAAGCCGGTCGCCGAGCCGACCTCCGCACGGTTTCCGCTGCGTCTGCTGAGCGGGCGCCTGCGCGACCAGTGGCATGGCATGTCGCGCAGCGGTCGGGTGCCGGCGCTGTTCGCGCACAGCCCGCAGCCGGGCCTGCGCATGCATCCGCAGGACGCGGCGCGGCGCGGCCTGCGCGAGGGCGACCTGGTGCGCGTCGTCAGCAAGCGCGGCAGCCTGGTGCTGCCGCTGGAAGCGTGCGAGGAAATGCGCTCGGGCGACGTGTTCGCGGCGATGCACTGGAACGCGCAGTTCCTGGACAACGGCGGCATCAACGAACTCAGCCTGGGCACGGTGGACGCGCGCTCGCAGCAGCCCGAACTCAAGCACGCCGCGGTGCGCGTGGAGAAGGCCGAGTTCGGCTGGCACCTGCTGCTGGCACGGCGCGGCGATGCGCTCGCGCTGCAGGCCGCGGCGCAGCCGTGGCTGCGCGACTTCGGCTACGCCGCGCTGAGCCTGCAGGCCGAGGCCGGCGAACAGGAGCAGGCCTGGCTGGTGCTGCGCGCGGCCGCCGAGCAGGCGCCGGCGGCCGCGCAGCTGGAAGCGCTGGCCGCGGCGTTGGCGCTGGTCGGCGGCGACGCCGACACGCTCGAATACCGCGACGTGCGCCGCGGCCTGCTCAAGCGCGTGGCCTGGCGCGGCGCCGCACCGGCCAGCCATCTCGATGGCCTGCTGCTGGCCGGCGCACAGCGCGATGCCGGCGGCGAAGCGCTGCTCGAGCGCGCGTTGAGTGGCGCCGCCTGGCACGGTGCGCGGCTGGCGGCGTTCGCGCAGGCCGGCGGCGGCGCGCGCGATCCGGTGGTGTGCCAGTGCACCCAGGTGCGCGAATCGGCGATCCGCGCCGAGGCCGCGCGCGGCGCGGCGCCGGCCGAGATCCGCACGCGGCTGGGCTGCGGCAGCGTGTGCGGCTCGTGCATGCCGCAGGTGCTGCGGCTGTGCGCCACGGCGGTGCGCGCATGAACGCGGCGTCTTCCGGTTTGTTCCTTCTTCCTTTGCGGAGTCTGCGATGAACGATGCACTGGTGTCCGGCATGCGCCGCGGTGGCGGCGAGGTGGTATTGCTGTCGGCCGGTCCCGGCGACCTGGAACTGCTGACGCTGAAGGCGGTCAAGGCGCTGGCCGCGGCGCAGGTGCTGCTGCTCGACGATCTGGTCAACCCGGACATCGTGCAGTTCGCGCCGCAGGCACGGGTGATCCGTGTCGGCAAGCGCGGCGGCTGCCGCTCCACGCCGCAGGATTTCATCTGCCGGCTGATGCGGCGTTATGCGTTGCAGGGCGCCAACGTGGTGCGCGCCAAGGGCGGCGAGGCGCTGCTGTTCGGCCGCGCCGGCGAGGAGATCGCGTTCCTGCGCGCCTCCGGCGTGGCGGTGCGCATCGTCAACGGCGTCAGCGCCGGGTTCGCCGCGGCGGCGGGGCTGGGCATGTCGCTGACCCATCGCGACCACTGCCACGGCATCACCTTCATCACCGCGCACACCCAGGACCATGGCGAGCCGGATTGGGCGGCGCTGTGTGCCACCCGCACCACGCTGGCGATCTACATGGGCATGGGCCGCATCGCCGCGCTGAGCGCCGCCCTGCGGCGGCACCTGCCCGGCGCCACGCCGGCGGCGGTGGTGCAATCGGCGAGCCTGCCGCAGCAGGCGCAGCTGCTGACCACGCTCGAGCGCCTGGCGCTCGATGTGGAAGGCATGGGCATCGGTGCGCCCGGGGTGATCCTGATCGGCGGCGCGGTCGGCGAGGCGCAGGTGCAGCTCGCGCAGTTGCATGCGATGCAGGCGACTGCATGATTCCTTGTGGGAGCGGCTCTGGGTGGCCTCGGGCCATCAGTCGCGACGGGCTTCACCGGTAAGGCCCGTCGCGACTGAAGTCGACCACACGTGACAGCATCGGCATCCAGAATTCGTCAGTGCTCCCTGTGGGAGCGGCTTCAGCCGCGACGGGCGAAGTCGGAATGTCTCGGTATCGCATGACGCCTCGAAGTCGATGACCCCGCGCCATTGCGACATCTTGAATCTTGAATCCGGATGGGCCGCCGGCTGCGGAGACAGTCGCGGCTGAAGCCGCCTACACACGCGAGGCTTGTCTGCGCGGGAGCGGCCCCGGCAATCGAGCTGGGCCGCTGTCTGCCGCCGCTTCGCTTTACGCCGCCGCTGCCGGCGGCGGCGCCGCATTCTGGTGCTGGGCCGCGGCGACCCTGCCGTCGCGCTCGGCGGCCAGCAGGGTCAGTGCGCGGCCGATGCCATGCCATTGCGAGCCGCCGGGCAGGCCGCGCTCGTGGTCGCGTTCGGCGGTATCGATCAGCACGCGCCAGTGCTCGCCCTCGACCATCGGCAGGGTGAAGGTCACGTCCTCGGCCGCGCCGTTGACGATCATCAGCAAGGTCACGTTCGAGGCGGCCTGGCGCAGACCGCTGGACGGCGCCTTGCCGTCCAGGCGCATCATCAGTGCGCGTGCGTGCGGATCGTGCCAGGACGCCTCGTTCATTTCCTCGCCGTCCGGCGCCAGCCAGCTCACGTCCTTGATGCCCAGTTCCTCGTCGTAGACGCCGTCGAAGAAGCGTGCGCGGTGCAGCAGCGGGTAGTGCGCGCGCAGATGGGTCAGGCGCGTCACGAAGGCGGTCAGGCGCTGCGCGCGCTCGCCGCTTTCCCAGTTCAGCCAGGTCAGTTCGTTGTCCTGGCAGTAGGTGTTGTTGTTGCCGCCCTTGCTGTGCCCGAACTCGTCGCCGGCCAGCAGCATCGGCGTGCCCTGCGACAGCAGCAGCGTGGCCAGCATGTTGCGCATCTGCCGCAGGCGCAGCGCGTTGATCTGCTCGTCGTCGCTCTCGCCCTCCACCCCGTAGTTGGCCGAGATGTTGTTGTCCGAGCCGTCGCGGTTGTCCTCGCCGTTGGCCTCGTTGTGCTTGTGCGCGTAGCTGACCAGGTCGTGCAGGGTGAAGCCGTCGTGGGCGGTGACGAAGTTGACCGAGGCGGTGGGGCGGCGGCCGCGGTGGTTGAACAGGTCGGCCGAGCCGGTCAGGCGCGTGGCCAGTTCCGCCAGCTGGCCTTCGTCGCCGCGCCAGAACGTGCGCACGTTGTCGCGGAACTTGTCGTTCCATTCCGACCAGCCCGGCGGGAAGCCGCCGACCTGGTAGCCGCCGGGGCCCACGTCCCACGGTTCGGCGATCAGCTTGACCTGGCTCAGCAGCGGGTCCTGGCGGCAGGCGTCGAGGAAGCCGCCCTTGGGATCGAAGCCGTGGTGCTCGCGGCCGAGGATGGTGGCCAGGTCGAAGCGGAACCCGTCCACGTGCATCTCCGACACCCAGTAGCGCAGCGAGTCGTTGACCATGCGCAGCGCGCCGGCATTGGTCAGGTCGAAGGTGTTGCCGGTGCCGGTGTCGTTGATGTAGAAGCGGCGGTCCTCGGCCAGCCGGTAGTAGCTGGCGTTGTCGATGCCCTTGAACGACAGCGTCGGCCCCAGTTCGTTGCCCTCGGCGGTGTGGTTGTAGACCACGTCCAGGATCACCTCCAGCCCGGCATGGTGCAGCCGCGCGACCATCTGCTTGAACTCGGCCACGGTGCGCGTGGCCATGTAGCGCGGCTGCGGCGCGAAGAAGCCGATGGTGTTGTAGCCCCAGTAGTTGCGCAGGCCCTGCTTGAGCAGGTATTCGTCGTCGACGAAGGCGTGCACCGGCAGCAGCTCCACCGCGGTCATGCCGAGCCGCTTGATGTGCTCCACGACCTCGTCCTCCTTGAGTCCGGAAAAGGTGCCGCGCCAGGCCTCGGGCACCGACGGATGGCGCATGGTGGTGCCGCGCACGTGGGTCTCGTAGATCACCGAGCGGTCCCACGGCGTCTGCAGGCGCTGGTCCTTGCCCCAGGTGAAGGCCGGATCGATCACCGCGCACTTGGGCACGTAGGCGGCGCTGTCGCGGCGGTCGAAGCTCAGGTCCGCGTCCTTGTGGCCGATGGTGTAGCCGAACACGGCCGGTGCCCATTTCAACTCGCCGACCAGTTGCTTGGCGTAGGGATCGAGCAGCAGCTTGTTGGGATTGAAGCGGTGCCCGGCATCGGGCGCGTACGGGCCGGACACGCGGTAGCCGTACAGCTGGCCGGGGCGCGCATCGGGCAGATAGCCGTGCCAGATCTCGTCGGTGTACTCGGGCAGGGCGATGCGCTCGACCTCGCGGCCGCGCTCGTCGAACAGGCACAGCTCGACCTTGGTGGCGTTGCTCGAGTACAGCGCGAAGTTGACCCCCAGGCCGTCCCAGGTGGCGCCGAGCGGAAACGAGCGGCCTTCGCGGATGCGGGAGCGGCGGGCGAGCTTGCGAAGCGGCATGCGGAATCCTTACGACGTGGCGGGGCCGTTGCCGGCCGGGGAAAGCGGGTGGTCTTGCGGATCGCAGCGGGCTTCGGCGTCGACCAGGCGTTCGGCCATCGCCCAGTGGCGGGCGGCGCGGCCGTCGGGCCGGCCTTCGGCTTCCCAGATTTCGTGTGCGAGTTGTTCGATGCGGCGCTGGCGTGTTTCTGCGTCCATGGCGGTCTTGTCAGGGGATGGCGGCGAGTACGGCCACCGGCATGTCAGGGAACGGCGGCCAGTACGGCCACCGGGAAGTCGGCGAGCAGGTCCGCCACCGGCATCGAGGCCGATGCCGCGAGGTCGCGCCCGCTCAGCACGTGCCGGTACTGTGCCGCGGGCAGCGTCAGAAAGGTGTTATGCCAATCCAGCTGCGCGCGCAGCGGTGCCGCCGCATCCAGCGGCTGCGCCGCGGCGGCCAGGCGCGGCACCACCACCAGCAGGGTCTTGCCCTCGTGTTCGCGCGCGAAGCCGAACACGTGTTGCGCGTGCGCACCCTGCGCCTGCAGCGGGCGATAGCCGCCATGCGCGAACAGCGCCGGATGCGCGCCGCGCAGCTGCAGCAACTGCGCGATCAGCCAGGCCTTGATGTGGCCGCTGTGCCAGTCGCGCAGCAGCGCCGACGGCGCGGTGGCGTCGTGCAGCCAGGCCTGGCGCAGCGCGTAATCCACCGGGCGGCGGTTGTCCGGATCGACCAGCGACAGGTCCCAGCCTTCGCTGCCCTGGTACAGGTCGGGGACACCGGGCACGCTCAGCCGCAGCGTGGTCTGCACCAGGCTGTTGAGCGCGCCGGCCGGCGCCAATGCCGCTGCGGCCTGCGCCAGCGCCTCGCGCAGCGGCGCGCCGGCCGGCGCCAGCAGCGCCGCGTCCAGCAGTGCGCGCGCGCCGCGTTCGTAGGCTTCGTCCGGCCAGGTCCAGTAGGTACGCAGCTTGGCCTCGCGTGCGGCCTTCAGCTGCCAGGCGCCGATGCGCTCGGCGTAGTCGGCCAGGCCGGCGGCATCGTCGCTGGCCAGTTCCAGCGGCCAGGCGGCGACCAGCATCTGCCACAGCATCAGCACGTCGCCAGGCAGCGGCGCGGCGCTGCCGGCCGCCAGCAGGTCGGCGGACAAGGCCTGCAAGCGCGCCACCTGTTCGGCCCACCACGGCGCCTGCGCGCTGAGCGCGGCCAGGCGCATGCGCACATCTTCGCCGCGCTTGTGGTCGTGGGTGGCGGTGGCCAGCAGCGCACGCGGGTGGTGCTGCGCGCGCGCGGCGTTGGCAGCGTGGAAATCTTCCGGCGCCCATGCGAACACGTCCGGGTCGCTGCCGACCTCGTTGCGCGACAGCAGCACGCCGTGGCGGTAGAACGCGGTGTCCTCGACCGACTTGGCGTTGAGCGGCGCCGACAGCTGCTCGATGCGCCGACGCACGCTGCGCCGCAGCGCGATCTGCGCCTTGCCGGTGCCGCGGCCGTCGCGGCTCCAGCGTTCGATCGCGTCGATCGCCGCGCACACCCGCGGCTCGGCACCATTGCGCGCGCGCTGTGCGGCCTGCGCCAGGCGCGCCGCATCGGCTTCGTCCAGGCCATCGGGCCCGGCGTAGCTGCGGTACACCTCGAACTGCCGCAACAATGCCATCAGGCCTTGCGCCAGCATCTGCGGGCTGAACTCGCGGGTGGCCGGGTCCAGGTGCGCGGCGGCCGCCAGCGCCTGCACGCTGCGCACGAACTCGGTCTGCAGCGCGCCCTGCAGGATCTCGTCGCGCGCGGCGCGCTGTTCCTGGCCGAAGTCGCCGCTGCGGCCGGTCTCGCCGCGCCACAGTGCGGTCAACGGCGCGGCGCCGGCCGGGTCGTGCAGCACGCCGGCGACCTGGTCCATGAAGTCGTAGCCGGTGCTGCCGTCGCACGGCCAGTCGCTGCGCAGGGTTTCCTGCGGCGCCAGGATCTTCTCGATGTACAGGGCGACACCGCCGGCGGCGATGCCGCGGCGGCGCCCGGCGCGGTCCAGCTGCGCGCGCAACCGCTGCACGTAGCCGCTGGGATCGGCCAGGCCGTCCACATGGTCCACGCGCACGCCGTCCAGGTGGCCTTCGGCGACCAGCCGCAGCGGCAGCGCGTGCACCGCGGCGAACACCTCGTTCTGCTCCACCCGCAGCGCGGCCAGCGAGGTGATGTCGAAGAAGCGGCGATAGTTGAGCATGTCGTTGCCGACCCGCCACCAGGCCAGCCGATAGCACTGGCGTTCGATCAGCCGGTGCAGGGTGTCGTCGCCCAGTCGCGCGGCGTCGTTGAGCCGCGCCGCCCAGGCCTGGCGCGCGGCCGGCGGATCCTGGGCCACGGCGCCTTCCAGGCGGATCGGGAAGCGCTGGTCGTGGTGCTGCAACTGCACCTCGCCGTCTTCGCCGACCGCCAGTTGCAGCACGCCTTCGCTGAGGGCTTGCGCGTACGCGCGGTCCAGCACCGGCAGCCACAGCTTGCCGTCGCGGCCGGGCGCGCGCCAATCGATGTCGAACCAGCCGGCATGACGGCTGCGCCGGCCATGCTTGAGCACGTCCCACCACCACGGGTTGGCCGCGTGCGCGGCCATATGGTTGGGCACGATGTCCAGGATCAGGCCCATGCCGTGCGCGCGCACGCGCTCGGACAGCTGCAGCAGCGCCGGTTCGCCGCCGAGTTCGGGATTGACCTGGCGCGGATCGGTGACGTCGTAGCCATGGGTGGAGCCGGGCACGGCGATGCCGATCGGCGACAGGTACAGATGGCTGATGCCCAGACCGGCGTAGTAGGGCACTTGCGCGGCGGCGTCGAGCAGGGTGAATCCGGCGTGCAGTTGCAGGCGCGCGGTGGCGCGCAGCGGGGTGAAGCTCATGCGTCGGTTCCTTGCGCGGCGGAGGCGCTGCGGCGCGCGTGCGCGAACGCTTGCAGGCGGGTGTCGAGCGGCGCGGTCGCCGCCGCCGTGTCCGGCGCCGGCAAGCGCCGCCGCCAGTTCGGGTGGCCATCGACGGTGCCGGGCAGATTGGGTTGCTGGTCCAGGCCCAGCGCGTCCTCGGCCGGCAGCAGCGCCAGCGGCGAGGGCGTGGCGGCGACGAAGCGCAGCGCGTCCAGTTCGGGGTCGTGCGCCTGCGCCAGCGCTGCGGCGACCGCGGCGTCCATGCGCGCCACGTCGGCGCGGCGGGTCAGGTGGTCGGCGCGCTGCTGCGCGGCGTCGGACAGCTGCAGGCGGCGGCGCCAGTCGATGTCCTCGCCGCGGCGCCAGCCGCGCAGGGTCGGCAGGTCGTGGGTGGTGGTAGTGGCGATCGCGTCCCCGCGCCAGCGCGACGGCGCCAGGAACGCACCCTTGGCGTCGCGGGTGAACAGCAGCACGTCGATGCCCATGACCCCGCGCTGCGACAGTTCGGCGCGGATGCCGTCCGGCACCACGCCCAGGTCTTCGCCGATCACGATTGCGCGGTGCCGCCACGATTCCAGCGCCAGCAGGCGCAGCAGATCGTGCAGCGGATAGCGCAGGTACACGCCGTCGGCGGAACTGGCGCCGCGCGGGATCGTCCACAGCCGCAGCAGGCCGAGGATATGGTCGATACGCACGCCGCCGCGGTCGCGCAGCACCGCGCGCAGCAGTTCGATGAACGGCGCAAAGCCGCTGGCGCGCAGCCCGGTCGGCGAGTAGCCGCCGATGCCCCAGGCCTGGCCGTCGCCGTTGAACGCGTCCGGCGGCGCGCCCAGTTCCAGCCCGGCCAATACCGCCTGCGGCCAGGCGGCGGCTTCGGCGCCGCCGGGATCGAAGCCCACCGCCAGGTCGGCGATCAGGCCGATGCCCATGCCGGCCTCGCGCGCCTGCCGCTGCACGCCGGCCCAGCTGCGTGTGGCCAGCCACTGCGCGAAGCTGTGCAGGGCCGGATCTGCATCGCTGAAATCGCGTGCGGCGAACGCGGCGTAGTCGCGCAAGGCGACGCCGCGTTCGTGCTGGAACGCGGTGAAATCCGCGTGCAGCGCGGCGTCGGCCTGGGCGAAATCGGCATGCAGCTGGCGCAGCCACCGCCACTTCGCCGCGGCCGAGGCCGGCCAGTCGATCAGCGGCCGCGCCTGCGCCTCGGCGAAGGCCTGTTCCAGCCCGGCCGCCTGCATCGCGCGCTGCGCCGCGGCGGCGCCGAGCACGCGTGCCGGCGCGGCCTGCAGCGGATCCAGGAAACGGCGGTCGCCCGGCGAATACGGACTGTAGTGGGTGCCGATCGGCCGCGCCGCATGCACCGGACTCAAGGCGATCGCATCGCCGCCGGCACGCGCGATGCGCCCGGCCCAGGCGGCGACGCCGTCCGCATCGCCGATGCCGGCGTCGCGCGGGCCTTGCGCCGAGTACACCTGCAGCGACAAGCCCCAACGCCGCGGCGCGTCCTCGCCGACCGCCTCGGCCACGCCGTAGCAGCGCGCTGGCGCCACCGCCAGCGTGGTGTGACGGTCGCCGTGCTGCAGGGTCCAGTAGCCGTACGTATCCACCGCGGCGACGCGGCCCTGCGCATCGAAGTGGCCGTCGCGGCTGCTGCCGTCCTCGTGCTCGAGCCGGTACGCCGCGCCGGGCGTGCCGTCGGCTTCGATCGGCGTGCCGAGGTCGGCGGTCAGCAACGGCGCGGCGCTGCCGCCGCTGGCTTGCAGTTGGCGCAGGCTGTCGCGGCAGGCGTCGTCGTCGTGCGCGTCCAGGCCGAGCGCGCCGAGCACGCTGCGCAGCGTGTCCGTGCCGACGCTGCGCGGGGTGTCGGAGGCGTCGATCCAGTTGACCAGCAGGCCGGCGGCGGACGCCAGGGTGTGCAGGGGGGTATCGGTCATGAGCGAGTCGGGGCCGCGGCAATGGGGGAAGAAGGACGCACCGCCGTCGCCATGCGCGCCGCGCAGCGGCAAGCCAGGCGCGCGGTCGCGGGCGGCGAACGGGATGGGCAGCTTGCCGCAGGCGCTGTCGCGATGGCGTCGCGACAGCCTGCGCTCAGGTTGCGGAACCGGGCCGGTAGCGGGCGATGAAGGCGTTCGGCGGCAGCTGCGCCGGATCGTCGCCGGCGTTCTCGGCGTGCACGGTGGCGCCGGGCAGGTCCAGCGCCACCGGCGCATCGCCGAAGTTCGCGGCCACGTGCCATTCGCCATCGCCCAGGGTCCAGCCCGCGGCCACCGCCTTCGGCCCCAGCGTGCGTGCGTGCGCCGCACGCGCCTGCGCCAGCGCCGGCACCAGGTGCTGGCGGCGCAGCGCCAGCAGCGCCACGAACCAGTCGCGCCAGCGCGCGCCGTCGCCGTGGGTGGCATCGCCGATGTCGGCGATCGAGGCCTCGAACGTGGACAGCGCGTTCGGGTCGGGAATGGTCGCGCGCTGCTGCGGATCGGCGAAGGCGGCGAAATGCGCGAACTCGCGGCGCCGGCCTTCGCGCACCGCTTCGTCCAGCGGCGGCGCGAAGTCGGTGAAGAACAGGAACGGGGTGCGGCTGCCCCACGGCTCGCCCATGAAGAACAGCGGGATCATCGGGGTCAGTGCGGTCAGCGCCAGCGCCGCGCGCAAGGCCGGCTCGGCCACCTGGGTGATCAGCCGGTCGCCGCGCGCGCGGTTGCCGATCTGGTCGTGGTTCTGCGCGAAGATCACGAACTTGTGCGGCGGCAGCTGCGCGCTCGGCTCGCCGCGCGCATGCCCGCGGTGGTCGGCCTGGCCCTGGTAGGCGAAGCCTTCGCCCAGCACCCGCGCCAGGTGCTGCGCCGGCGCATCGGCGAAACCGGCGTAGTAGCCCTCGTGCTCGCCGGTCAGCAGCACGTGCAGGCTGTTGTGGAAATCGTCGTCCCACTGCGCGCTGTAGCCGCGCTCCAGCACGCCGGCCTGGTTGGCCTCGTTCTCCAGCACCAGGTGCACGTGGCGCCCGGCCGGCACGCTGGCCGCGATCGCCTCGCGCAGCGTGTCCAGGAACGCGTTCGGCACGATCGCGTGCACCGCGTCCAGGCGCAGGCCGTCGAAGCGGTAGTCGTGCAGCCACATCAACGCGTTGTCGATGAAGTAGCGCTGCACCGGCGCCAGCCGGAAGTCGATCGCCGCGCCCCACGGCGTCGGCGCGTCTTCGCGGAAGAACGCCGCGGCGTACTGGCCGATGTAGTTGCCGTCCGGGCCGAAGTGGTTGTAGACCACGTCCAGGAACACGCTCAGGCCCAGGCCGTGGGCCTCGTCGATCAGCGCCTTGAGTTCGTCGGGATGGCCGTAGGCCGCGGCCGGCGCATACGGCAGCACGCCGTCGTAGCCCCAGTTGTGGCGGCCGGGGAAGGCGGCCAGCGGCATCAGCTCGATCGCGGTGACGCCCAGCGCCGCCAGCGTCTGCAACTGCGCGCGCAGCCCAGCATAGCCGCCGCAGGCGCCCACGTGCAGTTCGTAGAACACCGTCTCGGACCACGGCCGGCCGCGCCAGGCGTCGTGCTGCCAGTGGTGGCCATCGCTGGCCAGCACCGCACTGGCGCCGTGCACGCCGTCGGGTTGCCAGCGCGCCGCGGGATCGGGCAGCGGCTGGCCGCCGTCGATCGCATAGCGGTAGCGGGTGCCGGCGGCGCAGGCGAGGGTCGCGGCGAAATAGCCGTCCGCCGCCGCGGCCAGCGGCTGCCGAGTGCCGTCGTCGAACACGATGTCGACGCTGGTCGCGTCCGGTGCCCACAACACGAAGCCGACCTTGCCGTCGGCGGTGGGCCAGGCGCCCTGGCGCAGCGCCGCGGACGGAGCGGTTGCGGCGTCGCCGGTCGGCGTTGCGCTCGTTGCGATGTTCAAGTCAATACTCCGCTTGCAACCAGAGGGTGGACAGCGGCGGCAGGGTCAGCGCCAGCGATTGCGCGTGCCCGTGCATCGGCTGCGCGGCGGTGCGCAGGGCGCCGCCGTTGCCCTGGTTGGAACCGCCGTAGTGGCCGCTGTCGGTGTTGAGGATTTCGCGCCACAGCCCGCCGCGCGGCACGCCGAGACGGTAGTCGTGGTGCACGTTCGGGGTGAAGTTGCTCACCGCCAGCAGCGGCGGCGCACCGCCTTCGCGGTCGTGGCGCACGCAGGCGAACACGCTGTTGCGATGGTCGTCGGCCACGCTCCATTCGAAGCCGTCCGCCGCGCGGTCGCTGCGGTACAGCGCCGGTAGCGCGCGCAGCTGGCGGTTGAGGTCGCCCACCAGCCGCGCCACGCCGCGGTGCTCGGCGCGCTGCGCCTGCGCCCAGTCCAGCGCGTGGTCGTGGTCCCATTCCTGCCACTGCCCGAACTCGCCGCCCATGAACAGCAGCTTGCGTCCCGGATGCGCCCACATGAAGGCCAGGTAGGCGCGCAGGTTGGCGAAGCGCTGCCAGCTGTCGCCGGGCATCTTCGCCAGCAGCGAGCCCTTGCCGTGCGCGACTTCGTCGTGCGACAGCGGCAGCACGAAGTGCTCGGAGAACGCATACACCAGGCCGAAGCTCATCTCGCTGTGGTGGTGCCGGCGGTGGATCGGGTCGCGCCGCATGTAGCTCAGCGTGTCGTGGGTCCAGCCCATGTTCCACTTGTGGCTGAAGCCCAGCCCGCCCTGCTCCAGCGGCGCGGTCACACCCGGCCAGGCGGTGGATTCCTCGGCGATCACCCGCACCCCGGGGAAGCGCTGCGCGATCTCGGCGTTGAGCCGGCGCAGGAACGCGATCGCCTCCAGGTTCTCGCGCCCGCCCTGTGCGTTGGGCACCCATTCGCCCTCGTTGCGGCCGTAGTCGCGGTACAGCATCGCCGCCACCGCATCCACGCGCAGGCCATCGACGTGGAAGCGCTCGATCCATTCCAGCGCGCTGCCGATCAGGTAGGCGACCACTTCGGCGCGGCCGTAGTTGTAGATCAGCGTGTTCCACTCGCGGTGCACGCCTTCGCGCGGATCGGCATGCTCGTACAGCGCGGTGCCGTCGAAGCGCTGCAGGCCGTGCGGATCGTCGGGGAAGTGCGCGCCGACCCAGTCCAGGAGTACCCCGATCCCGACCTGGTGGCAGGCATCGACGAAGCGCGCGAAACCGTCCGCATCGCCGTGCCGCGCGGTCGGCGCGTACAGGCCCAGCGGCTGGTAGCCCCAGGAGCCGCCGAACGGGTACTCGGCGATCGGCAGCAGTTCGATATGGGTGAAGCCCAGGTCCTGTACGTACGGGATCAGCTGCGCGGCCAGCGCATCCCAGTGCAGCGGCTGGCCGTGCGCGTCGTGGCGCCAGGAGCCGGCGTGCAGCTCGTAGATGCTCAACGGCTGCGCGGCGCCGGCGCGCGCCTCGCGCTGCGCCAGCCAGGCCGAATCGTGCCAGGCGAAATCGGCAGCGCTGGGCACCACCGAAGCGGTGTCCGGCGCGCGCGTGCTGTGGCGGGCGACCGGGTCGGCCTTGCGCGGCAGCGGCGTGCCGTCGGCGTCGAGGATCTCGTATTGATAGTGCTCGCCGCCGCGAAGCCCGGGCACGAACAGTTCCCACACGCCGGCCTGGCGGTGCAGGCGCAGCGGATGGCGGCGGCCGTCCCAGCCGTTGAAATCGCCGACCAGCGCGACCCGCCGCGCATGCGGCGCCCATACCGCGAAGCGCACCCCGTCGACCGTGCCGATGCGGCTGTGCTGCGCGCCCAGCGCGGTGCGCAGCGCGGCGCCGTCGCCCTCGGCCATGCCCTGCAGCCAGGCCTCGTCCAGCACCGGGCCGAACGCGTACGGGTCGTCGATTTCCTGCACGGCGTCCGGCCACACGATGCGCAGCCGGTAGGCCGTCGTGGTCTTCAGTTCGCCTTCGAACAGGCCGTCGGCATCCGGGTGCGCGCGCATCCGCGCCACCAGCTTGCCGTTGCCGTCGAGCAGGCCCAGCGCATCGGCGCCCGGCACCAGCGCGCGCACCCGGACCGCGCCGTCTGCGTCGCTGTGCGGGCCCAGCCAGGCGAACGCGTCCGCCGCCTCGCCACGCGCCAGTGCCTGCAGGGCGAGGCGTTCGCGCTCGTCGTTCGCCGCTTCCAGCGGCGCGTCCCACACCGTGATCGCGTCCGGCGCCCGTTCCCGTTCGCTCATGCCACCGCCGGCGACAGCGGTGCAGTGCGGTCGTACAGGGCCATGTACTTGCGCCCGGCCAGATCCCAGCCGCTGGGCCGCAGCATCGCCGCGCGGCGCATCGCCTGCAGCAGGCCGGGCAGGCGGAAGGTGCGGAACACCCGCTGCAGGCAGCGGCGCAGGCCATCGGCGGACGGTTCTTCGAACAGGAAGCCGGTCACGCCATCGTCCACGGTATCGATCAGGCCGCCGGTGGCGTGCGCGATCGGCAGGCTGCCGAAGCGCTGCGCGTACATCTGGCTCAGTCCGCAGGGCTCGAAGCGCGAGGGCATCAGCAGGAAGTCCGAGCCGGCGAACATGCGCCGCGCCAAGCGCTCCTCGAAGCCGATATGGGCGCCGACATGGCCGGGGAAGCGCCGCGCCAGCGCCGCCACCGCCTGCTCGATCTGCGGCTCGCCGCCGCCGATCACCACGATCTGGCCGCCGGCGGCAACGATCTGCGGCGCCACCTCGCAGATCATGTCCAGGCCTTTCTGGTGCACCAGCCGCGACACCACCGCGAACAGCGGGCCGGCGCTGTCGATCAGGCCGAACGCGCGGCGCACCTGGGCGGCGTTGTCGCGCTTGCCCTGGACCTGGTCGATGCCGAAATGGGTATGCAGGTGGTCGTCGGTGCGCGGGTCCCAGCTGGCGTCGATGCCGTTGACGATGCCGCTGAGGCGGCCGCTGGCGGCATGCCGGGCCAGCAGCGCGTCCAGGCCGCAGCCCTGCGCCGGGCCGGTGATCTGCGCGGCGTAGCTGACGCTGACCGTATTGATGTGGTCGGCGTGGACGATGCCGGCGCGCAGGAACGACATCTGCCCGTAGAACTCCAGGTCCTGCAGGCCGTCGCCCGGGATGCCCAGCGCGCCGGCCATCGCATACGGGAACAGGCCCTGGTAGGCCAGGTTGTGGATGGTCAGCAGGCACGGCGTGCGCCCGCCGGACCAGCGCACATAGGCGGCGGCCAGCGCGCACGGCCAGTCGTTGAGATGCAGCAGGTCCGGATTCCAGTCCAGCCCGGCGCGGCCGCCGGCGATCTGCGCGGCGGCGTGCGACAACGTGGCGAAGCGCAGCGCGTTGTCTTCCCAGTCGCGGCCTTCGCTGGTCACGTAGGGCGAACCCTGGCGCTCGAACAGCGGCGGGCACAGCAGCACGTACACGCACAGGCCGTCGGGGCGGTCCGCGCGGCCCAGCGCGCAGGCCGGCAGGCCGGCGTGGGCGGCGATGTGGCCGACGATCTGCAGCGGCCCGGTCTTGCGCAGCACCGCCGGGTAGCCGGGGATCAGCACGCGGATGTCGCAGCTGCCGCGCAGCGCGCGCGGCAGCGCTGCGGCCACGTCGCCCAGGCCGCCGGCCTTGATGAAGTCGGCCATCTCCGAGGTCACGAACAGGCTGGCGCGGCGCGGCGTCGGTTGCAGCTTGACGGTCACTTCGGCAGCGCGGATGAAGCGTCCGCGCGCATCGCGGTGGCGGCGCCGGGGCGCGCGCAGGACCGGATGGGTATCGCGTTGTCTATCGGGCAGATCGTCGGGCGTGGGAGGCGACATGGCGATTCCGTCGGGCAGGGGGGACGGGGCACACGGAGAGCAGGGGCACACGGAAAGCAGTTGCCGTCGCGCGTCCATGGCGGGCGTGCGACGTAGAACCGGAGACGAAAGAATTTGGAATCGAACGGGCGGGTTAGCGCCTCTTCAGTAATGTACGAACGCGGCAATAAAAGCAACGTGAAGCGGGTGCCTTGTCTACGCTGCGCCCGCGGGGTTACCGCATAGTGATTTCGCCGCCGCCCAGGCGGCATGACGCGATGGCGCCGATGAACCGTTTAGCTTCGTTTCCGATGCCGCCGTCCCCTGTCGCCGTCGGCGCGAACCCGCAGGTTGTGCTGTCTTCATCGGGCCGGTGCGGCCATGCCGGCATGGAGCAATCGGGACAACGGATGCGACGCGAGCTGGACGGCGTCGTGCTGGACGCCATCCGCGCCGCGGCGGCGGACGCGGTGCTGGTGCCGCCGATCCGGATCTCGCGCATGGCGCCGTGCTGAGCCGGCACGCCTTCGATGGCGTGTACTTCGGCGATGTTCGCGCCGGGGCGCCGCGCGCGCGGGAGCACTTCGTCGCCGAACCTCTGGCGGCGATCCGTTCGGCGCAGGACGGGAAATGGGTGTTCGGCTGAGTTGCGGATGCCGTGCGCCACCACGACGCGTGGACGGCGTGCGCCGGCAGCGCTCGCTAGTGCGCCGGCTGCAGCCGTTGCAGCGCCGCCAGCAGGCCGGCGTGGCTATAGGGTTTGGACAGGAAGCCGGTATGCGCCGGCAGCGTCGCGGTGTCGGGGTTCTTCATGCCGGAGGTGAGCAAGGCGGGGATCGCGATCAGGCGGCGGCGCAGTTCGCGCACCATGGTCACGCCGTCGCAACCGGGCATCTGCACGTCGCTGAAGATCAGGTCCACGTCCGCATGCCGCTCCAGCAGCGCGAGCGCCTCGTTCGCGTTGCCGGCGGACAGGACCCGATAGCCATCGGCATCCAGCATCATCGCCGCCAATTCCCGAATCATCTGGTCGTCCTCCACCAAAAGAATCGTGGTGAGGGCGCAAGTCCCGCGCATAATGCGACGCCACGTCGTGTTCAGTGCCTGCAGCTTCACGATTCGCCAGTGAAGCGCTGGTGACGCTGCAGTGATGCCGATATGCTGGACCTACCCATCGCGAGACGCAGCTTGCCCACCCACGCCCGCTATCGTCAGATCGTCGAACTCTCGCACGACTGCATCAAGGAAATCGGCCGCGACGGCGTCGTGCGTTCGATCAACATGCATGGCCTGGGCCTGCTGGGCGCGAGCGAGCCCAAGTGCGTCGTCGGTCGCGAGTGGGTGGCGCTGTGGCCGGAGGAGATGCGGCCGCTGGCGGAAACGGCGCTGGCCACGGCCTTGCGCAACGAGCAGTACGAATTCTGGGCGCAGCGCGACACCTTCGACGGCCGCCCGCGCTGGTGGCATGTACTGGCCAGCCCGCTGACCAACGCGGACGCCGAGGTGGAAAGCGTGCTGGTGATCAGCCGCGACGTCACCGAGCATCGCCAGATCGAGGAAGCCCTGCGCACGCTCGGCGATCTGCCGCAGTCCGCTGCCGTCGCCCAGCTGCCGACCGATGCGGACGCGCTGGGCCGGCAATGGCAGGCCGAACACGTGCAGTTGCGCGGGCAGCTGGACATCGCCCTGGCCGCGCAGCGCGTCGCCGAGCGGGCCATGATCCAGGCGCAGAAGGGCGAGGCGATCGGGCAGATGCTGGCCGGCATCGTTCACGACTTCAACAACATGCTGCAGACCGCGATGACCTCGGTGAGCATGGTGGCCGAGCATCCGCAGCGGCTGCAGCCGGACCAGCGCAAGCTGCTCGGCATCGCCGGCGAGGCGCTGCAGCATGGCGCGCGGATGACCCGGCGCCTGCTCGGCTTCGCCCGCGCGCACCCGGTCAAGCCGCAGTGGCTGGACCTGTGCGACGTGGTCGCGCACATGCAGCCGCTGCTGGCGCAGGCCTTGGGCGGGGAAATGAAACTGCAGCTAGCGACCGCGGACGGCGGCGCCACCACCTATGCCGACCGCAGTTCGGTCGAGCAGGCGGTGATGAACCTGGCCCTGAACGCGCGCGACGCCTGCCAGCCCGGCGACGTGGTGTCGATCCGCTGCGGCAGCCTGCAGGTGCCGCCGGCGCAGGCCGCGGCGATGCGCCAGCCGGGCCGCTACGTGACCCTGGCGGTCAGCGATCAGGGCGAGGGCATGTCCGAGGACACCAAGTCGCGGCTGTTCGAGGCCTATTTCACTACCAAGCCCGAGGGCAAGGGCACCGGCCTGGGACTGGCCCAGGTCTATGGCCTGGTGCGCCAGGCCGGCGGCTTCGTCGACGTGGACTCCGAGCTGGGGCGCGGCGCCACCATCACCCTGGCGTTCCCGTACGTCGCCGAAGCGCCGCCGGGCGAGAGCGGCGACAGCACGCCGCTGCCGGCGCCGGCCTGAGGCCGCGTGCACCGCGCACGCCCCTGCACGCGAGCATCCGGGCAGCTGCGGCAGCGCCGCCGCGCAGCGCGTCGGCGTTGCCATGGGAACCGAGCGGATCAGGGCTGCACGCGCGCTTCGGCTGCGCTCGCGCTGCAGCGCATGGCGCCTGCACCGATGGGATAACGCGACATCTGCATCATGATGCGGCCGCTGGAGGATCGCCAGCGCTGGCGCCTGGGGCGATCGACCTGCGCGCGCCGCTGCGTTGCCGAATGGCTGAACGAACCTGCCGGCGGCCGCGGCGCCGCGCGCTCGCCCATCTTCGCGAAAGCTTACTATTCGAGGTTTACAGTGGCGGCCGTCTTTTGCCCGCCCGACAGGAGAGAACGTGGGTACGAGTGGCAATCACAGCAAGGCGGTGCCGGTCGTGGCGCCAGGGTCCGCCACGCCGCGCTGGTGCGCGGATGCGTGGCCGCGTCGCGGCGCTGTCCGACGAGGCTGGCGGAACGCATGAGCATGGTCGCCCCCCCACCGACCCTGCCGGTCTCCGCTGCGCTCGATGCCGGCCATGCGGTGCTGCCGTCCGAGGCGCCTTTGCCGATGCCGGTGCAGTCGCTGCGCGAAGGCAAACTGCGCAACAAACGCGTGCCGAGCACGCCGCCGGGGATGTTCTGGCGGCGGCTGTACGTGTTCGGCAGCACCGCGCTGATGACCGCCTGCGCCAGCGTGCTGATCGGCAAGGTGCTGCTGATCGGCGGGGTCAGCGTGCTCGAAGCCTGCCTGATGGCGCTGTTCATCCCCCTGTTCGCGTGGATCGCGTTTTCGTTCGTCAGCGCGCTGGCCGGATTCGCGACCCTGGTGTTCGGCGGCGGGCGCAAGCTCGGCATCGACCCGGATGCGCCGCTGCCGACGGTGCGCAGCCGCACCGCCTTGCTGATGCCCACCTACAACGAAGACCCGCATCGGCTGATGGCCGGGCTGCAGGCGATCTACGAATCGGTCGAGGCCACCGGCCAACTCGCGCATTTCGACTTCTTCATCCTCAGCGACACCACCCGCGCCGCGGTCGGCGCCGAGGAAGAGCAGGTCTACGCCGAGCTAGTCGCGCGTACCGGCGGCCACGGCCGCATCTACTATCGGCGCCGCGCCGACAACGCCGAGCGCAAGGCCGGCAACATCGCCGACTGGGTGCGCCGTTTCGGCGGCGCCTACCCGCAGATGCTGATCCTGGACGCCGACAGCCTGATGACCGGCGAAACCATCGTGCGCCTGGTCGCGGGCATGGAAGCCCATCCCGATGTGGGCCTGATCCAGACCTTGCCGGAAGTGGTCAACGGCAACAGCGTGTTCGCGCGCATGCAGCAGTTCGGCGGCCGCGTCTACGGCCCGGTGATCGCCTACGGCGTGGCCTGGTGGCACGGCGCGGAGAGCAACTACTGGGGCCACAACGCGGTGATCCGCACCCTGGCCTTCGCCGAACAGGCCGGCCTGCCGGCATTGCCCGGGCGCAAGCCGTTCGGCGGCCACGTGCTCAGCCACGATTTCGTCGAGGCCGCGCTGATGCGCCGCGGCGGCTGGGCCACGCACATGGTGCCGTACCTGCAGGGCAGCTACGAGGAAGGCCCGCCGACGCTGACCGACCTGCTGGTGCGCGACCGCCGCTGGTGCCAGGGCAACCTGCAGCATTCCAAGGTGGTCGCCGCGCGCGGCCTGCACTGGATCAGCCGCATGCACATGATGATCGGCATCGGCCATTACTTCACCGCGCCGATGTGGGGCCTGCTGATGCTGATCGGCATCGCGATCCCGCTGCAGAGCAATGGCATCGACCTGGTCGCCACGGTGGTGGCGCCGTTCTCGCCGGCGCGCTACTGGCACCAGCAGGACTCGACCCGGGTGTTCTGGGTGTTCGCGGTGACCATGTTCGTGCTGCTGGCGCCGAAGGTGCTGGGCTACGTCGCCATGCTGCTGAAACCGCAGGAGCGGCGCGGCTGCGGCGGTGCGTTGCGCGCGCTGTTGAGCATGCTGCTGGAAACCGTGCTGGCGGCGCTGATGGCGCCGGTGGTGATGTACGTGCAGTCGCGCGGCGTGGCCGAAGTGCTGGCCGGCAAGGACTCGGGCTGGGACGCGCAGCAACGCGACGACGGCCGCCTGTCGTGGCTGGCGTTGGCGCGCAGCTACGGCGGACTCAGCGCGTTCGGGCTGCTGATGGGGGCGATGGCCTATGTGGTGTCGCCGTCGCTGGCGGCGTGGATGGCGCCGGTGGTGATCGGCATGGCGCTGGCGATTCCGGTGGTGGCGCTGAGTTCCTCGCGTGCGGCCGGGCTGTGGCTGCGCCAGCTGCGCATCCTGTCCATCCCCGAAGAGCAGCAGCCGCCGGCGGTGCTGCTGCGCGCGGGCGAATTGCGCCGCGCCGCCGCCGCGCGCCGCGCCGGCGGCTGACGCGGCAGGCATAATGCGCCCCATCTCGATGGAGACCGCGCGCATGCTGGAAACAGTGGAACACGAAACCGCCGCTTCGCCGGCCTGGACCGTGCTGTGGCTGCATGGACTCGGCGCCGACGGCCACGACTTCGCGCCGCTGGTGCCGGAACTGCTGCGGCCGGGCTGGCCGGCGTTGCGCTTCGTGTTTCCGCATGCGCCGGTGCGCGCGGTGACGATCAACAACGGCGTGCGCATGCGCGCCTGGTACGACATCGTCAGCCCGGATTTTTCCAACCGCGCCGATAGCGCCGGCGTCGCCGCCTCGGTCGTCCTGGTCGAGGAACTGATCGCGCGCGAGCACGCGCGCGGCGTGCCCGCCGAGCGCCTGCTGCTGGCCGGTTTCTCGCAGGGCGGCGCCATCACCCTGGCGGCAGGCTTGCGCCGCGAACGGCCGCTGGCCGGCTTGATCGCCCTGTCCAGCTACCTGCCGGAGGTGGCCGGCGTGGCCCGCTGGCATGCGCCGGCGGCGCTGTCGCAGCCGCTGTTCATGGCCCATGGCCAGGGCGATCCGGTGATCCCGCAAGCCTATGCCGAGCAGACCGCGCAGGCGCTGCAGGCGCTGGGCATGCCGGTGCAGTGGCAGCGCTATCCGATGGCGCACCAGGTCTGCGCCGAAGAGATCGCCGATCTGCGCGACTGGATGAGCGCGCGCTTCGCCGCCGGCTGAGCCGCGGCCGCAGCGCATTGCCGCGTGGGCGGGACCCGCGGCAATGCACTGCGGCGCGGATGACGGCCCGCCGGCAGCGGGGCTACTATGCGGCGAGACCGCGCTCTGGCCCACTGAGGTGACGTACGTGAAGGTGCTGATCGCCGACGACGAACCCTTGGCACGCGAGCGCCTGCGTGCGCTGCTGGCCGAGCACGCCGGCGTCGAGGTGGTGGCCGAGGCCGGCAATGGCCTGGAGACGTTGCGCGCCTGCGCCGCGTTGCACCCGGATCTGGTGCTGCTGGACATCGCCATGCCCGGTGTCGACGGTTTGGAGACCGCGCGCCACCTGGCCAGCTTCGAGCCGCGCCCGGCGGTGGTGTTCTGCACCGCCTACGATGCGCACGCGCTGTCCGCGTTCGAGGCCGCGGCGATCGACTACCTGATGAAACCGGTGCGCGCCGAGCGGCTGGCGGCGGCGCTGGAGCGCACGCGCACCTTCATGGCCGGCCGTAGCGGCGCCGCGGCGATTCCGTCGCAGCAACGCCGCAGCCACCTGTGCGCACGCTTGCGCGGCAGCCTGCGGCTGATCCCGGTCGACGACATCCACTACCTGCAGGCCGAGGAAAAATACGTGGTGGTGCACCATGCGCGCGGCGAGGACCTGATCGAGGAGTCGCTGAAGTCGCTGGAAGAGGAATTCGCCGAGCGCTTCGTGCGCATCCATCGCAACTGCCTGGTCGCGCGCCATGAGCTGGTCGAGCTGCGCCGCCTCGGCGAGGGCCAGGTGCATGCGCTGCTGCGCCATGGCAAGCAGCCGCTGGAGGTAAGCCGGCGCTGCGTGGCGCAGCTGCGGCAGGAGATCCGGCATCTCTGAGGGGCCGGGATTGGGGATTCGGGATGAGCATCCATGCGGCTGTGGAAGGCGGGGATTCGGGATGCGCGGCCGTTCGGCGGTGGAAGGGGCGGGATTGGCGGGGGGTGTTGGCTCCGCGGCTGCGGCCTGCGGCGGTGCTTTCCGCGATAATGGGCGGATGAAGATCCTGCGCATCGCTACCCGCAAGAGTCCGCTCGCCCTGTGGCAGAGCGAACATGTCGCCGAACGTCTGCGCCAGGCGCACCCGCAGCTGGACGTGGTGCTGGTGCCGATGAGCACCCGCGGCGACGAGGTGCTGGACCGCTCGCTGGCGGCGATCGGCGGCAAGGGCCTGTTCCTGAAGGAGCTGGAGCTGGCGATGCTGCGCGGCGAGGCCGATTGCGCGGTGCATTCGCTGAAGGACGTGCCGATGGAGCTGGACCCGCCGTTCGTGCTGCCGGCGATCCTGGTCCGCGCCGACCCGGCCGATGCGCTGGTCTCCAATCTCTATGCGTCGCTGGAGGCGCTGCCGCTGGGCGCGCGCGTGGGCACCTCGTCGCTGCGCCGGCAGGCGCAGCTGCGCGCGCGGCGCCCGGACCTGCAGCTGCTGGACCTGCGCGGCAACGTCAACACGCGCCTGGCCAAGCTCGACAACGGCGGCTACGACGGCATCGTACTGGCCTGCGCCGGCCTGCAGCGGCTGGGCCTGGCCGCGCGCATCACCCAGCGCCTGCAGGCGCCGGAGTGGCTGCCGGCACCGGCGCAGGGCGCCATCGCGGTGGAGTGCCGCGGCGACGACGCGGCCGCGCTGGAGCTGTTCGCCGTGCTCGACGATGCGCCCACCCGTCGCTGCGTGGAGGCCGAGCGGGCGATGAACCGCGCGCTGCACGGCAGCTGCCACGTGCCGGTGGCCGCGTTCGCGCACTGGCAGGGCGAAGACCTGCTGCTGCAGGGCATGGTCGGCGGGGTCGCCGACGGGCGCCTGGTGCGCGCCGACGCGCAGCATCCGGCACACGATCCGCAGGCGCTGGGCCAGGCCGTGGCCGAGGCGCTGCTCGGCGCTGGCGCGCGCGAGCTGCTGGATGCCGCGCTGCCGGCCTGAGGGCCGGCGGGGCACCCGTTGCATCCGGACAAATCCGGTATCCGCAGGCAGCGAACCTGGAGCGACTCTTGCCCCCTTTTCGGGATCAGCCGCGACAGGCGTTACCGGTAACGCCTGTCGCGGCTGAAACCGCCTACAGAACTGCGCTCAGCCGAACCCCAATTGCCGGCCTGCCGCAGTACCTGCCGTTGCGAATCCCCAATCCCAAATCCCCAATCCCGGCCTTACTTGAACTTGTAGACCACGTTCATCGTGGTCAGCGTATCGGTCTTCTTCTTGTCGTCGCTGACATCGCTGTTGTGGCGCGCCTGCCAGCCGGCCTTCAGCGCCAGCCGCGAATTCATGCTGACCGAGATGCCCAGGTCGTTCTGCGCGAAGGTGTTGTACGAACCCGATTCGATCAGCAAGGTATTGGCCAGCTCGGTGTTGGCGGTCAGGCCGTACTTGAAGTCGACCAGGCCGCGGCCGATCAGCCCGGTCTCGGTGCGGTCCTCGGCCACGTCGTGGGCGCGGCGCACACCGGGGCCGATCTGCACGTCGATGCTGCGGCGCTCGCCGTCCATGATCCGCGTGCCGTAGCCGATGCCGATCGTGGCCAGTCGGTCGTAGGTGGCGAAATCGTCGCGCTCGTAACGCAGCGAGGCGGTCAGCTGGCGGTGTTCGCCCAGCTGCAGTGCGCTGCCGGCGCTGCCGGTATAGCGGTTGGAGGTGGTCTGGTGCACGCGCTCGGTGCTGCCGTCGTCGTTGGTGTTGGTGTACTCGGCGCTGGCGCGCAACGCGAACAGGTCGATGCTGTGGATCCAGTCGCCATCCAGGTACTGGCCCTTGAACCGGCCGTTGAAGCTCTCATTGGAACTGTTGCCGCGCGACGAGGCGAAGCCCAGCTCGCCGGAGCCGCTCCACGGTGAACTGCCTGGTTCCGCCGGCGGCGCGGGCACGTCGGCGGCGCAGGCCGCGGAGCTGTACAGCAGCAGCAAGGCGATCGCGGATACTACGGTGGCGCGGCGGGGCATGGCTTTCTCCGAGTTGAGGACGCAGCCTTCGGCTAACGCAATGGAAACGATTTCATCATACCGGATCTACATGACGTCCCGGCCGCCGCCAGGCCCGGGCTTCATCGCCGGTTCGGCCGCGCTGCCGCGGTCCGCGCCGCGCGCCCGGCCGCCGCGCGTTTTTCCGCCACGGACTTCAGACATAATCGGCGCCATGGACCGCTACGAACGCATCAATGCTCTGCACCGGCTGCTCAAGGCCGCCCGCTATCCGGTGACGGTGGCGCGCCTGCAGGACGAATTGCGCTGCTCCCGCGCCACCGTCTACCGCGACCTGGCGTTCCTGCGCGATGCGCTGATGGCCCCGGTCGAGGGCGACGGCGAGGCCGGGTTCCGCTACGCGTCCGGCGAGAGCGACCGCTTCGAACTGCCCGGGCTGTGGCTCAGTTCCGAGGAACTGCACGCGCTGCTGGCCTCGCAGCAATTGCTGGCGCGCACCGGCGGCGGGGTGCTGTCCTCGGTGCTGGCGCCGCTGCAGCAGCGCATCGAGAGCCTGCTGGCGGCGCAGGCCGGGGCCACCCATTGGCCGGTGGAGCGGGTGCGGGTGATCCCGCACCGCGGCCGCAAGCTCGACGAGGCCAGCTTCCGCACCGTCGCCTCGGCGGTGCTGGAGCGCAGGCGGCTGTCGTTCGACTACCGCGCGCGCTCCACCGACGAATCGACCAAGCGCACGGTGTCGCCGCAGCGCATCACCCATTACCGCGACAACTGGTACCTGGACGCCTGGGACCATGGCCGCGATGCGGTGCGCAGCTTCGCGGTGGACCGCATCAACCATGCGCGGTTGCTCGACCAGCCGGCGCAGGACGTGGCCGACGAGGAGCTGGACTCGCAATTGGCGGCCAGCTACGGGATCTTCTCCGGTGCACCCAAGGGCTGGGCGACGATCGTGTTCAGCCCCAAGGCGGCGCGCTGGGTCGCCGACGAGCACTGGCATTCCAAGCAGCAGGGGCGCTTCCTGGCCGACGGCCGCTACGAACTGAAGCTGCCGTACAGCGTCTCGCGCGAGCTGCTGATGGACGTGCTGCACTATGGTTCGGATGCGGAAATCGTCGAGCCGCGTTCGCTGCGCGAGCAGGCCAAGGCGCTGCTGTCGCTGGCGCTGAGCAACTACAGCGACGACTGAGGCGTTCGCGCGGCGCGGCGCTGTCTACGCTGGGTCCAGCGGGACCGCGCCACTGCTCAGGATGGCGCCGATGTTGCGCTCGATCCAGTCCACCAGCGCCTGCACATGCGCCGCGGCCTCCTCGCCCAGTGGGGTCAGGTCGTATTCCACGTGCGGCGGCACCACCGGGTAGGCGGTGCGCTGCACGAAACCGTCCGCTTCCAGCGCCTGCAGGGTCTGCGACAGCATCTTCTCGCTGACCCCTTCCAGGCCGCGGCGCAGGTCGCCGAAGCGATGCGTGCCCTTGCGCAACGCCACCAGCACCAGCACGCCCCAGCGGCTGGTCACATGGCTGAGCACGGCGCGCGAGGGGCAGTTCTGCGCGAACACCTGGCCCCGCGTGAGGTCTGCGGCGGCAGCGCGCTGCGAAGCGTAGAGCATCTCGGAGGGAACGCTGGCCAAGCGATGCACCATCTAGTAGGGGAGGACCGGCCCGATCATACGTGGGCCGGCCGGCGCTTCCCTGAGCGCAAGATGATCGGCGGCACCCGCCGCCGGCAGCGATTCAGGGCTTGCTCGGCACTTCGAAACCGAGCTTGCCGACCTGGTCGCGGCGCTGCGCCACGCGCTTGAGCTTGTCCACCTTGATCCCGTAGTCGTGGTCCAGCTTGCCGACCAGTTCGCGGTACTGCTTGTGGCCCATGTCCGGGGTGCGCGCGAACACCCAGGCCAGATCGCGGCCGGGATAGTCGACCAGCGCCCAGGAATAGTCCGGCGCCACTTCGAGGATGCGGTACTTGGTCGGCACCACGGCGAAGAACCAGGTGGTCCAACGGCGGTCGCCGCTGCCGTCCTTGACCGTGGCGCGCGAGGCGACCTCCTTGACCGGCTCGTCGAAGCCTTCGCGGTACTGGTAGCGCACGGCGATCTTGCCGTCCTCCCTGAGCGTGTACTCGTCGCTGCTGGCGACATGGCCGCGTTCGGTGAAATTGGGCACGTGCGCGATCACGTACCAGCGGCCCATGAAGCGCTGCAGGTCGATCGGCGGTTGCTGCGAGGGTTCTCGCTCCGGGGACTTCGCGCGCGCCGCCGGCAGGGGAACGGCCATGCCCAGCAGCAGCACGGAGGCGAACAGGGAAAGCAGGCGCATAAGGCAGGATCCGGAGGCTTGAAGAAACACGCTACCCAGTATCGGGCGAAAGCGATGTCAATAGTGGGTCGCAGCCGTTGAGATGGCCGCGCGGCAGGCTGCGCGCCTCAGCCTTCGCTCCGGAGCCGCCGCCATGCCGATCGCCCGTTCGTCCCGCCCGGCCCATGCGCCGCACCCCGGCCTGCGCCGCCTGGTGCGGCAGGCGCTGCTCGCCGGCCTGGCCCTGGTCCTGGTCTGGCCGGCCGCGCGCGGCTACAGCGAATGGCTGGGCTGGCGGCCGCTGTGGCTGCTGGGCATGCCGCTGAGCGCGTGGTGGGCGCTGCACCGCTTCCCGCTGCCGCTGCGGCCGTTGCGCCGGGTCCTGGCGCAACGGCCGCGGGTGCAGGCGCGGCGGCGGCGCGCGCCGGCGTGGCGGTTCAGCCGCGTGGCCTGACCTTCGGCAGGGGAGGGCCGCGGCCCTGCATGCTACGGTTCGGCGCTGTTCTCCTGGACCTGCCCGATGCCCTCTCTTGCCCATGCCTGCCTGCTCGCCGGACTGATCGTCTCCGGTACCGCCGCGGCGAAGGAAACCGCGATGCCCCAAGATCCCTACGCCTGGCTCGAAGACGTCACCGGTGCCAGGCCGCTGGACTGGGTCAAGGCGCAGAACGCCAAGACCGAGGCGCGGCTGACCGCCGAACCGGGCTTCCAGGCGCGCGAGGCCGGCATCCGCGAAGTGCTGGACTCGGACGCGAAGATCCCGGCGCTGCAGAAGATCGGTCCGTACTACTACAACCTGTGGAAGGATCGCGAGCACGAGCGTGGGCTGTGGCGGCGCACCACCCTGGAGGAGTACCGCAAGCCCGAGCCGACGTGGGAGACGGTGCTGGACCTGGACGCGCTGAACAAGGCCGAGGGCGAGAACTGGGTGTGGCATGGCGCCGACTGCCTGCGCCCGGACTACCGCCGCTGCCTGATCGCGCTGTCGCGCGGCGGCGCCGATGCCGACGTCACCCGCGAGTTCGACCTGGGCGACAAGCAATGGGTCAAGGACGGCTTCTTCCGCCCCGAGGCCAAGGGCGGGCTGGGCTGGATCGACGCCGACAGCGTCTACCTCTATACCGACTTCGGCGCCGGTTCGCTGACCAGCTCCGGCTATCCGCGCGTGGTCAAGCAGTGGAAGCGCGGCACCCCGCTGCAGAGCGCGACCCTGGTCTACGAAGGCAAGCCGGAGGACATGTACATCGCCGCGAGGCACGACGACACGCCCGGCTACGAGCGCGATTTCGTCAGCCGCGCGCTGGCCTTCTACAACGACGAGCTGTACCTGCGCGAAGCGCATGGATGTGCGAGTGACGCGGGCGCAGGATGCGCAGGAGCGTCGGGCGCCGACGGCCGCCTGCGCAAGATCGACGTGCCCAACTCGGCCAGCAAGCGCGTGCACCGCGAATGGCTGACCCTGCAGTTGCGCGAGCCGTGGACCGTGGGCGGCGCCACCTATCCTGCCGGCGCGCTGCTGGCCGCCAGGTTCGACGAATTCATGGCCGGCAAGCGTGCGTTCCGGGTGTTGTTCGCACCGACCGACAGCACCTCGCTGGAGGGGTTCGCGTGGACCAAGTCGACGCTGGTGCTGAACGTGCTCGACAACGTCAAGAGCCGGCTGTGGGTGCTGACCCCGGGCGAGGGCGAGTGGGCGCGCGCGCCGTTCGCGGTCGGCGACCTGGCCTTCGGCAGCACCAGCGTGGATGCGGTCGATGCCGACGAAAACGATCAGGTGTGGCTGACCTCCACCGATTTCCTGACTCCGACCACGCTGATGCTGGCCGACGTGCAGCGCGGCCCGCAGAGCATCGAGACGCTGAAGGCGATGCCGAGCTTCTTCGATGCGTCCAAGGACGCGATCGAGCAGCACTTCGCCATGTCCAAGGACGGCACCAAGGTGCCGTATTTCCTGGTCCGGCCGAAGCAGCTCAAGCTGGACGGCAGCAATCCGACCCTGCTGTACGCCTACGGCGGCTTCGAGATCTCGATGACCCCGTTCTATTCCGGCGGGCTCGGCCGTGCCTGGCTCGACCAGGGCGGCGTGTACGCGCTGGCCAACATCCGCGGCGGCGGCGAGTACGGCCCGCGCTGGCACCAGGCGGCGCTGCAGCAGAATCGGCACAAGGCCTACGAGGACATGGCGGCGGTGGCGCAGGACCTGGCCGCGCGCAAGATCACCTCGGCCAAGCACCTGGGTGTGCAGGGCGGCAGCAACGGCGGGCTGATGGCCGGCAACATGCTGGTGCAGTACCCGCAGCTGTTCGGCGCAGTGGTGGTGCAGGTGCCGCTGCTGGACATGAAGCGCTACAGCCATCTGCTGGCCGGCGCCTCGTGGATGGCCGAGTACGGCAATCCGGATACCGACGACTGGAAGTACATCCAGACCTTCTCGCCGTACCACCTGTTCGACCCGAAGAAGACCTACCCGCCGGTGATCTTCCTGACCTCCACCCGCGACGACCGGGTGCACCCGGGCCACGCGCGCAAGATGGCGGCGAAGATGATCGATGCCGGCAAGGACGTGAGCTACTACGAGAACACCGAAGGCGGCCACGGCGGTGCGGCCAACAACGCGCAGGCGGCGCATATGCAGGCGTTGGCGTATGGGTTCCTGTGGGAGCGGTTGAAGGACTGAACGTTGGACCGCCGCCGAGCTCCAATGCATGGCGGCGGTCCTGGGCATACTGCCATGGTGAGAAGCAAATCATCATCGGTCGATGTATCCCGCAGGACCTTACCGGGAATCGAGCTAGAGGCGTTCACCTGGCTCTTCGGCGGTGCGGAGTCTCTGCCCGAGCGCCTTCAGCAGATATTGATTTCCCTCTTTCGGCCAGCCGGTGAAATGCGCCACCACTTTGCTGTCGCGGAAAAGGTAGAAGTTTGGCGTACCCCATTCGTCGATCATCGGCCAGTCGGAGGTCCTGCGAGCCAGCACAATTGGCTGATCGATGTGCCGGCGGTTCCATTCCGCAAACGTGTCGTAGTCAACCCTTCTCGCGACTGGCGCCATCCATAGCACTTTGAGGCCCCGCAACAGCGGACTTCCCCTGAGCGCATCCATGGAGCGTAGCGAGAAGCCGCAGTTTGGATGGACGATCGCGATCAATGTGTCGCCACGCAGCGGAAGCTCGATTTCCCGCAACTGCCTCTGTGAGGTACCCATCGCATACGCGTTGGCTTTGATCGGCGCCGTTGCCGTGATGACGCGCGGTACCGCTTCCAGGCCGACGTCCGGGTGCAGTATAGCTAGCATCCTGGCCTCGTCGAATTGACGGAACTGTATAAGCGACCCATGGTAAATCTTCAATTCGTCGGGCCCGATTCGGGTGCCGAGTTGTTTGACCACTTTCTCCATGTCTTCCAGGTAGCGCGGATCGTCGCTGTAGTAGGCAAGCCGCTGCGTAGCGCGCAATAGCAGTTCGAGTTCTGCTGAGGACGCTGTTTGCAGCTTTTCCGACCGGATGAGCGAAGCGAAGTCCTGTGCATAAGCAGCGCGCAGGCGCCTGAGCCGCTCTTCTCGCGCGCTATCCAGCGTCGCCTGATCGAGCGCGGCCAGGCGGCTGTATGCGTCGTCTACTGGAGTGGCCGGCTCCTGGGCTTTGCCTGCAGACGAGGCGAAAAGCAGGCTTGCCATGATGGGTGAAAGAATAAAGAGTCGACTGCATATCGACATTGGCATTAGTCACTCCGACGATACGGTCAAAAACCTACGCGCCGGCTTGAGTAGGGTCGCAGGGGCGAAAAAATCCAAAAGCGTGAGAGCGAGCGTTATAGCTTCACTTGGAGTAGTGAAAAACGACTGCGCCTCCGCCGGACATTTGGCGGAGGCTGTTCGGGATACTGGTGCATACACGCGGATGCTGCGGCTGCTGCTTGACGGCGGCTCGCTCCCCCGTTCTCGCTGCCATTGATATTGTCGATGGCGTTTAGCAATTGCTGCCGATACAGATCTTGCCGAGGCTTTCAACACATGTGGCTCTACTCTGACACGCATGGTCTGGATAGTCTACGGGGTAAGAGTCGTCCCCGGGGAGCCAGGTACTTTTGTAGCCAGCGGAACGGTCAGAGCGCATGCGGGTGACAGACATCACGGTCTTGCTGATCTCATCCGGCTGTTTTATGCCTGGAATCGATCGAACTGTAGCCTGTTGTCCGAATAGCATCAGGAGCTTATAGGCCTCGTATGCCGTCAACTCCAGCGCGATATCTTCATAAGAATAACTGGCCAAGCCGCTAGAGGAAAAAACCAGACTATCAAGGAAGCGCGTTCTCGCTCCCTGTGTCAATCGTCGTAGCGGAGAATCACTAGGTAAGGTTTGCACGTACTGCTGCAGTTCTGCCCGGGAATGAATGGGAGCAATCTGCTGATCGATGAGTCGTTGGTCTAATTCACTGGCGTTGAAGTCGGAGAGCTTTGACTCCTGAGCTAGCACAGTGTTCCCATAGAGGAAAAAAAAGGCGGCCATGCCGAGTTTGATGAATGTATTCATGGTGCTCCTTGTTATAGAGATTAATGACTCCGCGCGATAAAATTCGACCGATGAAGACAATCGCAGGGGTTTCTGTCGGAGCCTCTGGGCTATGCGAGCCGCTGATAGCTCGGCTAAGCTCGACTGCGGCTAGCCATTGCACCCTTAAAATCTTCTACGCCGCCCGATTCTTGCTGTCAAGAGTCCTGTTGGTGCATCGATGCGACATATCGTCTTGAGTTTTAACCGGGCCGACTTGCTCGAAGTCAGGGGGGCTTTTCAGTCACTTTAGCTTCCGCATGGGCCGTATCTTGATGCCGGCGGAGACCAACGCGCCAGCCCGCGCGCGATGCGCGCCACCGCTTCCTGCAGCCGCGGCAGGCTCTGCGTGTAGGCGATGCGCACGTGCTGGCGTGCGCGGTGCTGGCCGAAGTCCACGCCTGGGGTGAACGCCACGTGCTCGGTTTCCAGGAAATGCGCGCAGAACGCCTGCGCGTCGTCGGTGAACGCGCTGACGTCGGCGTACAGGTAGAACGCGCCCTGCGGTTCCACTTCGATGCGGAAACCGAGCGCGCGCAGCGCCGGCAGCAGGTAGTCGCGGCGCTGGCCGAACTCGGCGCGGCGCGCTTCCAGGATCTGCAGGGTGTCGGGGCGGAAACAGGCCAGCGCCGCGTGCTGGGCGATGCTCGAGGCGCTGATGTACAGGTTCTGCGCCAGCTTCTCCAGCGACGGCACCGCCGCGCGCGGTGCCACCAGCCAGCCCAGGCGCCAGCCGGTCATGCCGAAGTACTTGGAGAAGCTGTTGAGCACGTAGGCGCCGTCGTCGACCTCGAGCACGCTGGGCGCGTCGATGCCGTAGCTGAGGCCGTGGTAGATCTCGTCGACCACCAGGTGGCCGCCGCGCGCCTGCAGCGCCTGCGCCAGTGCGGCCAGTTCGGCGCGGTCCAGCAGGGTGCCGGTCGGGTTGGCCGGCGAGGCGACCAGCGCGCCGACGCTGTCGGCATTCCAGTGCGCGTCCAGCAAGGCCGGGGTCAGTTGGTAGCGGCTGTCCGGGCCGACCGGCACCAGCTGCGCAGCGCCTTCGACCAGGCGCAGGAAGTGGCGGTTGCACGGATAGCCTGGGTCGGCCAGCAGCCAGCGCTTGCCCGGATCCACCAGCAGCGCGCTGGCCAACAGCAGCGCGCCGGAACCGCCGGGCGTGATCATGATCCGCGCCGGGTCCAGGTCCACGTCGTGGCGTTGCCGGTAGAAGCCGGCCAAGGCCTCGCGCAGGGCCGGCAGTCCGCGCGCGGCGGTGTAGCGGGTATGGCCGGCGGCCAGGGCGGCCTGGCCTGCGGCGACGATCGGCGCGGCGGTGGTGAAGTCAGGTTCGCCGATCTCCAGGTGGATCACGTCGTGGCCGGCGTGTTCCAGTTCGTTGGCGCGGGCCAGCAGCGCCATCACGTGGAACGGTTCGATGTCGCGGCTGCGTTGGCTGTAAGCGGGCGGCGCGTGCCGAGCGGAAGCGGGTTGGATCGGAAGGGAAGCCATGGCCCGATCATAGAGGAGCATGCCGAAGAATTCGTTGCGCGCGCTTGCCAGGATGCGGCGTTGCGCGGAGACTCGGCCGGCACCGTGCGGCGCTGCGCCGCATGCCTGCCGCCTCCCGGCCCGGGCAGCGCGTCCTCTAAGTTGCGTTGCCGCCGCCGGAGCCCCATTAGATGCACCATCGTCCCTTGCTAGCGAGCTTCGTCCTGCTCATGACTTCGCCCTTCGCCTCCGCCCTCGCCACCGACGCCACGCCGCCGTACCCGGCCAAGCAGCCGCACACGGTCACCGCGCCGTTCGGCGCTACCCGCCAGGACGACTACTACTGGCTGCGCGACGACAAGCGCGAAAACCCGCAGATGCTGGCGTACCTCAACGCCGAGAACGCCTATGCCGACCAGGTGCTGAAGCCGCTCAAGCCGCTGGAGGATACGCTGTACAAGGAGATCGTCGGCCGCATCAAGCAGGACGACAGCAGCGTGCCGTACCGCGAGCGCGGCTACTGGTACTACACCCGCTACGAGAGCGGCAAGGACTACCCGGTGCACGCGCGACGCAAGGGCAGCATGGAGGCGCCGGAGGAACTCCTGCTCGACGTCAACGCCATGGCCGCGGACAAGGGCTATTTCAGCCTGGGCGATGCGGTGGTCAGCCAGGACAACCGCCTCCTGGCCTGGACCGAGGACGACGTCGGCCGCCGCCAGTACGTGGTGCGCTTCAAGAACCTGGACACCGGCGAGGTCTACGCCGACCGCGTGCCGGGCGTGTCGCCGGACGTGGTCTGGGCCGACGACAACAAGACCTTGTTCTACGTCGAGAACGATCCGGAAACGCTGCTCACCGTGCGCGTCAGGAAGCACGTGCTGGGCACGCCGGCCACGCAGGACGCGCTGGTCTACGAAGAAAAGGACGACAGCTTCTACATGGGCCTGGGCCGTACCCGCGACGACAAGTACATCCTCATCGGCGTGGAAAGCACGGTGTCCTCCGAGCAGCGCTACGCGCCGGCCGCCGATCCGCAGCACTTCGCCGTGCTGGCGCCGCGCGAGCGCGACGTCGAGTACAGCGCCGACCATTTTGATGGGCGCTGGGTGATCCGCACCAACTGGAAGGCCAGGAACTACGCGCTGATGACCGCGCCCGACGGCGCCAGCAAGCGCGCGCAGTGGCAGGCCTGGCTGCCCTACGACGAGAAGGTGTTCATCGACAGCTTCGAACTGTTCGACGGCTACACCGCCATCGCCGAGCGGTCCGACGGGCTGGAGCGGATCCGCCTGCACTTCGCCGACGGCAAGGAGGAGTACGTCAAGGCCGACGAGCCGGCGTATTCGATGGGCCTGTCGGTCAATCCCGAGCCGGACACGCCGTGGCTGCGCTACAGCTACACCTCGCTGACCACGCCGGCCACCACCTACGAACTCAACACCCGCACCGGCGAGCGCAAGCTGCTCAAGCAGCAGCCGGTGATCGGCTACGACGCCGACAAGTACCAGACCGAGCGCGTGTGGGTGAGCGCGCGCGACGGGGTCAAGGTGCCGGTGTCGCTGGTGTACAAGAAGAGCTTCAAGAAGGACGGCACCGCGGCGCTGTACCAGTACGCCTACGGCAGCTACGGCATGTCCACCGATCCCGCCTTCAACCTGCCGGTGGTCAGCCTGCTCGACCGTGGCGTGGTCTACGCCATCGCGCACATCCGCGGCGGCCAGGAGATGGGCCGCGACTGGTACGACCAGGGCAAGCTGCTGCACAAGAAGAACACCTTCACCGACTTCATCGACGTGACCCGCGGCCTGGTCAAGCTGGGCTATGCGGCGCCGGACCGCGTCGCCGCGGCCGGCGGCAGCGCCGGCGGCCTGCTGATGGGCGCGGTGGCGAACATGGCGCCGCAGGATTACCGGGTGCTGGTGGCGCAGGTGCCGTTCGTCGACGTGGTCACCACCATGCTCGACCCGAGCATTCCGCTGACCACCAACGAATACGACGAGTGGGGCAATCCGGAGCAGAAGCAGTACTACGACTACATGCTCGGCTATTCGCCATACGACAACGTCACGCGCCAGGCGTATCCGGCGCTGTTCGTCGGCACCGGCCTGTGGGATTCGCAGGTGCAGTACTGGGAGCCGGCGAAGTGGGTGGCCAGGCTGCGTGACGACAACACCGGCACCCGCCCGATCGTGTTCCGGGTCAACATGGAAGCCGGCCACGGCGGCAAGTCCGGGCGCTTCCGCCGCTATCGCGAGCAGGCCGAATCGTATGCGTTCATGCTCGACCAGTTGGGCGTGGAGCAGGCGGCGAAGTAAGGCGGATTGGCGCGGCGCTGCGTCGCGGCTGAAGCCGCTCCCACAAGGCGGGAGTGTGCCGAGTGCCGGCCGGGTGCATGTGGGAGGGACTTCAGTCCCGACTGCATCGAGGTTCGGCAGGCCCGCCGCTCCGCTCCTCGCAATTGAAGTCGCTCGCGCAAGAGGCGGGCGGCGAGGGCGCATATTCCGCTCGACATCGGCTCGCGGCTTTATCATGCGCCGATGGAACCCCCTTCCCGTTTCCGCTGGGCCTGGTGGCTGCTGGCCTACGTCAGCCTGGCGACGGGCATCGTCGGCATCTTCGTGCCGGGCTTGCCGACCACGGTGTTCGTGCTGATCTCGGCCTATGCCGCCTCGCGCGGCTCCGAGCGCCTGCGTCGCCGGTTGCTGGAGGATCCGCGCTTCGGCGCCAGCATCCGCGACTGGGAAGCGCACGGCGCGGTCAGCCGCCGCGGCAAGTGGATGGCCACGCTGACCATGGCGGTGTGCGCGCTGGTGCTGTTGCTGTTCGTGCACACGCCGTGGGTGCAGGTGCTGGCGATCGGCTGCATGAGCGGCGTGGCGCTGTGGCTGTGGCTGCGCCCGGAGCCGCCGCCGCGCGAGTGAGGCCTTGGGCCTAGGTGCTGCTGCGCCTGGCCGCAGCGCCGCATGCGGCACAGCCGGTTCATGCCCTTCTGGCTATACTCGGCGCATGAGCACATCGTTCCGTCATCCGATCCGTACCGTCCTGTTCGGCGCCGCCCTGCTGGCGCTGGCCGGGTGCGGCAACAAGGGCCCGTTGGTGATGCCGCAGAAGCCGGTGCCGGTGGAAGCCGCGCCGGCCACCGCGCCCGACGCGACGCCGCCGGCCACCACCGATCCCGCCGGCCAGGCGCAGCCGGTCGATGGCCAGCAGCAGCCGGTCGACGCCACCAGCCCCACGCCCACCGATGGGAATGAGTGAGGCCAGCGTCAGTGAGGCCAGCGTCGCGGCGCGCCTGCGCTTTTCCAAGATGCAGGGCGCGGGCAACGATTTCGTGGTGCTCGACCTGCGCGATGGCACGCCGCCGCCGGACGCCGCGCTGGCGGTGCGCCTGGCCGACCGCCATTTCGGCGTCGGCTGCGACCAACTGCTGACCATCGAGGCGCCGCGCAGCGCGGACGCGGTGGCCAGCTATCGCATCTGGAATACCGACGGCAGCCTGGCCGGGCAGTGCGGCAACGGCGCGCGCTGCGTCGCCGCCTGGCTGGTGCGCGACGGCGCCGCCGGCCGCGACCCGTTCGTCATCGACAGTCCGTTCGCCTCGCATCGCATCGAGCGCGGTGCCGACGGCCAGTTCGCGGTGGCGATGGGCGTGCCGCGCTTCGCCCCGGAGGACGTGCCGCTGATCGGCTTCCCGCGCATGCGCGAGGAGTATGTGCTGCCGCTGCAAGGCGGCAGCGTGCGCTTCGGCGCGGTGTCGATGGGCAATCCGCATGCGGTGCTGGAAGTGGGCCTGGTCGACGCGGCGCCGGTCGAGCGGCTGGGGCCGTTGCTGCAGCAGCATGCGTCGTTCCCCGATTCGGTCAATGTCGGCTTCGCCCAGGTGCTCGACCGCGGCCATGTGCGCCTGCGCGTGTACGAGCGCGGCGTCGGCGAAACCCTGGCCTGCGGCAGCGGCGCCTGCGCGGCGGCGGCGGTGCTGATCCAGCGCGGCCGCGTGGAGCGCGACGTGCGCGTGGTGCTGCCCGGCGGCGAATTGCGCATCCGCTGGCCGCACGATGATGCGCCGCTGGTGATGTCCGGGCCGGCCGCGTTCGTTTTCGATGGGGAGTGGATCCGATGAGCGAGGCCCAGGACAAGATCGGCGCGCACGAAATCGCCGCATGGCTGCGCCGCCACCCGGCGTTCCTGAAACAGTTCCCCGACCTGGCGCTGACCCTGGTGGTGCCGCGCGACGACGGCCCGACCGCGTCGCTGGCCAGCTACCAGCTGGAAGTGCTGCGCGACAAGAACCGCGAACTGGCGCGGCGCCTGTCCGAACTGGCCGCCAATGCCCAGGTCAACGAGCGCCTGGCGGTGCGCACCCACCAGCTGACCCTGGCGCTGATGCGGCAGGGCAACGCCGCCGACAGCGTGCGCGCGATGGCCGCCTCGCTGCAGGAGGATTTCCAGGGCGACCTGGTCCGCATCGTGCTGCTGCAGCCGTTGCCCGGGCTGGCGCAGGCGCCGTGGCTGCAGATCCTGGCGCAGGACGATCCGCGGCTGGCGCCGTTCCGCGACTGCCTGCACGACGGCGAGCCGATCTGCGGCCGCCTGCAGCCGGAAAAGCAGGCGCTGCTGTACGCCGAGCGCATCGACGAAGTGCAGTCCAGCGCGCTGCTGCCGCTGCCGGGCGTGGGCCTGCTCGCGGTCGGCAGCCGCGATCCGAACCGCTTCTATCCCGGCATGGGCACCTTGTTCCTGCGCATGATGGGCGAGTCGCTGACGGTGGCGTTGCAACGCTTCGCATGAGCGCGCGCGGCGCCGGCGGTTCGGGAACGCGGCAAACGCCTGCCGGCGCGGCGGTAGAGCCGAGTGGCGATGCCCAATCCCCACTTTCCAATCCCGAATCCCGGTTCCTCGCCTACCTGCAGGTCGAACGACGCATGTCCGCGCACACGCTGGATGCGTACCGGCGCGATCTGGCCGCGCTGGCAGCGTGGGCGGCGGACAATGCCGGCGGCGAGATGGTGGCGCTCGGCACCGAGCAGCTG
This sequence comes from Xanthomonas hyacinthi, assembly GCF_009769165.1. Lineage (NCBI taxonomy): Bacteria > Pseudomonadati > Pseudomonadota > Gammaproteobacteria > Lysobacterales > Lysobacteraceae > Xanthomonas > Xanthomonas hyacinthi. The sequence goes on from NZ_CP043476.1 coordinate 2,692,766, forward strand.
CGCCACTTCATCGCCGCCGAGCATCGCCGCGGGCTGTCGCCGAAGAGCCTGCAGCGGCGCCTGTCGGCGTGCCGCAGTTTCTATGCGTGGTTGCTCAAGCATGGCCGGATCGCGGCCAGTCCGGCCGCTGCGCTGCGTGCGCCGAAGGCGCCGCGCAAGCTGCCGCAGGTGCTGGACGCGGACGAGGCGGTGCGCCTGGTCGAAGTGCCGACCGACGTGCCGCTGGGCCTGCGCGACCGCGCGTTGCTGGAGCTGTTCTATTCCTCCGGCTTGCGCCTGAGCGAGCTGTGCGCGCTGCGCTGGCGCGACCTGGATTTCGCCAGCGGCCTGGTCCGGGTGCTCGGCAAGGGCAACAAGCAGCGGCTGGTGCCGGTCGGCTCGCACGCGCGCAAGGCGCTGCTGGAATGGCAGGCGCAGACCAAGGCGGCGGCAGAGGCGCCGGTATTCCCGGGTCGCGGCGGTGCGCCGATCGGCGCGCGCGCGGTGCAGATCCGGATCAAGCAGCTGGCCGGGCGCCAGGGCCTGTTCAAGCACGTGCACCCGCACATGCTGCGGCACAGCTTCGCCAGCCACATCCTCGAATCCTCCGGCGACCTGCGCGGCGTGCAGGAACTGCTCGGCCACGCCGACATCGCCACCACGCAGATCTACACCCACCTGGATTTCCAGCACCTGGCCAAGGTCTACGACGCCGCGCATCCGCGCGCCAAGCGCAAGACCGCGCCCTGAGCGTTCGCCGCGCGCTTGAAGCGCGCGCGGCCGGCCCCACCTCAGGGAGAACACCCCGGAGGCCGCATGGATCCCAGTCAGAACCCCACCGTTTTCCACGCCACCACGATCCTGTCGGTGCGCCGCAACGGCCATGTCGCCGTGGCCGGCGATGGCCAGGTGACGCTGGGCCATACCGTGATGAAGGGCAATGCGCGCAAGGTGCGCCGGCTCGGCCGCGACGGCCAGGTGCTGGCCGGTTTCGCCGGCGCCGCCGCCGATGCGTTCACCCTGTTCGAACTGTTCGAGGCAAAGCTCGAGAAGCACGGCCAGCTGACCCGCGCGGCGGTGGAACTGGCCAAGGACTGGCGCACCGAACGCCGCCTGGGCAAGCTCGAGGCGCTGCTGGCGGTGGCCGACAAGGAAACCTCGTTGATCATCAGCGGCACCGGCGACGTGATCGAGCCGGAGGACGGCATCATCGCCATCGGCTCCGGCGGTTCCTACGCGCTGTCGGCGGCGCGCGCGCTGCTCGGCCACACCGAGCTGGACGCCAAGACCATCGCGGTCGAAGCGCTGAACATCGCCGGCGACATCTGCATCTACACCAATCGCAACGTGGTGGTCGAGGAGCTGTGAATCGGGAATGGGGAATCGAGAATCGCAACGGCGATTCTTCTCTCCGTTACCGAGGATGCCGGCTCTTGCCATTCCCGATTCTCCATTTCCGATTTCCTCTTCGATGTCCCGACCATGACCGATACCCATAGCACCATGACCCCGCGCGAGATCGTGCAGGAGCTGGACCGCCACATCGTCGGCCAGCATGACGCCAAGCGCGCGGTGGCGATCGCGCTGCGCAACCGCTGGCGGCGCATGCAGCTGCCCGATGCGCTGCGCAACGAAGTGATGCCCAAGAACATCCTGATGATCGGCCCCACCGGCGTCGGCAAGACCGAGATCGCGCGGCGCCTGGCGACGCTGGCCAATGCGCCGTTCGTCAAGGTCGAGGCGACGCGTTTCACCGAGGTCGGCTACGTCGGCAAGGACGTGGAGCAGATCGTGCGCGACCTGGCCGACACCGCGGTCAAGCTGTACCGCGAGCAGGCCAAGGTGCGCGTGCGCACCCAGGCCGAGGAGCGCGCCGAAGACCGCATCCTCGACGCGCTGCTGCCGCGGCGCAGCGCCGGCATCGGCTTCGATCCGGAAGCCGCGCGCAACGAGCCTTCGGCGCAGGACAACGACACCCGCAGCAAGTTCCGGCGCATGCTGCGCGCTGGCGAACTGGACGAGCGCGAGATCGAGCTGGACGTGGCGGTCAACGTCAGCATGGACATCATGACCCCGCCGGGCATGGAGGAAATGGGCCAGCAGCTGCGGCAGATGTTCTCCAATCTGGGCGGCAGCAAGTCGCAGTCGCGCAAGCTGACGATCAAGGCGGCGCGGCCGCTGCTGATCGAGGAAGAGGCCGGCAAGCTGGTCAACGAGGAAGACGTGCGCGCCGCGGCGATCGAGGCCTGCGAGCAGCACGGCATCGTGTTCATCGACGAGATCGACAAGGTCGCCAAGCGTGGCGAGGCGGGAGCGTCCGGCGGCGACGTGTCGCGCGAAGGTGTGCAGCGCGACCTGCTGCCGCTGGTCGAAGGCTCCAACGTCAGCACCAAGTACGGCACGGTCAAGACCGACCACATCCTGTTCATCGCCTCCGGCGCGTTCCACCTGGCCAAGCCCAGCGACCTGATCCCCGAGTTGCAGGGCCGCTTCCCGATCCGGGTCGAGCTGTCGGCGCTGTCCAAGGACGATTTCATCCGCATCCTCACCGAGCCGAAGGCGGCGCTGAGCAAGCAGTACGAAGCGCTGTTGCTGACCGAAGGGGTGACCCTGAGCTTCACCGACGATGCGATCGACCGCCTCGCCGAGATCGCGTTCCTGGTCAACGAGCGCCAGGAAAACATCGGCGCGCGGCGCCTGCACACGGTGCTCGAACGCCTGCTCGACACGCTGAGCTTCGAGGCGCCGGACCGCGACGGACAGAGCGTCGTCGTCGATGCCGCGTACGTGAACACGCATCTGGGCGAGCTGGTGCAGGATCCGGATCTGAGCCGCTACATCCTGTAACCGTGGTGTGCCAGCCTGGCGCAGGCCGGGCTGCGTCTTTTGTGGGAGTTGTGGGAGTCGACTCCGGGTGGCCTCGGGCCATCAGTCGCTCCCACAAGGTGTTCTTTAGTCTGTTCAGTGCAGCAAGGCGCTCCGGTGCAGCAGGTAGAAGAACATCGGCGCCGCGCCGATCGCCGCCAGCGGCGTCAGCGCCGGCCGCGGCGGCTCGTACAGGCGCAGCAATAGCAGGCCCGCGCCCAGGGTCGGCAGCAGGAACAGCAGCGACGGCGGGTACTTGGTCAGGTTGAAGAAGCTCATCGCGGTGTGCGCGATGTCGGCGTGGTCGCGCCATGGCGCATCGCCGTAGCCGTTGTGCCAGCGCAGCAGGTGGAACAGCGCCAGCGCGCCGGGTGCGCAGGCCAGCAGACGCTGCTGGCGTTGCGCCGGCGCGGTGCCGGCGCCGTACCAGGGGCCGGCCGCATAGCCCAGCGCGATCACCCCGATCCACGACAACAGCGGATACGAGGTGCGCAGGCGCAGCCCGCCCAGTTGCAGCCAGCTGCGATCGTGCAGCAGTGCCCAGGCCGCGGCCAACGGACCGTCGCCGTGCACCTGCACGCCATCGAGCAGGTTGTGCCCGGCTACCAGCAGCGCGCCGAGCAGCGCCAGCAGCGGCCGCGGCAGCCACAGCAGCGCCGCCAGCGCCAGCATGCTCAGCCCGATCGCCCAGATCTGCAGGTACAGCACCTGCGGCGGGAACGAGAAGGTCCAGGCGAAGTTGACCAGGGTCAGTTCCAGCACGATCAGGAACAGCCCGCGCTTGAGCAGGAATGCGGCGGCGGCGGCGCGACCGCGCGGCTGCCGCGCCGCGTACAGCCAGGCCGACAGGCCGGTCAGGAACACGAACACCGGCGCGCACAGATGCGCCAGCAGGCGCGTCACGAACAGCGCCGGCGCGGTGGCTTCCACGTCCACCGGATCGCCGATCGGGTGGTGCAGGTAGAACGTCTCGCGCACGTGGTCGAGCAGCATCAGCGCCATTCACCGTGCCGCGCAGCAGATCGATCGAGGCCAGGCGCGTGGACGTAGGAGAGGGGGGCGGGGGCGGTGAGAGAAACGGAAGACAGATGCTGCGTTCGTGCCGATATTGAAATAATATAACATTCTTTTGAGGTGCCCTTTCCATGCCGCCACGCTCGCCGCATCCCTTGTCCCTGTCCTGCATCGCCTTGCTGGCCGGCCTGTGCGCCGGTCCGGCAGATGCCGATCCGGTCCTGCGCGGCGCCGATCCCGCTGCCGAGCCGGAGCCGGCCGAACTGGATGCGGTGCGGGTGGTCGGTCGCCGCGATTCGGGGACCTACCAGGCCGACGCCATCGAGGGCAGCAAGACCGGCCTGAATCTGCGCCAGTTGCCGCAATCGGTGCGGGTGCTGCCGCGGCAGGCGATCGACGACCTCGGCGCGACCCGGCTCGACGCCACCCTGGACTACGTCGGCGGCATCTCGCGGCAGAACGGCTTCGGCGGGCTGTGGGACAACTTCGCGGTGCGCGGCCTGCCCGGCAACGAGAACACCGGCAGCGCGACCCTGCTCAACGGCCTGGCCGGCAACCGCGGCTACAACGCGCCGCGCGATACCGCCAACATCGAGGCGATCGAATTCCTGAAGGGCCCGGCGGCGGCGCTGTACGGCAGCAGCGAGCCGGGCGGCACGCTCAACATCGTCACCAAGCGCCCGCAGTGGCGGCCGGCCGCGGCGCTGGAAGTGTCCGCCGGCAGCCACGATGCCTACCGCATCGCCGCCGACAGCACCGGCCCGCTCGGCGAGTCGCTCGCCTACCGGCTCAACCTCGCGCTCGAGGACAAGCACAGCTTCCGCGACTTCGTGCATGGCCGGCGCCGCTTCGTGGCGCCGGCGCTGACCTGGCGCCTGGGCGAGGCGACCACGCTGCGCTACGACGGCGAATGGCTGCGCCAGCGGGTGCCGCTGGACCGCGGCATCGTCGCGGTGCGCGGCGCGCTGGGCGCGATACCGCGTTCGCGCTTCCTCGGCGAGCCGGGCGACGGCGACGTGCAGGTCGAGAACCGCAATCACCAGCTGCTGCTGCAGCACGCCATCGCCGCCGACTGGAGCGCGCTGCTCGCCGCCTCGCGCCGCGACGGCAGCCTGCGCGGCTATTCCACCGAGCCCAGCGCGCTGCGCGACGACGGCCGTACCTTGTGGCGGCAGCGGCGCTGGCGCGATTTCGCCTCGCACGACAGCGCGCTGCAGGCCGAACTGCGCGGTCAACTGGACGCCGGCGCCTGGCGCCACGAACTGCTGCTCGGCGCCGAGGCCTACGACTTCGTGCTGAACCAGCGCATGCGGCGGATCCGCCCCAGCGCCGCCGCGCCTTACGCGCTGGACGTGTTCGCGCCGGTCTACGGACAGCCGCTGCCGACGCCGCTGCCGTTCGTCGATACCCGCGAGCGCCAGCGCAACGCCGCGCTGTACCTGCAGGACGCGATCGCGTTGGCGCCGCAATGGACGCTGCTGCTGGGCCTGCGCCACGACCGCTACCGGCAGAGGCTGGACGACCGCCGCAGCGGCGGCCGCTACGCGCAGGCGCCGGCCAAGACCACGCCGCGCATCGGCCTGAGCTACGCGCCGGGCGAGCAGTGGTCGTGGTACGTCAATGCCGGGCGCACGTTCCGCCCCAACACCGGGTCCGACGTGTGGAACGGCACCGGCACCGCGCACGCGCCGGCACCGGAAAGCGGCCGCGCGCTGGAACTGGGCGGCAAGTGGCAGGCACCCGATGGCCGCCTCGGCGGCACCGCGGCGCTGTACGAGATCGTCAAGGACAACGTGCTCACCGGCGATCCGCTCAATCCGGGCAACCAGATCGCCGCCGGCCGCGTGCGCAGCCGCGGCGCCGAGGCCGACGTTTCCGGCCAACTGAGCGCGCACTGGCGGCTCAACGCCAGCGCCTCGTGGAACCGGGTGCAGGTGCTGCGCGACAACACGCTGCAGCTCGGCGGCAGCCTGATCAACGTGCCCAGGCTCAACGCCAGCCTGCTCGCGGTGCGCGAGACGGCGCTGTCGGGCGGCGGCCTGCTCGGCTTCGGCGGCGGCATGACCTACAGCGGCCGGCGGCTGGCCGAAGCCTATACCCAGGCGCAGGCCGACGCCGGCATCGCGCCGGCGCGGCTGCCGGGCTACAGCGTGGCCAAGCTGCTGGCGTACTGGCGCATCGACGAACGGCTGCGCGTGTCGCTGGACGTGGACAACGTGTTCGACCGCAGCTACTACACCAGCTCGGTGGCGGCGACGCCGTGGGTGGCGGTGGGCGCGGCGCGCACCGTCACCGCCGGCGTGCAGTACCGGTTCTGAACCGGCTACGCGGCGGCGGCTCAGTCCTCGCCGATGTCCTCGTTCCACACGTCCGGATTGGCCGCGATGTAGCCGCCGAGCAGGTCGATGCATTCCTGGCTGTGCAGGTCGATCACGGTGACCCCGTTCTCGCGCAGCCAGTCGATGCCGCCCTGGAAAGTGACCGATTCGCCGACCACCACGGTGCCGATGTTGAACTGCCGCACCAGGCCGCTGCAGTACCAGCACGGCGCCAGCGTGGTGACCATGATGGTGTCCTGGTAGCGGCGCTGGCGGCCGGCCTTGCGGAACGCATCGGTTTCGCCGTGCACCGACGGGTCGCCTTCCTGTACGCGGCGGTTGTGGCCGCAGCCGAGCAGGCGGCCGTCGTTGTGGTAGAGCGCCGCGCCGATCGGGATGCCGCCTTCGGCCAGGCCCTGGCGGGCCTCGGCGATGGCGGTGTCGAGCAGGGCGCGGTAATCGGGCGTGGTCAGCATCGTGGGGCCGTTGGGGGGGCGTGTCCCCGGAGTCTGGCCCAGGCGGCGGGCGGCTGTCACCCCTGCACGGCGGCACTGCGCCCGCTTCACCGCCACGAACCGGCCGGCAGTGCGATAATCCCCCGCATGAGCGAATCCCCCTACACCTCCGGCACCACCCATTTCGGCTTCCGCGACGTCGCCGCCAAGGACAAGCAGAAGCTGGTCGGCGAGGTGTTCACCTCGGTCGCCGGCAACTACGACCTGATGAACGACCTGATGAGCCTGGGCATTCACCGGGTCTGGAAGCGCTATTTCGTGGCCACCGCGCAGGTCAAGCCGGGCGACCGCGTGCTCGACCTGGCCGGCGGCACCGGCGACATCGCCGCGCTGCTGAAGGAGCGGGTCGGCGACGACGGCGCGGTGGTGCTGGGCGACATCAACGCCGGCATGCTGGCGGTGGGCCGCGACCGGCTGACCAACCGCGGCCTGGTCGCGGGCCTGGACTACGTGCAGTGCAACGCCGAGGCGCTGCCGTTCCCGGACCAGAGCTTCGACCTGGTCACCATCGCCTTCGGCCTGCGCAACGTCACCGACAAGGACGCGGCGCTGCGCGAGATGTACCGGGTGCTGAAGGTCGGCGGGCAGGCGCGGGTGCTGGAGTTCTCCGAGGTCACCGCCGACTGGTTCAAGCCGATCTACGACTTCCATTCGTTCAAGATCCTGCCGCGGCTGGGCCGGCTGTTCGCCAAGGACGCCGACAGCTACCAGTACCTGGCCGAGAGCATCCGCAAGCACCCGCCGCAGGACGCGCTGAAGGGCATGATGGCCGAGGCCGGCTTCGCCCGCAGCCACTACAAGAACCTGACCGGCGGCATCGTGGCGATCCATTCCGGCTACAAGATCTGACGGCCGGGATTGGGGATTCGGGATTGGGGATTCGTAAAAGCGGGGCAATGCGCTCTTTACGAATCCCCAATCCCGAATCCCCAATCCCAGCCGTCAAGGTAAACTGCCGGTTTTCCCCGAACCGGTGCCGCCATGCGTTCCCCGTTCCTGTTGCTGTCCCTGGCCGCGGTCATCGCGACCGGTTGTTCCCGCGAGGCTCCTAGCGAAGCCGCCGCTCCCGCCGCCAAGCCCGCGCCCGCCGCCATGAAACCCGCCGACCGCAGCCACGACGAAAGCTCCTACGCCGAGCCGGGCAAGGTCGTGATCAAGGACCTGGCGCTGGACCTGAAGCTGGATTTCGACAGCAGGCAGATCGGCGGCACCGCCACCTATACGCTGGACTGGAAGGACAAGGGCGCCAGGCAGCTGCTGCTGGATACGCGCGAGCTGACCATCGAGCGGGTGCAGGGCGACGACGGCAAGGGCAACCTGGCGCCGCTGCAGTACGCGTTGGCGCCGGCCGACAAGATCTACGGCAGCAAGCTGACCATCGAGGCGCCGAACCAGCCGCAGACGGTCACCATCGCCTATCACACTGCCGCGACCGCCTCGGGCCTGCAGTGGCTGCAGCCGTCGATGACCGAGGGCAAGCAGCTGCCCTTCATGTTCAGCCAGTCGCAGGCGATTCATGCGCGCAGCTGGGTGCCGCTGCAGGACACGCCGAGCGTGCGCTTCACCTATAGCGCGCACGTCGTGTCGCGTCCGGACGTGATGGTGCTGATGAGCGCCGACAACGACCCGAAGGCGGCGCGCGACGGCGACTACACGTTCAAGATGCCGCAGCCGATCCCGTCCTACCTGCTGGCCATCGCCGCCGGCGACCTGGTGTTCAAGCCGATCTCCGCACGTTCGGGCGTGTGGGCCGAGCCGAGCATGGCCGACAAGGCGGCCAAGGAGTTCGAGGACACCGAGAAGATGATCGTCGCCGCCGAGACGCTGTACGGTCCGTACCGCTGGGGCCGCTATGACATGCTGGTGCTGCCGCCGTCGTTCCCGTTCGGCGGCATGGAGAACCCGCGCCTGACCTTCGCCACCCCGACCGTGATCGTCGGCGACAAGTCGCTGGTGTCGCTGATCGCGCACGAGCTGGCGCATAGCTGGTCCGGCAACCTGGTGACCAACGCCAGCTGGAAGGACATCTGGCTCAACGAAGGCTTCACCACCTATGTGCAGGCGCGCATCACCGAGGCGCTGTACGGCGCCGAAGCGGCGGAGATGGAGCGCGAGATCGACCAGACCGACCTGCTCGCCGAGGTCAAGGACATGCGCCCGGCCGACCAGGCGCTGGCGCTGCCGGCGCTGACCGAGCGCGATCCGGACGACGCGCTGAGCCAGGTCGCCTACGTCAAGGGCGCCTGGTTCCTGCAGTTCCTGGAACAGCGCTTCGGCCGCGCCACCTTCGATCCGTTCCTGCGCGGCTGGTTCGACGACCACGCGTTCCAGAGCGCCAATACCGACCAGTTCGTCGACTACCTGAAGAAGAACCTGCTGGCCAAGAAGCCCGATGCGGTCAGCGAGCAGGAACTGCATGCGTGGCTGGACGAGCCGGGCATCCCGGCGTTCGCGCAGAAGGCGCGTTCGCGCAACTTCGCGATGGTGGATACCGCGCGCATCGCCTGGGCCGGCAGCGGCACCCTGCCGACCAAGCAGGTCACCGATGCGTGGAGCACGCAGGAATGGACGCGTTTCCTCAGCGGCCTGGGCGCCACGCTCAAACCCGAGCAGCTCAAGCAGCTGGATGCGGCCTACCACTTCACCGGCACCGCCAACGGCGAGATCGCCATGCGCTGGTATCCGCTGGCGATCCGCAGCGGCTACGCCGAAGCGCGCCCGGCCGCCGGCGCGTTCATCGCCCGCGTCGGCCGGCGCAAGCTGATCCTGCCGATCTACGCCGAGCTGGTGAAGACCGCGGACGGCCTGGCCTTCGCCAGGCAGGTCTTCGCCCAGGCCAAGCCCGGCTACCACCCGATCACCACGGTGTCGGTGGAAGACATGCTGGCCAAGGCCGACAAGGGCGCCGCCGCGCACTGAGGCGGCGCGCTTGCAAACGCAGGCGTTCGATCGCGGCGCCGGGAGCAATCCCGGCGCTGTTTTCTTTTGCGCGGCCGGCGATGGTTGCCGCGTAACCCTGCCGCGCCTGCACCAGCGCGGCGTGCCGCCATGCAGGGCTTGGCGCGGGCCGGGGCGCATGCGAAGGTAGGCGCATGGCACGTTTCCGGTTCCCGGCTTTTTCATGCTGCTGATGACGTTGTTGCTGCTGGTGGCGTTCACCGTGCTGGCCGTGATGCTGGTGCTGCTGCTGGGCGTCGTGCTGCTGCTGCGCAGCAGGCCGTTCCTGCTGGTGCGCCTGGAAAGCCTGCGCCTGCGTTGGGGCAGCGGTCTGCAGCGCTGCCAGACGCAGGTCGCCGGGCATCGCTGGACCTATCTGCACCGCGCGGCCGCCGATCCTGCTGCGCCGACGCTGCTGCTGGTGCACGGCTTCACCGGCAGCAAGGAGAACTGGTTGCCGCTGGCGCGCGCGCTCGGCGCGCGCTATCACCTGTTCATTCCCGATCTGCCCGGCTGGGCCGAGAGCCAGCGCATCGACGGGCAGGACTACGGCTTCGTCGCGCAGGCCGAGCGCGTGGCCGCGTTCGCCGCGCAGTGCGTGCGCCGTGCGGGCAGCGAATGCGTGCTGGTCGGGCATTCGATGGGCGGCGGCATCGCCGCGCTCGCCGCCGCGCGCCATCCGCAATTGTTCGACCGGGTCGGCCTGCTCAACGCCGCCGGCGTGCGCTTCGCCGACAACGCCTTCGGCCAGGCGGTGCTGGACGGCGACAATCCGTTCGCGGTGTACGACGCCGACTCGCTGCGCCGCTACGTCGATACGGTCTTTCTGCTGGAGCCGAGCAAGCCGCGCATCCCGTCCTGGGCGGTGCCGTCGATCGTGGCCTGGCGGCGCAGCGAGGCCGGTTTCGAGCAGCAGGTGCTGGCGCGGATCGGACGCAGCGACGAAGCCTTCCTGCCGTTCGAAGAAGCCGCGCGCATCCGCCAGCCGGCGCTGCTGCTGAACTGCGTGCAGGATGCAGTGATCGATGCCAGCGCGCTGGCGCTGTACGCCGAGCGCGTGCCGCAGGCGCTGCAGGTGTTGCTCGACGGCAGCGGCCACATGTGCATCGTCGAGAAGCCCGACGAGGTCGCGCAGGCGCTCGAGAATCTGATCCAACGAGGAGTTCCCCGATGAAACGCATGTTGCTCGGCGTGCTGTGCGCCGTCGCCCTGGCCGGTTGCGGCGACCACGAGGCCGAGCGCAAGGCGCAGGCGGCGGCCGAGGCGCAGGCCAAGGCGCAGGCCGCCGACGACCTGGCCAAGCAATACGACGCCGCGGCGAAGTCCGGCAACTGGGACCTGGCGCGCATCCATGGCGCGGCGCTGCTGCAGCAGTATCCCGGTTCGGACGCGGCCGAGCGCATCGAACCCGGCTATGCCGAGGTCAAGGCCAAGGGCGAGGCGGCGCGCGAATTGCGGCGCATGCAGGTCGCCTGGGAGTATTCGCAGGTGCCGGCCGGCAAGGGCACGCAGCGCTCGGCGATGCTGTACAGCCGCGACAAGGTCGATGTGGACGGCAGCGGCCCGAAGCCGGTGCAACTGGTGTTCCGCGATCATCCCGAGTGGAAGCGCAGCGCCTACCTGGTGCTGCAGGCCGGCGATTTCCGTTGCGCCGGCGGTTGCAAGGTGCAGCTCAAGGCCGACGACGCCGCGCCGCGCGCGGCCGCGGCGTGGCGCCCGAACACCGACGAGGCGATCGCGATGTTCATCAGCGACGACAAGGCGTTGTGGAAGCTGGCGCGCAAGACCACGCTGCTGCAGATCGAGTTCCCGGTGAAGGCCGGCGGCACCCGCACCGCGGTGTTCGAGACCGGCGGCCTGGACGGGTCGCAGATGCCGGGATGGGATTGAGCGTGGCGGCACCCGGCGCGCGCCTGCGCCAGGTGCGGCACTGGGTGTTCGACATGGACGGCACGCTGACCCGCGCGGTGCACGATTCCGCGCTGATCCGCCGCGCGCTGCAGATTCCGCAGCAGGCCGACATCCTGCAGCATCTGGCCGCGCTGCCGGCCGAGGAGGGCGCGGCCAAGCATGCCTGGCTGCTCGAGCACGAACGTGAGCTCGCGTTGGGGGCGGTCGCCGCGCCCGGCGCGCCGGCGCTGCTGCGCACGCTGCATGCGGCCGGTTGCCGGCTGGCGGTGCTGACCCGCAATGCGCAGGAACTGGCGCGGGTGACGCTGCGCGAGATCGGGGTCGATGAGTTGTTCGAGGAGGTCGCCATCCTTGGTCGCGACGAGGCGCCTCCCAAGCCGCATCCTGGCGGTCTGCAGCACCTGGCCGCGCACTGGGGCGTGGCGCCGCATTCGCTGGCGATGATCGGCGACCACGAATACGACCTGCAGTGCGGGCGCCATGCCGGCGCGACGACGGTGCTGCTGCATGCGGACAATCCGTGGCCGGCGCTGGCGGATCTGCACTTCGCCGATTGTGCGGCGCTGCTGGCGTGGTGGCAGGACGTGGCCGGGTAGGGCGTCTTCTCTGTGGGAGGGACTTCAGTCCCGACGCTTTGTCGGTGAAGCCTTGTCGGGACTATCCCTCCCACAAAGAGCGAAAGGCGCGCCAGTCGCGGTCGTTGCCACGGCCGCGCAGATTCGGCTTCCAGCGCCCACGTGTCGCCTGGCGGACTGCCAATCTTTGCATCCTTCGCATTCGCCCTGCCATCGCCGTCGCAACAGGGGAGGCAAGAGCAAGAGCTTTCGCCTTGGGGCGAGTTACTTTTCTTTGCTTGTGCAAAGAAAAGTAACCAAAAGAAAGCACACCCTGACTACACGCGCTCCGCGCTGCGCGCTCCGGGTCCGCGAATAGGCCGGGATTCGCGGAAGGGGCTTGTCCGCTACGCGGCCAAGTCCGGGGCAGTCGCCTTGCGGCGCCCGCCCGCCCGCCGGGGCGAAGCAGTGCTTCGCCTTTTCCGGCGAGCCCTGCCCCTGCCGCGAACGGCGCACATCCCTGTGCGCCGCCCCTTCGGGGTTTTTCCCGACCTATTCGCCGCTGCGTAAGGGAACCCGGAAAATCCAAAGCAAGAGCAGAAGCAAGAGCTGGCGCTGGAGAGCCTAACGTCTCGGACGCAGCGGTTTGCCGCACCGCGCCGGCGATCTGCGGCGGCGTATCTCCAGCAACTGCTGCGCGGTGTAACAACGTCGAGACTTGAGTTCCTCCCGCAAGAAGCCTGGGCGCGTGCAGCCAGACGCGCGCAGGCAGGGCGGCGAGGGATCGATCAGGCGCCTGCGCTGGCTTGCGCAAGGCACGCCGGTCGCTGCCGCCTGGCGACCCCTTCGCTGCCGGCTGCGCCAAACGCGATACAAGCGCGTGGCACAAAGTGTCGCGTTGTCGATACAACGTCATCGTCACGGACGGCCGCGCCGGTCCTGGCGCGACATCCGATGCCTGCTGCGCCAGCGATGGCGCACTGCAGCAGCGTGCTGGCACGTGGGTTGCTCGCTCTTCCCCGATGTTTCCACATCCCGCCGCGCGGGCCGTCCGACGGCGAGCGCCACGGCTCTTCAACGAGGGGAGTAGAACGATGCACAGTCATCCATGTCGTACCCGTGCCTGGACGCTGCTCGCGCTGGCTACCGCGCTGGTGCTGGCGGGTTGCAAGAAGCAGGAAGAAACCGCCGCTCCGGCCGCGCCTGCCGCCGCGCAGCAGCCGGCCCCCGCCGCGCCGGTCGCGGTGGCCGACACCGATAGCGAGTTCACCACCACCGCCAGCAATCCCGACAACTGGGGCGGCATCGGCCGCGACTTCGGCCTGACCCGGCACAGCCCGCTGGCCGAGATCAACCGCGACAACGTCAAGAACCTGAAGATGTCGTGGGAAATGAAGACCGACGCCACCCGCGGCCACGAAGGCCAGCCGCTGGTGATCGGCAGCGTCATGTACATGGTCAGCGCGTATCCGAACAACGTGTTCGCGATCGATCTGGCGGCGCAGGACGACGGCGGCAAGGTGCTGTGGAAATACACCCCGCAGCAGGACGAGCGCTCGGTGGCGGTGGCGTGCTGCGACACGGTCAACCGCGGCGCCTCCTACGCCGACGGCAAGCTGGTGTTCGCCAGCCTCAGTGGCGATGTGATCGCGCTCGATGCCAAGACCGGCAAGGAAGTGTGGAAGCAGAAACTCGCCTATCCGGAAAAGGGCGAGACCATCACCATGGCGCCGATCGTCGCCGACGGCAAGGTCGTGGCCGGCATCAGCGGCAACGAGTTCGGCGTGCTCGGCCGCGTCGCCGCGTACGCGCTGGGCGACGGCAAGCAGGTGTGGTCCTGCGATGCGGCCGGCAGCGACAAGGCGATCTGCCTGGGCCCGGATTTCAACAAGGCCAATCCGCAGCACGGCCAGCTCGGCGACCTGGGCATCAAGACCTTCCCGGAGGACGGCTGGAAGCGCGGCGGCGGCGCGGCGTGGGGCTGGTACAGCTACGACCCGAAACTGAAGCTGGTCTACTACGGCACCGGCAATCCCGGCCTGTGGAGCCCGTCGTACCGCTGCGGCAAGACCACGCAGAAGGAATGCGATAGCGGCGAATACGACAACAAGTGGTCGATGACCCTGTTCGCGCGCAAGATCGAGACCGGCGAGGCGGTGTGGGGCTACCAGAAGACGCCGTTCGACCAGTGGGACTACGACGGCATCAACGAGCCGATCCTGGTCGACCTGACCATCGACGGCAAGCAGGTGCCTTCCGTTGTGCAGTTCGACCGCAACGGCTTCGCCTACGTGCTCGACCGCCGCGACGGCACCTTGCTGCGCGCGCACAAGTTCGTGCCGGCCAACTGGGCCGAGAGCATCGACATGAAGACCGGCCGCCCGATCAAGGTCGCCGCGCATTCGCCGCTGGAGCGCGGCAAGAAGGTACAGGCGTTCCCGTCGGCGATGGGCGGCAAGGACCAGCAGCCGTGCTCGGTGGATCCGGCCAATTCGGCGGTGTTCTTCTGCGGCACCAACAACTGGCACATGGAGCTGGAACCGCAGGAACGCGGCAACACCATGATGGGCCTGCCGTACGTGTTCGCCAACGTGATGATGAAGCCGAACGAGCCTGGCGCGCTGGGCATCGTCAAGGCGTTCGACGTGGTCGAAGGCAAGTCCAGGTGGGAGATCAAGGAGAAGTTCCCGGTGTGGAGCGGCACCCTGGTCACCGACGGCGGGCTGGTGTTCTACGGCACGCTCGACGGCTGGTTCCGCGCGGTCGACAAGGACACCGGCAAGAAGCTGTGGGAGACCAAGCTGCCGTCGGGGATCATCGGCAACCCGATCGCCTACAAGGCCAACGGCCACCAGTACGTGGCGGTGTTCTCCGGCATCGGCGGCTGGATCGGCCTGCCGGTCGCCGGCGGCCTGGATCCGGGCGATCCGTACGGCGCGTTGGGTGCGGCTGGGCTGGCCTTCAGCAACGGCTTCGACAAGATCCCGTTGGGCGGCATGGTGCATACCTTCCGCATCGACGGCACCGGCAAGACCGTCACCGCCAGCGCCAGCGCCACGGCGGCTGCCGGTGGCGCACCGGCCGCCGCGGCCAAGACCGCGCGATGAGCCGGCGCCGCCGCGTCCATGTTGCGAGCGAGCGCCCGGGAGGGGCGGTCGTCGCGCCGCGCCTGCAGCGGGGCGCGTGTGCCGTGTTGCTGCTTTGCAGCCTCGGACTCGTCGCCGCAGGTTGCACGCGCGAGCCGTCGTCCGCGACGGCTCGCGTTCCTGAGGCCGCTTCCAGCGCGGCCGCCAGGCCAGCGGCGGGCACGCCCGCTCCCGCACTCGCCGCCACTGCGGCGGTACTGCGGGTCTGCGCCGATCCGGGCAACATGCCGTTGTCCAATCGCGCCGGCGAAGGCTTCCAGAACAAGATCGCGCAGGTCCTCGCCGAAGCGCTGGGCCGGCGCCTGGAATACGAATGGCGCACCTACTACCAACGTGGGCTGGCGCGCAGCACGATCAACGCCGGGCGCTGCGACGTGCTGATGGACATGAACAGCGATTTCGAGATGGGCCTGCCCACGCGTCCGCTGTACCGCTCCACCTATGTGCTGGTGACCCGCAAGGGTCTGGCGTTGCAGCCGGCTTCGCTGGACGATCCGGCGCTGAAGAAACTCAAGATCGGCGTGTTCCAGAGTTCGCCGGCGCGGCAGGCGCTGTTCGACCACGGCGTGTCCGGCGACGTGCAATACCTGTTCTACGACTCGGCGACGGCGCCGCAGGACCACCCGGGCAAGCTGGCCGAACGCGTCGCCGGCGGCCAGCTCGACGCCGCCGAATCCTGGGGCCCGGTGGCCGGCTACTACGCCGCGCGCGGCGGCCTGGGCGTGGTGCCGCTGAACGTCATCGACGACGAAGTGCTGGAGTATTCGCTGGCGTGGGCGGTGTCGCGCAAGAACGCCGCGTTGCGCGATGCGCTGGACGCGGCGATGCAGCGCAGCGCCGGCAGGATCGGCGCGATCCTGCGCGAGTACCACGTGCCGCTGGTGGCCTGCGCCGACTGCATCGTCGACGGCGATCTGCGCTCGCACGGCAGTTACGCCATGCCCGCCGACGATGCCACCACACCGAGCGCGCAGGCCTCCTCGGCGATGCTGGCGCAACTGCAGCTGCGCATCGCCGGCGGCGCCGATCCCAACCAGGAGCTGGCGCATGCGCTGGATGCCGGCGACGGCGTGCGCGTGGCCTGGCTGCTGCGCCATGGCGCCAGCGCCGACCGGCCCAACCTGCTCGGCGAGCCGCCGCTGCACCAGGCGATCCGCAACCAGGCGCCGACCCTGGTCGGCGAACTGCTGGCTGCCGGCGCCAACCCGGAAGGCCGCGACGGCAGCGGCTGGACGCCGTTGATGAAGGCGGCCTGGGGCAACGATGCGCAGAGCCTGAAGCAGCTGCTGGCGCGCCGGGCCAAGGTCGATGCGGTGTCCAAGGACGGCTGGACCGCGCTGGATCTGGCGATTTCCTATGCCGATGTCGAGCTGGTGCAGGCGCTGCTCGGTGCCGGCGCCGACGTGCGCCGCAGTAATCCGGCCGGCTTCACCCCGGTGATGTTCGCGGTGGCGCGCAACGATCCGCAGATGCTCGACGCGCTGCTGGCGCGCGGCGCCGAGGCCGACCGGCCCAACCGCGCCGGCGTCACCCCGCTGATGCTGGCCGCCGCCGCCGGCCGCGCGGACGCCAGCCGCCGCCTGCTCACCGCCGGTGCCAATGCCGGGACCCGCGATGCCGACGGCAAGACCGCGGCGGCGCTGGCGCAACAGCGCGGCGATGCATCGCTGGCGCAACTGCTGACGGAGGCCGAACACCGCCGCACGCAATGACCGCCACGCCCGCCCTGCCCGCGCCGCAGCCGCGGCGTGCACGTCCCCACAGTCCGTCCCGCAAAGGTTCTTCTCCCATGCGCAATGCCGTCGTCCGTTTCTGCGTCGTGCCGAAACTGCTGCACCTGTCCCTGCTTGCGTTGACCCTGGCCCTGGCCGCCTGCGGCCAGGATGCGCCGCCTGCCGCGCTCGCTGCCGCTGCAGCGCCCGCTGCGGCCGCACCCGCGCCCAGCGCCGCCCCGGCGGCGGCTGCCGCGACTCCGCCGGCGGCGGTGGTTACCCCGATTCCGAAAGGCCCGCCGGTCAAGGTGACCCCGGAGCTGGCCGCCGAAGGCAAGAAGATCTTCCTGTCCGCCGGCTGCAGCGCCTGCCACGGCGGCACCGGCGGCGGCGGCATGTGCCCGCCGCTGACCAACGACATCTGGGTCTACGGCCACGACGACGACACGCTGCGCGCATTGATCAGCGAAGGCACCGCCGGCATGACCGCGCACGGCAAGGTCCGCGTCGGCCACGAGAAGGTGGTGGGGCAGATGCCGCCGTTCGCGCCGGTGCTCAAGGACGGCGACACCGAGAAGCTGCTGGCCTTCATCCATTCGATCAACAAGACCGCAGGCGCGGCGCCATGAGGCAATCGGCGCGCCGCATGCTGGGGACGATCGCGCTGGTGCTGCTGCTGGCCGGCACCGCCTGCCAGCGCGCGCCGGCGCCGGCCGACACCGCGGCGGGGCGCGCGGCCGGCAAACCGCCGGCCACGCCAGCGGCCGCGTTGGCCTACGTGCCCAACCAGCGCGGCGGCACCATCTCGGTGATCGACACCGGCAGCGACGCGGTGCTGCGCACGCTGTCCGCGCAGGGCCGGCTCGGCAAGCGCCTGCAGCAGATCCTGCCCGGACCGTCCGGGCACCTGTACGTGATCGATGCGCAGGGGCACCGGCTGCTGGAACTGGATACGGTGCGCGACCGGGTGCTGCGCAGCGTGGACATCGGCGAGAATGCCGAAGGCATCGCCGCGTCGCCGGACGGCCGCCAGTTCGCGGTGTGCGTGGAAGGGCAGAACCAGGTGATGCTGATCGACCGGGCCAGCTTCGCGATCGGCGCGCGCATCGCCACCCAGGGCCAGGCGCCGGAGCACTGCGTGTACAGCCCCGACGGCGCGCTGCTGCTGACCAGCAACGAAGGCTCCGACGATCTGGACGTGATCGACCTGAAGGCGGGAAAATCCAGCGGCGTCATCGCCACCAGCGGCCATCCGCGCGGCATGGCCTTCGCCCCCGACGGCAACACCGTGTACGTGGCGCAGGAAGCGGCCAGCGTGGTCGATGTGATCGACCTGGTCGCACGTCGGCGCGTGGCCAGCATCCCGGCCGGGCAGCGCACCGCCGGCATCGCCATTTCGCGCGATGGCAGCCGCGTCTACGCCTCCAACGGCGGCGCCGGCACGGTCAGCGTGATCGATCCGGCCGCGCGCAGCACGCTGGCCGAGATCGCGGTCGGGCAGCGCCCGTGGAATCCGGCGCTCAGCGCCGACGGCAGGAAACTGTACGTGGCCAATGGCCGCTCCAACAGCGTGAGCGTCATCGACACGACGACGATGAAGGAGATCAGGCAGATCGCAGTGGGCGACATGCCCTGGGGTGTGGTCATCGCGCAATGAGGCGAGGAGCGCACGCGGCACAGCGACAGGATGCGGGGAGAGGGAAATGAAGACGCGAGCCGCGGTGGCCTGGGCGGCGAACCAGCCGCTGGCCATCGAGGAAGTGGACCTGCAACCGCCCAAGGCCGGCGAGGTGCTGGTGCGCCTGGTCGCCAGCGGCGTGTGCCACAGCGACGCCAGCACCCTGTCCGGCGCCGATCCGGATGCCGCGTTTCCGGTGATCCTGGGCCAGGAAGGCGCCGGCGTGGTCGAGGAAGTCGGCGTCGGCGTGAGCAGCGTGCGCCCCGGCGATCACGTGATCCCGCTGTACATGCCCGAATGCGGCGTGTGCAAGTTCTGCCGCTCCGGGCGCAGCAACCTGTGCCAGGCGATCCGCGCCAGCCAGGACCGCGGCCTGATGCCCGACGGCAGCAGCCGCTTCTCGCTGCGCGGACGGCCGATCCTGCACTACATGGGCACCAGCACCTTCGCCGAATACACCGTGCTGCCGGAGATTGCGGTGGCCAAGATCCACCCTTCCGCGCCGCTGGACAAGGTGTGCCTGCTCGGCTGTACGGTCACCACCGGCATCGGCGCGGTGCTCAACACCGCGCGGGTGCGGCCCGGCGACAGCGTGGCGGTGTTCGGACTCGGCGGCATCGGCCTGTCGGTGGTGCAGGGCGCGGTGATGGCGCGCGCCGGGCGCATCATCGTGGTCGACATCAACCGCGACAAGTTCGAACTGGCGCGTGCGCTGGGCGCCACCGATTGCCTGGACCCGAAGGACTTCGGTGCGCCGGTGCAGCAGGTGATCGTCGATCTCACCGATGGCGGCGCCGACCACAGCTTCGAATGCGTCGGCGACGTGCGCGCGATGCGCGCGGCGCTGGAGTGCTGCCACAAGGGCTGGGGCGAAAGCATCATCCTCGGCGTGGCGCCGAGCGCGCAGGAGATCAGCACGCGGCCGCTGCAGCTGGTCACCGGCCGCGCCTGGCGCGGCAGCGCGTTCGGCGGGGTCAAGGGCCGCAGCGAACTGCCGGCCTACGCCGAGCGCTACCTGGCCGGCGAGATCCGCATCGACGAACTGATCAGCGAGACGCTGCCGCTGCAGGACATCAACCGCGCCTTCGATGCGATCCGCGCGGGCAGGGGCATCAAATCGGTCGTCCTGTACTGACACCAAGGAGCACGCATGGCTAGCAGAAAAGATCGCAGTCCTTCGCCGGCGAGCGCGCATGCGCTGGCCATCGCCATCCTCATCGCATTGGCGTCCGCACCGGCCGCCGCACAGAGCACGGTCAATGCCGGCGATGCGCAGATCACCGCGCTGGACCGGGTCGAGGTCACCGCCACGCCGATCCCCGGCACCCTGATCGATGCCGACCACCTGCCGTACACGGTGCAGATCGCCAATGCCGACGACATCGCGCGCAGCCAGGCCGGCAACCTCACCGATTTCATGCTGCGGCAGATGAACGGCGTGGACACCAACGAGGTGCAGGGCAGCCCGTTCCAGACCGATCTCACCTTCCACGGCTTCCGCGCCTCGGCGCTGCCGGGCGCCTCGCAAGGCGTGTCGGTGTATCTGGACGGGGTGCGCATGAACGAGCCGTTCGCCGACATCGTCAGCTGGGACATGATGCCGGAGGCGGCGATCCGCAGCGTCGCGCTGATGCCCGGCTCCAATCCGTTGTTCGGCCCCAACACGCTCGGCGGCGCGCTGGCGTTCACCACCCAGTCGGGCCTGACCGCGCCGGGGCTGCGCGCCGAGCTGTCGTTCGGCAGCGGTGCGCGCAAGCGCCTGGACGCCTCCTACGGCTATGCCGGGCGCGACGGCCTGCATGCCTTCGTCGCGGTCACCGGCTTCGACGAGGACGGCTGGCGCGACGCCTCCGCAGGCCGCCTCGGCAGCGTGTTCGGCAAAGTGGGCAAGCAAGGCGAGAACACCGACTGGGATGTGTCGCTGCTGCACGGGCGCAGCCGCCTGATCGGCAACGGCCTGCTGCCCGGCAGCCGCTACACCGACGACGGCGTCGAACCCGGCCTGTACGCGGCCGACCGCGACGCGGTCTACACCTCGCCGGACCTGACCCGCAACCGCAACACGCTGCTGACCGCGCAGCTGGACCACCGCTTCGACGCCGACACCGCGCTGCATCTGCTGGCCTATTACCGCGAAGGCGGCCGCGACACCGTCAACGGCGACATCAACGAGGACTACGAGGAATTCGTCGAGGACTGCGCCGACGGCTATGCGGCCGACGGCACGCCGCTGGACGACGACTGCACGGTGTCGCGCGCGCAGGCCGACGCCTTGCACAGCGGCGTGCTCAACACCACGCAGATGCGCCAGCACGTCGCGGGCGTGGCGCTGAATTTCAGCCGCCAGGCCGGCGCGCATGCGCTCAGCCTCGGCGCCACCTACGACCGCAACCGGGTGCGCTACCGGCAGTACGCACAGGAGGGTTTCGTGGAGGACGACCGCTCCGTCGTCGCCGATCCCGACGAGGAGCGCGCATTCTTTTCCGGGGTCAGCGGTCGCAGCAGCACATTGGGCGTGTTCGCCGCCGATACCTGGGAACTGAGCGAAGCCACGCACGTGACCGCCGCGCTGCGCTGGAACCGGGTCGAGGTCAGCAACGTGCTGTCCACCGCCGAGGACGGCGCGCTGCCGCGCGAACGCTTCGTGTTCGCCAAGGCCAATCCGTCGCTGGGCATCACCCAGCGCCTCGGCGGCAGCTTCACCGCCTTCGCCTCGGCCTCGCAGAACAGCCGCGCGCCGACCGCGATCGAACTGGGCTGCGCCGATCCGGAGCAGCCGTGCCGGCTGCCGACCGGGCTGCAGGCCGATCCGCGCCTGGAGCAGATCGTCTCGCGCACCTACGAGGTCGGTGTGCGCTGGAACCCGTCGCCGCAGCAGGCCTTCAACGCCTCGCTGTACCGGGCCGACAACCGCGACGACATCCTGTTCCTGCGCGCGCCCGACACCCAGCGGGGCTACTTCGACAACGTCGGCCGCACCCGCTACCAGGGCGCGGACCTGAGCTGGCGCGCCAGCCACGGCGCGCTGCGCTGGTTCGCCGGCTACAGCTATCTCGACGCGACCTATCGCAGTAGCGGCGAATTGCTGTCCGGCGAACGGGTCATCGCCCTGCGTCCCGGCCTGCGCATCGCCGCGCTGCCGCGGCACAATCTCAAGCTCGGGGTGGAGTGGCAGCGCGCTGCGCTGACCCTGGGTGCGGGCCTGCGCGCGGTGTCCGGACGGGTGGCCAGCGGCAACGAGGACGGCCAGGTGGACAACGCCGAAGACGGCGGGACAGCGCCGGCGCATATCGACATCGGCACCGCCGGCTATGCGTTGGTGGATCTGCATGCCCGCTGGACCATCAATACGCGCTTGTCGGTGTTCGCACGTATCGACAATGTGTTCGATCGTCGTTACGCCACCTATGCCGCAGTGGCCGAGGATGTGTTTCCGGGCGGCCAACTGGCACGCCCACAGGACGCTGCGCTGGAAACCGGGCCAGCCCGCTTTCTGGCGCCGGGTGCGCCGCGCCAGTATCTGATCGGTTTGCGCTGGAATTTGTAGCGCATTGCATCTGCGTGGAGTGGACCGCGCCCCGGGAACGTCCGTCACGAACCCGGGGTCCGCCTGGCCGACAACCGTGTCAACGACGATATCCGACGCCATACTGGAAGAACGCCTGCGTCCGACCCACCATGACTTCCAGTCCTGCGGCGCTGCATGCGGCCTGCAGTTCGCTGCTCGTGTAGTAGTTCTTGACGATCGTGCTGACGTTGCCATTGCGTAGGCGGCGCTGCATCAGCTGGCCCTCCACGCCCACGACGTGCGGCGACAGCGTCTCGGGTTTGGGCAGATTGTCGACGAAGAAGAATTTCCCGCCCACAGCGAGCGCGCTCGCTACCGCGCACAGGAACTGCAGCAGCAGCTCTCGCGGCACATGCGAAATCCAGAAGGCGAACACCACCGCGTCGTAGGTCCGCGCGGGTCGCCATTGGAAGAGATCTGCTTGCACCGTAAGCGCCCGCGGGTCTCGGGTCGCCGGATTGAACGCGAGCATCTGCGCCGATCCATCCACCATGGTCAGCGTGCGTGCCTTCGGCAGCAGCTGTACGCTCCAGATGCCGGTGCCGGCCGCGAGCTCGAGGATATCGCCCTGCAGTGCCGCGGCATCCAGCGCGTCCTGCACGACAGCGGCCTCTTCGCGCCAGCGGGCGTTCGGCGCGTCACCCTCATCGAACTGTCCGCGGCGGAACCACCAGTCGTCGTATTCGGTAGCGCGGTCGTCGTAGTAACGTTGTTGTTCGATCAGTACCGATTGCCATTGCGTCATGATGCATTCCTGGTCTGTAGAAGTGGGGATGGCAGGCGCCAGCGTGTCGCCGGATGGCTTCAGGTCGCCTGCAATGCCTGCAAGCGACGCTGGCCCTGGCGGATGCCTGCGACGACTTCCGCGGTCGAACACATGTCCAGCACCTTGGGAGACTCAAGCATCGTGGGCGATGCGCCTTGGTCGAGCAGGAGCTTGTTCAAGCGCAAGAAACCGATGGTGCGAATGTTGGCTTCGGCGAACAGGTGGTGCTGATCGAGCTGCTGACAGCGGTGCGCGATGGCGTGCGTCGTTGCATCGTCCAGCTCGGTAGGCGCGCCACAGTTCGAGGGCCGGCGCACCTGGGTGGCATCCCGGGAAAGGATGCTGTGCGCCTTTCGTAGGCACTGTCTGCAGTCGCTCGATCGTAACGTCAGCCTCGTCGCGGTGCTGCAGTTGCAGGCTCAGGGGCAGCACGGCAGACATCAGTAGAACACCTTCCATAGCGTCACCAGCGAGGCGGTCAACATGACCAGGCCAAAGGCCCGCTTGAGCTTGCGGGTGGGCCAGCGGTGAGCGGCGGAGACCCCCGTCGGTGCCAGGAGCGTGGCAGGAAAGGCCACCGCGACAGCCGCCGTCCAGCACACCAGCCCAACCAGGCCCTGGCTGTCGCCCAGTGCGGGCATCGGGCCAAGCACGAAGGTGAGTGCGCCGATCAGGGAGACGGCCAGCCCGACCGCACTTCCCACCGCCACCGCGTTGCGCATCTCCAGGCGGTCGTGCTGGGCGAGCACATACGGCACGGTCAGACTGGCGCCGCCGACACCGGCTGTCGCGCTGAACAACCCGATCAATCCACCGACCAGACTCGCCGGCACGCGCGTGGCGAGCGTGTGTGCCAATGGTTGGTCGGGCTGCGGCGCTGGGATTCCCGCGCCACGGAGCATGCACAGGCCGAAATAGCCGGCATAGGCACTGAAGATTGCCGCCACCCAGACGCCGTGAATGCTGCCTGCGATCGCTGCGCCGATGGCCGCGCCGGCACCGGCGGTCGGCGCCAGCCGTAGCGCCCAGCCGATCGGAAGCGCGCCCCGTCGATACTGCGCGAGCACGGCACTGGCCGTGGCTGGAATGGTGGCCGCCAACGCAGTAGCCACCGCCACCTGGGGCACGACGGCCATGTCCATCCGAAACTGCAGCGGCAACAGGACGATGAAGACCGGCACCATCAGGAAGCCGCCGCCCACGCCCAGCAGGCCGGAGAGGAATCCAGACAGCACGCCGGTCAGAATCAACAGCGGGTAGATCCAGCCGATGCCGTCCATCACGCCACCGTCCTTTCGCCCCAGGGAAGCGAGTACGTTTTCAGGTTGGTGTAGGTACGCATGGCTTCCAGGACGCCTTCCTTGCAGCCCAGGCCTGAGCTCTTGATCCCGCCGAACGGGGTGGACTCAAGTCGAAAGCCAGGCACCTCGCGGATGTTCACCGATCCTGTCTGCAATTCGGCCACGCAGCGCTGAATGTAGTCCCAGCGATTGCTGCACACCGCCGACGACAGCCCAAAGTCGCTGGCATTGGCGATCCTGATTGCATCGTCGATCGAGTCGATACGGATGATCGGCGCCACTGGTCCGAACGTCTCCTGTCGCACCAGCTCCATGGTCGGTGCGACGCGATCGACGACGGTGGGCAGATACTGCGCGCCGCTACGCCGATGCCCGCACAGGACCTGGGCACCGGCGGCAGCGGCTGCATCGACTCGGCGTTCGATCTGCGCGGCCGCCGCATCGTCGATCACGGTACCCAGATCCACCTGCGGATCGAACGGATCGCCCACCTTCAGTCGCTGCGTGGCCTGCACCAGACGCTCCGCGAAGGCGTCTGCGACCTGTCGATGCACCAGCAATCGTTTGATCGCCGTACACCGTTGCCCGCTGTTGCGATAGGCCCCGGCCACCGCCAGCGAGACGGCTTCGTCGAGATCGGCATCTTCCATCACGATCATCGGATCGTTGCCCCCGAGTTCCAGCACCTGTCGTTTATAAACGCAACGAGCGGCGATCTGCTTGCCTGCGGCGACGCTGCCGGTGAAGGTCACCAGATCCACCTGTTCGCTGGTCAGCAGCGCCTCCCCGATGACCTCAGGTCTGCCGGTGACGACCGACAGCATCGGCCCGGGAAGCCCGGCATCGGACAGCAGATCGGCAAACAGCAATGCGGTCAGCGGGGTCTTTTCGCTGGGTTTGAGGAGCATCCTGTTGTTGGTCGCGATGGACGGCACGATCTTGTGCGCGACCTGATTGAGCGGATGGTTGAACGGGGTGATCGCGACGATCACACCGAGCAGCGGATCGCGCTGCGTGTAGACGCGACGTGGATGTCCGGTCTGGGTGATGTCGCACGCATAGATATCGCCATCGTCGATCAGCACCTGATGAGCGGCCGTGCGCAGCACCTCTGCGGCACGGCCGACTTCGTAGCTGGCATCGCGTACGCACAGTCCGCTCTCGGCCACGATCGACTGCACGAACGCGGCAGTGCGTGCCATCAGCAGGTCGCGCGCGGTGGACAGGATCGTATACCGCTGATGGCGTGTGAGCGTTGGACGGTAGGCATACGCCTGGGCAAGCGCAGATCGCACGTCATGCGCCTGTGCCAGGGGCACCGTTCCAACCAGCGAGCCGTTGTAGGGGAAGCGCACTTCCAGGCGGTCGATGGCATTATTCACCCGTGTACCGGCGATGCGCCATTGTTCGTGTCGCAATTGCAATTCGCTCACGTCGGCTCCTCGCGTCGGTCGGTGCGTCTGCGTAGGGACGCTGCGGGAATCCGCAGCAGCGGCGATCGGCGCTGCCTGCGGTGGCGACCCGGCGCCTGCAGCTGGTGCTGCATCGACCACGCCCCGGTACCATAGCTCCACGTTCATCAGCATCCACACCTTCTTGCCGTAGAAGTCGTGGTCCAGCGACTGCGGATGGGAGAGGAAATGCTCTAGCCGCCTGGAGTCGAATAGGCCACGCTCGCGGCAACGTTGATCGAGCAGGATCGCCTTCGCGTCGTCCAGCATGCCGGCCTTGAGCCAGTCGTCCAGCGGAGTGGGGAACCCCATCTTCTTACGCTGCGCAAGATGCGGCGGCAACAGGCGTTGGGCGGACTTGCGCAGCAGATACTTGTTCTGGTCCAGCACTTCGGACGCGTTGAAGGCCGAGGTGCCCAGTGCGCGCATCAACGCGAGAGGGGAGCGCCATTTCATCTTCAGGCGATGCGGCATATGGACGAAAGTCTCGACCAGCTCATGGTCGGCAAAGGGAACGCGCCCCTCCAAGGACGCGAGCATGCCGATGGTGTCCACCTTGTCCAGCACGCAGCCTAGGTGGATCTTTTGGAACACGTGCAGCACCCTGTCGTGCGGATCGCAATCGCGGGTCTGATCGAATGCGTCCTCGAAGGGTGCCAGTGTCTTGCGGTCGCCGTTCAGACGGATGCGCACGTCGGGCGAGAACAGCGCCATCTTTTCGTCCAGTGGCATCCAGTGATAAACGTTGAAAAAGTGCTCGATCTGCCGTGTGCAGCCGAGGTTGCTGACCGGTCCGTAGGGGTCGCTGCCCAGCTTGCTAAGCCATTGCGCCGCCGGACCCAATACGCGCCGTGTCGCCGCGATCTTCTTCCAATCGAATGGCGAGCGCATTACCCGTCCGTAGCCGCCGAACAGCTCGTCCGCACCGTCGCCGCTGAGCGCCACCTTGACGTGGCGACGCATCTCCTTGGACAGCTTCAGGCCGGCCACCATCTGCGGAATCATCAGCGGGGCATCGCATTGCGCGATCAGTGGCGCCATGCCGTCGATGTACTCCTGTCGGTCGATCAGCAGATGGGTATGTTCGGCACCGACCGCGGCGGCGGCCTCGGCCGCATACGCGCCTTCGTCGTAGCCATGGGTGCCATAGCCAACCGAGAAGGTCTGCGGAGGCGAGGTCATGTGGCGGGCCATTAGCGCCACCATGATGTTCGAATCCAACCCGCCGCTCAGGTAGGCGCCGAGTGGAACATCCGACACCAGACATCGGCGTACGGCCGCATCGAGCTTCTCGGAGAGCGCCTGCAGCCAATCGGCTTCACTTCTACGATGCTCCGCAGTCGGGATGGGCAGCGACCAATACCGGTGGCGCTGCAGCTGCGTCGGGCTCGCCACCAGCATCTCGCCGGGCAGCAGCTTGTGGACGCCTTCGAAATAGGTGTTGTCCCAGACCGGTTGACGGAACGACAGGTAGCTGGAGATGCCGTCGAGATCGGCGCGCCGTTCGAATCCGCGATGCTGGAAAAATGCCTTGACTTCCGAGGCGAACACAAAATCCGAGCCGATCTGAGTCCAGTACAGCGGCTTCACGCCCAGCCGATCGCGCGCCAGCGTCAGAGTGGCGGTGCGTGGATCCCAGGCGGCGAACGCGAACATGCCCGACAACCGTTCCACGCACTGCGCACCCCAATGGATGAAGCTGCGTAGCAACACCTCGGTATCCGAACGCGTCTGGAACTGCGCGCCCAGCGCTTCAAGCTGCCGACGCAATTGCTTGTAGTTATAGATCTCGCCGTTGAACACCAGCGCCACGCCGGTGTGCCCGTCCAGCATCGGCTGATGGCCGCCCGGGACATCGATGACGCTGAGCCGACGAAAGCCCAGGCCGACCGGTCCGGAGAGGTGGATGCCTGCGTCGTCCGGACCACGGTGCACGATGGT
Organism: Xanthomonas hyacinthi; assembly: GCF_009769165.1. Classification (NCBI taxonomy): domain Bacteria; kingdom Pseudomonadati; phylum Pseudomonadota; class Gammaproteobacteria; order Lysobacterales; family Lysobacteraceae; genus Xanthomonas; species Xanthomonas hyacinthi. The sequence continues at coordinate 2,720,422 of NZ_CP043476.1, forward strand.
CTGGTTCATCGCATGCAGCATGCCGTACTTCTCGAAGGTGGCGCCGTCGCGATGGAAGATGCCTACGAATCCGCACATGGGGTTTCCTTCAAACTGGCGCTGCAGTGGCAGGCGTGGAGATTGCGATGGGGAGCTGACGGGCCTTGCGCAGGTCGTCCTCGCAGTCGATCTCGATCCAGCGACGACCGCGCATCCATACGATCAGCGCAACAGATGCCATAGGCAGCTCGGGGATGGCGGCGGTGTAATACGCCTGCCGGCGTTCGTCCCGATCGACGTGGTGAACGATCCGTTCGGCCAATGCCAGCGCTGCGCGCGTACTGAAGCGGGCGATGCCGATGAAATTGCCATCGCCCTGTTCGACGGCGATATGGCTTCCCAGATCCATAAGTCGTTCGCCCTTCGCCAGTACCCGCATCGTGCCTTCGAGGCAGGCGCGCCCATCGGCCAGTACGGCGATTTCCGCATCGGTGCTGGCGAGATCGCGCAGTGCAGCGCTGTCGACCCAGACATCGGCGAACAGAATCATGCAGGTGCCGCAGAGCAACGTCGCGAAGGCGGCCAGGGTCCAGAGGTTGTTGGTGTCGGCAAAGTCCGGATAGATGTGGCGTTCGACATGTGGCGGCAGCACGCGGTCCACATCGTCGCTGCGGTAGCCGAGTATCACGTGGATGTCGTCGATGCCAAGCGATGCCAGCGCATCGATCTGATGCTGGATCAAGCTCCGGCCTGCCAGCGTCAACAGGCACTTGGGCAGCTCGGTATGGGCTCTGAGCCGGCTGCCGGTTCCTGCGGCCAGGATGATCGCCCTCATGGCAGCGTGTCCTCGGGGACAGGATCCAGCAAGCCCAGGCGTACGCATTCGTCCTGGACCTGCGCGCTTTCCAGTATGCCGACCTTGCGTAGCGTGCCGATGCATGCTCTCGCCGCCTCGCACCTGACCTGCGCCAGCTGCCGTGGCGAGTAGCAGTCGTCGATCACCTCGCTGGCGTGCGCGTCGTTCAAGCCGATATCGTGCAACTTGCCGCGCACGGCGACCAGGTCGGGATCGGTAAAGATTGCGATGAACGAAGGCAACAGCGGTCCGATGCGGCGTTTTAGCCGCTCGCTCAGCTGCGGCCAGGCCTGGGAGATGAAGCACGCAAAGAAACGATGGTGCCTGCTCTCGTCTTCCGCGTGGTCTCTCATGACTTGACGTACCGCATCGACCACCCGCGGATCGCGGGGAATTTCAACCAGATTTCTGGTGATCAGCATTTCGGAGATGGAGCAGAAAAACAGGGGAAGCAACGCGGCTATGGAGGGGTCGGCGCGCAGGAACTCGCGCTGCAGGCGTTGGTAGAACGCAGGAATCCTGGCCGACCTGCCCGGGATTCCGGTGTGGGCATGCACCAGCTGCGCCAGGTCGGCGGTGAGTTTGGCGTGGTAAGACTCGTCCACCAGGATGTTCCAGGCGTCGGTGAGCATTTCCGACTGAAGTTCGAGGCCGCTTCCGCTGCGCGCGATCCGATACACCGCGGCGTTGACAACCTGATGCTCCAGCACCTGGGTGAACTCGAGGTTGTTGTACAACGCTTGCGCCAACAGCCAGCGCAAGGCCTGCGGACCCTGTGCCTGTACCAGAGGATGGCGATGGCACGACACCAGTTCGGGGGTGAAAAGCAGGCCGTTCTGCCAGTCGTTCGCGGCGGGCGTGCGCATCGGGAGCGGGCCGCGCACCTTCGCGCAGCGTTCCCATTCTTTGAATGGCATTGGGTAGTTCATGGCAACGGCGCCCTCTCGGTTATCTCGGCGTATGCAACGGCAGGATCGGTAGCCGCTTCGGATTGGGGCATCCTCGGCTGTCGCAGATGCGCCGCAAAGCGTCTGCCGACCTCGCTCGGCGAAACGGTGGGGCGCGGCAGCGGATGCATGGATCCGGGGCGTATGCGCACATGGATAAAGTGCGGCCCGATGCTGTGCAGGGCGATCTCCAGCGCTTGTCGCAGCGCTGCATCGCCATTGCAGGCGTACGTCGCACGATAGCCGCAGGCCGCCGCGACGCTCGGGAAATCGATATTTCCCGAGTTGGTCGGCTGACCGCCCGTACTATCGTGAACGCCGTTGTCCAGCAGCACGTGTATGAACCCTGCAGGTCGATAGCGGCCAATGGTGGAAAGGTTGCCGAGCTTCATCAGCGCTGCGCCATCGCCATCGAGCACGATCAGCGGATGCTCGGTATTGAGCGAGGCACCTAGGCCAACCGCACTGGCGCATCCCATGGATCCCACAAGGTAGAGGTTGCGCGCGTCGTCGCGGATGCAGCAGAGTTCCCGCCCGGTCTTGCCCGTGGTTGCGATGATGGCAGCGTCTTGCGATGCGATAGCGACCACTGCGCGCAACGCGTCTTCTCTGCTCGGCAGCGGACATTCGGGCCCTCCGAAGCGCGCCGTCGCCGCCGCCGGGGGCCGGATCTGCGTCTGCGCCAGCAGGTGCTCGTCTTCGAGCACGTTGGGCTCCACGATCAGGGCATATGGCAGATGCGTTTGTGCGATGCAGGCATATGCAGCGCGCAGGGTCGGCTCGACCTGGTCCGGCTCGGACGGGAAGCGTGCGTGCGGAATGCGCAACACGTCGAGCAGACTGTGGGTTATCTGGCCCATGACGGCATGCTGCGGTTCGTCTGCCACACCGTGGCAGCCGCGCCAGCTGCAGATCAGCAGGCAGGGGATCTGAAACACGTGGTTGAGTGAGGTCAACGGATTGACGGCGTTGCCCAGGCCTGAGTTCTGCAGCATGACCACCGGCAGACGCCCGGCAAGATAGGCGCCTGCGGCGATGCCAATGGCTTCGCCCTCACTGGCTGCAGCGACATGAGGCGCATCCGGGTCGCTGAGCACGCCATTGAGCAGCGATGTCAGATAGGAGCAGGGCACGCTTGTGTAGAAATTGAACCCCAGCCGCGACGCGGTCGCGACGAATTCTCTGCCGTTGATCATTGTGAAGCCTCGCCGCGGCGGCTTGCGTCTGTCGGCGGGGCCGCCTTTTTCTCCTTGGGGAGATAGATGCCCTCGGCCTGGGTCAGTTCGTCCTGATCGACGAGGTCGAATATTTCCTTGACGCGTGGCAATTCCGCCTCGATGCCGCTCAGCGACCTTTCCCGGTGAATGGCTGCGCAGATCTTGCGCATGCTGGCGACGGACGCGCGCAGATTGTGGTTGGCCCAGATGATGCTTGCGATCTTCGCGTCGATGAATGCCTGGGTCGGCACCGCGTAATACGTGGTCGGCACGATCACCAAGGGACAGCGGTCTTGCCAGTGCTCGGCGAATTTCAGGATTTCCGCTCCATCGCTTTTCTTGGAATGAATCAGGATCGCATCCGCTCCAGCGGCGTGGTATTGCTCGGCTCTGCTCAATGCCTCGGTGAGTCCACGGCCGACGATCAGGGCCTCGACCCGCGCCACGACGCAGAACGCGTCGTGGCTCTGGCTGTCCTTTGCGGCTTTGATCTTGCCTGCAAACTCGGAAGGGTCCGCCAGTTCCTGATCCTCACCGACGAAGGAATTGGTCTTGGGGAACATCTTGTCCTCCAGGCAGACTCCGGCAACGTTGCGTTGGCACAGCTTCTGGACAAGCCTGCGCACGCTGTTGAAGTTGCCGTAGCCGGTATCGCCGTCCAGCAGGATCGGCAGATCGGTGCTGTCGGTCATGAATTCGACCACTTCCAATATTTGCGTCCAGGACGCTTCGTTCGCATCGCGCACGCCCAGCGAGGCGGAGATGGACAAACCCGATGCCCATATCCCCTCGAAGCCTGCTTCGGTGACAATGCGTGCCGATAGGCCGTTATGCGCTTCCATCAGGAAGGACGTGCCCTGTCCGGTGAGCAGGGCGCGCAGCTTCGAAGCCAGATATGCGTCGCGATGACGCCCATCAAATTGCTGGGATGAGGTGTTCAAGGAGTGAACTCCATATATTTATGGTTGCGCCGGTGCTATTCCGGGTCGTGCAAGATGGAATCTCCCGGATCACGCATTCGCACAGGCGTGGAAATAGATAATCGAAGCGGGCTCGATCACGATTTGATTAATATTTTCTGGAGACGCTGCGATAGGTCGGTCCCGAATTGAAGCCGGACAGGCGACCTGGAAAGTGCGAGAGCTGTGAATGATGTCTGGACATGCGGATACCGCACTTATTAAAAGCGAGTGTTGTACCTGGGGGCGAGTTCAAGGAGTGGCGCCCGGCGAATGCATATGAACATGATATTTTTCCGTTGTGCGCTTCTTGGCCGAATTAGAGGCGCATGAAAAAGTGGAAGTGGATCATTCAAGTCAATGGATGTTTATTATTTTTCACGGGCGCTGGGTTTCGATTCGTGATCCGTGTCTGTCGCTACTCGTGGGCGCACACGACTCCATGCTCGGCCGGAACGTACCCTGGAGCGAATCATCAGTGAACCTGTGAATAACTCGCAACATAGCTGCCGAGTCTGGAATTCAGCGCGGAAACGCCGAAATATCAAGACTGGAAATAAAGTGCCAATTCGCATCCCTGCGGGCGCAGTCGTTGACCGGCAACCCACGGGCGAGTGTTCAGGCTTTGCCTAAATTGGCGGTAGAGCGATTTCTCGTCGATGTCGATGCTGTGTGTGCGACACAGTGAATCCATCGCTGAATGGCGCTGGGAATAGTTTCATGGCGTGTCGACTCAACGAGGAGGCGGAATGAAATCCATGTGGAAAAATCAAGGTGTCCGTAGCCGCTGGCGGCAGCCGGATCGGTAGCCATTCTGCGGACTCTTTTATTATGGGCGCTGCTGGCGCCTTCGGTGGCGAAAATTCATTCGGATTTTCTTGATTTTTTTGTAATGGTGCGCTTGATCCTACGTATATGTAATTCCTTGGTTGACCGTCTGTCAACAGGAATCTGAGCAGAATCGCGCGCAGATTTCTCTATTGTGACTCGTGTCTGGTTTTCATGATTAACCGCTCAATCGAGAGCGACGCCCGTTAATTTTTATGACCGATAAGTATTTTGTGCGCGTGGTAGAGATTTTGCGTTGGCAACTCGCGCGGATCTGCTCCAGGCGTGTCCGAGGTCAGGTCCGGAATATCTTAAAATTCAGGAAAAATTTGCTCCTCCTTTCACGTACGCCGGATTGAGCGACCCACAATCGGAAGTCGCGGTAGCGCATGAGCAGGATGAAGGTTGAGAGCAGGGCGGCGCGGCGGCGTTTCTGCGCACAGTCCAGGCATGCTGCGCCGACGCGTGCGCAGAAGGACGGGCGTCGTCGGTCGCCCGCGATCCAGGCGTCATACCGCGCAGTCATATGCGCGGTGAGGGACGGCAGCTTGGCAAGGCCGGGACGCCCAGGCGCAACGATTGGCGCAGTCGGAAGTGGTGCGGTTCGAGCGCGGGATGGCGCTGCAGGAACAGGGGCGCCTTCTCAGTGGGTCGCTGCGTCCTTCCGGTCGACCGCCCACGCTTGCTGGTCAAGTATCGAGATCGGCTATATACAGCGCGCTAATGTGGCGGAAAAATTTATCTATTATGGAATGTAGCTCTTGCAGTGTTTTTGCTTCGGTAAACCATGGCGATGTTTCCCATAGGACGCCCCGTCGCGAAGCTGCAGACCGGCGATGCCGAACACGCGGAATCGAAGGCATGCCTGCGTGTTCGCAATGCGCCCGGTCTCGAACGCGTTGCAGCAGACCTGCAAGCCATCCACCGGTCCGCATTGCGTGAACAAGATGGGCGATGTGGTGGGCCTCTACCTGGCGACGCTGGATCGGGCACTGGTGTTGTGCGTTGACGAAACTGGCCAGATCCATTCCCCTAATCGGTCCCGGCCGGGTCTGTCGCTGACTGTTGGCGAACCGGCCACGCGCATCGACGCCGGCCAACGTCATGGAAGGGCCTCGCCATCCCAAGTCCTTCGTCTGGCACAAGAGCGTCGATTCCATCTGCGCTTCGGCGGCCCGCGTCCGCCGAAGTTGCCTGATTTTGGTTTCGAGTTTTAGTTTCGAGACGCCACTCTCGCTCAAGCTGTCGCCAAGCCGTGCTTGCGCAGCTTGCGGTATAGCGTGTTGCGGCTGATGCCCAGCGCGTCGGCGGTGCGGCTGACGTTCCAGCGGTGGCGTTCGAGCTGCTGCTGCAGCACCAGGCGTTCGGCCTGTTCGAGCGCCACGCGGCCGGACAGATCGTCGGCGGCCGGCGCCCTGCCATCGACCAGGCGCGGCGCGCTGCCGGCATCGACGATTTCCTGCGGCAGATTCGGCAGCCGGATCACCCCGTCGCTGCACAGCACCGCCGCAGTGCGCAGTACATTGCGCAACTGGCGCAGGTTGCCCGGCCATGCGTAGCTCAGCAGCTTGTGCATGGCGTCTTCGCTGATGCGCACGCCACGCTCGCCGTTCTCTTCGCCCAGCACCGTGCGGATGAGTTCGGCCTTGTCGCTGCGCTCGCGCAACGGCGGCAGGTGCAGCGCCACGCCGTTGAGCCGGTAGTACAGATCCTCGCGGAACTCGCCGGCCGCCACGCGCTGGGCCAGATCGCGGTGGCTGGCGCTGATGACGTGCAGTTCCAGCGGCACTGCGCGCTCGCTGCCGAGCGGGGTCACGCTCTGTTCTTCCAGCACCCGCAGCAGGCGGCTCTGCAACGGCAGCGGCATGTCGCCGATTTCGTCCAGGAACAGCGTGCCGCCGCTGGCCTGCAGCAACTTGCCGTGGCGTCCTTCGCGCGCCGCATCGGTGAAGGCGCCGCGCGCATAGCCGAACAGTTCGCTCTCGATCAGCGCTTCGGGAATGGCCGCGCAGTTGATCGCCACGAATGCGCCGCCCGCCCAATGCGAACCGCGGTGCACGGCCTTGGCGAATTCTTCCTTGCCGGTGCCGGTGTCGCCACGCAATAGGATCGATACCCGGTGCGCGGCCAGCTTCAAGGCGTTGGCCAGGTTGTGGCGCATGCGCGGATCGGAGCCGACATGCTCGCCGGGCTGCGGCTCGGTGTCCGCCGCGGCCTGGGCCGGGCCGCCCGGCACCGGCCCAGGCCGCGGGCGTGGCGGGCGCACCAACGCGTAGAAGCGGCGCCCGTGGCAGGCGCAGCGGATCGACCAGACGGTGCCGGCGTCGCTGCCGGCGCGCCGTTCGATGGTATCGAAATCCAGCTGCATCACCTGCGAGATGTCGCGGCCCACCAGTTGCCGACGGTCCACCTTGCCCAGTTGTTCGAGCACGGCCTCGTTGACCGCCAGCACCCGTCCGTCGGCGGCGATGGCGATCAGCGCCTCGTGCAGCAGCCCGGCGAATTCCGGACGGCTGTGGAAACGCAGGATGTAGGCATGGGCGAACTGGGCGAGGAAATACGAGCGCGAGATCTGCGCGGCCGACATGCTGACCAGGGCCACGGTATGCCGCTGGATCTGCTTGCCGTCCTGCGCGTTGGGGGTGGAGGCGTCCAGCACGGCCAGCAGGCCGCCGTGCGGGTCGAGAATCGGCGCGCCGCTGCACGACAGTGGCAGATGCCGGGTCAGGTAATGTTCGCCGCGGTGCACGCTCACTGCGGCGCGCTCGGCGGCACAGGTGCCCAGACCGTTGGTGCCCTGATGGCACTCGGCCCAACTGGCGCCGCAGAACAATCCGACCTGGCGGAATTCGCGCAGCATGTTCGGGTCCTGCACGCTGTGCAGCACGGTGGCCTCGGCATCGGCGAAGATCACCGCATAGCCGCTGCCGGCGATCTGCTCGTAGAGATTTTCCATCTCCACCTTGGCGATGCGCAGCACCTCGCTGAGGCGTTGCTGCCGCGCGCGCACATGCAGGGCGTCGTGTACCAGTGGCTTGGGCGGCGCTTCGGGCAGCAACGCGTAATCGTCCAGGCAACGGCGCCAGGAGCGCGACAGCGGCGCCGCCAGCGGCGCGATGTCGCGCAGCCGGCGGATCTGCCGAAGGATGTCCGGTTCGACGTCCGGCAAGGCGATGGAGGTGTCGGCGACAACGCTTGGCTCGGACACGCCAGCGTTCCTCAGTGACGGCGAAGCGTCAGTAGAGACACAAACCGGACGCCGGCTCAAACTGCATTGCAGCAAACCGTGCTGGAGCGGCGCCGCGGCAGGCGTGGCGGCGACCTTCCCCGGCGGCATGCGCGGATCGGCACGCCGCCGGAGCGCGCGGGTCCTGGGCGCCGTGCCGTCGTAACGGCCGGAGCTGCCCGGCCGGCGGCCGAAGTGCGCTTGCGCCAGGCCGAGGGGAGGCCGACACCTCCGGCGGGTCGCCACGCCACGCCGGGGCCGGCCCAGCCGAGCCGAGCCGCCGGGCTGCCCAGGCGCTTACAGCGCGTAGCCGAATTGCTGTTTGAACTGGGCGTTGAACTCGTCGAAGTCGAAGCGCTGGTTCTGGGTGCCGGGGTGCTCGACCTTCAGCGCGCCCATCAAATTGCCCATGCGTCCGATCGTCAGCCAGTCGCAGCCGCGCTGGATGCCGAAGATCAGGCCGGCGCGGAACGCGTCGCCGCAGCCGGTCGGGTCGACCACGCGGCGCTCGTGCGCCGGCGGGATGTCGTAGGTCTTCTCGGGGGTGTACACCAGCGCGCCCTTCGGGCCACGGGTGGTGATGTAGGCCTGCACCCGCGCCACGATGTCCTGCTCGTTCCAGCCGGTGCGCTCCTGCAGCAGGTTGGACTCGTAGTCGTTGACCACCACGTAGTCGGCGCGTTCGATGAGGGTGCGCAGTTCCGGGCCGTTGAACAGCGGCATCGCCTGGCCGGGGTCGAAGATGAAGGGGATGCCAGCGGCGGCGAACTCCTCGGCGTTCTGGAGCATGCCCTCGCGTCCGTCCGGGCCGACCAGGCCCAGGGTCACGCCCGGCACGTCGCGCACGTGGTTCTCGTAGCTGCGCATCATCGCGCCTGGGTGGAACGCCCAGATCTGGTTGTTGTCGTGGTCGGTGACCACGAAGCCCTGCGGGGTGAACATGTCCTCGATCACTCTGACCCGCGACAGGTCGATGCCCAGCGTCTCGAAATGCTCGCGGTACGGGCCGAAGTCCTGGCCCACCGTGCCCATCGGGATCGGCTCGCCGCCCAGCAGGTGCAGGTTGTAGGCGATGTTGCCGGCGCAGCCGCCGAACTCGCGGCGCATCCGCGGCACCAGGAACGACACGTTCAGGATGTGCACCTTGTCCGGCAGGATGTGGTTCTTGAACTGGTCCGGGAACACCATGATGGTGTCGAAAGCGAGGGAACCACAGATCAGTGCGGACATCGGGCAGGCCTTGGCGGAGGGATGAGCCCGCATTCAGGCGGGCAGCGTGCGGGGCGCCGCGGCGCAAAGGGTACCGGCTGCGGCCGGACAGGACCAGAAGCACGATGCACCGCGCGCCTGCGAGGCCGCGCAAGGCGCGGTTTTAGCGAGAATTTTCCTTGCCCGTACCCAGGCGGGTTGCTAGGCTAGCGGACTTCGTTTTCTGCCCATTTTTTCGCCATTCGGCGACGGCACGCGACTCCCCAGGACTCAATTCCCCGATGTTCAAGAAACTCCGCGGCATGTTCTCCAACGACCTGTCCATCGATCTGGGCACGGCCAACACCCTCATCTACGTGCGTGGCCAGGGCATCGTGCTGAACGAACCGTCGGTGGTCGCGGTGCGCCAGGATCGCGCGATCGGCGGCACCCGTTCGGTGGCCGCGGTCGGCGCCGAGGCCAAGCAGATGCTCGGCCGCACCCCGGGCCACATCACCACCATCCGCCCGATGAAGGACGGCGTCATCGCCGACTTCACCTACACCGAGGCGATGCTGAAGCACTTCATCAAGAAGGTGCACAAGTCGCGCTTCCTGCGCCCGAGCCCGCGCGTGCTGGTGTGCGTGCCGGCCGGCTCGACCCAGGTCGAGCGCCGCGCGATCAAGGAGTCGGCCGAGGAGGCCGGCGCGCGCGATGTGTACCTGATCGAGGAGCCAATGGCCGCGGCGATCGGCGCCGGCATGCCGGTCACCGAGGCGCGCGGCTCGATGGTCATCGACATCGGTGGCGGCACCACCGAGGTGGCGGTGATCTCGCTGAACGGCATCGTCTACTCGCAGTCGGTGCGCATCGGCGGCGACCGTTTCGACGAGTCGATCACCAACTACGTGCGCCGCAACCACGGCATGCTGATCGGCGAGGCCACCGCCGAGCGGATCAAGCTGCAGATCGGCTGCGCCTACCCGCAGGACGAGGTGCAGGAGATGGAGATCTCCGGGCGCAACCTGGCCGAAGGCGTGCCGAAGATGATCAAGATCAACTCCAACGAGGTGCTCGAGGCGCTGCACGAGCCGCTGTCGGGCATCGTCTCGGCGGTCAAGCTGGCGCTGGAGCAGACCCCGCCGGAGCTGTGCGCCGACGTCGCCGAGCGCGGCATCGTGCTGACCGGCGGTGGCGCGCTGCTGCGCGACCTGGACCGGCTGATCTCCGAGGAGACCGGGCTGCACGTGCAGGTCGCCGACGACCCGCTGACCTGCGTGGCCCGCGGCGGCGGCCGTGCGCTGGAGCTGGTGGACATGCATGGCAACGAGTTCTTCGCGCCGGAGTGATGGTGAAGCCGGGAATGGGGAGTGGGGAATGGGGAATCGAAAGGCCCCTCCGCACCGACATTGCCGGCTCCGCAGCCGCTACCTTGCCTGCGCCCCGGCCTGATCACGCCGGGGATGCGCTGTTGCTTTCCGATTCCCCATTCCCGATTCCCCAATCCCGGCTTTAACTGTGCCTCCCTACGCCGGTCCTCCCGTCACTGCCCGCCCGGGCGAAGCCGCCAGCACGCCGCGCCTGCTGGCGTACCTGGCCCTGGCGGTGGTACTGATCGTGCTCGACGCGCAGGCCGGCTGGCTGGCGCAGCTGCGCGGCCAGACCAACCTGCTGGTGCAGCCGCTGTGGGCGCTGGCCGGGCTGCCCGGCCGGCTCGGCTCGCAGGTGCAGGAGAGCGCCGCCAGCCATGCGCAGCTGGTCAAGGACAACCGCGCGCTGCGCAATGAGCTGCTGATCGCCAAGGCGCGCCTGACCCGGCTGCAGACTGCGGCGCTGGACAACGCGCAGCTGCGCGAACTGCTGGGCGTGGCCGAACGCCGCGGCCTGGACGTGCAGCTGGCGCCGATCCTGGACATCGACCTGGACCCAACCCGGCAGCGCCTGGTGCTCGACGCCGGCGGCCGCGACGGGGTGCACGTCGGCCAGGCGGTGATCGACGCCGGCGGGCTGATGGGCCAGGTGATCGAGGTGACCCCGCTGCATTCCACCGTGCTGCTGCTGACCGACCCGGACCACGCGGTGCCGGTGACGGTGGCGCGCAACGGCGTGCGCCTGATCGTCTACGGCCGCGGCGACACCCTGGAGCTGCGCGACGTGCCGCTCAGCGCCGGGGTCGAGGTCGGCGACGAGATCGTCACCTCCGGCCTGGGCGGGCGCTTCCCGGCCGGCTTCCCGGTCGGCACCGTGGCGACGCTGCGCCCGGACGACACCCACGCCTTCCTGGTCGGTGCGCTGAAACCGGCGGCGAAGCTGGATCGGGGGCGGGATGTGTTGTTGCTGAAGAGCCGGGAATGGGGAATCGGGAATCGGGAATTGATGAAGCCGGCGGCTGCGGACGCAGCGCCTGTGCCGGCCACTGGCCCGGCGGCCGGCGCCGCGCCCGATCCCGCCCAGGCGGCCTCGCACAACCCCGCGCCGGCAGGCAGCCGTACCAGGGCCGCCACGCCTGCGTCGACGCAATCCCCCCCCGCCGGCGCCACCGCTACCCCCGCACCGGCCAAGCCGGCAAGCGCGGCCCCCCATTCCCCATTCCCCATTCCCGATTCCCGTCCGGCTCCACAGGAGACGGACCAATGAGCCGCCCCCGCAGCAAAGGCTGGGTGTTGCCGGTCAGCGTGATCCTGGCGCTGGTGCTGGGCTTGCTGCCGTTGCCGCTGCTGCTGCAGCCGCTGCGCCCGTACTGGCTGGCGCTGGTGGTGGCGTACTGGGTGATCGAGACCCCGGACAAGGCCGGGCTGGGCTTCGCCTTCGCCACCGGCGTGGTCGCCGACCTGCTGTACGGCGGGGTGCTTGGCGAGCAGGCGCTGCGGCTGGTGATCCTGAGCTTCATCCTGCAGCGCTTCCGCGCGCGCATCCGCTTCTTCCCGATGTCGCAGCAGGCGCTGGCGATCGGCGGGCTGCTGGTCAACGACCGCATCGTCGCCGCGGCCGTGCACCTGGCGGTGGGCGAGCCGACGCTGCCGTGGAACTACTGGTGGGCGCCGCTGCTGGGCATGGCGCTGTGGCCGCCGCTGTTCGTGCTGCTGGACGCGCTGCGGCTGGGCCGGCGGAGCAAGTAGCGTGGCCGTGAGCACCCGCCGCACGCAGAAGAACCCGCACGCCGAGGCCGAGCAGTTCCGGCGCCGCGCGGCGCTGGGCTTTTTCTGCGTGCTGGTGGCGCTGGTCGGGCTGGGCGCGTGGTACTTCAAGCTGCAGGTGCTGGACCACGACATCTACGCCACGCGCTCGGAGGCCAACCGGATCAAGCCGCGGCCGGTGGTGCCGGGGCGCGGCATGATCTACGACCGCAACGGCCGCCTGCTGGCCGAGAACGTGCCCGCGTTCCGGCTCGACGTGACCCCGGACAAGGTCGCCGACATGGATGCGCTGCTGGGCGAACTGGGCAAGGTCATCGCGCTGTCGGCGGAGGACATCGAACGCTTCCAGGCCGCGCGCAAGGCCAGCCGCAGCTTCCGCCCGGTGACCCTGAAGCTGCGGGTCAGCGAGGAGGAGCGCGCGCGCTTCGCGGTGGACCGCTGGCGCTTCCCGGGCGTGGAGCTGGAGCCGTACCTGACCCGCCACTATCCCTACGGCGAGCTGTTCGCGCACATCATCGGCTACGTCGGCCGCATCGACGAGAAGGACCTGGAGATGCTCGGCGAGGGCAACGCCGCGCTGACCCACATCGGCAAGTCCGGGCTGGAGCGCTCTTACGAAGAGCAATTGCGCGGCAAGGTCGGCTACGAGCAGGTCGAGACCAACGTGCAGGGCCGCGCGATCCGCACCGTCGGCCGGGTCCCGGCGCAGTCCGGCGCCGACCTGCGCCTGTCCATCGACGCCGACCTGCAGCGCGCGATGGTCGCCGCGTTCGGCGACTACCAGGGCGCGGCCATCGCGATCGATCCGCGCACCGGCGAGATCCTGGCCATGGTCAGCCTGCCGTCCTACGACCCCAACCTGTTCGTCAACGGCATCTCCCACGCCGATTTCGAGGCGCTCAACAGCGATCCGTCGCGGCCGCAGTTCAACCGGCTGGTGCTGGGCGGGGTGGCGCCCGGCTCGACCATCAAGCCGTTCATGGGCCTGGCCGGGCTGGACAGCGGCACGCGCCGGCCGCAGGACAAGATCCTGTCCACCGGCATGTTCTATCTGCCCGGGGTCAGCCGCGGCTGGGGCGACTCGCACCGCGGCGGGCACGGCTGGACCGATCTGCGCAAGTCGATCGCGCAGTCGGTCAACACCTATTACTACAAGCTGGCCGTCGACATGGGCATCGGCAAGGTCGACCAGTACATGAACCGCTACGGCTTCGGCGCGCCCACCGGCATCGACCTGATGGGCGAGATCGGCGGTATCGTGCCGTCGCCGGCCTACAAGGCCAAAAGCCGCAAGGAAGCCTGGTATCCCGGCGACACGGTCAACATCGCCATCGGCCAGGGCGACTGGAAGGTGACCCCGCTGCAACTGGTGCGCGCGGTGGCCGGCATCGCCGACGGCCGGCTGCGCACCCCGCACCTGGTGATGGCCCAGCGCGGCGCGTTCGACCAGCCGTGGGCGCCGGTGCCGCTCGGCCCGGGCAAGCCGATCAGCGACACTCCCGGCAATCTGCAGGTGGTGCGCGAGGGCATGATGGACACCATGCGTCCGGGCGGCAGCGGCTATGCGATCGCCGTCGGCGCGGCGTACCAGATGGCCGGCAAGACCGGCACCGCGCAGGTGGTCAGCCGCAAGGGCCTGGCCGCGGTGGATCCGCGCAGCCTGCCGATGCACCTGCGCCACCGCTCGTTGTTCGAGGGCTTCGCCCCGGCCGCGGAGCCGGCCATCGCGCTGGCGGTGGCGGTGGAGGGCGGCGGCTACGGCGCCAGCACCGCCGCGCCGATCGCGCGCAAGATCTTCGATGCCTGGCTGCTCGGGCGCCTGCCCCCCGGCATCGAGCCGCTGGACAGCCTGCGCGGCGCCACCGCGTTCGGCAGCCGGCTGTACTACGCCGAGGATCCCGGCTCGCGCAGTGCCGCCGACACGGTGGCGCTGGCCGCCGGCGAACGCCCGGTGCTGGTCGGGCCGGTGGTGGTGGATGCCGCCGCGGTGCCGCTAGCGGCCGCGCCGCCGCCGATCCCCGACGAGATCCCGGACGAGCGATGAAGGATTTCCTGCGCTGGCTGGCCGATCTCGGCGGCCGTTTCGCCCGCACCCTGGACTGGCCGATGTGCCTGGCCCTGGCAGCGCTGATGGTGATCGGCCTGGCCGTGCTCAAGAGCGCCGGCGGCCAGGCCGGTGGCAACCATCTGATGCTGGCGCAGGCCATCCGCTTCGCGATCGGCGCGGCGGCGATGTGGGGCCTGTCGCGGGTCTCGGCGCTGCGCCTGCGCGCGTGGACGCCGCTGATCTACGCGCTGTCGATGCTGCCGCTGCTGGCGGTGTTCGCGCTGGGCACCGGCAAGTACGGCCGGCAGTGGCTGGACCTGAAGGTGTTCTACCTGCAGCCGGCCGAGTTGCTGAAGATCAGCATGCCGATGATGGTGGCCTGGTACCTGCACCGCGTGCCGCTGCCGCCGCGCCTGCCCACGGTGCTGGTCAGCGCGGTGATCATCGGCCTGCCGACCGCGCTGATCATGCTGCAGCCGGACTTCGGCACCGGCGTGCTGATCGCCGCCAGCGGCGGCTTCGTGCTGCTGCTGGCCGGGCTGCCGTGGTGGTGGGTCGGCATCGCGGTGGGCGGCGTCGCCGCGGCCGCGCCGGTGGCCTGGCTGTGGCTGCTGCGGCCCTACCAGAAGGACCGGATCATGATGTTCCTCAATCCGGAGAACGATGCGCTCGGCGCCGGCTGGAACATCATCCAGTCCAAGATCGCGATCGGCTCCGGCGGCCTGCACGGCAAGGGCTGGGGCCTGGGCTCGCAGTCGCACCTGAACTTCATCCCCGAGCAGACCACCGACTTCGCGTTCTCGGTGCTCAGCGAGGAATTCGGCTGGATCGGCGTGGCCACGGTGCTGACCCTGTACCTGGTGGTGATCGCGCGTTGTCTGTGGATCGCCGCGCAGGCGCGCGACACGTTCTCGCGCCTGCTCGCCGGCGCCACCGGCCTGGCGTTCTTCGTCTACGTGCTGGTCAACGGCGGCATGATCTCCGGGCTGCTGCCGGTGGTCGGGGTGCCGATGCCGCTGATGAGCTACGGCGGCACCTCCGCGGTGTCGCTGCTGGCCGGGTTGGGCCTGGTGATGGCGGTCAAGGCGCATCGTCCGGTGCACGGCTACTGAGAGCCTGGCGGATCCTGCGCATGGGTTGGCTTAACCGCGAGCGTGCGGCAATGTTGCAAACGATTGCAATGCGTGTCGACGATACCCACACTTGGTCTCGATGCGACGACGCGGTACCGCTCCTGACGGCCCGTGGCGAGCGCAGGACCTGTTCCGGGTGAGCCATGCGCGGCAGTCATGCCGCCCAGCCGGCCAGCGTCACCGAGGGAATCAGCGCGGCATCGACCAGGCCTGTCCCGTCTCGTCCAGTTGCGTCGTCCGCGTCCGTCTCGCCGCCCTCGCGTTCTCTAGTGGTTCCTCTCCGCTCGGCTGCGCCGACATGGATGCGTGTTGATGAAATTCCTGCGATTGCTGCTGTTGACGAGCGTCGCGCTGGGCCTGGGCGGCCATGCGTTGATCCGCTACTACTTTCCTGCCGGCGCCATGCACAGCCACGGTTATGGCCGGGTCGCGCTGACCCAGCCGGCCGGGCCGGCGCAAGGCATGGTGATCCTGTTCGCCAGCGGCAACCGGGCGCAGCGCCAGGCGGCGGCAGCGCGCATCGCCGCGACCGGCGCGGTGGTCGCCACGGTCGATGGCGATCGCTATCTGGCGCGCCTGCAGCGCGCCGGTACCGGTTGCGGGCATGCCTGGCACGATGCCGAGCAGCTGAGCCGGCACCTGCAGCGCGACCTGCACGCAGACCGTTACTTCCTGCCGCTGCTGGCCGGGACCGGCAGCAGCGCGACCCTGGTCGAGCGCATCGTCGGCGCCGCGCCGGCCGCGACCCTGGGCGGCGCGATCGGCGTGGCGCCGGCCGCGACCGAGGTTTGCGCCGGCACCGCGCCAGCCAATGCCGCGCAGGGCTTCGTCGATATCGCGGCGGCACCGGTGGGCGCTGCGCCGGAGACGGCGTTGGCCGCACGCGTGGCCGCGCACCTGCACACGCCGGGCAGCGGCGGTGCGCTCGACGACCTGCCGCTGACCGAATTGCCGGTGCGCGCGCCGGGCGCGCCGCTGGCGATCGTGCTGTCCGGCGACGGCGGCTGGCGCGATATCGACAAAGGCATGGCCGAGGCCTTGCAGCAGCGCGGCATCGCGGTGGTCGGCTGGGACAGCCTGCGCTACTTCTGGCACGACAAGCCGCCGGCGCAGGCCAGCGCCGACCTGGCGCGGGTCATCGCGCACTACCAGCAGCGCTGGCACCCGCAACGCATCCTGCTGGTCGGTTATTCCTTCGGCGCCACCGCG
This sequence comes from Xanthomonas hyacinthi, assembly GCF_009769165.1. Taxonomy (NCBI): domain Bacteria; kingdom Pseudomonadati; phylum Pseudomonadota; class Gammaproteobacteria; order Lysobacterales; family Lysobacteraceae; genus Xanthomonas; species Xanthomonas hyacinthi. The sequence continues at coordinate 2,737,148 of NZ_CP043476.1, forward strand.
CTGCCGTTCATGTACAACCGCCTGCCGCCGGCGCAGCGCGCGCAGGTCGGCCTGCTGGCCTTGTTCGGCGTGGACCACAAAGCCGATTTCCAGATCCGCGTGCGCAACTGGCTGGACCTGGGTGATGCCGGCGATGCCAGGCCGGTGCTGCCGGAGATCGCGCGCATCGCGCCGTCGCAGCTGCTGTGCGTGTACGGCGACCAGGAGAAGGACACGGTGTGCCCGGAACTGCGCGACAGCGGTGCGCGGATCGTCGCGCTGCACGGCGGCCACCATTTCGACCAGCGCCCGGCCGGCCTGGCGGCGATCGTGGACGATCGCCGACGGCAGCTCGCCGAAAACCCAGACCGTCCCATTGCTGCAATCAATTTCGGACATGCTCGCGCCGCCACGCTGCGGCCCTCCCCCCTGCGCACCTCACCTGGAGTCCTTCAATGACGTCCCATGCAACTCCCCTGGTGCTCGGCTGTCTGCTGGCACTGGCGACGCTCGACGCATCCGCCGCCACCGGCGATGCGCGCGTGGTCGCCGAGCCGATCGTTCCCAGCCTCTGCGGGCAACCGCTCGATGCCACGCTGCAGGCCGGCGATCGCATCTTCAGCGACGCCCAGGAGCAGAACGCGCCGGATACCGCGCGCATCCAGGCCGCGCTGGACACGTGTGCGGCCGCCGGCGGCCGCTCGGCGGTGCTGCTGCGCGCCGCTGCCGGCAATGCCTTCCTCAGCGGGCCGTTGAACGTCAGGGACAACGTGATCCTGCTGATCGACGCCGGGGTGACCCTGTTCGCCTCGCGCCAGCCGTCCGACTATCAGATCGCCGGCGCCAATGCCTGCGGCAAGGCCGCCGCCAGCAGCGGCGGCTGCCGCGCGCTGCTCAACCTGAAGGGCAAGTCCCTGGGGGTGATGGGCCTGCGCGACGGCGCCGGTCGCCAGGGCACCATCGACGGCCGCGGCGACCTGCCGATGCTCGGCGGCCGCGACAGCTGGTGGCAGTTCGGGGAAAAGGCCAAGGCCGCCAATCTGACCCAGAACAGTCCCGACCTGATCAAGGTGCAGAACGCCAGCGACGTGAGCGTCTACCACGTCAACCTGATCAACGCGCCGTACTTCCACCTGTTCGCGCACATCGCCGACGGTGTCACCATCTGGGGCATGCGGGTCAAGTCCTCAGCCCGCAGCCCGAACACCGACGGCCTGGACCTGGACAGCGTCAGCAACGCCACGCTCTACGACAACGATGTGATGAGCGGCGACGACGGCGTGGCGATCAAGGCCATCGCCTCCAAATCGGCCAACATCACCGTGCGCAACTCGCGCTTCTACGGCACCCACGGCATCTCCTTCGGCAGCGACTTGATGCACGGCGTGGACAATGTCCTGATCGATGGCAACAGCGTGCTCGGCAGCGACGCCGACGGCGCACGCAGTACCGACAACAACGGCCTGCGCATCAAGACCAGCCTGGCCAAGGGCGGTCCGGTCAACGACGTCACCTATCGCAACACCTGCCTGTTCGGCGTGGCCAACGCGCTGGTGATCAACCCGCTGTACGGCGGCGGCGGCGGTGGCGGCGGCACCGTGCCGACCTTCACCAAGATCGTGGTCAATGGCCTGAAGGCGCAGGATTCGCCGAAGGGCAAGGGCAACCTGGTGCAGGGCTACGACGCATCCACGCCGCTGGACCTGGTGCTGGCCAACGTGTCGGTCGACGTCACGGCGTTGAGGGCGAACAACGCGCGCATCGGCGTTGACCGGTCCAACCTGCAGCTGACCGCCGACAGCACCGCCACTACGTATGCCACGGCGGTGTCCGGTGCAGTGCCCGAGTGCGCCAGCAAGCCGGTGTTCCCGGCGCTGTAGTTGCCGCGGCCTGGCGCCGTATCGGCGCCGCGATCGCGGCGCCAGCCGCATTTGATCCGGATCAATGCGCGCGCGCCGCAAGCCGCGCACAGTGCCTGCGTACTCGAACCGGGCCTGGATATGGCGTTCACCGTAGCGGTCATCAAAGAAGAGCGTGCCAGCGAGCGCCGCGTGGCGATGGTGCCCGCGGTGCTGCCGAAGCTGGCGAAACTGGGCGCGCAGCTGCGCCTGCAGGCGGGTGCCGGCGTGGCCGCGCGCTTCGCCGATGTGGCCTATGCCGGTGCCACCGTGCTCGACGATGCGCAGGAAGTCGTCGCCGGCGCCGATCTGGTGCTGGCGGTGCAGGCGCCGTCGCTGCAGACGCTGGCGGCGATGCGTCCGGGCAGCATGCTGGTCGCGCTGCTGTATCCGGCCAAGGCGCCGGGCTTGCTGGAGTTGCTGTGCGAACGCCGCATCACCGCGTTCGCGATGGAAACCGTGCCGCGGATCAGCCGCGCGCAGGCGCTGGACGTGCTGTCCAGCCAGGCCGCGCTGGCCGGTTACTACGCGCCGCTGCTGGGCGCGGTGCATCTGCCGCGGATCCTGCCGATGATGACCACCGCGGTCGGCTCGCTGCGCGCCGCGCGCGTGCTGGTGATGGGCCTGGGCGTGGCCGGTTTGCAGGCGCTGGCCACCGCGCACCGGCTCGGCGCTATCACCGAAGGCTACGACGTGCGTCCGGAAACGCGCGAACAGGCGCAATCGGTCGGCGCCAAGTTCGTCGACACCGGCATCGATGCGCGCGGCGAGGGCGGCTATGCGCGCGAACTGACCGCCGACGAGCGCGCCAAGGCCGCCGCGGTGCTGACCCAGCACATCCAGCAGGCCGACATGATCGTCACCACCGCCAACGTGCCCGGCCGCACCGCGCCGATCCTGATCGACCGCGCGCAGATCGACGGCATGAAACCCGGCGCGGTGATCGTGGACCTGGCCGCCGACAGCGGTGGCAACTGCGAAGGCAGCGTGCCCGGGCAGACCGTGGAAGTGGGGCCGGTGACCATCGTTGCGCCGTTCAACGTGCCCTCGGCGCTGGCCCAGCACGCCAGCGAGCTGTACGCGAAGAACCTGCTGAACCTGCTCGAGCTGCTGGTCCGCGACGGCGCACTGGCGCCGGACTTCGACGACGAGGTCGTGGCCGGCACCTTGCTGACCCGCGACGGCCAGCGCTGCCATCCCACGCCGCAGGCCGTTGCGCCTGCACCCGCCGCCAAGGAGTCCTGAGCGATGAATCTCGATCTGTCGATGAGCTGGATGATCGCGTTGTACGTATTCATGCTGGCCGCGTTCACCGGCTACGAAGTGATCGGCAAGGTGCCGTCGATCCTGCACACGCCGCTGATGTCCGGTTCCAACTTCATCCACGGCATCGTCGTGGTCGGCGCGATGCACGCGCTGTTCAACGCCGACACCGTCGCCGGCCAGGCGATCGGCTTCGTCGGCGTGCTGCTCGGCGCCGGCAATGCCGTCGGCGGCTATGTGGTCACCGACCGCATGCTGGCGATGTTCAAGCCCAGCGCCAAATCCGCCTCCGCCTCCGCCACCCCGAAGGAATAGCGTCATGCTGCAGTTACTGGTGGAGCTCAGCGGGTTCGCCGCCGCCCTGTTGTTCATTCTCGGCCTCAAGCACATGTCCTCGCCGGTGACCGCGCTGCACGGCATCGTGCTGGCCGGCATCGGCATGCTGGTCGCGGTCGCCGCCGCGTTCGGCTATCTGGCCGACCTGCAGCCCAGCGCGCAGCCGCATGCGCTGACCAATCTCGCCCTGGCGCTGCTGGCGCTGGCGCTCGGCGGCGCCTGGGCCTGGCGCAGCGGGCGCACCGTGGCGGTGACCGCGATGCCGCAGATGGTCGCGCTGTACAACGGCATGGGCGGCGGCGCCGCGGCCGCGGTGGCGGCGGTCGCGCTGACCTCGCGGCAGCCGCAGCACAGCGGCCTGCACCTGACGGTGACCGTGCTCGGCGCCTTGATCGGCGCGATCTCGCTGTCCGGTTCGGTGATCGCCTGGGCCAAGCTCGATGGGCGCATCAACACGGCGTGGAGGTTCAAGGGGCAGAGCGTGTTCAACGCCAGCGTGTTCCTTTGCGCGCTGGTACTCGGCGGCCTGGTGGTCGCGCAGATCGGCGGCGGCTGGGCGGCGCTGGCGTTCTTCGTCGCTGCGCTGGGCTTCGGCATCCTGATGACGCTGCCGATCGGCGGCGCCGACATGCCGGTGGTGATCTCGCTGTACAACGCATTCACCGGCCTGGCGGTGAGCCTGGAAGGCTTCGCGCTGCAGAACCCGGCGCTGATGATCGCCGGCATGGTGGTCGGCTCGGCCGGCACGCTGTTGACCATGTTGATGGCCAAGTCGATGAACCGGTCGCTGGCCAATGTGCTGTTCAGCAATTTCGGCGACGGCGCCGCGGTGGCGCAGGGCGACGTGCAGGGCCGCATGACCGCGGTGGAAGCCAGCGATGCGGCGGTGGCGATGCGCTATGCCTCCAGCGTCATCATCGTGCCTGGCTACGGCCTGGCGGTGGCGCAGGCGCAGGCGCGGCTGTACGAACTGGTCAAGCTGCTGCAGGCCGCCGACGTGGACGTCAAGTTCGCCATCCACCCGGTCGCCGGGCGCATGCCCGGGCACATGAACGTACTGCTCGCCGAAGCCGGCGTGCCCTACGACCTGATCTTCGACATGGACGACATCAACGACAGCTTCGCCAACACCGACGTGGCGCTGGTGATCGGCGCCAACGACGTGGTCAACCCGGCCGCGCGCAGCGACAAGGCCTCGCCGATCTATGGCATGCCGATCCTCAACGCCGACCAGGCGCACCAGGTCTACGTGATCAAGCGCGGCCAGGGCAAGGGCTACGCCGGCGTGGAGAACCTGCTGTTCTACGGCGACAACTGCGACATGGTCTACGGCGATGCCGCCGCGGTGCTCAACCGCATGGTGCAGGCGGTCAAGGATCTGGCCGCCTGACCGAACCGCTTCCCGCGCCGGCGCGGCCACGCACCGGCGCTTCCCGACTTTCCACGAGGACACGACCATGGCTTATGCGACCCGCAATCCCTACACCGGCGAACTGCTCGCCAGCTTCCCCGAGGCGACCGACGAGGCGGTGCTCGCCGCGATCGGCGCCGCCGATGCCGCCTTCCAGCAGTGGAAGAACGCCTCCTTCGCCGAGCGCGCCAAGGTCATGCACGCGGCGGCGCAGCTGTTGCGCGCCGATGTGCGCGGCTACGCCCAGTTGCTGACCCTGGAAATGGGCAAGCTGATCGGCGAGGCCGAGGCCGAGGTGACCTTGTCGGCGGACATCTTCGAGTACTACGCGGTCAACGCCGCGCGCCTGCTGACGCCTGAGCCGCTGTCGGTGGCCGATCCGGCCGAGGGCGAGGCGATGGTCGTGCACGAGCCGCTGGGCGTGCTGCTGGCGATCGAGCCGTGGAATTTCCCGTACTACCAGATCGCGCGGATCATCGCCCCGCAGCTGTCGGCCGGCAACACGGTGCTGCTCAAGCACGCCTCCAACGTGCCGCAGTGCGCGGCCAGGTTCGAGGCGCTGATGGCCGAAGCGGGCCTGCCCGCCGGCGGGTTCGCCAACCTCTACGCCACCCGCACGCAGGTGGAGACGATCCTCAACGATCCGCGCGTGCACGGCGTGGCGCTGACCGGTTCGGAAGGCGCTGGCGCGATCGTCGCCGCGCAGGCGGCCAAGGCGCTGAAGAAATCGACCATGGAACTGGGCGGCGCCGACGCCTTCGTGGTGCTGGCCGATGCCGAGCTGGACAAGACGGTGAAGTGGGCGGTGTTCGGCCGCCACTGGAACGGCGGCCAGGTGTGCGTGTCGTCCAAGCGCATGATCGTGGTGCAGGAGGTGTACGCGGAATTCCTGCGCCGCTACAGCGAGGGCGTGGCGGCGCTGAAGGCCGGCGATCCGATGGACGCGGCGACCACGCTGGCGCCGCTGTCCTCGCAGGGCGCGGCCGACGAGCTCAGGCGGCAGATCGCCGCGGCGGTCGCGCATGGCGCCACCGCCACCGAGGTCGGGCCGCCGGTGCCGACCCAGGGCGCGTTCGTGCAGCCGACCATCCTGACCGACGTCACCCCCGACAACCCGGCTTACCATCAGGAGTTCTTCGGCCCGGTGTCGATGCTGTTCAAGGCGCAGGACGAGGACGATGCGGTGCGCATCGCCAACGACTCGCCGTTCGGGCTTGGCGGCTCGGTGTTCACCGCCGATACCGCGCGCGGCGTGGCGGTGGCCAGGCGCGTCTCCACCGGCATGGTGTTCGTCAACCATCCGACCATGGTCAAGGCCGACCTGCCGTTCGGCGGCGTGCGCCGTTCCGGCTACGGCCGCGAGTTGATCGGGCTGGGCATCAAGGAGTTCGTCAACCACAAGCTGATCGACGTGGTGGAGATCGACGCGCCGTTCTGAGCCGCGCCGCCGCGCAGCACCCCGGGCCGTCGGTGGGCAACCACCGGCGGCCTTTGCGTTGCGCGCGTGGCGATGGCGCCGCCGCCTGGGGATCGCGCAGCCAGTCGCCACTGGCCTGGCCGGATGAATGCGGCAGGTTTCTTGACTTGCCGCAAAGTTCTTTTGTTTCATGGCGTTATTGGTGGAAATTCATCTGGACTCTGTTAACCTGCCGGCATGATTCGACGCTCGCTGATTTGCCTGATCACGCTTGGCCTGGCCGCATGCGCGACCCAGCCCAAGGCGCCGCCGCAGGCCAATGCGCTGCCGCAGTCCGCGCCGCGCCCGGCGCCGCCGGTGGAGGCGGCGCCCGAAGCGGTGTCCGCGCCGCCGGTCGATCTGACCCCGGTGCCGTTCGAGATCGCCCGCGCCAACTTCGTCCGCGACACCGCGGCCAGGTACGGCCTGGACCCGGCGCAGATCGAGGCGACGCTGGCGCAGGCGCAGTTCAAGGACGCGATCGTGGCGGCGATGTCGCGCCCGGCCGAGCGGGTCAAGCCGTGGAACGACTACCGGCCGATGTTCATCAGCCAGGCGCGGATCGACGGCGGCCGCGCGTTCCTGGCCACGCATCGCGAAGAACTCATGCGGGTGCAGGCGCGCACCGGCGTGCCGCCGGAGATCATCGTCGCGATCATCGGCGTGGAGACCAGCTACGGCAAGAACGCCGGCAGCTACCGCGTGCTCGACGCGCTGTACACGCTGGCATTCCGCTATCCGCGCAGCGGCGACCCGGCCAGGCTCGAGCGCGAAGTGCGCCGCGAGCTGTTCTTCCGCGACGAACTCGGCCAGCTGTTCGCGCTCGGCCGCGAGGAGAACCTGGACATCGCCAGCCTGATCGGCAGCTACGCCGGCGCGATGGGCCTGGGCCAGTTCATGCCGTCCAGCTACCGCCAGTTCGCGGTGGACGGCGATGGCGACGGCAGGCGCAACCTGTTCACCGACTACGACGACATGTTCTCCTCGATCGCCAACTACTTCGTCAAGAAGGGCGGCTGGGTGCGCGACGGCGTGGTCGCGGTGCCGGCCACGCTGCGTCCCGGCGCCGAGGAATTCAATCCGAGCGACTGGACCCCGAGCTACACGCTGGCCGACCTGGCCGCGCGCGGCTACCAGCCGGCCGCACCGGTCCCGGCCGGCGCCAGCGCCACCCCGATCGCGCTCGACGGCAGCGCCGGCAAGCAGTACTGGCTGGGCTTCCAGAACTACTACGCGATCACCCGTTACAACATTTCCAAGATGTACGCGATGGCCGTGTACCAACTGTCCCAGGCCATCGCCGGCAAGGAGTTACCCCCGGCATGAACCCGAACGCGCTGCTCCGGATCGTCCCCGTCGTCGCCCTGCTGGCGCTGGCCGCCTGCAGCAGCGCCCCGAAGAAGGCCGCCGGCGGCGGCGCAGCGCCGGGGGTCCGGGTGGAAGGCCGCGGCCCGGCGCATGTCGCCACCGGCTGCCCGTCCACCTCGCCGTACGCACCGGCCAAGGAAGACCCGTCCACGCGCGGCAACTACACCGCCGGCGGCCTGTACGCGCCGGGGGTCAGCGACAGCACCCCGGACTACGTGCCCAACGTGGCCTGCATCCCCGAGCCGCTGGTCACCAACGAGCCGCGCTCGGCGGTCGGCAACCGCTCGCCGTACATGGTGCTGGGCCGCGAATACACGATCATCGACGACCCGCACAGCTACGTCGAACGCGGCACCGCCTCGTACTACGGCAGCAAGTTCCACGGCCGCCTGACCTCCAACCGCGAGGTCTACGACATGTACGCGTTCACCGCCGCGCACAAGACCCTGCCGCTGCCCAGCTTCGCCCTGGTCACCAACCTGGACAACGGCGAATCGGTGGTGGTGCGGGTCAACGACCGCGGCCCGTTCCACGACGACCGGGTCATCGACCTGAGCTATGCGGCGGCGGTCAAGCTCGGCATCACCGGCAAGGGCACCGGCCGGGTCGAGGTGCGCGGGCTGACCCCGGCCGACAACGGCAACCTGCTCGCATCGCGACGGACCGGCAAGCAGGTCGCCACCGGCACCGCGCTGGCCAGTGCGGCAGCAGCGGGCAGTGCCGCGCAGTCCGCCGCGGCACGCCGCGCCACCGACATGGACAACCTGGTCAAGGCCTTGCCGGCCAAGCCGGCCACCGTCGTCGCCGCGGCCAGCGTGTCGGCGCGCAGCACCGCCACGGCCAGCGCCGCCGCGCCCAGTGCCGCCAGCGCGAGCGCGGCCGCCGCCGCCCTGCCGGAAGGCGAGCGCTGGCGCTACCGGGTGCTGGCCGATGCCGACACCGCGGCCAACGCCGACCATTTCGACGATTGGATGAAATCGCGCGGCGTGCGCGTGGCCACCGGCAAACCGACCAAGGCCGCTGTGACCGTCGCCGCCACCCCGGTACCGCCGCGACGCGTCACCGCTACCGCCGCGCCGGCGTCCACCGCTACGACCGTCGCGGCTGCTGCACCCGCGCCGGTCGCGCCGGTCGCGTCGGCCACCCGCGCCGCTGCCGACAGCGCCGCGGCGCGCGGTCCGCTCGGCATCCTGCTGCAGGTGGCCAGCTTCGCCAGCCGCGAGAACGCCAACCGCGCGTTGTTGCAGCTGGCCTCGGCCGGCATCGTCGGCGCCAGCGTCAGCGACATCGTGTCCGGCGGGCGCACCTTGTGGCGGCTGCGGGTCGCCGCCGAGGATCATGGCCGCGCCACCGAGCTGGCCAGCCGCATCGCCGGCCTCGGCTTCGGGCGTCCGCAGATCGTCAAGGACTGAGGGCGCCAGACCCAATCGCACGCGATCCTGCTGCCGGCGCCGCGTGCCGGAGCGGAGGCGGCCAGCGGCGCGTCGTTCTCAAGCACCGATGGCTTAACGCCGACTTCCGCCTGCGCCGCCATCGTGGCTGGGCAGGCGCCGGCTAGCCCTACAATGCCTCGTTTACCATCGGCCCTCGGGCCCGCCAGGAGTCGTTTTAGATGAAATTCCGCTTCGCCGTCGCCGCCGTGGCCACCTTCGCCGTCGGCCTGGTTTCCGCGCAGACCCCCGGCCCGGTGCCGGCATCGCCTGCCGCCGCTGCCGCCGCGCCTGCCGCCGTGGCGATCCCGCCGGCGCCCAAGCCGGCCGTGTCCAAGTCCTGGGTGCTGATGGACTACGCCACCGGCCAGGTGCTGGCCGGCGAAAACGAGCACGCGCAGGTGGCCCCGGCCAGCATCACCAAGGTGATGACCTCCTACGTGGTCGCCGCCGAGCTGAAGCTGGGCAAGATCAAGCGCGACGACCAGGTCATGCTCAGCGAACGCGCCTGGCGCGAGGGCGGCGCCGGCACCGACGGCAGCTACAGCGGCTTCCCGGTCAACCAGACCGCGCGCCTGGAAGACATGGAAAAGGGCATGGCGATCCAGTCCGGCAACGACGCGGCGATCGCGCTGGCCGAACATACCGCCGGCAGCGAGGAAGCCTTCGCCGCACTGATGAACAACTACGCGGCCAGGCTCGGCATGACCGGCTCGCACTTCGTCAACGCCCACGGCCTGTCCGCCGAAGGCCACCACACCACCGCCTACGACCTGGCGCTGCTGGGCCGGGCGATGGTGCGCGACTATCCGGAAACCTACGCCTACAACAAGATCAAGCAATTTCGGGTCGGCGACATCACCCAGCAGAACCGCAACCTGCTGCTGTGGCGCGACCCCAGCGTGGACGGCATCAAGACCGGCCACACCTCCGAGGCCGGCTACTGCCTGCTCAGCTCCGCGCAGCGCGGCGACCAGCGCCTGATCGCGGTGGTGATGGGCGACAGCTCCGAGAAGCAGCGCGCCGAGGACAGCCTGGCCCTGTTGAACTGGGGCTTCCGTTTCTTCGAGACCCATCGCCTGTACGAGCCGGGCAAGCAGGTCGCGCAGCAGCGCGTGTGGAAGGGCACCGAGAAGGACGTGCTGCTGGGCGTGGCGCAGCCGCTGCTGGTCGGCGTGCCGCGCGGCCGCTACAACGAACTGAAACCGTCGATCGACGTGCCCAAGACCCTGGAAGCGCCGATCAAGCAGGGCCAGGCGATCGGCACGGTGAAGGTCTCGCTGGACGGCAAGGTGATCGCGCAGGCGCCGCTGGTGGCACTGAAGGCGGTCGACGAGGCCGGCTTCTTCAAGCGCCTGTGGGACAGCTTCTGGATGTGGTGGGAAGCGGAGTGATCTTAGAGAAGCCGGCGTACGCCGGCTTTTTTTGGGATTCGGGATTCGCGATTCGCGTTTGGACTTTGGGTGTGCGGTTTTCCAATCCTCAATCCCGTCTTCATCAACAAAGCCACCCGCTGCCGGCGCCTGAGGTCGAGGCTCGGTGCCGCGTCAGACTGATTCGGGCGACGCGTCTGCAATGCCGTGCCGCTGCTGGACATGGTGCGTGCGGCCGGGTCGTGACGGAGTGGCATGGCTGCTGCCGAGGGTCTGCGCAGCCTGCGGACAAGTTCTAGGCTAGGGCCATGTACGGCGAACCCGTACCTGCGCCTTTCCCGTTCATGAGGATGGAACGTGCCTGAGCTGCTGCGCGCTTTATTGCTGTCATTGCTGCTGCTGACCTGCGCCGGCTGCGATGGATTGTCGCTGGCTTCCCCCGCACAGCAGTCCGCGTACGGCTTATCCGGATTCTTCCCGGATCCCAAGGCGCAGGCGCTGGCGCTGGCGGCCGAGCATGGCGATGTCAAGCAAGTGCGGCGGCTGATGAAGGAGGAACACGTCAACCCCGACGCGCTCTTCTCCACGGACGGCTACCCGCTACTGATGTGGCCGATCATGACCCACACCCCGAGGGGTTGCGGGCGATGCTGGAGAACGGGGCCGACCCGAATGCACGCAAGCTGCATCCATCGCAGAACACAACCCGTTTCAAGGGGCGCTACGAGGACAATGCGATGGTCTGGGCGGCCAAGCAGGAAGATCCCATCTACCTGAAGCTGCTGCTGGATCATGGCGGCGATCCGAATGCGCGCAACTCCAATGGCGAGACGCTTCTTCTCCAGGCATTCCTGACGCAAAACCAATGGCAGAACGTGAAGCTGCTGGTGGAGCGAGGCGCGGATGTGAATGGAAAAACGAGGAATCAGCCAATAGTTTTTGAATATGCGGCTCGCGGTGGTTTCGAGCAGGTCTATTGGCTTTTCCAGCATGGTGCGGAATTTTCCAATGAATATGTCATTTCGGCGGTGTTCTGGCATCCTGGCAATCCAAATGATCCGACGTGGCAGCGCAAGTGCCAGCAGTGGCTGCTGGAGCGTGGCTACAAGCGTCCTCCGTTGCTAGAGAACTACCGCAGCATGCGTAAAGTCCTAGGCTTTCCTTACGAAGAAAAAGACATCCCGTTGCTTTGACCAACCACTGAGAGAAGGAGTTTTCAGATGCCCAATCTTGCCGAATACCAGCAGCAGCGAGCCTTGCTCGAACAGTTGCGTACCAGCAACGATCCGCAGGCGCAGCAGCAGGCCACGCAACTCCAGCAGCTTTATCACGACCGCGAGATGGCGGGCATTGCCGATGACGTGTACGACGCGGCCAAGGGCGAGGGTAGGCCGGATGCGGGTTGGATCCGTGCTAGCGAACACTTGGACAAGCTGCGCGAGTGCGCGCCGCAGCTGGATTTGACGGATGAACAGATAAAGGACTTGCTTAAGCCCGACAAGTCCGGCTTCCGTGCCGAGATCTACCTACCCGTTCCGACTGTGCTGGGGCCATGCTGCGCTTGCGCAGGCTGGCGCGGCGGTGGATGGCGCGTTCGATGGCGCAGGGCGGCAGACCCGGCAGGTCGCCGCACAGGTCCCGGCGTCGGCGGCGGCGGTCAATGCGACGGTCTTCGCCGGCACCGCCGCCAATGTGCAGTACAACCCGCTGTTCGCGACCGCCAACGTGGTGAACATCGCCGCGTCCGGCACGTTGTTGCGCCAGGTCGCGTCCAGCACCAAGGAAGCCACCGAGCGCCACTTGATGACGGAAACGGTGGTGCCGAGCCTGGATGCGCGGATCCAGGACATCGGGCACAAGGCGCGCCAGCATGTGGCGCCGGAGCGCAGCGGTCCGCAGGCGTCGGGTCTGCCTGGAGTCTCCGGGCGTGGAACCGAGGTGCAGGCCGAACGCGAGCGGGCGCTGTCACCCGCAACGGCGCCGGAACCTGGACCGCAGCGCGCAGCCCCGGCAGTCTCGTCGCTGCCGGCGGACCTGCGCGACCCGGCCCATCCCGGCCACGCCGAGTTCAAGCACAGCTTGCGCGAAGTGCACTGCATGGAAGCCGGGCAGGGCATCGCCTCCGGCCCGCACAGCGAGAAGGTGGCCGCCGCGCTGCTGGTGGCGGCCGAGCGCGACGGCCAGCGCATCACCAACGTGGCGATGGGGCCGGATGGCCAGGTGCAAGGACGGCAGCGCTTCAGTGCCTTCGATGCGCCGAAAACGGTGCAGATCGATCCACGCCGGGCGCAATCGGTGGCGATGCACGATTACGCCAGCCAGTGGGCGCAGCTGCGTTCGCCGCATCTGCTCAGCCAGGCGCCGCCGGCCGAGCGCACGGCCGCGCAGGCACAGGGCATCGCCGCGCTGTCGGCGGCCGATCAGGCGATGTTCGCGCGCATCCGCCAGGACGTGCCGGTGCATATCGGCGATGACCACGTCGCGCAGGCAATGCTCGCTGCCAAGCAGGCGGGCATCGCCGATGCGGACAAGATCGACCGCGTGCTCATGGCCGGGGACGCCATGTGGGTAGCTGGGACGACGCCCGGCTTCCGTACTTCGACAGACGTGGCGCAGCCGGCCGCGCCGATGCAGGACACGGTGCAGCAGACGCAGGCGCTCAATCAGCAGCGCGCGCAGCAGCTGGCGCTGGAGGCGCAGCAGCGGCAGCAGGAAGGTCCCGGCGGCAGGGGTGCGCCGGTCATGGGTTGAGCCGTGCCTGGATCACAAGAGGCCTTGGATCACAAGAGGCCGCGCCGAATCCGCAGGCCGCCTCCGCCTTTCCGGTGCTGTGTCACAGCCGCCGGCTGATCGTGAAGCTGCCGAACACCGGGGTCTGCTTCTGCAGGTCGAATTCTCGGGTACTCCAGTAGCGCGCCAGCGCGAACTTCCACTTGCCGCGCATCACCGCCAAGCCGAAACCGGCCTCGCCGACGAAGGGGCGCTTCTTGACGCTGTGGCTGTCGCGGAAGGTGTTGCCGTCCAGGGTGATGTCGCGCAGCACCCAGCGCGCGTCGCTGGTCAGGAACAGATGCGCCGACCAGCCGCGGCCCAGGCCGTAGCGCGGCGGGGCGGTGTTCTCGCCGGCCGGGCGCAGCGGCGAGCTGCCGAAATCGTCCGGCAGCTTCCAGCCGAAGCGCAGCTCGGCGCCGGTGTTGGCGTAGGTGTCCAGGGTGCCGAGCGCGCCGCCCCAGTGGCTGATCGCGTCCCAGCCCCAGCCGTCGGCGTTGACCGCCGCGTCGCCCGGCCAGCGGCGCATGCGCTCGTGCAGCAGGCGGAACACCGGTTCGTCGTGCAACTGGTTGTCCCAGCCCAGGAACTTGTCGTCGCCGAGCAGATCGTGCACCGCGTCCTGCACCTGCTTGCCCTGCGCCGACGGGCCGACCATGCCCAGGGTCAGCTGGGTGGTGCGCAGGCGGTCGTGGTTGCGCGCGTTGTAGCCGAAGTTCACCGCCAGGATGCCGGCATAGGGACGGTCGTCCTTGATCAGGTCGCGGCGGGTCTTGTCGGTCGGGGTGAAGATGGCCTGGCCGAAACTGAAGACCATGTTCTGCTGCTCGAACTCGCCTGGATGCAGGCGTTCCAGATAGCGGTTGACCGCCCGCGCCAGCCGCGGCAGGCAGGGGTCGTCGGTGTAGTCGACCAGGTTCGGCGACACCAGGGTCACGCCGAAGCCGTTGGTATAGCCCTGGTCCTGGCCGGCGCCGCCGAACAGGTCGTTGTCGACCCGGAAGTTCACCGTGGGCGGCGTGTCCTGCAGTGCGCTGCCGGCGCACCGATCGGCGGCGGCGGCGGGCAGCGAAGCGAGGGCGAGCAGGACGGCGAAGGCGAGAGGCAGGCGCGATGACGGCATGGGCGACGTCCCTGTGCGGGTGAAGGGGCAAGGATAAGGCGACGCTAGCGTGCCGGCTGCGCGCTTGCCGTGAAACCGGTGGCGGAAGATGCCGAAGCTCAGCAGAGTGATGTGGCGGCCCAGCATAGTAGGATGTGGCGGCCGCCGCAGGAAAGGCACATGGTCGTACTGGTTCGTCCCACTGGTACCGCTTGCCAACGCGGCGCGGATGCGGGCGCCGCCGCGGGTCCCGGGTAGCGCCCGTGCCGGCAACCGCGCCGGTGCCCGCCGCGGCCTTGGGTTTGCCCGGCGCCGGCCCGATAATGCAGCCATGGATATCACCGCGGACAACCCCGAACACGGCTTCCAGTTCCCCGGCGTCTTCGAACTCAGCGCGATGGGCACCGCCAACACCGGGCTGGAGACCGAACTGCCGCGCCTGCTCGCCCAGGCCGGCGTGGACGTGCTGGAAGAGCGCATCAGCTGGAAGCATTCGTCCAACGGCAAATACGTGTCGGTGCGGATCGCCTTCCGTGCCGCCGACCGCGCCCAGTACGACGCCGCGCACCTGGCGCTGCGCGAGCATCCGGAAGTGAAGTGGACGCTGTAGCCGGCACCACCGTTCTGGCGCCGGCGCTGCCGCCGTGCCGGGTCCGCGATCTCGGCCGCCAGCCCTACGCGCCGGTGTGGCGGGCGATGCAGCGCTTCACCGATGCGCGCGAGGAAACCAGCGCCGACGAGCTGTGGGTGGTCGAGCACGAGCCGGTGTTCACCCTCGGCCAGGCCGGCAAGCCCGAGCACGTGCTGGCACCGGGCGACATCCCGGTGCTGCACGTGGACCGCGGCGGCCAGGTCACCTACCACGGCCCCGGCCAGCTGGTGGTGTACCCGCTGCTGGACCTGCGCCGGCTCAGGATCGGCGTGCGCGACTACGTGTGCCGGATCGAGCAGGCCATCATCGACACGCTGGACGAATGGAACATCCTCGGCCAGCGCCGCGACGGCGCGCCCGGGGTCTACGTCGGTGCGGCCAAGGTCGCCGCGCTCGGCATCCGCGTGCGCCGCGGCTGCACCTTCCACGGCCTGTCGTTCAACGTGGCGATGGATCTGGAGCCGTTCCACCGCATCAACCCCTGCGGCTACCAGGGCCTGCAGGTGACCTCGGTGCTAGACTTGGGCGGTCCCTCCGGCATGCAGGCCGTCACACCGGTGCTGCTGGCCCAACTGGCGCGCCAGTTCGGGCTGACCCTGCAGCCGCTCGACGCCTTGCCCGACCTCACGCTCACGCACGCGGCCTGACCGCCTGCCCGCCGACGACGCCATGACCCAGCCCAGCGCACGCAGCATCCCCTTGCAGGTCCTTTCCGACGACAGCGCGCCCGTGCCGCTGCAGGCCGGCGTCAAGCAGCTGGGCGGGGACAAGATCAACCGCTCGCCGGTGCAGTTCGCCGACGCGCCGGTGCTACGCAAGCCGTCGTGGATCCGGGTGCGGATCCCGTCCGGCAACGCGGTGCAGACCCTCAAGGCCAAGCTGCGCGAGAACCGCCTGGTCACGGTCTGCGAGGAAGCCAGTTGCCCGAACATCCACGAGTGCTTCAGCCACGGCACCGCCACCTTCATGATCCTCGGCGAGGTCTGCACCCGCCGCTGCTCGTTCTGCGACGTCGCCCACGGCCGGCCCAAGCCGCCGGATGCCGGCGAGCCGGCCAGCCTGGCGCAGACCGTGGCCGACATGGGCCTGCGCTACGTGGTGGTGACCAGCGTCGACCGCGACGACCTGCGCGACGGCGGTGCCCAGCACTTCGCCGACTGCATCGGCGCGATCCGCGCCGCCGCGCCGGCCACCCGCATCGAGATCCTGACCCCGGACTTCCGCGGCAAGGGCCGCATGGACCGCGCGCTGGAGATCCTGGCGACCAATCCGCCGGACGTGTTCAACCACAACATCGAGACGGTGCCGGAGCTGTACCCGAACGTGCGTCCCGGCGCCGACTACCAGTGGTCGCTGACCCTGCTGCAGAAGTTCAAGGCGCAGCACCCGTCCATCGCCACCAAGTCCGGGATCATGCTCGGCCTGGGCGAGACCCTGGAGCAGGTGCAGGCCACGCTGCGCGACCTGCGCGCGCACGCCGTGGACATGGTCACCATCGGCCAGTACCTGCAACCCACCGCGCACCACCACCCGGTGATGCGCTACTGGACGCCGGAGGAATACAAGGCGCTGGAGGAGTACGGCAAGGCGCTGGGCTTCAGCCACGTCGCCTCCGGGCCGATGGTGCGTTCGTCCTACCACGCCGACCGCCAGGCCGCCGGCGCCGGCGTCGCTGCCTGAGCGGGCGCAGCGGCATCGATTCCGCGTTCGAGCGCAGCGTCCGGCGCCTGCCGGAGGCCTGCCGCGTGCCCGCCGCGGCGGCCTCTGCGCCCGCCCGCAGCGCCTGCATCGGCGCCATTCACATTTCGCTACCGGGCCGCGGCTAGTCTGGTTCAGGAACAGGCGACAGTGCCTGCAACTTGCGGCACTGTCGTGTTGTCTCACACGTTCTGCAGCCCCCTGACGGCCTGGTGCCGAGAGTCCCTAGATGAAATTCAAAGCTTCCGTCTTCCTGCTGGCGTTCGCGCTGACCGCGCCGCTGGCGCTGTTCGCGCGCACCGACGCGCCTGCGCTGCCGGCGGCCTCGACTGCCGACCAGTCCACCACCGCCAAGCTGGTGTACGGGCTGCTGTCCGACAGCCGCTACGCCTACCGGCCGCGCGCGCTGGACGAGGCGACGTCGAAGGAAGTCTTCAAGAAGTACCTGGAGACGCTGGACGGCAGCAAGCAGTTCTTCACCCAGGCCGATGTCGACAGGTTCGCCCCATTCCAGGCCAACCTCGGCGCCAATATCGCCTCCGGCCAGCTGGAGCCGGCGTTCCAGGTGTTCGCCGTGTACCGGCAGCGCGTGGACGAGCGCATCGGCTACGCGCGCAAGCTGCTGAAGCAGGATTTCAGCTTCGAGGGTAACGAGAAGTTCGAGTACGACCGCAAGGACGTGCCGTGGCCCAAGGACAATCAGGAGCTGGACGAGCTGTGGCGCAAGTCGGTGATGAACGACTGGCTGCGGCTCAAGCTGGCCGGCAAGAAGCCCGAGGACATCCGCAAGACCCTGGACAAGCGCTATGCCAGCCTCGCCGATTCGGTGAAGGAACTGAAGAGCGAGGACGTGTTCCAGTTCTTCATGAACGCCTACACCAACACCGTCGATCCGCATACCGACTACTTCACCCCGCGCACCGCCGAGAACTTCAACCAGCAGATGTCGCTGTCGCTGGAAGGCATCGGCGCGCAGCTGCAGAAGCAGGACGACATGGTGGTGATCCGCGAGGTCATCCCGGGCGGCCCGGCCGCGGTGGACGGCACGCTGAAGCCGGGCGACCGCATTGTCGGTGTCGGCCAGGGCAAGTCCGGCCAGGTCGAGGACGTGATCGGCTGGCGCATCGACGACGTGGTGGCCAAGATCCGCGGCGACAAGGACACCCAGGTGCGCCTGGAGTACATCCCGGCCGAGGCCGGCGTGGACGGCAAGCACCGCCAGTTGCTGCTGACCCGGCAGAAGGTGCGCCTGGCCGAGCAGGCCGCCAAGGGCGAGGCCATCAGCCTGCCGGCGAAGGACGGCGAGCCGGCGCGGCGCGTCGGCGTGATCAAGCTGCCGGCCTTCTACCAGGACTTCGAGGGCCGCCGCCGCAACGCCAGCGACTACGCCTCGGCGACCCGCGACGTGGCCAAGCTGCTGGCCGGCTTCAAGACCGACAAGGTCGACGGCGTGGTGCTGGACCTGCGCAACAACGGCGGCGGCTCGCTGGACGAGGCGATCGAACTGACCGGCCTGTTCATCGAGCAGGGTCCGGTGGTGCAGGTGCGCGAATCCGGCGGCCGCGTCACCGTCAACAGCGACGACAACCCGGCCGTGGCCTGGGACGGCCCGCTGGCGGTGCTGATCAACCGCGGCTCGGCTTCGGCCTCGGAGATCTTCGCCGGCGCCATCCAGGACTACGGCCGCGGCCTGATCATCGGCGAGACCAGTTTCGGCAAGGGCACGGTGCAGAACATCGTCGACCTGGACCGCTGGCCGGCCAACGAGACCGACCGCTTCGGCCAGGTCAAGCTGACCATCGCCCAGTTCTTCCGGGTCAGCGGCAGCAGCACCCAGCACAAGGGCGTGGTGCCGGACATCGCGTTCCCGGCCAGCGTCGATGCCACCGAGTTCGGCGAAAGCACTTACCCCAACGCGTTGCCGTGGACCCGCATCGCCGCGGTGCCGCACACCCAGTACGGCAACTTCGCGCCGCTGCTGCCGAAGCTGGAGACGCTGCATGCCAGCCGCATCGCCAGCGACAAGGAATTCCAGTGGTGGGAAGAGGACGTGCAGCAGTTCCGCACCGAGGCGGCGAAGAAGTACGTGGTGCTCAACGAGGCCGAGCGCCGCGCCGAGCGCGAGAAGCAGGACGTGCAGCGCAAGCAGCGCCAGGAGACGCGCAAGCAGCTCGGCCTGCCGCTGGACCCGCTCGCCGACGACAGCAGCGACGACGGCCTGACCGGCAACGAGCGCGACATCGTCAAGGACGCCGCGCGCGAGAAGCTGGTCGACAAGCGCCCGGACCCGCTGCTGCGCGAGTCGGCGGCGATCCTGGCCGACGCGTTGAACCTGCTGGAGAAGGACCGCCCGCTGTCGGTGCAGGTGCTGCCGCAGTCCACCGGCCCGGGGCGCTGGGCCGACTGAGCGCACGCTCCACCGCCGCGCGAAAACCGAACGCGCCATCGTCCAGCGGTGGCGCGTTTTTCGTTGGGCGTTCGCCTGGCTGCGCGCCATCGCATGCGCTCATCGCTGCCGGTAGCGGCTGCCACGCATCCGCTGGCGCGCGCGCCGCAGCTGCGCCTGGCGCAACTCTGGCAGACGGAATTGCCCGGCCTGGCCGGTGGCGAGAGATCGCGCCGATGCTGGCATGCGGATGCGACCGGCCGCCAGTCGCCGGCCGCATCGCCAATGCGCTGCCAGCGCACAGGCAGCGGCGTGCGCAGCCGGCGGCAGGCAGGCCCGCCGCGCATCGGCGCGGCCGGCAACGCGCGCGCTACTGGAACGCCGACAGCGCCTGGGTGAGCTGCCCGTTGCTGTTCACCGCACCCCTCGTATATCCCTGCCAGCCCGGATAGGCATCGGGTTCCCAATAGAACACGCCCAGCCCGTGCGCGCCGACCGCGCGGGTCTTGGCGACCAGGTCGGCCAGCATCGACCGCGTGGCCGCGTCCTGCTGCCAATCCATGCCCACTTCGCCGACGATCACGTCCGTGCCGTAGCGCGCCACCATGTCGCGCATGTTGCTGGCGATCTGGGTATTGGCGCTTTGCCAGCCGCTGCTCGAGGGGTAATACGACATGCCGACCGCGTCCCATTTGCCGCCGGCGGACTTGAGCCTGTCGAAGAACCAGCGGAAGGTGGCGTTGTCGTAGCCGTTGGCCAGATGCACGACCACCTTGGCGTCGGGATAGACCGCCTTGCTGGCGTTGTAGCCGCTGTCGATCAGCTGCGCGAGATTGCCGAAGTTGGGGGTCTTGCCGTCCGGCCACAGCATGCCGCCGTTGATCTCGTTGCCGACCTGGACCCAACTGACGCCGATGCCGTTGGATTTCAGGTACGAAAGGATGCCGCTGGTGTGCGCGTAGACGTCGCTGACCAGCTTGGAGAACGTATCGCCGTTCCATGCCGCGGGCTTGGTCTGCCGTCCGGGATCGGCCCAGCCGTCGCTGTAGTGGACGTCGAGCATGATGCGCATGCCCTGCGCCTTGGCGCGCTTGGCCATGCTGAGCACGTCGGCGCCGCCGCACCAGCCGTCCTTGGGGTTGACCCAGACCGGCAAGCGGATCGCGTCGACGCCGGTGCCCTTCAGCAACGCAAAGAAGTCGGCGTTCGCGCCCGCAGCATTGCGGAATACGCGGCCGCTGTTCTCCTGCTGGTCGATCCAGCTCACGTCCGCGCCCTTGGCGAAATTCTGCGCCGCCGCCGGCGCGCACAGGCAGGTCGGCAGCAACAGCGTCAGCCACGCGCAGATGCGTTTGCTCGATCCGTTCATAGGTTCTTCCCCGCGATGGTGGAGTGCTCGTAAGCGATGCCTGGATACCTGCGGGGCTGGCCGGGGCGAGCGCGAGGCTAGCGCGTTCGCGCGTGCAGCGCGCGCTGCAGCGCAGGGCGTCTACGCCCGGCGACAGCGGCGGCTGCGCGCACGCACGTGACCCACTCGCGCATCGGCATAGCGTTTGCGCCCTGCATCTGCTCGAATTCTTCCTGGACCGCGGTTGACCGCGGCCTGCCCCGGCCAGCGGACAGACCGCCGGCTTTCCCCGACGCGAAGGAGCTTCCCGTCATGCAATGCCTGGACAACCTGCTGCTCAACACCGACAGCTACAAGGCCAGCCACTGGCTGCAATATCCGGCCGGCACCGATGCCACGTTCTTCTACGTGGAATCGCGCGGCGGCGTGTACGACCGCACCGTGTTCTTCGGCCTGCAGTCGATCCTCAAGGAGGCGCTGGGCCGCGCCGTCACCCACGCCGACATCGACGCGGCGCGCGAGCTGTTCGCCGCGCACGGCGAGCCGTTCAACGAGGCCGGCTGGCGCGACATCGTCGATCGCCTCGGCGGGCAGCTGCCGATCCGCATCCGCGCCGTGCCCGAGGGCAGCGTGGTGCCCACGCACAACGCGCTGATGACCATCGAGTCCACCGACGCGCAGGCCTACTGGGTGCCGTCGTACCTGGAAACGCTGCTGCTGCGCATCTGGTATCCGGTCACCGTGGCCACGGTCAGCTGGCACGCCAAGCAGACCCTGCGCCAGTTCCTGGAGCGCACCAGCGACGATCCGGAAGGGCAGCTGCCGTTCAAGCTGCACGACTTCGGCGCGCGCGGCGTGTCCAGCCTGGAGTCGGCGGCGATCGGCGGCGCCGCGCACCTGGTCAACTTCCTCGGCACCGATACCGTGTCCGGGCTGTTGCTGGCGCGCGCCCACTACCACGAGCCGATGGCCGGCTACTCGATTCCCGCCGCCGAGCACAGCACCATCACCAGTTGGGGCCGCGAGCGCGAAGTGGATGCGTACCGCAACATGCTCAGGCAGTTCGGCAAGCCCGGCGGCATCGTCGCGGTGGTGTCCGACAGCTACGACATCTTCCACGCGATCCGCGAGCACTGGGGCAGCACCCTGCGCGAGGAGGTGATCGCCTCCGGCGCCACGGTGGTGATCCGCCCCGATTCCGGCGACCCGGTCGCGGTGGTGCACCAGTGCCTGGAACTGCTCGACGAGGCCTTCGGCCACAGCGTCAACGGCAAGGGCTACAAGGTGCTCAACCACGTGCGCGTGATCCAGGGCGACGGGGTCAACCCGACCAGCATCCGCGCGATCCTGGAACGCGTCACCAGCGCCGGCTACGCCACCGACAACGTCGCCTTCGGCATGGGCGGTGCGCTGCTGCAGCGGCTGGACCGCGACACCCAGAAGTTCGCGCTGAAGTGCTCGGCCGCGCGCGTGGACGGCGCCTGGATCGACGTCTACAAGGACCCGGTCACCGACAAGGGCAAGCTCAGCAAGCGCGGCCGCATGAGCCTGCTGCGCCATCGCGAGTACGGCGGCTACCGCACCGAGCCGGTGCCGGCCGCGGCCGCGTCGCTGGACGCACTCGCGCGGCCTGCCGGCTACGACGACGCGATGGTCACGGTATGGGAAAACGGCCGCCTGCTGCACGACTGGAGCCTGGCGCAGGTGCGCGAGCGCGCGAACGCCGCGCGTCTGTAGGTGTCGGCATGGGCGCCAGCATGGCGTTCAGGCCGCCGCGACTACCGCGTCGCGCAGCCGGCGACCTTCACCCCGGATGCGTCGCTGCGGCCGTGTTCGCGCGTTGCCGCTTCTGTTCGGAGACGCTGCGCCCGCACGCCGGCGGCACCGCCGTGGCCAGCCTGCCGCCGTCGCCGCCGGACCATTTCGCGATGCTGCGCCAGGGCCTGGCGCCGCTGTCCGCGCTACCGCCGTCGCAGTCGGGGCTGGATGAGCGACGAGGAAGCCTGGTTCCTGCAACTGCTGGAGACGCTGGGCGAGGCCGAATGCGACGGGCTGCGGGTCGAGCAGCGCGTGCTCTGTACAGCAACGGCGCCGGTTCCGCCCGCGGTCGCGGCGATGCGCTGCTGCACGCCTTGCAGCGCTTCCGGCTGTCCTGGCTGGCGCTGTCGCGGCAGCCGCCGCAGCAGGCCGGCAACGATGCGATCATGCGCTTCCGCGACGGCGCGGCGATCGCCAACGCTAGCCCTGTTCGACGCCTGCCACTACCAACGCGCCGAGCGCTGCGACCGCGGCAGCGGCTTGCTGCGGCTGGGCCTGTCGCTGCGACCGGCAGCGGACTCGCTAACCGCGGGATGAGCGCTGGCGGCGGCATCAAGGCCGTCTCGACGCGCTTGCGGCTATCCTTGGCCGGTTCCTTCCTTCCGGTCCATGGCCATGTCCGCTTCTGCCAACGTCCTCGCCTTTCCCGCGCTCGTGCTGGTCGCGATCGGCCTGAGCGGCTGCTTCGCCCGCAAGCAGGACAACCTGGTGAAGGAGACCTTCAATTCCGATAACACCTATTCGCGCAGCTATCCGGTACAGCCGGGCCAGGCCTGCGAATCGGCGCGGCGCGCGCTGCTGAGCCAGGGCTACGTGGTGGCCAAGGCCACCGCCGATGCGGTCGAAGGCACCAAGAACTTCCAGCCCAACCAGGAGTCGCACGAGCAGCTGGAACTGCGCGTATCGTGCGTGGCGCACGGCCAGGACGAATCCTGGGTGTTCGTCAGCGCGCTGCAGGACCGCTATGCGCTGAAGAAGAGCGCCACCTCGGCCAGCGTCGGCGTTGGCGTGCTCGGCTCGGTGTCGCTGCCGGTCGGCAGCAGCGACGACTCGCTGGTGCGCGTGGCCAGCAGCACCGTGCAGGACGGCGATTTCTACAAGCGCTTCTTCGAACTCATGGCGCAATACCTGCCCAAGGCCAAGCCGGCCGCGCCCGAGCCGCCGCCGCCGCCCAAGCCCGAGCCTGCCGCTGCGGTGCCGGCACCGGCACCAGCAGCACCAGCACCAGCAGAACCAGCAGCAGAACCAGCAGCAGCACCGGCACCGGCACCCGCCGCCGATGCGATGCCTGCGGCTGCCGTCGCGCCCGCCGTCAGCGACGGCACCACACCGCGCTGAGGCCTGCGTTCGTCCGCGCCTGCCGAAACTGAATAGAGGGAGTTTCGCTTCACGATTCATTTGCAATCGCGGTGCAAAGGTGAACCCTGTCGAGAGTGCGATGCCTGCAGCAGGCATCGGCTCCGCCACCCAGGAGCAACCAGCATGAACACTTTCAAATCCGCCGTGTGTCTCAGCATCCTCGCGATCGCCACGGCCGCCGCGCCGCTGGCGCAGGCGCGGCGCCAATACGGGCCGGAAGACGCCGGACGCCGCTTCAACGACGGCACCCGCGTGCACTGCAAGAAGGTCGCGGTGCAGAAGAACAACACCGACCCCGACCGCATCGGCGGCACCGTGGCCGGCGCGGCGATCGGCGGCCTGCTCGGCAACCAGATCGGCAAGGGCGACGGCAAGAAACTGGCCACGGTCGGCGGCGCGGTCGCTGGCGGCGCCACCGGGCGCTACATCCAGGGCCAGCGCCAGCAGGCCAACGGCAACCGCGTGGTCGAGACTGTCTGCAAGCGCTATTGAGTCGCCGCCGCGATAGGCCATCGCGGCGCAGCGCTCGAAACACAGAACGCCCCGGCGGACAGCATCCGCCGGGGCGTTTTGTGTTGCTTGCTGCGGCCTGAGTAATGTGTGTACCGCCACTCGGGATGATGCAGCGCAGGCCGCGCGTGGCTCGCTGAGGACCACCAGGCAATGGTGCTTCTTTCAGGCTATGGCGCTTTTTGTGGGAACGACTTCAGTCGCGACGGGACTTTATCGGGAATGCCCGTCGCGACTGAAGTCGCTCACACACGTTGCAGGTCGCCAGCAAATGATGCGTTAGCCGCCGACCACGGCGTGCAGCGCTGCGCCCAGCTCCGGATAGCGGAACACGTAGCCTTCCTGCTGCGCACGCGTCGGCAGCACCCGCTGGCTGCCGAGCAGCAGGTCGGCCATCTCGCCGAAGGCCAGGCGCAGCGCCGCGGCCGGCGCCGGCAGCAGCGCCGGCCGGTGCAGCGCCTGGCCCAGTTGCTGGGCGAAATCGGCGTTGGTCACCGGGGTCGGTGCGGTGGCGTTGTAGGCGCCGTCGCCGCCGTGCTGCAGCAGCCACAGCAACAGGCCGACATGATCGTCGCGGTGGATCCAGCTCATCCATTGCCGGCCGTCGCCCATGCGCCCGCCCAGGCCGAGCCGGAACGGCACCAGCATCCGCGCCAGCGCGCCGCCGTCGCCGCCGAGCACCACGCCGGTGCGCACCAGGCTGGTGCGTACGCCCAGCGCCTGCGCACGCAGCGCCTCGGCCTCCCAGTCGCGGCACAGCTGCGCGGCAAAATCCGCACCGGCCGCGCTGCGCTCGTCGAGCAGGTCGTTGCCGCGGTCGCCGTAACAGCCGATCGCCGAGCCGGAGAGCAGGCACGCGGGACGCTGCGCCGGGTCCAGTTGCGCGATCCAGTCGAGCAGCGCACGGGTGCTGCCGATGCGCGAGGTGCGGAAGCGACGCTTGCGGGTCTCGTTCCAGCGACCCGCGCTCAACGGTTCGCCGGCCAGATTGATCGCCGCGTGTGCCGGTGCCGCGCCCTGCAGGTCTTCGAGCGCCTGCACGCCCGGCAACGCACGTGCCGCGCGCGCCGCGTCGCGGGTGAGCACGCTGACCTGGTGTCCGGCCTGGAGCAGGGCGGGGCAGAGGGCGCGGCCGATGAATCCGGTGCCGCCGGTGACGAGCACATGCATGACGCTGGTTCCGCGAGCGGGGAGCGGCAGTGTAGGGTTGGCCGGCATTGCGGCCGAGTGAATGCGCCTGCCGATGGCCGCCATGCGCATCGCCGCGGCGGCGCACGGCTTCGCGGCGCGTGCACCACGCGCGCGTCACGCTGCGCCTCCGCCTCCGCGTGCGCGTCCCGCAGCGCAGCCATCCATCCATCCTGGGTCTGTCCTCTTCCGCCTCTGCCATGCTCGCGCCATGACTGCCCCCACTGCGCTCCAGCAACCGCTGCGCCGTCGCCGTGTTGCCGCGCGCTTGCTGCTGGCGCTGGCGTTGGCCACGGGCGCTGCGCTCGCGGCGCCGCCGCAAGCGGCCGACCAGGCCAGCGCCGACTGCCTGGCCGCGCTGCTGCGCCAGCTCGGCTGGCGCATCGACAGCACGCCTGCCGCGCAGCCGCGGCTGCTGCCTGGCGCACCCTGCGCACGCAGCTCGCTGGCCGATGCGCAGGCGCACGGCGACCTGCAGGCGGCGTTGCCGGCGCAATGGGACCAGGCGCAACGGCGCGACGCGCTGCGCGCGCTGCTGCAGGCGCCGGCCACGCACTGCGGCTATTTCCTGCTGCTCGGCGCGGCCACCCAGCGTGCGGTGACGCAGTTGCAGGGCAACCCCGGCTACCGGTTCAGTGCGCTGCAGCTGGGCTGGATCGGATTCGGCCCGGGCGGCGCGCGCCGGCAGGGCTGGCAGCGCTTCCGCAGCTTCGGCCGCGGCTACCGTCCGCTGCAGGGCAATGCGCGCGCGATCGAGGCCTTCTACAGCGGCCGCGTGCGCTCCGAATGCGGCGTCGGCCGGCAGATCGCGCAGCTGGCCACGCAGCGCGAGCTATACGGCGCTGCCGGCTTCGATCGCGCGTTCAGCGCCGGGGAATTGTCGATCGGCACCTTCCTCACCCTGCACGACACCGACAGCATCCTGCTCGGCGCGCATGCCGGCGAATTCTTCGCCGACGGCAAGGCGGCCAAGACGTCGCAACTGGGCGGCGCCGCCTTCCTCGGCGCGCCCGGCTTCATCGCCCACGTGTTCGAGCGCCGCTACCTGGACGACATCAACAACCAGGCGGAGAACTTCGTGGTCGTGGCGGTCGGCGCCGAGGCGGCGGCGTTGCGCACGCATGGCGGCTTCGCCTACTACGACGCCAGCAACCGGCGCATCTGGGAACTGGCGCAGGCGTTGCGCGGACCCGGCCGCAAGCGCTTCGAGAAACTGCTGTTCGAGCGCGATCCCGTGCTGCGCGCGACGCTATCGCCGGCGCAACGCAGTGTCCTGGCGCAGCTCGATGCGTTGCTCGACGATCCCTTCTACCGCGGCTTCGAGGTGTACGTGCACCCCATGGGCCGCCAACCGATCGGCTATCACGTGGCGCGCCTGCTGGACCGCAATCCGCGCACGCCGTTCGCGATCGACCTGACCCTGCACAACCTGCATACCACGCTGTACCGGCGCTGGCGCGACCAGCAGTTGCAGGATTGCGCGCAGGCGGCGCAGGCGCAATCGCCTTAGCTGCGCGTCAGCCGCGGCGCAACGCTTCGTGCGACCCTAACGGTCCTCTCTTCGAGCTAGGACAGACGCATGGAACTGGGACTTGTAGGCTTGGGCCGGATGGGCGCGAACATGGCCGAGCGGCTGGTGCGTGGTGGCCACCGCGTGGTCGGTTTCGACCTGGGCGCGGCGGCGCGCAGCGCGGCGCAGCAGCGCGGCGTGGAGACGGTGGAGGCGATGGCCGCGCTGGTCGCGGCGCTGCCGGCGCCGCGTGCGGTGTGGCTGATGGTGCCGGCCGGCAAGATCGTCGACGACACCCTGGCCGCGCTGCTGCCGCTGTTGGGCGAAGGCGACGTGGTCGTGGACGGCGGCAATTCGTACTACAAGGATTCGATGCGCCGCGCCGGCGAACTGGCCGCGCACGGCATCGCCTACGTCGATTGCGGTACCAGCGGCGGCGTATGGGGCCTGAAGGAGGGTTATAGCCTGATGATCGGCGGCGACGCCGCGGCGGTGCAGCGGCTCGATCCGCTGTTCGCGACCCTGGCGCCGGCCGCCGACGCCGGCTGGGGCCGGGTCGGTCCCAGCGGCGCCGGCCACTTCACCAAGATGGTCCACAACGGCATCGAGTACGGCATGATGCAGGCCTATGCCGAAGGCTTCGCGCTGATGGCGCGCAAGCAGGAGTTCGAGCTGGACCTGCACCAGATCGCCGAGGTCTGGCGCCAGGGCAGCGTGGTGCGCTCGTGGCTGCTGGACCTGTGCTCCGATGCGCTGGGCAGCAACCCGGGCCTGTCCGGCATCGCGCCGTACGTGGAGGATTCCGGTGAGGGCCGCTGGACCGTGGCCGAGGCGATCGACCTCAACGTCGCCGCGCCGGTGATCACCTTGTCGCTGCTGGAACGGCTGCGCTCGCGCGACGACGATTCGTTCACCGACAAGCTGTTGTCGGCGATGCGCAACCAGTTCGGCGGGCACGCGATCAAGCACGAAACGCCGGCCGTGCCGCCGTCCGCGACTGCGGCCGGGTAGGGCGTGTCCTCGATTCCCGCGGGGCCGCTCTTGTGCGCCCTCGGCGCTACGTCATCGCCCGGGCGGAACCATCCTCCACGCCTTCTCGCTCTTGCTTGCCTCGTGCACGCACAAGAGCGGCGCGATCTGCTTGGGGATTGAGGACGCGCCCTAGGCCGCGGCGCGTCAGTCCAGCGCCAGCGTGCGGCCTTCGGCGGCGCTGCGCTGGCCGAGTTCGAGCAGCCGCATCACCGCCAGCGCCTGCGCCGCATCCACCGGCGCGGGCGCGCGCCCGGCCATCGCCTCGCGAAAGCCGGCATAGCAGTGCCGATAGTCGCCGCGCTGCGTCGGCAGCGCATGCGTGGCGGCATTGCCGTCGGCGCCGAGCAGGGTCAGCTCGCCGGCAAGCGGATCCTCACCCCACTGCGGCGCGGCCGGGGTGAGCCCGGCGCGCAACTGCGCCTCCTGCGTGTCCAGGCCATGCTTGAGATAGCTGCCGCGCTCGCCATGCACGGCGAAGCGCAGCCCCTTCGCCGCCACCAGCGAGCCGGCATGCAGTACCGCGCGCAGCCGCGGGTAGCGCAGCACGGCATGGAAATAATCGGTCGCCTGTGCGCCGTGGCGCTGCTGCGCCAGATCGACCTGGATCGCCTCCGGCGGGCCGAACAATTGCAGGGTCTGGTCGAGCAGGTGTGGCCCCAGGTCGAACCACAGTCCGGAGCCGGGCAGCGCATGCTCGCGCCAGCGGTCGCCGACCTGCGGACGATGGCGATCGAAGTGCGAGTGGAATTCGGCGA
Organism: Xanthomonas hyacinthi; assembly: GCF_009769165.1. Classification (NCBI taxonomy): domain Bacteria; kingdom Pseudomonadati; phylum Pseudomonadota; class Gammaproteobacteria; order Lysobacterales; family Lysobacteraceae; genus Xanthomonas; species Xanthomonas hyacinthi. The sequence continues at coordinate 2,765,789 of NZ_CP043476.1, forward strand.
TCGCGCCCAGCCTGTTCGCGTCGAGCAGCGTGCGCAGGGTCAGGAAGTCGCCGTCCCAGCGCCGGTTCTGGAACACGCTGACGATGCGCCCGGCGCGCTGCGCCTGGGCGATGATCTGCTGCGCCGCGTCCACGTCCAGAGTGAACGGCTTGTCCACCAGCACGTGCTTGCCCTGCGCCAGTGCCGCCAGCGCCAGCGGCGCATGGGTCTGGTTCGGCGTGGCCACCACCACCGCATCGATCTGCGGATCGGCGAAGGCCTGCTGCGGGTCGGCGACGATGCGCGCCTGCGGATAGGCCGCAGCGGCTTCGTCGTGGCGGCTGGACACGATGCTGTGCAGGCGCAGGCCTGGCGTGTGCGCGATCAGCGGCGCATGGAATACGCGGCCGACGAAACCGTAGCCGAGCAGGGCGAGATGGAAGGGCTGGGGCATGGCGTCGAAGCTGCGCTGCGAGGGGGCGACCAGTATCCCGGCACAGGCCGTCACGCGGCGTGCACGCCTTTCACGCCGCCGCGATTTGCCGGTCACATCGCTTGTACGCCGCCGCGCAGACACTGCGCCACACACCTTCAAGGGAGGAGGACAGCATGAAAAAGTTCACGTCGCCCACGCTGCTCGGCACCGCACTCGCATTCGGTCTGACCCTGGCCGCCGGCCAGGCGCTGGCCGTCGATCCGCCGAGCACCGCCGACAAGGACCATGCCGGCATGGTCCACACCGACGGCATGCAGCACGCGTCCAGGGAGCCGGTCGCCGACACCTGGATCACCACCAAGGTGAAGGCCGATCTGCTCGCGACCAAGGACGTCTCCGGTACCGACATCAAGGTCGAGACGCTCAACGGCACGGTCACGCTGTCCGGTGCGGTCGAGAGCAAGGCGCAGCACGACAAGGCCATCGCGGTCGCCAAGATGATCGACGGGGTCAAGAAGGTCGACGCGTCCGGCCTGAAAGTGGCCGGCGCGGCCAAGCACTGATCCTCGCGATCCGTGGAGGTGGGGCGCGCGACGAGGCGCGTCCCGCCTCCCCACGCAACGACGCACTCTCCGGAGTGCTTTTTTTTGCCCGACACAGACGCATGTCGGGCATCCACCACACGTGGTGGCGCAGCGCTTCGCATTGCATTGACGCACGTTCAGGCATCATCAAGCGACGTTGGCTACCAGGCGAATTGCCATGTTGGATGCTTACTCCCAGGCCGCGTCCCGCCCCGCGTCCGCACGCCCCGCGTCCGTCGGCGCGGTGGATTCGACCTCCTCGGCGGGCACGTCGCTGCGACCCTCTTGCTTGCCCCTCGCGCTGCGCCAGCTCGAATCGCAGCTGGGCATGCTGCTGGCCACCTTCCACGACGATGCCGGTTTCTGGGCGGCCTTCGCCAAGCTGATGCAGCACCTGGACGAAGACCTGGGCGCCGCCGAGCGTGCGCGCCTGCGCAGCCATGCCGATTTCCTGCTGGTCCGGGCCGGGATGTCGTCGTGGACGCTGATCGCTGCGACGCAGGGCGCGGCCGCCCGCACGGTGCAGGCTCCGCCGCGCCGCACCTGATCGCATCACATCGGCATCGGCATCGGGCGGCGCACAGTCGCCCGTTTCTTTGTTCCCGAGCATTAGGATAGAGTCGCATTCGGATGGCGCGCTGGGGAGTTGCGCAAAGCCTGAATAATGCATCGTGCGATGGCAGGGATCGGCGGCAATGCCCGCCTCTCGGTGTCGCTGCCGTTCCCATCTTCCATGAACAGGTATGCAGATCACCGCCAAACATGACGCCTGGGACCGCTGGCGCTTGCCGCTGCTGGCGTTAGCCGTGGTGTTGATCGTGATCCTGCCCTCGTTGCTGCTGCGGCAGATGAGCGACAGCACCCTGCATGCGGCCGACTGGGTCAGCCACAGCCAGGAGGTCACCGCGACGCTGAGCAGGTTGGAGGCGAACATGCGCGACATGGAATCGGCGGCGATGGCGATGGCGCACGACGTCGACTCGCCGATCCTGCGCATCCGTTTCAGCGCGTCGCGCGCCGCGATCGCGCCGACCATCGCGCGCCTGGTCGCGCTGACCCGCGACAACCCCGACCAGCAGGTGCGCATCGGCCGCCTGCAGAGCACCCTGGAGCGCCGCGGCCTGCTGGCCGCGCGCATCGCCCACAACCGCGACCCGCAGCGGATCCGTGCGCTGATCCAGGAGATGACCGCGGACAATCCGATCCGCGGCCTGGTCGCCGAACTGCAGCGGCGCGAGGACGCGCTGCTGGCCGAGCGCACCGCCGATGCCGACCAGCGGCGGATGCTGGCCTCGGCGATCAGTTGGGTGTCGCTGGCGGTGCAGTTGCTGCTGCTGGGCCTGGTGATCTGGCTGCTGCAGCGGCAGACCGGCCGGCGCCTGGACGCGGAGCGGCACATGCTGCGTGCCAATGCCCGCGCTGCCGCGGTGCTGCAGACGGTGCGCGAGCCGATCGTGCTGCTCGACAGTGAGCAGCGCATGCTGATGCACAACGCCGCCTTCGGCGAACTGTACGGGCTGGACCCGGAGCCGGCGCCGAAGATGCTGGCCGAGGTCGGCGACGGCGCCTGGCAGGACCCCCTCGTGCGCCAGCGCCTGGCCGACGTGCTGCTGCGCGGACGCGAGCTGTGGGACTTCGAACACGAGCAGCGCGGCGCCGACGGCGTCGGCCGCACCATGCTGTTGAACGCGCGGCGCATGCCGCTGCCGGACAGCGAGGACGAAGTGGTGCTGATGACGGTCAGCGACATCAGCCTGCACAAGGCCTCGCAGCAGCGCATCCAGCTCCTGAACCGGCAGCTGGAGGGCAAGGTGGAGCAGGTCTCGGAGGTCAATCGCGAACTGGAGGCCTTCAGCTATTCGGTCTCGCACGACCTGCGCGCGCCGCTGCGCCATGTCGCCGGCTTCGCCGACAAGCTGGCCCGCCACCTCGGCGACGGCGCCGACGAGAAGAGCCGCCATTATCTGGAAGTGATCGGCACCTCGGCGCGGCGCATGGCCTCGCTGATCGACGACCTGCTGGTGTATTCGCGCCTGGGCCGCAGCGCGCTGCGCCTGCAGGCGGTGGACATGCAGTCGCTGGTGGCGGAGACGCGCTCGGTGCTGGATGCCAACTTCCAGTCCGACCACGCCGGCAGCGGCCGCCGCATCGAGTGGAGCGTGGCGCCGTTGCCGATCCTGGTCGCCGACGAGAACATGATGCGCCAGCTGTGGCTGAACCTGCTCGGCAACGCGGTCAAGTACAGCGCCAAGCGCGAAGTGCTGGCGATCGAGGTCGGCTACCGGCTGCAGCCCGACGGCAGCCACCATTTCAGCGTGCGCGACAACGGCGCCGGCTTCGACATGGCCTATGCGGCCAAGCTGTTCGGCGTGTTCCAGCGCCTGCACAAGGCCAGCGAATACGCCGGCACCGGCATCGGCCTGGCCAGCGTGCGCCGGGTGCTGGCCCGCCACGGCGGCCATATCTGGGCCGATGCGGCGCCGGACCAGGGCGCGACCTTCCATTTCGTGTTACTCCCCGCGCTCGAAGCGCCTCCCAACGAGTTGACCGCATGACCGCCATCCGCACCATCCTGCTTGCAGAGGACAGCCCCGCCGATGCCGAAATGGCGGTCGATGCGCTGCGCGACGCGCGCCTGGCCAATCCCATCGTGCATGTCGAAGACGGCGTGGAGGCGATGGACTACCTGCTGCGCCGCGGCGCCTACGCCGACCGCGAGGACGGCCTGCCGGCGGTGCTGCTGCTGGACATCAAGATGCCGCGCATGGACGGGCTGGAAGTGCTCAAGCTGGTACGCACCGACGAATCGCTCAAGCGCCTGCCGGTGGTGATCCTGTCGTCCTCGCGCGAGGAAAGCGACCTGGCGCGCAGCTGGGACCTGGGCGTCAACGCCTACGTGGTCAAGCCGGTGGACGTGGACCAGTTCTTCACCGCGGTGAAGACGCTGGGCACGTTCTGGGCGCTGATCAACCAGGCGCCGGACAAAGAGTAGGCGCGCATGCCCATGACCGGCACCAAGCTCGGACTGCTCCGGATCCTGATGGTCGAGGATTCCCCGGAGGACGCCGAGCTGCTGTCCGACCAGCTGCTGGATGCCGGCCTGGAGGCGACCTTCCGCCGTGTGGAAGGCGAGTCCGCGCTGCGCGCGGCGCTGCGCGAGTTCGCCCCGGACATCGTGTTGTCGGACCTGAGCATGCCGGAGTTCTCCGGGCACCAGGCGCTGCGCGTGCTGCGCGAGCACAGCACGTCGGTGCCCTTCATCTTCGTCTCCGGCACCATCGGCGAGGAGACCGCGGTGCAGGCGCTGCGCGACGGCGCCAACGACTACATCATCAAGCACAACCCGACGCGGCTGCCGTCGGCGGTGGCACGCGCGATCCGCGAGGCGCGCAGCGAGCGCGAGCGGCAGCGGGTGGAGGGCGAGCTGATGCGCGCGCAGCGGCTGGAGAGCCTGGCGCTGCTGGCCGCCGGCCTCAGCCACGACCTGCGCAACATCCTGCAGCCGCTGCTGATCGTGCCGGAGCTGATGATCGGGCGCAGCGACGATCCGCAGCTGCGGCACCTGGCCGAGGTCATCGCCGAGTGCGGCCGGCGCGGCCATGAGATGGCCGAGTCGATGCTGTCGTTCGTGCGCGGCTCGCGCACGCCCAGCGAGCGGGTGTCCATCGCCGGCCTGTTCCAGGCGGTGCAGATGCTGCTCAAGAGCAGCCTGCCGGAGCGGGTCGGGCTGCAGGTGGAGGTGGCCGACGCCGAGCTGTCGATCGAGGCCAACTACACCGAACTGCAGCAATGCCTGCTCAATCTCGGCCTGAACGCGATCCAGGCGATGCCCAATGGCGGCACCCTGGCCATTTCCGCGGCGCCGGCGATCGGCGCCGACGGCAGCGAGCAGGTGCGGATCCTGGTCCGCGACACCGGCGTGGGCATGGACGCGGACACCCAGGCGCAGCTATTCAGTCCGTTCTTCACCACCAAGCCCGACGGCACCGGCCTGGGCCTGATCTCGTGCAAGCGCATCGTCGAAAGCTACGGCGGCAGCATCGGCGTGGACAGCACCCCGGGCGTGGGCAGCTGCTTCGAACTGTTGATTCCGCTGCGCGGCCACGCGCCCTCGGCCGAGCCGGAGCCGGCGATGCCGATGGGCAGGGGCCAGCGCGTGCTGCTGGTCGACGGCGAGGCCACGCGCCTGTCGCTGCTCGGCAATGCCTTGTCCAGCCAGGGCTACCGGCCGCAGCTGGCCTCCGACGGCGCCGCGGCGCTGCGCGCCGTGCGCGAGCACGGCATGCCGGATCTGCTGATCGTGGACAGCGACATCATCCTGCTGTCGGCGGTGAGCCTGCTGCTGGCGCTGCAGGACCTGGACTACCGCGGCCCGGCGATCGTGCTCGAGGATGCCGGCACCGCGCTGCAGCGCGACCACTTCCCGCGCGACATCGCCGTGCACGTGCTGCGCAAGCCGCTGCAGATGCAGCGCGTGTTCCGCGCGGTGGCGCATGCGTTGGAGAGTGGCTAGAAGCTGGGAATCGAGAATGGGGAATAGGGAATTGGAAAAGCGAATCCCTACACCCCAACGCGTACGCCAAAGGCACCGCTTCCGCTGAGGTCATCGGTCAGGCGCTGTTGCCGTTGCCTTTACGATTCCCCAATCCCGAATCCCCAATCCCCGCTTCACTGCTGGGACGACTGGTCTTCCGGGTCGCGCCGGGCCGGGACGCGGCGCGGCGGCAGCGGCGGCAGGCTGCCGCGGTTGTCGGTTTCGCTTTCGCTGGCCATGGCCGGCTCCCACGGAAAGCGTGGCAGCGTGCGCACCGCGTTCTCCAGCTTGCGCGACCAGGTGTCGTGGATTTCCGAGTACAGCGGCGTGTCCGCTTCCAGGCGCAGGCGCTCGGTCACGCGCAGGTCGTTGCGGCGGATCAGCGCCAGGTCGATCGGCATGCCGACCGACAGGTTGGAGCGGATGGTGGAGTCCAGCGACACCAGCGCGGTGCGCGCGGCATCCTCCAGCTGCATCTCCGGGCGGATGATGCGGTCCAGGATCGGCTTGCCGTACTTGGACTCGCCGATCTGCAGGTAAGGCGTCTCCGGCGAGGTGGCGATGGCGTTGCCCAGCGGGTAGATCATGTACAGCCCGGGCCGCTCGCCGGCGATCTGTCCGCCCAGGATCAGCGTGGACTGCACGCTGACGCCGCTGTGCTGGGACTGGTCGGACAGCTTGACCTGGCTGGAGACCAGCACCTCGCCGACGTACTCGGCGATCTCGAACAGATGCCGGAACGAGCGCAGGCTGCGCGGCGCGTCCGCATCGTCGGCGTCGCGCTGCAGTTTGGAGATCGCCAGCTGGGTGGTGGCCAGGTTGCCGGCCGACATCAGCACGAATACCGCCTGCCCCGGATACTCGAACACATGCAGCTTGCGATGCACGCGAACGTCGTCCAGCGAGGCGTTGGTGCGCGTGTCTGCGGCGAAGACCAGGCCTTCGTCCACTTCGATGCCTACGCAATAAGTCATGTCGCTGCCGGAGATCAGTGCGTTTCGATTCTATGCGGGGGGGACGGGCTTGGCTACCCGTTGACGCTCGCGGCCGCGGCATGCGCGAATATCGCATGACCACCGTGCTCCTCAGCCTGGGCAGCAATCTGCGCCCGCAATACCATCTGCACGCCGCGATCGCCGCGCTGCGCCAGCGTTTCGGCCCGATCGCGGTGTCCCCGACCTACCGCACCGCGGCGGTCGGATTCGACGGCCCGCCGTTCCTGAACAATGCCGTGTCGCTGCACACCGAGTGGGAGCTGGAAGCGCTGGATGCGTGGCTGCATGCGCTGGAAGACGCGCACGGGCGCGACCGTGGCGGCCCGCGCTTCAGCGACCGCACCCTGGACATCGACGTGGTGTTCTACGGCGATCGCATCGTCGAAGGCCCCGGCCACCTGCGCATCCCGCGCCCGGAACTGCGCCACGCCTTCGTGCTCAAGCCGCTGGCCGACATCGCCGCCGACTTCGTCGACCCGCTCAGCGGCCGCAGCCTGGGCGCGCTGTGGCAGGCGCATGCGCAGTTCGGGGAGGCGTTCGAGGGGGTGGAGTTGGGTGATGAAGCCGGGAATAGGGAAGAGGGAATGGGGAATCGGTAAAGGCGGACGCCGGGCCGGGTCGTCGGGCTGTCATGGCGCGGTAAGGAGTGGATCTCAGCAACGACTGGCCTAGGCGCGCTCCCCCATTCCCCATTCCCAGCCTTCAAGAAAGGCCCCGCCCCCCATCCACCCGCAGCGTCTGTCCGGTGACGAAGCCGGCGTCGTCGAGCAGCCAGCGCACCGCCTCGGCGATTTCCTCGACCCGGCCGATCCGCGCCAGCGGCGTGCGCGCCAGCAAAGCCTGCTGCGCGGCGCCGTCCTTGCCGGCTTCCGGCCACAGGATCGCGCCGGGGGCGATGGCGTTCACCCGCACCTGCGGCGCCAGTTCCAGCGCCAGCGAACGGGTCAGCATCGCCAGCGCCGCCTTCGCCGCGCTGTACAGCGGGTGCGCGCGCAGCGGCTGCTCGGCGTGCAGGTCGGTGATGTTGACGATCGCGCCGTGGTGTTCGCGCAGCTGCGCAGCCGCGGCCTGGGCCAGGAACAGCGGTGCGCGCGCGTTGACCGCGAACAGGTCGTCCCACTGCGCCGGCGTGGCCTCGGCCAGCGGAGTGGGGTAGAAGTTGGAGGCGTTGTTGACCAGCGCGTCGAGCCGGCCGAAATGCTGCACGCACTGCGCCACCAGCGCCGGCAATCGCGCGGCGTCGCGCAGGTCGGCGTGTAGGGCCAGGGTGCTGCCGGCGCGCACGCCTTCCAGCTCCTGCGCCAGCGCCTGCAGCTCGGCCTGCGAGGTATGCGCGTGCAGCGCCACGCGATAGCCGGCCGCATGCAGGCGCCGCGCGATGCCGGCGCCGATGCGGCGTGCGCTGCCGGTGATCAGGGCGACTTTGGTCTCGGTCATGTGTGCATTCCACGCTCGGCTATGCTGTGCATTGTCCACGCAATCCAGCGCCGCATGCCTATCGACTTTCCCACCCCCGACGCCGACGCGCTCGCCCACAGCGACCGCCTGGCCGCGCATCTGCGCGCCGAGATCGCCGCCGGCGGCGGCGCGATCCCGTTCTCGCGCTTCATGGAGCTGGCGCTGTACGCGCCGGGCCTGGGTTACTACAGCGCCGGCAGCAGCAAGTTCGGCGAGGACGGCGACTTCGTCACCGCGCCGGAGCTGGGGCCGCTGTTCGCCGCCACCGTCTGCAGCGCGCTGGCGCCGGTGCTGCAGCAGCTCGGGCCGCAGGCGCGGATGCTGGAAGTGGGCGGCGGCAGCGGCGCGTTCGCCGAGGTGATGCTCAAGCGCCTGCTGGCGCTGGATGCGCTGCCCGAGCGCTACGCGATCCTGGAGCCCAGCGCCGATCTGCGCGCGCGCCAGCGCGAACGCCTGCAACGCGCGCTGATCCCGCCGGTGTTCGACCTGGTGGAGTGGCTGGAGCGGCCGTTCGAGGACGCCTGGAACGGGGTGCTGTTCGCCAACGAGGTGATCGATGCGCTGCCGACGCCGCGCTTCACCCTGCGCGAGGGCGAGGTGTTCGAGGAAACCGTGATCCTGGACGGCGAAGGCCGCTTCCGCCGCGGCGAGCAGCCGGCCGATCCGCTGCTGGCAGCGGCGGTGCGGCATATCGAACGCTACCTGCAGGCGCCGTTCGCCGACGGCTATCGTTCCGAACTGCTGCCGCAGCTGCCGTACTGGATCCAGGCAGTGGCCGGCGGCCTGCGCAGCGGCGCGCTGCTGTTCGTCGACTACGGCTATCCGCGCGGCGAGTTCTACCTGCCGCAGCGCGACGACGGCACCCTGCGCGCGTTCTATCGGCATCGCACCCATGCCGATCCGTACCTGTGGCCGGGCCTGCAGGACCTGACCGCGTCGGTGGACTTCACCGCGCTGGCCGAGGCCGGCACCGGCGCCGGCTTCGCGCTTGGCGGCTACTGTACCCAGGCCAGCTTCCTGCTCGGCAACGGCCTGGATGCGCTGCTGGCCGAGGCCGAGGCGCGCAGCGACGAACGCGGCCGCCTGCGCCTGCGCGAGCAGGTGAAGCGGCTGACCCTGCCCAGCGAGATGGGCGAGCGCTTCCAGGTGATGGGTTTCGAACGCGACGTGTCGCTGGCGCCGGCGTTCCTGGCCGGCGACCTGACCTGGCGGCTGTGATGGCGGCGCTGCGCGCATTCCGCCGGCCCTGGCTGTGGCTGGGCCTGTGGTGGCTCGGCGTGCTGGCGCTGATCTATGTGTGCATGATGCCGCACCCGCCGCAGCTGTCCGACCTGCCGGACAGCGACAAGGCCGAGCATTTCACCGCCTACCTGCTGCTGGCGGCCGGCGCGGTGCAGGTCTACGCCGGGCCGCGCGCCTGGCGCTGGGCGGCGCTGGGCCTGCTGCTGCTGGGGATCGGCATCGAGTTCGCGCAGGGCGCGTGGACCACGACGCGTTCGGCCGATCCATTCGACGCACTGGCCGATGCGCTGGGCGTGGCGGCGGGAATGGCCACCGCGCTGACCCCGCTGCGCGATCTGCTGTGGCGGTTGGAGACCGGCGCGGGGCGGCGCGCGCGCGGCTGAGGCTGCTCACGAACACGTGGGAATCCGGCTGCCTGCAAAGTTTGCCGGGGCCACTGTGGGAGGGCTTCAAAAAAAGCCCCGACTGCGTCCAGCATCTAGATGCGGGAACGCCGTTGTGACCGACTGCATGCACTGTGGGAGGGACTTCAGTCCCGACTGCATCGGACTCGGCAGGCCCGCCGCTTCGCTCGTCGCGACTGAAGTCGCTCCCACAGCGACTTGATCGCTGTCGCGCCAGTTCAGGCTCAGTCGTGCATTCCACGGTCCTTTCTCGTAGTAGGGCCTGAAGGCTAGTAGGCAGGGCCTGAAGGCCACGCTGTTGCGCGACGGGCAGGGCTGGCGAGCGCCGGTGTTGTTCTCGCCGTGGGCATCTGCGGCAGACGGCGGCGCCAGCGCGCCGCGCGCCGGCCACGCTGGCGGGCAGGGCGCGGAAAGTGTCGGTCGTTGCAACGGCGTGCCGAGTGCGGCACGCGACTGGCGCGGACGGAGCATTGCGATCGCATGCCTCCCCTGTCCCGCTTTTGCGCCGCGTATGCGCGGCCCCACCCCGTGCGCACCGATTCTTGCGAGGCGATGACAACGATATCAAGTCCTTTTCGGAAAATTCGTCTGGTGCTGGTCCGGCTGCGCGCAAGCCATACCGGTGCCGGGAGGCTGCCGTCGAAGTGCCAGGAATTTTTATAGATCAAAGAGTTATGAGGATCACGGCGACCCTGGCGACGCCGTGCAAATGAGAACGCGGCGCAGTCATGGCGCGGCGCACAAAATTGGTCTCATTCGTAGAATTGGTGCGACATAGGTATCGTGACAACGATGCGTGAAACGGGCCGCGCAGAAAATATTTTCGATTATCAAAATGCTGATTTAAAAGGGATTTTTTTGGATTCCGTGGCGAGTCCAGGCGCCATTTGGCGATTGTGGGCCTTGCGGCGTTGACACAATCTTTCTAAGACCATAAGAATCGAAGCGCCTGGAATTGGTCTTTGCCAATTCGGGATCGATCAGAGTCCAGCAGCAGCAAGCAAGCGCCCGCTCCGGGGTAGGGACGGGGACGCGCCTTCCGCAACACGAGGCGCAGCAACAGACAGCACGCTCCATCGACTCCGTGCCCGCACGGACGGCATCGCCCTGCGCGTCGCGTCGGGCGCAATGGAGGGTGCTGCCTGCCGATCGCTGCCGCTGGATGTCAGACGTGCCGTGCCGATCAGCCATCAACCAGGATAGCCCAATGCCATATGCCGCCCGCTCCCGTCCGCACGGTTGTTCCCTGTCCGTCCTCGCCAGCGCCATCGCGTTCGGTCTGCTCAGTGCCGGAGCGCAGGCGCAGCAAGCGCCCGCATCCGATTCGATCTCCCAGCTGGATACGGTGAGCGTCACCAGCTCCTACCAGAAGAGCCTGATCACCGCGCTGGACAACAAGCGCGAAGACGCGCGCATGACCGACGGCATCTCTTCGGAGGACATCGGCAAGTTCCCGGCCGAGAACATCGCCGAGGCGATCCAGCGCATTCCCGGCGTGCAGATCTCCACCATCAACGGCCGCGGTTCGACCATCAGCATCCGCGGCCTGGGCCCGCAGTATTCGGCCACCACCATCAATGGCCAGACCATCAAGAGCGCCGATTTCACCGACGGTTTCCGCTACGACATCATCCAGCCGGAAGTGGCCGCGGCGATCGAGGTGATCAAGTCGCCGTCGGCGGACATGGACGCCGGCGGGCTGTCGGGCACGGTCAACATCGAGACCACCAAGCCGCTGGACTACAAGCAGCGCAAGCTGATCCTGTCGGCCAAGGAGCAGTACTCCGAGTTCGCCGGCGGCGCGCCGACGCCGAAGGCGGTGCTCACCTATATCGACCAGTTCCATCTGGCCGACGGCGGCGAACTGGGCGTGTTCGTCAACGCCGGCTACCAGAAGCTCAAGGACCGCGCCGACTACCTGTGGATCGACCGCTGGTACACCCAGGACACCGACGACGGCACCGTGTACATCCCGCGCCGCCCGCGCTACCGCTCGATCGAGCGCGAGACCGACCGCAAGATGCTCACCGCCGGCCTGCAGTGGAAGCCGAACGACCGGCTGGAGATGAACCTGACGGCGCTGTACTCGCAGGACAAGACCGACAACGACATGAAGCAGTTGGTCTATTCCTTCGACCGCAACTACCTCACCGTGCTGGAGACCAAGGACCTGACCGCGACCAAGGTGTCGGCGTCCAACTACTGGCTGGAGAACAACCGCCAGCTCGAGCGCCACGACCTCACTTCGCAGCTGCTGACCTGGGACGCCAAGTGGAAGGGCGACGCGTGGACCTTCAGCGGCGTGGCCAACTACACCGAAGGCAAGACCGACGAGGACGAGCGCGCGGTGATCCTTGGCCGCCTGCCGTCGGCGACGCTGTTCGACATGTCCAATCCCGGCGCGATCTCGCTGACCACCGATGCCGACGCCAACGACGCCAGCGCCTGGGACCAGGCCAACCTGGTGCGCGACGAATACCCCAACGGCGCGATCACCAAGCTCAGCAACAAGGAATGGTCGCTGCAGTTCGATGCCGAACGCTACGTCGGCGCCGGCTTCCTGGACTCGGTGAAGTTCGGCACCAAGTTCCGCCGCGAGACCTTCGACCGCAACGTCTGGCGCCGCGATTTCCTGTACCTGATCAACTCCGGCGCGGTCTCCGGCTACGCCATGTTCCCCGAGCTGTCGGCGGCCAGTTCCAGCGTCAGCAACTTCCTCGACGGCAACCTGGCCTCGCAGAGCGGCTGGGTGGCGCCGGACGTGTACGCCTACGCCGACGCGCTGGCCGCTTCCGGCATCACCGTGCCGGTGCTGTTCGCGCCGCAGGCCAGCTACCACATCCGCAACGACATCTTCTCCGCCTACGCGCTGGCCAAGATCGACACCGAACTGGGCAGCATGCGTCTGCGCGGCAACGTCGGCGTGCGCTACGAGAACACCAGGCGCACCACCGACACCTACCTGACCACCGCTTCGCAGTACAGCGAGGACGCCAACGAGGTGGTCGGCACCGAACGCGCGCCGTACGACTACCACAACTGGTTGCCGAGCCTGAACCTGGTGCTGGACCTGCGCGAGGACCTGCTGTTGCGCTTCGCCGCCGGCAAGGTGCTGGTGCGGCCGATCCTGGACAGCAACACCGCCATCGCCACCACCATTTCGTCGGGCAGCAACACCGGCGGCACCACCACCTACGACGTGTCGCTGGGCCAGACCGACCTGAAGGCGCTGACCGCCGACCAGGCCGACCTCAGCCTGGAGTGGTACTACGGCCAAGGCGGCGGGCTGACCCTGGCCGGCTTCTGGAAGAACGTCAAGAACGGCACCTTCAACAGCATCGTCTGCCCGGCCACGTTCAACGGCGCGGCGCTGTCCAGCAACAGTTCCGGCGATTGCGTGGACGGCAGCGGCAACATCTACGAGATCACCGCCACCCGCAACGATCCGAGCAAGGTCAAGATCAAGGGCTACGAGCTGGGCTGGACGCAGTCGTTCGATGCGTGGCTGCCGATCGCCGGCTTCGGCCTGACCGCCAACTTCACCCGGGTACTCCCGCAGCGCGACACCGACTTCAAGATCCGCAACCTGTCGGAGAAGACCTGGAACGCCACCGGCTACTGGGAGAACGCGATGTTCTCCGCGCGGCTGTCGCTGAACCACCGCAGCGAGTACGAGCAGGACAGCAGCGACAGCTTCTTCGCCCGCGAAGGCCACACCATGAAGGCGCGCACCCAGCTCGACGCGGTGCTCGGCTACCAGGCCACCGACACGCTCAGCTTCCAGCTCGGCGGACTCAACCTGACCGACAAGAAGGAAGAGGCGTACAAGGACATCAGCAGCCGCTGGCAGATGACCGGCGTCACCGGCCGCAGTTTCTACGTGTCGATGCAGTGGGACATCCTGTGAGGGCGGTACGGTCGCTTGCAGGGTAGTCCGCAGCCTGCCCGGCGCCGCGCTGGCGCCGGGCATGGCAACGTGGCCTATCCCGATCGCATTCACAGGTTTTAAGGCGAGCGCATGCAACGACGAGAATTCCTGGCAGGCGGCGCGGGCGCCGGCCTGCTGCTGGCGGCGCCGCGGTTGAGCTGGGCGGGTAGCGCGGCGGATGCCGGCATCGCCGCCACCGCCACCGGCACCGCCGCAGCTGCGGTGCCGGCGCTGACGCTGGCGGTCGATCCCGGCCTGTTGTGCCTGGACGAAGGCTGGCGCTTCCACGAAGGCGACATCCCGTTTCCGCCGATCGTCGGCCAGGACGCCAGCTACGACAACGCCAAGGCCGGCAAGGCCTGGGGCGCGGCCGCGGGCGATTACGACGACAGCCAATGGCGGCAGCTGCGGCTGCCGCACGATTTCGCCATCGAGCAGCCGATCGAGGCCGGCGCCAACGTGGCGCAGGGCTATCGCCGCCGCGGCATCGGCTGGTACCGGCGCAGCCTGCGGCTGGACGAGGCGCAGCGCGGCAAGGCGCTGGAACTGCGTTTCGACGGCATTTCCAGCCGCGCCACGGTGTGGGTCAACGGCTTGCTGATGGCGCGCAGCTGGAGCGGCTATGACGGCTTCGCCATCGACCTGAGCGCGATCGCGCGTTACGGCCAGGACCTCAACAGCATCGCGGTGCGCGTGGATGCCGAGGCGATGGACGGCTGGTGGTACGAAGGCGCGGGCATCTACCGGCACACCTGGCTGGCGGTGCGCGATGCGCTGCATATCGTCGGCGATGGCGTGCACGCGGTGCCGCGGATCGGCGACGGCGAACGTTGGACGCTGCCGGTTGCGGTCACCGTCGCCAATGCCGGCGAGCAGGCCGACGCGGCGCTGCTGGAGGTGGCGCTGTACGACGCGCACGGCACGCTGATGGCGCAGGGCAGCAGCGCGCTGCAGGTCGGCGCGCTGGCGCAGGCGGTGGCGCAGGTCGAACTGCAGGTGCGGCAGCCGCAGCGCTGGGACGTGGCCGCGCCGCATCTGTACCGGGTCGCGGCGGTGCTGCGCAGCGATGGCCGCGAGCGCGATCGGCGCGAGTGCGCGATCGGCTTTCGCACGCTGCGCTTCGACGCGCAGCAGGGCTTCTTCCTCAACGAGCGGCCGCTGAAGATCAAGGGCGCCTGCCTGCACCAGGACCATGCCGGGGTCGGCGTGGCGGTGCCGGACAGCCTGCTGGAATTCCGCATCCGCCGGCTCAAGGCGCTGGGCTGCAATGCGATCCGCCTGCACCACGCGGTGGCCAGCGAACTGCTCGATGTCTGCGACCGCCTGGGCATGCTGGTGATGGCCGAAAACCGCGTGTTCAATCCGGCGCCCGATTACGCCGCGCAGCTGCGCTGGCTGGTGCGCCGCGACCGCAACCGCGCCTGCGTGTTCCTGTGGTCGGTGTTCAACGAGGAGCCGATGCAGGGCACCGCCGCCGGCTACCAGATGGTGCGCCGCGCGGTGGCGCTGGTGCGCGAGCTGGACGACAGCCGCCCGGTGACCGCGGCGATGAACGACGGCATGCTGACCCAGCGCAATGCCGCCGATGCGGTGGACGTGGTCGGCTTCAACTACCGCCAGTTCAACTACGACCGGGTGCGCGCGGCGATGCCGCACACGCCGCTGCT
Source organism: Xanthomonas hyacinthi (assembly GCF_009769165.1). Taxonomy (NCBI): domain Bacteria; kingdom Pseudomonadati; phylum Pseudomonadota; class Gammaproteobacteria; order Lysobacterales; family Lysobacteraceae; genus Xanthomonas; species Xanthomonas hyacinthi. The sequence continues at coordinate 2,781,016 of NZ_CP043476.1, forward strand.
GTCCAGCGAGGACACCAGCGCGTTCCAGACCCGCGGCGCCTGGTTCACCGACATGGACGCGCACGTCATCGCCGAGGACGATTCGGTCGCCGCGCCGTGGGGCAACACCCATCGCACGTCCTGGAAGCTGGTGAACGAGCGCCCGTATCTCGCCGGCAGTTTCGTCTGGACCGGCTTCGACTATCGCGGCGAGCCGACTCCGTTCGAGTGGCCGTCGGTGTCCTCGTTCTTCGGCATCATGGATCTGTGCGGCTTCCCGAAGGGCGCCTACTGGCTGCGCCAGGTGCAGTGGATCGACGCTGCGCCGGTGCTGCAACTGTTGCCGCACTGGAATTGGCCGGGCCGCGAGGGCACGCCGATCAAGGTGATGGCGTTCTGCAACGCGCAGCAGGTGGAGCTGTGGCTCAACGGCCAGTCGCAAGGGCGGCAGGCGGTGGACCGGATCGAGATGAATGCCTGGCAGGTCGCATACGCGCCCGGCGTGCTGGAGGCGGTGGCGTATCGCGATGGCCGCGAGGTGGCGCGGCAGCGGGTGCAGACGGTCGGCGCGCCGGTCGCGCTGCGGCTGACGCCGGACCGCGCGCGGATGCGCGGCGATGGTCGCGACGCGCAGCCGATCACCCTGGAAGCGGTGGATGCGCAAGGCCGCCACGTGCCGTTCGCCGATGCGCAGATCGCGCTGCAGGTCGCAGGCGGTCGCCTGCTCGGCGTCGGCAACGGCGATCCGAACCGGCACGCGGCCGACAACGTGCCGCAGGTGCAGTTGTTCAACGGCCTGGCGCAGGCCATCGTCGAGGCCGGCACCAGCCAGCGCCGGCTGCGCATCGAGGCGCGCGCGCCGGGCCTGCGATCTGCGCAGGCCACGATCGGCCTGGATGCGGTGGCCTTGCCGCCGTCGCTGCCGCCGGCCGCCGCGGCGATGGTGGTGCCCGGCTGGCGGCGCACGCTGCCGTTCGCCGCGCCGCCGGATCCGGCGCTGCCGCGCGCGCCCAACGACAACAACAGCTGGAGCTTCTGCCAGCCGGGCAACCTGGAGACGCGCGCCGAGCGCGATGGCTATGTGCTGTACCGCACCGCGTTCACGCCCTGGGCCGGGATCCAGCAGCGCGGCGGCCGGCTGCGGCTCGGCCGCGCGACCGGCGCGGCGCAGGTGTATCTGGACCGGCAGCTGGTCGCCAACGTCGCCGAGGGGCAGCAGGCGCAACTGCGCTTGCCGCCTGCGGACGGCGAACGGGTGCTGGCGGTGGTGATGCAGGTGACGGCCGGAATGCCTTTCGGCTTCGACGATGTCGCGATAGTGGAGTATTGATCGAATGAAACGAGCTTTCCGCCATGCCGTCCCGCACGGCCATGCCTGGCTGCGCCGCGTGTGCGCGTTGCCGCTGCGTGTGCAGGTCGCACTGCTGCTGGCCTGCGTGCTGCTGGCGCCGGGCGCGTTCGCCGCGGCGGCGCAGGACACGCAGGGCGACGCCGCACGCGGCGTGCTGCTGCGCACGCTCGGCCCGCGCGCCGCTGCGCTGACCCTGCAACGGCAGCCGCGCGGCAGCGGCAACGACTGGTACCAGATCGCCGCCGACGCCGGCACGCTGCGCGTGTCCGGTTCCTCGGAAGTGGCGCTGGCGCACGGCGCCTACAGCTATCTGCAATCGATCGGCGCCGCCTCGGTGAGCTGGGAGGGCAGCCGCGTCGCGCTGCCTGCGGCCTATGCCGATTTCCGCGGGCAGCGTGTGGTCACGCCGTTCGCCTACCGCGCCTATCTCAATGTGTGCACCTACGGCTACACCACGCCGTGGTGGGACTGGGCGCGCTGGGAACGCGAGATCGACTGGATGGCGCTGCACGGCATCGACATGCCGCTGGCGATGGAAGGCCAGGACTATGTGTGGCAGATGCTGTGGCGCGAGTTCGGCGTCGCCGACGCGGACCTGGCGCAGCATTTCTCCGGTCCGGCGTTCGCGCCGTGGCAGCGCATGGGCAATATCGAAGGCTACGACGCGCCGCTGCCGCAGCAGTGGATCGAGGACAAGCACGCGCTGCAGCAGCGCATCCTGCAGCGCATGCGCGCGCTGGGCATGAAGCCGGTGCTGCCGGCCTTCGCCGGCTACGTGCCGAAGGCGTTCGCGCAGGCGCATCCGCAGGCGCGCATCTACCGCATGCGCGCCTGGGAAGGCTTCCACGAAACCTATTGGCTGGATCCGGCCGATCCGCTGTTCGCCAAGATCGCGCAGCGTTTCATCCAGCTCTACGACCGCACTTACGGCAAGGGCACCTATTACCTGGCCGATGCGTTCAACGAGATGCTGCCGCCGATCGCCGCCGACGGCAGCGACGCGCGCCTGGCCAGCTATGGCGACAGCACCGCCAACACCGCCAAGACCGTACCGCCCGAGGTGTCGCCGGCACAGCGCGACAAGCGCCTGGCCGACTACGGACGTGCGCTGTACGCATCGATCCATCGCGCCAACCCCGACGCGGTGTGGGTGATGCAGGGCTGGCTGTTCGGCGCCGACCGCCATTTCTGGACGCCGCAGGCGATCGCCGCGTTCCTGCGCGAGGTGCCCAACGACAAGCTGCTGGTGCTGGACATCGGCAACGATCGCTACCCGGGTACCTGGAAACTGTCCGACGCGTTCGACGGCAAGCAGTGGATCTACGGCTACGTGCACAACTACGGCGGCAGCAATCCGGTGTACGGCGACCTGGCGTTCTACCGCGACGATCTGCGCGCGCTGCTTGCCGACAAGGACAAACAGCAGCTGGTCGGCTTCGGCGCATTTCCGGAAGGCCTGCACACCAACTCGGTGGTCTACGAATACATGTACGCGCTGGCCTGGGGCGCGCAGCAGCGCCCGCTGCAGGACTGGCTCGGCGACTACACCCGCGCCCGCTACGGGCATACCTCGCCGGCGTTGCGCGCGGCCTGGGACGACCTGCAGGTCTCGGTGCTGTCCACGCGCTACTGGACGCCGCGCTGGTGGCGCAGCCGTGCCGGCGCCTACCTGCTGTTCAAGCGGCCGACGCTGGACATCGGCGAATTCGAAGGCGCGCCCGGCGATCCGCCGCGCCTGCGCCGCGCGCTGGACCAACTGCTGGCGCTGGCGCCGGAGTACGCCGACGCGCCGCTGTACCGCTATGACCTGGTCGACTTCGCGCGCCACTACGCCACTGGCCGCGTGGATGCGCAGTTGCAGCAGGCGGTGGCCGCGTACAAGCGCGGCGACGTCGCCGCCGGCGATGCCGCCTTCGCCCGCGTGCAGGTGGCGGTGCAGCAGCTCGACGGCCTAGTCGGCGGCCAGCAGGAAACCCTGTCGAGCTGGCTCGGCGATGCCGAAGGCTATGCGAAGACGCCGCAGGACGCGGCCTACTACCGGCGCGACGCCAAGGCGCAGGTCAGCGTGTGGGGCGGCGAGGGCAACCTCGGCGACTACGCGTCCAAGGCCTGGCAGGGCATGTACGCCGACTACTACCTGCCGCGCTGGGCGCTGGCGCTGCAGGCGTTGCGCGAGGCGGCGGTCGGCGGCGGCCCTGTGGACGAGGCCGCGTTGCAGCAGCGCTTGCGCGCGTGGGAGCAGGCCTGGGTCGCGCGTGACATGCACTACACGCGGCAGGCGCCAGCCGATCCGGTCGCCGCGGTGCGCCGCCTGCTGCAACAGGTGGATGCCCGATGAGCGCCGCCTCCGTGAGCCTTCCCGCCGCGGCGCCGTCGCGCGAACGCTTCCTGTCGCTGGACGTGTTCCGCGGCCTGACCATCTTCCTGATGATCCTGGTCAACACGCCGGGTGCCGGCGCCGATGCGTTCGTGCAACTGCGGCACGCGCCGTGGTTCGGCTTCACCGCCGCCGACCTGGTGTTCCCGTCGTTCCTGTTTGCGGTCGGCAACGCGATGAGCTTCGCGCTGGACCGCGGCCAGCCGCTCGGCGCGTTCCTGCGCCGGGTCGGCAAGCGCAGCGCGCTGATCTTCCTGCTCGGTTTCCTGATGTACTGGTTTCCGTTCGTGCACCACGGCGTCGACGGCGCCTGGAGTTTCACCGCGATCGACCAGACCCGGGTGCCGGGCGTGCTGCAGCGCATCGCGCTGTGCTACGCGCTGGCCGCGCTGCTGTGCCGCTGGCTGCCGCCGCGCGGCCTGCTGGCCGCCTGCGTCGCGCTGCTGCTCGGCTACTGGGCGGCGCTGTACCTGTGGGGCCAGCCGGGCGCGGAACTGAGCAAGCTCGGCAACGCCGGCACGCGCCTGGACCTGTGGCTGCTGGATCCGGCGCAGCTGTACCGCAAGGATGGCGGCTTCGATCCGGAAGGCCTGCTCGGCACGCTGCCGGCCACGGTCAATGTCATCGCCGGCTATCTGACCGGCCTGTACGTGCGCCGCGTCGGCAAGCAGGCGCGCACGGTGCGCTGGCTGCTGCTGGCCGGCATCGCGCTGACCTTGCTGGCCCTGGCCTGGCAACCGTGGTTCCCGCTGGCCAAGAAGCTGTGGACCGGCTCGTTCGTGCTGCTGACGGTCGGCCTGGACCAGCTGCTGCTGGGCGCGCTGCTATGGGCGATCGAAGTGCGCCGCTGGCAGGCCGGGAGCGGCTTCTTCACCGTGCTCGGGCGCAATCCGCTGGCGATCTACCTGTTCTCCGAACTGTTCGTGATCAGCCTGCGGTTGGTCCAGGTCGGCGCCAGTGGAATGGACCCGTACCAATGGGTGGGCATCGCGGTATTCCAGCGGCTGCTGCCGGGCCCCTGGGGCAGCCTCGCCTGCGCCGTGGCGTACACGCTGCTGTGCTGGGCGGTGGGCTGGTGGATGGACCGGCGGCGCCTGTACCTGCGGCTCTGACCCGGCGTGCATAGGCCGCAGATTGGTACTATATTGGACATAATGAATCCATACGGTCCGGAGGGAGCACGATGACCAAGCCCAAGCCGGAAGCCGACCCCAGACTGGCCGGCCTGGCCGTGGACCCGAGCGCGCCGACCCCGCTGTACCTGCAACTGGCGAGCAAGCTGGTCGAGGCGATCAAGGGTGGCCAATGGAAGCCCGGCGAGGCCCTGCCAGCCGAGCGCCAGCTGTGCGAGCAGCTGCAGGTGTCGCGGGTGACCCTGCGCCAGGCGGTGGATGCGCTGGTCGAACAGGGCCTGGTCTCGCGCCGGCAGGGCGCCGGCACCTTCATCACCTCGCATATCCAGCATCAGCTCAGTGGTCTGGCCAGCTTCAGCGAGACCCTGCGCATGAAGGGCCTGGAGCCGGGCACGCGCTGGCTGGAGCGGCGCGTGCGCCCGGCGCACGGCGAAGAGATCCTGCGCCTGGGGCTGTCGCCGGACACCGTGGTGGCGGCGCTGACCCGCCTGCGCAGCGCCGACGGCCGGGTCATGGCCTACGAAAAAGCGGTGCTGCCGCAGCGCACCGTGCCCGATCCGCTGGCCATCGGCGATTCGCTGTACGCCTACCTGGACGCGCAGGGCACCCCGGTGGTGCGCGCGCTGCAGTACTTCCGTGCGATCAACCTGCCGGCGCGGCTGGCCGGGCACCTGGGCATGAAGGAAGGCGAGGCGATTCTGCACGTGGTGCGGGTCGGCTACACCCGCGACGGCAGCGCCATCGAGCTGACCGATACCTATTGCCACAACGACTACTACGACTTCGTCGCCGAACTGCGACGCTGATCGACCGACCCACGCGCCCTTCCGGAGCCCGCCCGCCCATGACCACCGCACGGCCTGCCAGTCCCTACGCCTCGATCGCCATCGTCGGGCTGTTGTTCTTCATCATCGGCTTCTTCACCTGGATCAATGGCCCGCTGATCACCTTCGTGCGGCTGGCATTCGACCTCAACGAGGTCAATGCGTTCCTGGTGCTGATGGTGTTCTACCTGTCGTACTTCTTCCTGGCGCTGCCGTCGTCGTGGATCCTCAAGCGCACCGGCATGAAGAAGGGCCTGGCGCTGAGCCTGGTGGTGATGGCGGCGGGCGCGGCGGCGTTCGGTCAGTTCGCCACGCAGCGCTTCTATCCCGGCGCGCTGGCCGGCCTGTTCGTGATCGGCAGCAGCCTGGCGTTGCTGCAGACCGCGATCAACCCGTACATCAGTATCCTCGGCCCGATCGAGAGCGCGGCGCGGCGCATCGCGGTGATGGGCATCTGCAACAAGATCGCCGGCATCCTGGCGCCGTTCCTGATCGGCACGCTGGTGCTGCACGGCGTCGGCGACCTGGCCACGCAGGTGCAGGCCGCCGACCCGGTGGCCAAGGAAGCGCTGCTCACCGCGTTCGCCGCCAAGATCCACCTGCCGTACCTGGTGATGGCCGGCGTGCTGGTGCTGGTGGCGATCGGCGTGCTGTTCTCGCCGCTGCCGGAGTTGAAGGCCTCGGAGGTCAACGCCGCCCCGGTCGGTGCCGGCAGTCCCGCGCAGAAGACCAGCATCTTCCAGTTCCCGCACCTGTGGCTGGGCGTGCTGTGCCTGTTCGTGTACGTGGGCGTGGAAGTGATGGCCGGCGATGCGATCGGCACCTACGGCAACGGCTTCCACCTGCCGCTGGACCAGACCAAGCTGTTCACCTCGTTCACCCTGGGCGCGATGCTGGCCGGCTATGTCGCCGGCCTGCTGCTGATCCCCAAGCTGATCTCGCAGGCGCGCTACCTGAGCGTGTCCGCCAGCCTGGGCGTGCTGTTCTGCGTGGGCGCCTACTTCACCCACGGCTACGTCTCGGTGGGCTTCGTCGCCGCGCTGGGCTTCGCCAACGCGATGATGTGGCCGGCGATCTTCCCGCTGGCGATCAAGGGCCTGGGCCGGCACACCGAGATCGGTTCGGCGCTGCTGGTGATGGGCATCGTCGGCGGCGCGATCATCCCGCAGCTGTTCGCGGTGCTGAAGCAGCACTTCGACTTCCAGCTGGTGTTCCTGCTGCTGATGGTGCCGTGCTACCTGTACATCCTGTTCTATTCCCTGGTCGGCCACCGCGCCGGTCAAGCCTCCGCCCGCGCGTGATCGCGCATCATGGGCGTACTTCCCGACGTGCAGGACCGCAGTATGCGTAGACCCACCATCAAAGATGTCGCCGAGCGGGCGCGGGTGTCGCTGAAGACCGTGTCGCGGGTCATCAACAACGAACCGTCGGTGATGCAGGCCACGCGCGCGCGCGTGCTGCACGCCATCGCCGAGCTGGACTACGAACCGGATCCGTCGGCGCGCAACCTGCGCAGCGGCACCCCGTTCGTGATCGGGCTGGTGTACGACAACCCCAATCCATACCACATCATCGGCGTGCAGAACGGCGTGCTGGCGGCGTGCCGGGAGACCGGCTTCGGCCTGCAGATCCATCCCTGCGACTCGACCTCGCCGATGCTGGCCGAGGAACTGGCCGAATGGACCCAGCGCTCGCGCCTGGCCGGGCTGGTGCTGACCGCGCCGATGTCCGAGCGCGCCGAACTGGTCGCGGCGCTGACCGCGCGCGGGATCAAGACCGTGCGCATCATCGCCGCCACCGAAGATCCGAAGGACGGCCCCTGCGTCTACGTCGACGACCGCGATGCGGCCTACGAGGTCACCGAGCACCTGATCCAGCTCGGCCACCAGCGCATCGGCTTCCTGTGGGGCGGCACCTCGCACCGCTCCAGCGGCGAGCGCTACGCCGGCTACGAGGCGGCGCTGAAGGACTACGGCATCACCCTGGACAAGCACCTGGTGGTGCCCGGCGACTACACCTTCGACGACGGCTTCCGCGGCGCGCGGCGGCTGCTGGCGCTGCGCGAGCCGCCGACCGCGATCTTCGGTTCCAACGACGAGATCGCCGCCGGCGTGCTCGCCGCGGCCAAGTCGACCGGCATGAACGTGCCCTACGACCTGTCCATCGCCGGCTTCGAGGACAGCCCGTTCTCGCGCCAGTCGTGGCCGGCGCTGACCACCGCCAAGCAGGCCACCGAAGACATCGCGCGCCACGCCGCACGGCTGCTGATCAGCCAGCTGCGCAGCGACGCCTACGAAGAGCATCCGGCGCCGATGCACAACCGGGGCTTCGTGCCGCAGCTGGTGGTGCGCGGCTCCACCGCGCCGATGCAGCCGCATTCCCGCCGCCCTCCTTCCCCCGATCCCACATGACCCTGCCCATGGCATTGCCCACCGAAACCGAAACCCTGATGTTCCGCGAAGCGGCGGAAACCGCCGATGTCGTCGCCGCGCAGTTCGCGCGCAACCATGCCGTGGTCAGCGCGCTGGCCGCGGCGCTGCGCGCCGATCCGCCGCCGTTCGTGGTCACCTGCGCACGCGGCAGTTCCGACCATGCCGCGACCTATGCCAAGTACCTGTTCGAGACCCAGCTCGGCGTGGTCACCGCCTCGGCCTCGCCGTCGGTGGGCTCGGTGTACGCCTCGCCGCTGCAGTTGCGCGGCGCGCTGTACGTGGTGATCTCGCAGTCCGGCAAGAGCCCGGATCTACTGCGCAACGCCGAGGCCGCCAAGGCTGCCGGCGCGCGCGTGGTGGCGCTGGTCAATGTCGAGGATTCGCCGCTGGCGCAACTGGCCGAGACGGTGATCGCGCTCGGCGCCGGCCCGGAGAAGAGCGTGGCGGCGACCAAGAGCTACCTGGCCTCGCTGGCGGCGATCCTGCAGCTCGGCGCGCACTGGAAGAACGATGCGGCGCTGTACGCCGCGCTGGACGCGCTACCGCCGGCGCTGCGCGCGGCCTGGCAGGCGGACTGGCGGCCACTCACCGACGGCCTGGTCGATGCGCACAATCTGTTCGTGCTCGGCCGCGGTCTGGGCCTGGCCGCGGCGCAGGAAGCGGCGCTGAAGTTCAAGGAAACCTGCGGCCTGCATGCCGAGGCCTACAGCTCGGCGGAAGTGAAGCACGGGCCGATGGCGCTGGTCGGCCCCGGCTTCCCGGCGCTGGCCTTCGCCCAGCCCGACGAAACCGGCGCCGGCACCCGCAGCCTGGCCGAGGAATTCCGCGGCCGTGGCGCGCAGGTCTGGCTGGCCGGCGCCGACGGCGATCTGCCGCTGGTCGCCGCGCCGCACCCGGTGTGCGCGCCGCTGCTGACCATCCAGAGCTTCTACCGCGCGATCAACGCGCTGGCGCTGCGCCGCGGCTACAACCCGGATCTGCCGCCGCATCTGAACAAAGTGACGGAGACGGTGTAATGACCACGACGGCGCTGCGCAATGCGCGCGTGCTCGGCGAGGACGGCTTCCTCGATGGCGTGAGCGTGCTGCTGCACGGCGGGCGCATCGCCGCGCTGCTCGACGACGGCGACGCGCGCGTGGCTGCGGCGACGACGCAACTGGACCTGGGCGGCGGCACGCTGCTGCCGGGTTTCATCGACCTGCAGGTCAACGGCGGCGGCGGCGTGCTGTTCAACAACCGCACCGACGTCGCGGCGCTGCGCCGCATCGGCCAGGCGCACCGCCGCTACGGCACCACCGGCTACCTGCCGACGCTGATCAGCGACGACCTGGAGGTGATGCGCGTGGCGATCGCCGCGACCCGCCAGGCCATCGCCGCCGGCGTGCCGGGCGTGCTCGGCATCCACCTGGAAGGGCCGTACCTGGCGCCGGCGCGCAAGGGCACCCACAACGTGGACAAGTTCCGCGTGCCCGATGCCGCCGAACTGGCGCTGGCCACCTCGCTGGACAACGGCGTCACCCTGATCACGCTGGCGCCGGAACGGCTGCCGGCCGCGAGTATCCGCACCCTGGCCGCTGCCGGCGCGCGCGTGTTCGCCGGCCACACCGCCGGCAGCTACGACGAGATCCGTGCCGGCCTGGATGCGGGCGTGTGCGGCTTCACCCATCTGTACAACGCGATGTCGCCGCTGCAGGGACGCGATCCCGGCGCGGTCGGCGCCGCGCTGGAAGACCGCCACGCCTGGTGCGGGCTGATCGTCGATGGCGTGCACGTGCATCCGGCCAGCCTGCGCGTGGCGCTGGCGGCCAAGCCGCGCGGCACGCTGTTCCTGGTCACCGACGCGATGCCGATGGTCGGCGCCGACAGCCCCAGCTTCGACCTGTACGGCGAAACCATCACCGCGGTGGATGGCGTGGTGCGCAATGCCGCCGGCGCGCTGGCCGGTTCGGCGCTGGACATGGCCAGCGCAGTGCGCAACAGCGTGCAATGGCTGGGCGTGACCCTGGACGAGGCGGCCCGCATGGCCTCGCTGTATCCGGCGCAATGCCTGGGCCTGGACGATCGCTACGGCCGCATCGCGCCCGGCTACCAGGCCGACCTGGTGCTGCTCGACGACGCGCTGCAGGTGCGGCAGACCTGGATTGGTGGGGCGGTGGAGTAGCCTGGATGCGCCAAGCATATAGCTTGAGTGCAAGCAAAAACTAATCCGCGCATGCGCGCGGATTAAGTGGGCGTGGTTCCTATGTGTAAGCCGACAAATATGCATGCGGCTTAATTTTGTAATTGACTATACGTTGGTCAAGACTGACCGACAGTCACAACACCGCAATTGCCGATGCAGCCTGGCGATAGATCACCACCACCACCACCACCACCACCGCCACCGCCACCGCCACCGCCACCGCCACCACCACCGCCGCCACCGCCGCCACCGCCACCGCCACCGCCACCACCCGTCAAAGAGCCAGGAATGGGTTGCACACATGGTGTGCCCGATTGGCAAACGATGGTTGCTTTTTCAGTGGAGCCATCATTCCAGATTACTGTCACAGTAGATCCATTCGGCAATGAAGTAATGCCTTTGGAAATTCGATACATTCCCACCAAGCCCAACATGCCAGCTTGACGTACTTCGGGAATATCAGATGCGCCGACCCCTTGCGCCGGAGCTACTTGATTATATGGTGCCTTTCTTGAGTCTATGCTAACGATTGCTGCTATTGCTGTAAGGCTTGCGGTCAACAGAAAGATGGAAAGCCAAGTGCGCTTTGCAGTGAGCATATCAAAATCCCCATTGTTATCTAAATTATCTGATTAGCCCTGACCTTCAGCCAGCAGTCGCAGGATCTGCGCTTATCACGCCATCGCGCAAGGCAACTACGCAAGACGTTATCTGGCCGAGGCGGCCTACCGTTTCAATGGCCGATTCTGCCTGCGCGAGATGCTGCCACGACTCGCCACGGCGATGATGCGATGCAAACCCTGTCCAGAGCCGGTTCTGCGTGCGGCGAGCAATTTCCACAGCTGAGAGTCAGGGCTAATCAGGTCTAATTATCTGATTAGCCCTGACCTTCAGCCAGCAGTCGCAGGATCTGCGCTTATCACGCCATCGCGCAAGGCAACTACGCAAGACGTTATCTGGCCGAGGCGGCCTACCGTTTCAATCGCCGATTCTGCCTGCGCGAGATGCTGCCACGACTCGCCACGGCGATGACGGTGCAAACCCTGTCCAGAGCCGGTTCTGCGTGCGGCGAGCAATTTCCACAGCTGAGAGTCAGGGCTAATCAGGTCTAATTATGCGGTTAATGTAATCTATCTTTTCGTTTAGTTTATTTGTTGCGCCGTTTGGGAGTAAATAATTGCGAACCAATTGCTCATAATTGGAGCCGCAAGCACCATTTAAGCAATACCCATCAACGATCGCAGATTCAGCTCCGCATTCCGCACCCATTTGGCATGCAACGATGCCCCAGGCATATGCTGATATGGCATCGCCGGAAACCGATTCAAATTCTCCAAGGTCCGATTCCTGTGGTTGTGAGAGTAACTCTCTGAGTTCGAATATTGCTTCGGGATCCTTGCTTTTTATGGATTCATTTATCAGTTCAGATATATTTTCTTTCGATTCGGCAGGGTATATATTGCGCAGCTTGATTTTTGCGGAAATATCTCCTGATGCGGCAGCGGCTTTCAGCCATTCTTTCTGTGCTTCCAGCGGAATTATTGATCCCCCTTCGATCAGCGCACAGTCATCTGCAATGCGTTTTGCCGTTGCGTTCATCGCGCTTGCAGCATTGCCGGCCTGGGCGGCCATGGCTTTTATACTGGATAAGAATTTCGTTGATGAAATACTTACCGGAAAACATCGGTCATAAATTTTAGATAATTCGAACTGCGCTTTGGGATCCCCTTCGGTTGCTTTATTTTTTATGCTTTCGAATTTCAGGTAATATTCTGTGGAGCGCGATGCTTTGATTTGGTTGGCATTGCCTGAATCAAATTTCTTTTTTTCTGTATTTTGGATGGGGGATGAAATCGCTAGGTCAGCGCTCTTTTTGTCTGGATGGGTTTCATTGTTTATTTTTTTTAGGTGGAATGCGGAAAAATAGATTGCAGCGAAAAAAATCGAACTTCCCACTGCGACGGGGATTAAGTATTTTTTCATCTCGGCCCTTCGGAGTGGAATAAAGAGTGAAATTCAAGCGCTTGCTGTCGCTCGGATTTCAACGGCTCCTTTAATGTCTTTTAGCGTATTGTGATGGGCTCATCATAGTCAATGCGCCGCGTGGTCTTTTTCGTAGACAAAACGCCTTTATTCGCTTTTCTTCGCAATTGCTTCAGTTCATTGCTGTCTTGCTGCGCGCTACAGCGATCGCGGCGATCCGCGCCTTCGCCAGCGCCTCGCCGATCTGCGGGCCGCTCAGGCCCTGCGCGGCCAGGTCGCGCGCGTTGACCGCCAGCGCGGCGGCGTGCAGGCGTTGCAGTTCGCGGCCTTGCGGGTAGTCGGCGTCTTCGCTGCCGAGGCGGCCGCGCTTGTCGGCCTCGCACACCAGCGCCAACTGCGCGATGCGTTCGGGCTTGCGGAAGCCGTCGCAGCGCTGCAGCAGTTCGTGCACGCTGCGATCGCGCAGTTCGGCCAGGCGATGCACGTTCAAGTGCTCGCGGCAGGCGATCTCGGCCAGCTGGCGATGTTCCTGAGGCAGTTTCAGGCGTTCGCACAGCGCACGCAGCGGGCCCACGCCGCGCTGCTCGTGCATCACGTGCCGCGGCCATTCCGCTTCCGGCGTCAGCGCCTTGCCCAGGTCGTGGGTCAGCGCGGCGAAGCCGATCAGCGCATCGCCCGGCGCCAGCCGCGCGGCCATGTCGCTGACCAGTTCCTGGTGGCGGCCGGTATCGATCTCGGGATGGTAGTCGGCGCGCTGCGGCACGCCGTACAGCGCGTCCAGTTCCGGCAGCACGCTGCGCAGCGCGTCGGCGTCGTGCAGCGTGCGCAGGAACGCCGAGGGTTGCGCTGAGGCGAGGCTGCGGCGCAGCTCCTGCCACACGCGCTCGGGCACCAGCGTGTCCAGTTCGCCGCTGGCCGCCATCGCGCGCATCAGCGCCAGCGTTTCCGGCGCGACGCTGAAACCCAGCGGCGCCAGCCGTGCCATGAAGCGCGCCGCGCGCAGTACGCGCAGCGGGTCTTCGCCGAAGGCCGGGCCGATGTGGCGCAGCACGCGCCGTTCGATGTCGCGTACGCCGCCATACGGATCCACCAGCGCGCCGCTGTCCTCGTCGCGGGCGATCGCGTTGATGGTGAAGTCGCGCCGCTGCAGGTCTTCTTCCAGCGTCACCGAGGGGTCGGCATCGACCACGAAGCCATGGTAGCCGCGCCCGGACTTGCGTTCGGTGCGCGCCAGCGCGTATTCCTCGCCACTGTGCGGATGCAGGAACACCGGGAAATCGCGACCGACCTGCTTGTAGCCCAGCTCCAGCATCTGCTGCGGCGTGGCGCCGACCACGACCCAGTCGCGGTCGCCGGGCGGCTGCTTGAGCAGGCTGTCGCGGACGGCGCCGCCGACGAGGTAGGTGTTCATTGGGGGCCGGGAATGGGGAGTCGGGAATCGGGAATGGTAAAAGCAGGTTCGCTTGGCCGGATGCCACCGGGGCGTGTGGATGCTAGGCCCGGCACGATCTCGCGCGGTGCGCCGTTGCGATTCCCCATTCCCTATTCCCTATTCCCGGCCGCGGCCCCAGCCGCGGTCGCACACACAAACGTCTTGCGCGGCGCATCCAGCTTGCCGAGCATGCGCGCGCTGACCGGCAACGCGTCGCCGTTGAGGCGCCAGTCGTAGATCACACTGAAGGCGAGGATGCGCGCGACGTATTCGCGGGTTTCCTTGTAGCTGATCGTCTCGATCCAGAAGTCGGCGTCGTGGCCGGGACGCTGGGTCTGCCAGCGCGCGGCCGGGCCGGGGCCGGCGTTGTAGGCGGCGATGGTCAGGTACGGCAGGCCGTAGGTGTTCAACAGCTGGCGCAGGTAGGCGGTGCCGATGGCGATGTTGGTGTCCGGCTCGTACAGGCTGGCGGCACCGCCGTAGCCGGCCAGGCCGAGGTTCCTGGCCACGCTGGCGCCGGTGGCCGGCAGCACCTGCATCAGGCCCATCGCATTGGCCGGCGAACGCGCGTTCGGGTTGAAGATGCTCTCGGCGCGGATCTCGGCGGCGACCCAGGCCGGATCGAGCGCGTTCCTGCCCGCTTCGCGGCGGATGGTGGCGTCGTGGTGCAGCGGGAAGCGCAGCGAATACAGGCGCTGCTCGTCGGGCAGCTTGCCCAGCGCGAACACCGCGCGGTCGAACCAGCCGTTGTCGCGCGCCACTTCCACCGCGATGCGCCGCTGGCTGTCGTCGAAGCGGGTCAGCGCATCGTTCCATTCGGCCACCGCCCAGGACGCGCGGTCGATCTTGAACAGTTCCAGCGCGCGCACCAGCGCCGGATCGCGGGCCACGGCGGCCTGCGCCTGCGCGCTGTCGTTGGGTTCCCACGGGCACAGCGCGTAGGGCTGCTTGAGCCGGTCGGCGGCCATGAAGCCGTGGAAGGTGGCGGACTTGGCCGCCTCGCGGTACAGCCGCTGCGCCTCGCCGGCATTGCCGGTCTTCTCCGCCAGCCGCGCCTCGAAATACTGCCAGCGCGAATCGTTGCGCTGCGCCGGCGCCATCTTGCGGATCGCGGCCAGCGCCGCCGGCCAGTCGCCGCGCGCCATCGCCTCGCGCGCGCGCCATTCGTGCAGGCGTTCGTCGTAGGCGGACTCGGGCACGGCGTTGAGCCGGCGCGCCGAATCCGGGCCGTACGAGGCCACCGTCCACAACGCGATCTGGTACAGCACCTCGCCACGCTGCGCCTCGCTCAACTGCAGCGCTTGGGCGAACTGCGGCAGCTGCCGCTCGGCCGCGTCCGGATCGGTCTTGGCCAGTTTCTCCAGGCCATCCACCGCCACCTTGCGGCTGCGCTCGCTCTTCGGCCAGGACAGCGCGCGCGCGTGCACCGCGTCCAGGAACGCCGCGTAGTCGTTGGCCAAGGCCAGCTCGGCGGCGGGCAGGCCGCGCGCGGCGCTACGCATCACCGCCGGCTGCTGCGCATCGGCCGCCGCTTCCACGCGCGTCCAGCGCAACGCATCGGTCATGCCGCCGCGTGCCTGCAGCACCGCGAACACCGCATCGCAGGCATCCGGCAGCGACTTGCCGCTGCTGCGCCACAGCGCCTGCGCCTCGTCGATCCAGTGCGCATCGGCGCGGCCGGTGGCCTGGCGCGCGTTGAGCTGGGCGCAGTGCAGGCCGGTGTTGTCGGTGGGCTTCCAGTTGGCCAGCAGCGCCGGCCAATCCTGGCGCCGCGCCAGTGCCGGCAGCCACAGCGTGCGGAAGCTCTCGGCCACCGGTTGCCCGGCGTAGCGCTTGAGGAACTCCTGCGCCTGCGCATCGGAGACGCGGTCGATGGTGCGGCGCAGGTTGGCGTATTCGAGCCAGCCGTACAGCGGATGCTGCTTGAATGCGGCCGCCTGCGCGGGATCGAACTGGCCGCGCTCGGCGGCGTCGATCGCCGCGCGCAGCGCCGGTCGCTGGGCATCCAGGGTCTGAGCGAGGGCAGGAGCGGGGCCGCACAACGCGGCGGCGAGCAGCAGGAGGGACATGCGCAATTTCATGCGCGGGACTATACCGAACGCCGATGAATCGACGTGGCAAGGGCGCTGCGGCGCGGCTGTCGTGCGCAGCGGCGGGCAGCCTTGCGCGGGCGCTTTGTGGCCGCCTGCGGCCGGAACGCGGGCGCGGGCGGAGGCGTCGATAGCGGCGGGCGCCAGGTGATTTGCCGGCGGCGTATGCGAATCGGTGGCGTGGGCCGACGGCGCTGCGCCGCTCGCCACGATCTTCGTGCTGCATCGCGCGTATCCGGCGACGCGCCGCAAGACGGCAATGCGTCGCGCGGCCGGCAACGCTGGCCGCGTAACGTCGGGTGCGAGCTGTCCCGCGCCGGGCACAGATGCGACCGGTCTGGCCGCAGCCCGTCTACGAAATCGTCCAGTCGGTCCAGGACTCTCCGAATCCCGGTCCGATTGCTTGCTTAGGGTTTACGTTTTGTTTACAAGGTAGGCCACGCCGTCGCGGTGCAGGGGGGTCGCAGCGGCCGACCCACATCCTTTCTGGAGAGAGACGGATGAATTGCCTGCACCGCCATCCTTTGGTTTTCGCGGTTTCGTTGTCCTTGCTGGCCGGTTCGCCCGCGCTGGCCGTCGCCCAGCAGGCCGCGCCCGCTGCCCCCGCGTCCGCCACCACCCTGGACAGCGTCCAGGTCACCGGCACGCGCATCCGCAAGGCCGAGCTGGAGGGGCAGGTGCCGGTGCAGACGCTCAGCCGCGCCGACATCGAACGCACCGGCCTGACCTCGATCGGCGACGTGCTGCAGGAACTGACCGCCTCCGGCTCGGCGTTGAACACCAAGTTCAACTCCTCCGGCAACTTCGGTTTCCCGCCCGACGGCAGCGGCGTCGGCGCCGGCTCGGCGCAGGTGGATCTGCGCCACCTCGGCGCCAAACGCGTGCTGGTGCTGGTCGACGGCATGCGCTGGGTCAACGAGTCCTCGGCGTCCGGCGTGGGCGCGGCCACCGACCTCAACACCATCCCGCTGGCCATCGTCGAGCGCATCGAGGTGCTGGAGGACGGCGCCTCCTCGCTATACGGCTCCGACGCCATCGCCGGCGTGGTCAACATCATCACCCGGCGCAAGTTCGACGGCGGCCAGGTCACGCTGAACTACGGCCAGTACGACAAGGGCGACGGCGCCAGCAAGGGCGTGGACCTGGCCTGGGGCCACAGCACCGAGCGCACCAGCCTGTTCCTCGGCGCCAGCTACACCAAACAGGATCCGGTGTATGCGCGCGACCGCAAGCAGTCGCTGTATCCGGTGCCCGGCACCGGGCTCAGCTTCGGCAGCTCGGCCACGCCGGACGGCCGCTTCATCTTCGTCGATCCGGTCACCGGCGCCGAGCAGGACCTGACCCCGAACAGCGGCGCCGGCACCCCGAGCTACGACGGCAGCGCCGGTTGCACGCGCAGCGACGACTACCACTGCTTCGGCACCAGCGACCGCTACAACTTCGCCGCCTCCAACCTGTTGCTGACCCCGTCCGAGCGCAAGGGCGTGTTCGGCCAGTTTCGCTACTTCTTCAACGACGACGTGCAGTGGTATTTGAAACTGCTCGGCAATCGCCGCGAGTCGACCAACCAGGCCGCGCCGGAACCGATCTTCCTCGGCCCGGATGCCGGCACCGGCAATCCGCTGGCCGACAACATCGTCATCTCCGCGGCCAATCCGTACAACCCGTTCGGCTTCGACCTGGATTCGTCCAGCAACCTGATCATGATCGGGCGACGGCCGGTGGAAGGCGGCGCGCGCGTGTTCGAACAGCGCGTGGACACCCAGTACGTGGGCACCGGCTTCATCGGCAGTTTCGAGAGCGCCGACCGCACCTGGTTCTGGGACGTCAATGGCGCCTACAGCAAGAACAAGGCCGAGCAGACCAACTACGGCAGCTACAATCTCTACAACATCAACCTGGCGCTGGGCGACCCGGCCGCCTGCGCGGCGGTGGCCGGCTGCGTGCCGCTGGACATCTTCGGCGGTGCCGGCAGCATTACCCCGGAGATGCTGCGCTGGATCCAGCCGGTGGTGCACGACCGCAGCCAGAACGAGCTGACCCAGTTCACCGCCAACCTCAGCAGCGAGCTGTTCACCCTGCCGGCCGGCGCGGTGTCCTTCGCCACCGGCGTGGAGTACCGCAAGTACGAAGGCTGGTACCAGCCCGATCCGCTGACCGTGGCAGGCCACTACAACGGCGTGCCGTCGCTGCCGACCGAGGGCAGCTACAACGTCAAGGAGGCCTACCTCGAACTGAGCGTGCCGATCTTCGCCGACTCGCCGCTGGGCGACAAACTCGACCTGAGCCTGGCCGGGCGTTATTCCGACTACTCCACCTTCGGCGGCAAGTTCACCCCGAAGTACGGCCTGCGCTGGCAGGTGTCGCCGGACGTCGTGCTGCGTACCAGCTATGCCCAGGGCTTCCGCGCCCCGACCATCGGCGAGCTGTACGGCTCGGCCGCGCGCGCCGACCTGACCCTGTCCGATCCGTGCTCGATCGGCCTGGGCGGCACCGCGCCGCGCGGCAGCGCGGCCAACTGCGCCGCGCTCGGCGTGCCGGCCGGCTACCAGCAGGCCAACTCGCAGATCTCGGTGACCACCGGCGGCAACCGCGCGCTGCAGTCGGAGAAGGCGCGCAGCTTCAGCGCCGGCTTCGTGTGGAGCCCGTGGTTCGCCAGCAACGTGCCTTGGTCGGATCGCTTCGATGTCGAAGTGACCTTCTATCGACACGACATCGACGGCGCGATCCAGGCGATCAACGCGCAGACCCAGCTCGACCTGTGCGTGGACACGCTGGACGCGATCTATTGCGACGGCATCACCCGCGCCTCCACCGGCGGCATCAACGGCTTCAACAACCGCCTGACCAACCTGGGCTCGATCAAGACCGACGGCTGGGACGTGGACCTGTTCTGGACCTCGCCGGAGACCGCGGCCGGGCGCTTCAAGATCGGCTGGCAGAACACCTTCGTCACCCGCTACGTCGCCACCGGCGCCGCCGGCCAGGTGCAGCCGCAGGAACCGGGCGTGGAAGTGGTGGACAGCGCGATCCCGGAGTGGACCAGCAACCTGACCCTGGACTGGTCGCTCAACCGCTGGAACGCCTCGTGGACGGTGCGGCACATTTCCGAGCTGACCGAGCAGTGCGGCGACGCGGTGGCGTTCGCGGTGTGCAGCAACCAGGCCGCAGGCACCAACACGCT
This sequence comes from Xanthomonas hyacinthi, assembly GCF_009769165.1. NCBI lineage: Bacteria > Pseudomonadati > Pseudomonadota > Gammaproteobacteria > Lysobacterales > Lysobacteraceae > Xanthomonas > Xanthomonas hyacinthi. The sequence goes on from NZ_CP043476.1 coordinate 2,799,983, forward strand.
GGACGCGATCACCTACCACGACGTGCAACTGGGCTACCGCTTCGACTGGCTCAAGGGCCTGACCGTCAGCGGCGGCGTCAACAACGTCTTCGACAAGGATCCGCCGATCTGCCTGTCGTGCTCGCTCAACGGCTACGACGCGTCCACCTACGACATCCCCGGCGGCCGTTATCTTTACGTGCGTGCGGATCTGAAGTTCTAGCGCGCTTTCGATTCGCCTGAAGGCGCTCGCACAATTTCCTGCAAGCCGTCGCGCTTTTTTTGTAGGCGGCTTCAGCCGCGACGCTTTACCGATAACGCCCGGTCGCGGCTGAAGCCGCTACAGGGAATGCAGCGGTAGGGAACGCAGCAGCTAGCGCAGCATCGCCTGCGGCACTTCGATCTCGGTCGCCACCGCCAGGTGGTCGGAGAACGCGGCGGGCAATGCGCGCTGCTCGTTGCAGCGCAGGCCGTCGCTGACCAGGATGTGGTCGATCGCGCGTTGCGGGCGCCAGCTGGGGAAGGTCGGCACCACGCAGCCCGGCGGTTGCAGCCGGGTGCGTTTGTACAGGGCCTGCATCTCGGGCCGGTCGGCGACGCAGTTGAAGTCGCCCATCAGCACCGCGTTGGGGTGATCGGACAGCAATTCGGCGATGAACGCCAACTGCGATGCGCGCGAGTTGGCGCCCAGCGACAGATGCGCCACCGCGATCGCCAATCCTTCCGCACCGTCGCCGAACTTGGCCAGCAGCACACCGCGCCCGCCGAGCCGGCCGGGCAGGGGATGGTCCTGCACTTCGACCGGTTCCAGCCGGCTGAGCAGGCCGTTGGCGCTGGAGGCCACGCCGCCCATGCGCCGGTTCGGCTGGTGGCTCCAGTAGTTGAAGCCGGCGCGCTCGGCCAGGTAGTGGGTCTGGTTGGTGAAGCCCGAGCGCAGGCTGCCCGGATCGCTTTCCTGCAGGCCGACGATGTCGTGCTCGCTGGCCAATTGCGCGATCGCATCCAGGCTGCTGCGCTTGCGCCCCGCCGGCAGCGCATGCGACCAGCTGCGGGTCACGTAGTCGCTGTAGCGGCGCGTGCTGGAGCCGGCCTGGATATTGGCGGTGAGCACGCGCAGCGTGCGGGTGGCGGGGGCAGTCACGGCGGCGCGGCCTGGTGGGGGCGGGAGCTTACTTGGCCAGCGCGGCGCGCTCGCGTGCGATCAGGTGATCGGCGATGCGCAGCACGTCGTCGTAGCTCTTGCCCTTGACCAGGTACTTGCCGTCGACGATCAGCGACGGCGTGCCGGTGACGCCGCTGCGCGTGGCGAACTGCTTGGCGCGGTTGGTCTTGCTGCTGACCGCGAAGCTGCCCATGGTGTCGGCGAACTGCTTGGGATCCACGCCGTACTTGGCGTAGAAGCCGGCGATGTCCTGCACCGAGTCGCGGCCGCGCTCGCCCTTCAGGGTCTCGTCGACGTGGATCGCCTTGTACAGCGCCTCGTGGGTCTTTTCCTGCACGCCCAGCGCTTCGGCGGCGTAGAACGCGCGCGCGTAGTCGTCCCAGGTGCCGCCGAACATCGCCGGCACGTAGACGAAGTGCACGTCCGAAGGCAGGCCGGCCTTCCACGGGCCGATCTGCGGCTGGAAGCGCGCGCAGGCCGGGCACACGTAGCCGAACACTTCGGCCACTTCGATCTTGCCATTGGTCGGCTGGAACGGCTGGCCGCCCGCGATGTCGACGTAGTCGGTGCCGGCGACCGGTTCGGCGCCGCTCGGGGTCCGCGCCGCGACCGGTGCAGCCGGGGTGTCGGCGGCAGGCTGCGCGGTGGCGTCGGCGGCCGCGGTGGAGGGGTTCTCGGCAGCGGCAGCCGGTGCGGTTTCGCTGGCGCTGGCTGCGGGCGCCGCCGGCGCTGCGGCGGGCGCGTCGGCGGCCGGGGCGACGGTGTCGGCAGTGCCGTCCTGGGCCTTGCATGCGACCAGGATCGGCAGCAGGGCCATCAGGGTCAGGGCGAAGCGGGTCTTCATCGGCGGCATCTCCAGCAGGATTGGGGGCAAAACGCCGGCTGCGCCGAACAGCGCGGCAGGCAACCCCATCATGATGCCATGGCGCAGATGAAGCGCCGTGCTGCGACCCCGGTCGCGATTACTTGCCCGCGCGCTCGCGCGCGGCCAGCGCATCGGCGATGCGCAGCATGTCCTGGAAGTTCTTGCCCTTGACCAGGTACTTGCCGTTGACCACCAGCGCCGGGGTGCCGGGGATCTCGCTGCGCGCGGCGAAGTCGCGCGCGGCCTTGACCTGCGCGGCCACCTGCGGGCTGTTGTAGGCGGCGATGAAGTCCTGCGGCTTGACGCCGTACGCGGCATAGAACGCGGCCAGTTCCTCCGGTGCCACGTTCTGCACCGGCACGCTGTGCTTGTCGTGGATCGCCTCGAACAGGTCGTGATGGCTGCGGGTCTGCACGCCCAGCTTCTGCGCGGCATAGAAGGCGCTGGCGAAGCTGTCCCAGAAACCGCCGAACGCGGCCGGGACCAGGGTCACCCGCACGTCCTTGCCCTGCTTGCGCGTCCATTCTTCCAGGATCGGCTCGAAGTGCGCGCAGTGCGGGCAGGTATAGCCGAACACTTCCACCACCTCGATCTTGCCGGCCAGCGGCGCGAACGGCTGCGGCTTGGCGATCAGCGTGTAGTCCTCGCCTTCGACCAGGGCGGCGGTCTTGGACTGCGCGCAGGCGCTCAGCGGCAGCAGGGTGAGCAGGCACAGCAGCAGACGGGGCAGACGGTTCATGCGATCTCCATGGCAAAAAACGCACGCCGGTCGTGACGACCGGCGCGAAGGGGGAAGCGGTCCGGCGCCGCGGCGGCGGCGCACGCTCAGGATTGTTGCGCAGGCGCGGCCTGTTGTGGCGCGGCTTGCGCTGGTGCAGCCTGCGCCGCGGCCGCATCGTCGGCGCGATCGTGCAGGCCCTGCAGGTAGCTGCCCAGCGCCTTCATCTCCTGCTCGGTCAAGGGCTTGGCCACCTGCGCCATGATCTTGAACAGGGTCGGGTCGCGTTCCAGGGTGGTGCCGGCCTGGTATTCCTGCAGGCGCCGCGCCACGTAGTCGGCGTGCTGGCCGCCCAGATGCGGATACGCCGGGCCGGGGTTGCCGGCGCCGGTGGGGCCGTGGCAGGCCATGCACGCCGGAATCCCGCGCGCCGCATCGCCGCCGCGGTACAGCTGCTGCCCGACCTCGTAGAACTTCATGCCGGCGTAGGGGCCTTCGCTGACCACCGCGTCGTCGGCGATGCCGGCGCCGGCCTTCTGCGTGGCGAAGTAGGCGCCGATGTCGCGCATGTCCTGCGCGCTCAGCGGTTGCACGAACGGCAGCATCGCCGCGACCGCGCCGGCGGTGCGCTCGCCGTGCGCGATCAAGGCCATCTGCCGCGCGCTGTAGCGCTCGCTCTGGCCGGCGATGCGCGGATACATCGCGATCGCCGGGTTGCCGTCGGCGCCGTGGCAGGCGGCGCAGGCTGCGGCCTTGGCCTGGCCGGCCTTGGCATCGCCCCAGGCGAGCTTGCCGACGTCGCCCTCCAGCGGCGCGGTGCTGACCGGCGCGTTGTCGGGAATGGGAACCACCGAGGTCTGCGCGAACGCGACGGCGGCGGCGATGGAAACGGCTAGACCGGCAAAGGCAAGAACGCGAGCGTGGCGCATTAGCTGAAGCTCCGTGTGACCCAACCCGCGGCTGCCGGGCCGGCGACCGCATTCGCGCGATTATCCCCGTGCGGCGCCCTGCCGGTCAACGAACCCCGCCCGGGCCGGCGGACGTGCGATCCTAGCGCCATGTCGCTCCTCATCGAACGTGCCCAGTATCTGCTTTCCGCCCACACCCCCCGGCAGCTGCCGGAGGACGGGGGCTGGGAGGTGGCCTTCGCCGGCCGCTCCAATGCCGGCAAATCCAGCGCGCTGAACGCGCTGACCCGGCAGAATGCGCTGGCCCGCGTGTCCAAGACCCCTGGCCGCACCCAGCAGCTGGTGTTCTTCCAGATCCAGCCCGAACGCTATCTGGTGGACCTGCCCGGCTACGGCTACGCCAAGGTGCCGCTGGAGCTGCAGGCGCACTGGCAGTCGTTCATCGACAAGTATTTCCGCACCCGCGAGGCCTTGCGCGGCCTGGTGGTGGTGATGGACATCCGCCATCCGCTGAAGGACTACGACCGGCAGATGCTCGGCTACGCGGTGCAGCGCGGACTGCCGGCGCACGCGCTGCTGACCAAGGCCGACAAGCTCGGCCGCGGCCAGCAGGCGCAGGCGCTGCAGCAGGTGCGCAAGGACCTGTCCAGCTCCTTCGGCGACACGGTCAGCGTGCAGCTGTTTTCCGGCGAGACCCGCCAGGGCGTGGACGAGGCGCGGGCCATCGTCGGCGGCTGGCTGGGCCTGGACGCGGAGCCGACCGCCGCGCAGTGAGCGCGGCGGAGGCGGAGTTCTGGCATCTGCTGCGCCGACGCTGCTTGCGATCGATCGCAAGCAGCGGACGCGGTCGTCCTGTCCGCTTTGGCTGCATCGCATGCGCGATGCCGAGCGCCCGCAGGGGCGGATGAGGGTACGGGCGCAGCCTCGTGCATCCAAACTCCGCGAGATGCTTCGCGCCGTACCCTCACCCCAACCCCTCTCCCGGGGGGAGAGGGGCTAGCGGCTGTTCCCTTCTCCCGCCGGGAGAAGGTGCCCCGCAGGGGCGGATGAGGGTACGGGCGCAGCCTCGTGCATCCAAACTCCGCGAGACGCTTCGCGCCGTACCCTCACCCCAACCCCTCTCCCGAGGGGAGAGGGGCTCAGGCGCACCGCGGCTGTTCTTCCTTCTCCCATCGGGAGAAGACCGCCCTCAAGGCGTGGTCGGCAACGGCGCGAACTCGGCCGGGACCCAGGCGAACGCGTCGCCCTCGCGACGCACATGGCCCAGGCCCGGGAACGGCAGATGCGCGCCGGCCACCCACCAGCCGCCGTCGGCGGCCTGCGCCATGGTCCGCTTGCGCGCGGCGATCGCCGCGCTGCGGTCGCTGTCGGCCTCGTAGGACGCCTGCGGCTGCGCGAACTGCACCGCGTGGTAGTGCACCAGATCGCCCCACACCAGCAGTTGCTGGCCGTCGCCGCCGTCGAAACGATAGGACACGTGGCCGGGGGTATGCCCGTGCGTATCCAGTGCTACCGCGCCGCCGGGCAGCGCATCGCCGGGGTGGAAGCGGCGCAGCCGGTCCCTGGCCTGGTATGGCGCCGCCGCCGCGCGCGCCAGCGGGAACGCGAACTTCAGCATTTGCGGCGCGCCGGCCTCGCTGGCCGGATCCAGCCAGTACCCGGCATCGGCCGCGCTCAGCCACACCGTGGCGTTGGGGTAGGCGAGCTGTCCCTGCGCATCGAGCAGGCCGCACATGTGGTCCGGGTGGGCGTGGGTCAGCAGCACGTCGTCCACCTGCGCCGGCGCGTAGCCGGCCGTGCGCAGGTTCGCCAGCACCTGGCCCAGGCCCGGGCCGAAGCAGGTGGCGGTGCCGGTATCGACCAGGGTCAGGTGCGTGCCGTCCTGGATCAGGTAGGCGTTGACCGTGGTCTGCAGGCCCTTCGCGGTTTCCGGTACGTAGCGATGGTCGAGCAGGCGCGCGATCGCGTCGCTGTCCAGATTGGACAACTGCGCGCGCGGCAGCGGCACCGTGCCGTCGAACAGCGCGGTGACGCGCAGCCTGCCGATTGCCTGGCGGTAGACGCCGGGGACTTGCTGCACGGGCGCGGCAGGCGCGGCGGCATGGGCGGCCGGCGGCAGCGGCAGGGCAATGGCGGCGGCCAGTGCCAGCAGGGCCAGCGGGCGTGAGACGGAAACGGGCATCGGCAGGTTCCAGCGCAAAGCGGCGTTCGCCGCGGTGCCTGCATGCTGCGCGGGCGGCGCGGCGCGATTCGCTCATTCGGCTGCGCGCGGCGCTCGCCATGTCGCGAACAGGCGCTAGTTGCCGATGCTCGCCGGATCCAGGCCGTAGCGCTGCTGGAAGCGCTGGCTGAAGCTGCGCGTGGAGCGATAACCGGCGCGCGCGGCCACCGTCTTCAGCGGCCAGCGCGTGGTGTAGAGCAGTTCCATCGCATGCGCCAGACGCGCATCGGTGATCAGCTCGCGCAACGACGTGTGCTCGCCGGCCAGATGCCGGCGCAAGGTCGCACCGCTCAGGCTCAGGCTGTCCTCGACGTCGTGCGACCGCCATGCGCGCTGCGGCTGTGCCGCGATCAGTTCGCGCACCTGCGCGGCGATGCTGGGCGCCGGCGGCAGCAGCAGGCCGCCATGGCCGCGGCGGCAGAACGCGACCACCAGCGCCGCCAGCGCCAGCCTGGCTTCGGGGTAGTGGCCGTCCTGCAGCGCCTGCCGCCACTGCAGCAAGGCGCTGCCGAACTCGATTGCGCGCAGCCGCGCCAGTTCCGCGCCGGCGGCCGGCAACGGTTCGTTCCACAGCATGCGTGCGGCACTCAGCACTTCCTCGCACAGCGGGATCACCGCGCTCAGATACAGGCCGCTGTGCGGGTCGGGACGATTGACCACGTCGATGCGGCAGCGCCGGGTCACCAGGAACAGATCGCCCGGCACGAACTCCAGCGCCTGCGTCGCGGTACGCACCTGCTTGCGGCCCTGCAGCAGGATCGCAAGCTGCGGCCGCGGAATATCGACCGAGCGCGCCCCGTGTTCGCGGCGTGCGGCGATGCAGGCGTAGCCCTCGGCGCGCTCGCACTCGGCCAGCGTCGTCAATTGCGCGAGCAGCAGGAATTCGGGGTCGTGGGTGTCGGCCATCGGTGGCGATGCTACAGCAGCATTCGCGTCACCTGTGGGCGCGCCTCCGGGTGGCCTCGGGCCATCGGTCGCGACCGGGCATTGCTCGATAAAGCCGTCGCGAGCGATGGCGCAAGGAAACTGCCCTCGTGCGACTGCCTCAGACCTGCACATCGAACAAGCGGCCCACAGCCGCGGTGGCCAGCATCGCCGCCGCGCCCCAGAACATCACGCGCACCGCGCCGCGCAGGCCGGACGCGCCGCCGGCGCGTGCCGCCAGCGCGCCGGTCAGCGACAGCGCGAGCAGCGTCGCCGCCACGGTCACCCACACCTGAAGGCCCGCCGGCGCCAGCAGCGCGGCCAGGATCGGCAGTGCCGCACCGCAGCAGAACGCGGCCGCCGACGCCAGCGCGGCCTGCAGCGGCCGCGCGCGCAGGGTCTCGGTGATGCCGAGTTCGTCGCGCGCATGCGCGCCCAGCGCATCGTGCGCGGTCAACTGCTCGGCGACCTGGCGCGCCAGCGCCGCATCCAGCCCGCGCTGGCGGTAGATGGCGGCGAGTTCGTCCAGTTCGCTGTGCGGATCCTCGCGCAGTTCGCGGCGCTCGATCGCCAGGTCGGCGCGCTCGGTATCCACCTGCGACTGCACCGAGACATACTCGCCGGCGGCCATCGACATCGCCCCGGCGACCAGGCCGGCGACGCCGGTCGCCAGCACGACGGGTGCAGGCGCGCCGCTGCTGGCCACGCCGACCACCAGGCCGGCCACCGACAGAATGCCGTCGTTGGCGCCGAGCACTGCGGCGCGCAGCCAGCCGGCGCGGTCGCCGCGATGCAGTTCGGAATGGGTGGGACGCATCGGACGCCTGCACGGTTGGGGAACAGGCCTGCAGCCTAGCCGAGCGCGGCGCGGCCGGCGCTGCTGCGTCTCACTCTCGCCGCTGCCAAGCGGGCGGATCGTGGAATGCTGCAGCACCGCCGGTAGCGATGTGGGCTTCGCGCCGGTCACGCTATAGTGCGGCCCTTGCGATGCTGGCGGGCCATCCCCACATCGCCTCCTCTTCCGTGCGAGCCTGCCCTTGTCGAGCCCCAGCCACGTTGCCGAGACGCCGATCACCGACCGCGCTGAACTGGTCGAGGTGCTGGCCTCCGGAGAAAAGCCCGGAGCGCAGTGGCGCATCGGCACCGAACACGAGAAATTCGGCTTCCGCCTGGACGACCTGCGCCCGCCCGCCTTCGACGGCGAGCGCGGCATCGAAGCCCTGCTCAACGGGCTGACCCGCTTCGGCTGGGAGCCGGTGCGCGAAGGCGGGCGCACCATCGCGCTGCTGCGCGACGGCGCCTCGGTGACGCTGGAGCCGGCCGGGCAGCTGGAACTGTCGGGCGCGCCGCTGGAGACCATCCACGACACCTGCGTGGAAGTGGGCAGCCACCTCAACGAGGTCAAGCAGGTCGCCGACGAACTGCGCCTGGGTTTCCTGGGCATGGGCTTCCAGCCGAAGTGGCGCCGCGACGAGATGCCGTGGATGCCCAAGGGCCGCTACCAGATCATGAAGCACTACATGCCCAAGGTCGGTTCGCTCGGCCTGGACATGATGGCCCGCACCTGCACGGTACAGGTCAACCTGGACTACGCCAGCGAAGCGGACATGATCAAGAAGTTCCGCGTGTCGCTGGCGCTGCAGCCGATCGCCACCGCGCTGTTCGCCGACTCGCCGTTCACCGAGGGCAAGCCCAACGGCTACCTCAGCTACCGCTCGCACATCTGGACCGACACCGACGCCGACCGCACCGGCATGCTCGACTTCGTGTTCGAGGACGGCTTCGGCTACGAGCGCTACGTCGACTACCTGCTCGACGTGCCGATGTACTTCTCCTACCGCGACGGCAGCTACGTCGATGCCAGCGGGCAGAGCTTCCGCGACTTCATGCAGGGCAAGCTGCCGGCGCTGCCGGGCGCGCTGCCGACGCTGCGCGACTGGTCCGATCACATGACCACGGCGTTCCCGGAAGTGCGGCTGAAGAAATACCTGGAGATGCGCGGCGCCGACGCCGGCCCCTGGGGCCGGCTGTGTGCGCTGTCGGCGTACTGGGTCGGCCTGCTGTACGACGATGCGGCGCTGGACGCGGCCTGGGACCTGGTCAAGGATTTCAGCCTGATCGAACGCCACGCCTTGCGCGACGGCGTGCCGCGGCAGGCGCTGAAGCTGCCGTTCCGCAATGGCACGCTGCAGGACCTGGCGGAGGAGTCGGTGAAGATCGCCCTGGACGGCCTGCGCCGCCGCGCACGCCTGAATGGCGACGGCCAGGACGAATCGCGCTTCCTGGAACCGCTGGTGGACATCCTGCACGCCGGCGAGACCGCGGCCGAGCGCAAGCTGGCGCTGTACCACGGTGCCTGGCAGGGCGATGTGGATCCGGTGTTTCGCGAGTTCGCTTATTGATCGGTGTGCGCCGGTCAGTGTGCGCCGGCTGCGGATGGGATGGTGTGGCTAGAAAGTGCGGCGATGGTTGGAATAGTCAATCTCGGTCCTGCGCAAAATCGAGTAAGCGCGGATTGATGCGCGTCGGCTCGATCTCCGTGATGTCATACGCCGCGACTGCGCCGATGACGAAGGGATCTTTCTCGATTTCGCCGCGCAAGGTCTCCAAGTCTGTCGCGGCTGCAATGACTATTCCACCCGTCAGCGGTACCTTTTTGGCGAACGCCAGGATCATGCCGGATCGATAACGCTCTTGAAGCCACTCGACATGAGCGGGGAAATGCGTTTCTACGACGCTAAAGGGTTTCGTGTAGCTCACCGAGAGAATGTAAAGTTTCATCTTGTAGTTGTAGTCCTTGCTCTTAACCTCGACATGCGGCGCGTTTGACAGCAGGCTGATAGGGCTCCAGCGCCTTCAACTGATCGTTTGAAAGCCGGGTTTTCTCGAGTTTTTCGGTTAACGGAACGATCTCATCCGACGCGCGTGGCTGGCGTGCTAACGCACGTTTCAGGATAAGCTCCACCAGCTTTCGCCGACCGGGCGACAGCCATCCTATCCGGTGAAGATTGCATACCCTTTCCCCGGCAAGATATCTGCAGATATCCCGTCCGAGCCAGCGCAAAGGCCTTGGGAACCACCGCTCGGCAAAGAAATCCAACATCGCGGAAGCAACGATATGGCCGGTTTCTGTCTGTTCATACGCCCGTGCGTCGAACTGACGGTAAAACGCCTGCAGAGCGGCAAAGTCTCGTGGGAATGCCGCATTGGTCAAGGGACCCGATTCCCGTTCGAACTGCCGGAAAACGGCCGCCGCCCAGTGGTGCCAGGCCACCTGCATGTAGCCTGGCAGGCCGGGAAGGCCGAGGGACTTTTGTAGGTTATGGCCGAATGTGGCGAGCATGGCCAATGGGAAGATGAAGTCGTCGACGTCATCGAAATTGCCAGGCAGGCCCGGTGTCGCCTTGGCAATAGCCATGTGCATATGGTTGAGCCGCGAGATGGCTTCTCTCCCTTTCGAACTCGACGGACCGTCCACCATCCAGGCCATGAAATAGTCGTTACCATCCTGAAAGCGCCGATGGGGTTTCAATTCAAGCTTTCGGGTGTAATTCAATGTCGCAGAGCCAAGCGAGGGCTGGTCGAGTGGGCCACGCTCACCTGGGTCGACTGGTTCAACAACCGCCGATTGCTGGAGCCGATCGGGAATATCCCGCCCACCGAGGCTGAGGCCAACTACTATTCGCACTCCCCTGAGTCCGTCATGTCGGCGTGACTCAAGCCAAGGGGCCTCCGGAAAACCCGGGGCGGTTCACCTCAGTGCCGCCCCGGGAGAGGCCTTCGCACGTTCGATTTTCGAAGCCGGGGGAGTGGAACCGAACATCCGTTTTCGCACATTGCGTTTCGAGCATGCCCGAGCCTTGGTGGCAGAAAGCTTCGGATGTCTCCTCTACGCGCAGCCGCTGGCGATGGAGACGGCGTCGTGGGCTGGCCGGTTGGAAATACGCCCGGTCACGGAACCAGCCGCAAACATTCGCTTGATTTTGGTGCAGCGACGACATGGTGGTCTTACAAGGCGTAGTGAGCTGTTTATCGCGCATTGCCTTGGCGCCGTGAAGCGGGATCGGAGTTAGCGTCTCGCAGAGCGTCTTTGCTGATTGGCACGAAGGTTCAGCGCGGTCGCAGCGGCTGAGCGCGGCAGGGGACAGGATGCGATCTCACCCACAGGAGATCGTCCGATGGCCATGAACCTGCGTTCGGGCACCTCGATGGAGCAGAGCACAGTGCCGTTGCGCACCTGGCTGCTGGCGATGTATCTGCTCGGACAGCGCAAGACCACCCTGTCGGCGCTGGCGTTGATGCGGCACTTGGGTGTGAGCGACCCGGCGGCGTGGCGGATCGAGCACAAGCATAAGCAAGTCCCGCTTGCAGGAGCCGCAACGGAGCCTGGGTAGCGGCTCGCGCATCGGGTGGCGCCGCCGCCGCGCGGCACTCGGTGCCGCGCAACGCCGCCGCTATCTCAGACAGCCGCGGCCTGGCACGGCAGTTCCACGCACACCCGCAGGCCGCCTTCGGGGCGGTTGGTCAGGGCGATCTCGCCGCCGTGGGCGAGCACGATGCTGTGCGCCACCGACAGGCCCAGGCCGATGCCGCCGGTGTCGCGGTTGCGCGAGTTCTCGCCGCGGAAGAACGGCAGGAACAGCTTCTCGTGCTGGGTCGGGTCGATGCCGGGGCCGTCGTCGTCGATCCACAGCGCGCAGTCGGCGCCGTCGCGCTGCAGTTGCAGGCGCGCGCGCTTGCCGTACTTCAGTGCGTTCTCGAGCAGGTTCATGACCATCCGCCGCAGCGACAGCGGGTCGCCATCGAGGGTGATGGCCTGGCCGGCGACGAACGCCACGTCCGCGCCGGTGTCGCCGGCGTCGTCGACCACGCTTTCCACCAGTAGGCGGAAATCCAGCGGCGCGCGGGTGCCGCGGCGGCTGTCGTTGTGGATGAAGTCCAGCGCCGCGGAAATCATCGCCTTCATCTCGTCGATGTCGGCGATGGTCTTGTCGCGCAGCGGCGGCTGCAGGCCTTCCAGGCGGAACGCCAGGCGCGCCAGCGGGGTGCGCAGGTCGTGGGCGATCGCCGCGACCATGTGCGTGCGCTCGTTGATCAGGCGGTTCAGGCGCGCCTGCATCGCGTTGAACGAGTCGGCGGCCTGCACGATTTCGCTGGGGCCGCTGCGCTGCAGCGGCTCCGCATCGGGATTGCGGCCGAGCCGGTCGGCGGCTTCGGCGAAGCGCCGGATCGGCGCGGCCAGCGCGCGCGAGAACCACCACGCCAGCGGCAGCATCGCCAGCAGGCCGGCGACGAACAGCAGTGCGACCTGGGTCTTGAACGCGGTGGAGAAACGCCGCGGCGGCGACACCACGCTGCGCCAGCGACCATCGGGTTGCTGCAAGGCGGCGGTGAAACCGCCCAGCAGCGGCGCTGCGGGGGCGAGTCCGCGCTCGCGCCAGCGCGAACCCGCCGCGCGCACCGCTGCGGCGAACCTGCCGGCATCGCCCGTGGGCAGCGGAGGCTGCTGCCGGGTCGCGGCGTCGCCGAAGGCGGCTTGCGGCGGAGTACCGGCATCGGCGAACGGCGTTGGCGCCTCGCTCAGGAAACGCGCGTCGCCGAGCGGTCCGGCCTGCGGTTGCAGGCGCGGCTGGTCTTCCAGCGGAAAATTCGGGCCGGGCGGCTTCTCGTCGCTGCTGCGATAGAAACGGACCCGTTCCGGCGCCACGTCCAGCCAGTTGGTCAGCAGGAACTCGGCGAAGCGGTCGCGGACCTGTCCCGGCGCCGGCAGCGGCGCCTGCCTGGAGTCGTGCACCTTCAAGGTCTGCGTGCCAGCCGGCATCTTGGTGGTCAGCAGCGCGATCACTTCCGGCGGATGCACCGGCATTTCGTAGACCGGCGTGCGCAATACCAGCAGGGCGATGCCGATCAGCTGTGCGGTCAGCAGGGCGGCCAGCAGCAGGAAGGTGCGGGCGAAGATCGAGACGCCGCGGCGATCCCGCTTGGGCGCACTCACAGCCGGGCGACGCTCGGCAACAGCATGTAGCCCTCGTTGCGCACGGTGCGGATCAGTTCGGTCTGCAGGCGTTCGTTGATCTTGCGGCGCAGGCGGCTGATCTGGCTGTCGATCGCGCGGTCGTAGACTTCGGTGTCGCGGCCGCGCGCGTAATCCAGCAACTGGTCGCGGCTGAGCACCCGCTGCGGATGTTCGACGAAGGTGCGCAGCAGGGCGAACTCGCCGTCGGAGAGGTTGATGAAGATGCCGGTGGGGTCGCGCAGGTCGCGGCGGATCACGTCCAGGCGCCAGCCGGCGAACTCGTAGACGTTGCCGCGCGCTTCCGGCGGCAGCGTCGCCGCCTGGCTGCGGCGCAGCAGCGCGCGCACCCGCGCCAGCAGCTCGCGCGGATTGCACGGCTTGGCCAGGTAGTCGTCGGCGCCCACTTCCAGGCCGATGATGCGGTCGGTGTCGCTGCCCAGCGCGCTGAGCATGATCACCGCCGGCGCGCCACGCTCGCTGGCCAGTTGCCGCGCGGCGCTGAGGCCGTCCTCGCCCGGCATCATCACGTCCAGGATCACCAGGTCGGGCTGGCGCACGACCATCAACCGGCGCATATCGGCGACGTTCTCCGCGGCTTCCACCTGGTAGCCGTGCTCTTGCAGGAACTCGCTGATGAGCCGGCGCAGATCGGGGTCGTCGTCGACGACAAGAATGAAGGATTGCATATCCATGGTCTTGAAGGGCGGCCGCTCGGAGTTCAGCCAGTCTAGACGCGGCCGCTGCCGCTTGGAACTGGTGCGTGCAGGCTATCGCCGCTGGGTGCAAGGCGGGGCGCGTGATCGCAGGGCCATGATAGGCAGTGGCGACGGCGGCCTCATGGCCGGTTTGTGCCGTATTGCGACATGTGTTGGCACAATTGACTGGCGTGCCATCGGAGCTGCCTGGCATTGGCGCATCGGCCGAGCGCAAGCTGCCGGTGCCATCCGGAATGGTTCCTGCCGCCATGGCTGCCGCTGCCGCCGCCCGGCTCGACCCGACCCGACCCGACCCGCCGTCCGCTGCCGCTGCCGACCTCCCGCGCGATGCGACGGCCGCGCGGCCGGCAGATGCCAGGCCGGACCCGGCGATGCGCGCCAACTTCGCCAAGCTCGACGCCTGCCTGCGCGGCAAGGGCAGCGCGCCGCCGCCGTGGCGCGGTCCGCGGCAGGACGGCGCCGCGCCATCTCCGGCTGCGCCGCCCGCGCAGCGCTGAGTCCTGCGGCGCGCTGCCGCCCGCGCGCGCCATCTCCGCTCCAGGATGGCGCGGGCGTTTTCTTTTCCGGGCGGAGGAATATACTGTCCCCCAGTATAGTTCCCAGGTCGCACCGCATGCCGCATACCCCGCACGAGAAAAAACGCGTCCTGGCCCGCATCCGCCGCGTGCGCGGACAGGCCGAGGCGCTGGAACGCGCGCTGGAAGGCGGCGCCGATTGCGCTGCGGTGCTGCAGCAGATCGCCGCGATCCGCGGTGCGGTCAACGGCCTGATGTCGGAAGTGATGCAGGCGCATATCCGCGAAGAATTCGGCCACGCCGCCGCCTCGGACACGCAGCGCGCCGTGCGCGTGCGCGAGATGGGCATGCTGGTGCGCTCCTATCTCAAGTGACCCGAACCCCACGACCCAACCCGTTATTCCAGGAGAAATCTCATGAAATCCCGTGCCGCCGTCGCTTTCGAAGCCGGCCAGCCGCTGCAGATCGTGGAGATCGACGTCGAACCGCCGCGCCAGGGCGAGGTGTTGGTCCGCATCACCCACACCGGCGTGTGCCACACCGATGCGTTCACGCTGTCCGGCGACGATCCGGAAGGCATCTTCCCCGCCGTGCTCGGCCATGAAGGCGGCGGCATCGTCGAGGCGATCGGCGAGGGCGTGACCAGCGTCAAGGTCGGCGACCACGTGATCCCGCTGTACACGGCCGAATGCCGCAAGTGCAAGTTCTGCCTGTCCGGCAAGACCAACCTGTGCCAGGCCGTGCGCGCCACCCAGGGCAAGGGCCTGATGCCCGATGGCACCACCCGCTTCTCCTACAACGGCCAGCCGATCTTCCACTACATGGGCTGCAGCACCTTCAGCGAATACACCGTGGTGCCGGAGATCTCGCTGGCGGTGGTGAATCCGGAAGCGCCGCTGGAGAAGGTGTGCCTGCTCGGTTGCGGCGTCACCACCGGCATCGGTGCGGTGCACAACACCGCCAAGGTCAAGCCGGGCGACTCGGTGGCCGTGTTCGGCCTGGGCGGCATCGGCCTGGCGGTGATCCAGGGCGCGGTGCAGGCCAAGGCCGGGCGCATCCTGGCCATCGACACCAACCCGGGCAAGTTCGATCTGGCGCGCAGCATGGGCGCCACCGACTGCATCAACCCGAAGGACTACACCAAGCCGATCCAGGAGGTCATCGTCGAGCTGACCGATGGCGGCGTGGATTTCAGCTTCGAGTGCATCGGCAACGTGCACGTGATGCGCTCGGCGCTGGAGTGCTGCCACAAGGGCTGGGGCGAGAGCGTCATCATCGGCGTGGCCGGTGCCGGCCAGGAGATCAGCACGCGTCCGTTCCAGCTGGTCACCGGCCGCGTGTGGCGCGGCAGCGCGTTCGGCGGCGTCAAGGGCCGTACCCAATTGCCGGGCATGGTGGAGCAGGCGATGCATGGCGAGATCGATCTGGATCCGTTCATCACCCACACCATGCCGCTGGAAGAGATCAACGAAGCCTTCCACCTGATGCACGAAGGCAAGTCGATCCGCACCGTGATCCATTTCTGACCTGACGGTCAGTCCGGCGCGCGGCCGCTTCCGCGCATGCAGGTACGCAACGAACCCGGGAGGGCATGATGAGTACCGTAACGATTCATCCGTCGGTGGACGGCGGGGTGCGCACAGGCGCGGAGAATTTCCAGGGCGGCACCCTGGAATGCCACTGCGCCAGCGACAAGGTGACCGTGGACGTGGGGGCGCAGACCGCGCACAACCACGCCTGCGGCTGTACCAAATGCTGGAAGCCGAAAGGGGCGACCTTCTCGGTGATCGCGGTGGTGAGCCGCGACAAGGTCAAGGTCACCGCGCACGAGGAGAAGCTGAAGGTGGTCGACGAGAGCGCGACGATCCGGCGCCACGCCTGCAGCGGCTGCGGCGTGCACATGTACGGGCGCATCGAGAACACCGAGCATGCGTTCTACGGGCTGGATTTCATCCATACCGAACTGTCGCCGCAGCAGGGCTGGTCGGCGCCGGGCTTCGCCGCATTCGTGTCCTCGATCATCGAGAGCGGCACCCGCCCGGAAGCGATGGACGCGGTACGCAGCCGGCTGCGCGAACTGAAGCTGGAGCCGTACGACTGCCTGTCGCCGGCGCTGATGGATGCGCTCTCCACCCACGTCGCACGCAAGAGCGGCGTGCTGCAATAAAGCCTGAAAGCCTGCTGCCCGCCGCGTGCCGCCTGGCGGCGCGCGGTAGGCAGCGTCTCCGGATGCGGCCGGCGTCTGCCCGGCCGCATCCCCCCACTCCGGGATCCACTCCATGGAACGCATCGAACACCATGCCTGCTGCGGCGGCTGGCAGGACGTCTATCGCCACGACTCGGCCGTGCTCGGCTGCACGATGAACGTGGCCGTGTACCTGCCGCCGCAGGCCGAGCACGCCGCGCTGCCGGTGCTGTACTGGCTCAGCGGGCTCACCTGCACCGAGCAGAACTTCATCACCAAGGCCGGCGCGCAGCGCTACGCCGCCGAGCACGGGGTGATCCTGGTCGCACCCGACACCAGCCCGCGCGGCGACGACGTCGCCGATGCCGAGGGCTACGACCTGGGCAAGGGCGCCGGTTTCTACGTCAACGCCACCCACGAGCCGTGGGCCAGGCACTACCGCATGTACGACTACGTGGTGCAGGAACTGCCCGGGTTGATCGAGGCGCAGTTCCCGCACAACGGCCGCCGCGCGATCAGCGGCCATTCGATGGGCGGGCACGGTGCGTTGGTGATCGCGTTGAAGAATCCGGGCCGCTATCGCAGCGTGTCGGCGTTCTCGCCGATCGTGGCGCCGTCGCAGGTGCCGTGGGGCGAGAAGGCGTTTTCGGCTTATCTCGGCGACGATCGCGCCAGTTGGAAGGCCTACGACGCCACCGCGCTGATCGCCGAGGCGAGCGAGCGTGTGCCCTTGCTGATCGACCAGGGCGGCGGCGACGAGTTCCTCGACAAGCAGTTGCGGCCGCAGTTGCTGCAGACCGCGGCCGATGCCGCAGGCTATCCGCTGACGCTGCGCCTGCAGCCCGGCTACGACCACAGCTACTACTTCATCGGCAGCTTCATCGGCGAGCACATCGCCCACCACGCGCGCGCGCTGCAGGGCTGAGTGCGCAATGCGGCGGTGTCCCCGGTCATGCCGAGCGCCGGCGGTTGCATGCGCTAGCGCAGCGTGCTCCGCATTGGAGACGATGGCGAGGTACATGCCGGGGCATCCTTGTGGGAGCGACTTCAGTCGCGACGGGCTCTACCGGTAATGCCCGTCGCGACTGAAGTCGCACACAAGGTTACGTTGCCTGTAAGTAGACAGAGAACCGCTCTGGCGCCGTGTTGCTGTGCCGCTGGCATTGCGGCACCGTCCAGCGCTCGCCGCCACCGAGCCATCGCGATCGCTGCTGCACGATGACGACGCAGTGGCAGTTGCATGTCGATCCCGCTCGCGCGCTGGCGCCGCGCGTAAACAAATGCGCGGCGCATCGTCCAATGCGCGGTTGTGCGATTGCCGTCGCGTCGGCTGAGACGGGGTGCCGCTAGATTCCCCGGCCTTCGCCATCGTGTCTTTCCGGACTGGAGTCGCGCCATGCGCGCTTGCCGCAAACCTGCATCGTTGTTCTGGCGGCAGCGCTGGCGCAGTCCGCTCAGCGCATTGGCCATGCTCGCCTGTACCTTGTTCGGCGCCTGTGCGGCACTGGCGATCGGCGCGGCGACGCCGTAAGCAGGACCCAGGCTCGGGCGATCCGGTGCGCTTGCAGGCCCGCGCGCGTTGCTGCCACCGCGCTGGCCGCCTGCGACTGGACGAGAGAAACGCTTGGCGCATCGCTGGCCTGACCCAGCGATGCGATGGCCTCCACTCTGCGTTGGATGCGATCGCCGGTATCGAGTGCACTGCCTGCGGCGTTCCGGCGCGATTTTCAGCGCGCGGCCGCGCCTGCCCTAGGGCACGGCTACATCCTATAGTCCGGCCCGGCCCGGATTGGCGACCGGCGGCTCAGCGCGGCAGCCGCGCGGCTAATGCGCCCAGCCGCCGCATCGCCCGTTCCAGGGTCTCGCTCCACGGCTGGCCGCAGGTCAGGCGCAGGTGGTCGGCGTAGTCGCCGCGGCTGGAATACAGGTGCCCGGGGGAGGTGCCGATGCCTGCGGCCAGCGCCGCCTCGAACAAGGCCTGGCCGCTGCCGGCGTCGGCCAGCTGCAGCCATAGCGACAGCCCGCCGGCGGGATCGCCGACCCGGGTGCCGGCCGGCCAATGCCGCACGATCGCCTCGCGCAGGCGTTGGCCGTTGTCGGCGAGGGTGCGGCGCAGCTTGCGCAGGTGCCGTTCCAGGTCGTGCTGCGCCAGGTAGTCGGCCAACGCCAGCTGCGGCAGGCTGGCGCCGCCGACGGTGGAGAAGTATTTGGCGCGGACCAGCGCGTCGGTCCACTCGCCGCCGAGCAGCCAGCCCACGCGCAGGCCCGGCGCCAGCACCTTGGAGAACGAGCCGCAGGTGATCACGTTGCCGTGGGTGTCGAAGTGGCGCAGCGGGCGCGGGCGTTGTCCGGACCAATCCAGCTCGCCGTAGATGTCGTCCTCGATCACCACGGTGCCGTGGCGTGCGCAGCTGTCGAGCAGGGCGCGCTTGGCGCTGTCGGGGGTGAGGCTGCCGAGCGGATTGTTGAAGTTGGGAATCAGCACGGCCGCGCGCGCCGGGGTGCGCTGCAGCAGCGCCTCCAGGCGCACCGCGTCGATGCCGTGGCCGGCGCGGGTGGGCACTTCCAGCACCTTCAGCCGCAGCGCCGCGACCGCCTGCAGGATGCCGTGGTAGGTCGGCGTTTCCACCAGCACCACGTCGCCGGGCGCGGTCAGCATGCGCAGCGCCAGGCTGATCGCCTCCATCGCGCCGGCGGTCACCACCACTTCGTCCGCCGCCACCGTGGTGGCGCAGTGCGCGTAGCGCAGCGCGATCTGCCGGCGCAGCGCGGCGTGGCCTTGCGGCGGCGCGTAGTCGAGCGCGACGCCGCGATGGCGGCGCAGTTGCCGCGCCAGCGCGGCCGCCAGCTGCGCACCCGGCAGCAGCGCCGGCGCCGGCGTGGCGGTGTGCAGCGGCACCAGGTCCGAGCGCGTGAGCATGTCGAGCACGCCTTGCAGCGCCGGGTTGTCGACCGCGCCCGGCGTGCGCCGCCGCGCAGGCGCGGTGGCCGCCGGCAGCGGCGCCGCGGCCGCGCGCACGAAATAGCCCGAGCGCGGCCGCGCCTGCACCCGGCCTTCGCGTTCCAGCTGCAGGCAGGCCTGCACCGCGGTGGCGGTGCTGATGCCGTGGTTCGCCGCCAGCTGCCGGATCGACGGCAGGCGCTCGCCGGCGCGCAGCGTGCCGTGCGCGATCTGCTCGCGCAGCTGCACGGCGAGCGATTCGTACAAGAGCATGCGGGCGCCTCATCTGTATCGGTCCATTTACAGCGTATCTGAATCTGTACTGGTCGGGTGCGGCGCTGCACACTGGTCCTGTGCCGGCCACCGCGTCGGCGTTTCCTTCATTCCTTGCGAGGCCGGCCATGCCGCTTGCCGTGTTCGTCGTCGATGCCTTCACCACGGTCCGCTTCAAGGGCAATCCGGCCGCGGTGGTGCCGCTGCAGGCCTGGCTGCCGGAGCCGCTGATGCAGGCCATCGCCAGCGAGAACAACCTGTCGGAGACCGCGTTCTTCGTACGCGACGCCGATGGCGTGTTCGCGATCCGCTGGTTCTCGCCGCTGAAGGAGGTCGGCTTCTGCGGCCACGCGACGCTGGCCAGCGCGTTCGTGATCGCCAGCCAACAGCTGGCGCCGTTCCCGCTGCGCTTGCGCGCGGCCGCGGTCGGCGAACTCGGTGTGGAGCGGCTCGCCGACGGCAGCTTCGAGATGCGCTTTCCGAATCAGGCGCCGGCCTTGTTGGCGTCGGTGCCGCCGGCCTTGCATGACGCCTTGTCGATCGCGCCGCAGGCGGTGTATGCCAACCAGCAGGCGTATATCGCGGTGTACGCGAACGAACGCCAGGTGCGCGCGGTGGTGCCGGATCTGGCGCGGATGCTGGCGTTGGCGCCGCGCGATGTCGCGGTCACCGCGCCCGGCAGCGGCCACGATTTCGTGTCGCGCTATTTCTGGCCGGCCAATGGCGGTGCGGAGGATCCGGTAACCGGCTCCATCCACGCCGCGCTGGCGCCGTTGTGGGCGCAGGCGCTGGGCAAGGCGCAGCTGACTGCGTTGCAGGCCTCGGCGCGCGGCGGCGAGCTTGGGTGCCGGGTCGAGGCGCAGCACGTCTATGTCCGCGGCAGCGCAGTGCAGTACTTGCACGGGACGATCGCCTTGTGAGCGCGGCCGTCGCCGTTCCCGTCGGCGCCGCGCGGCGCGCGCTGTGGCAGTTGTTGCTGGCCGAGGTGCTGATCGGCTCGGTCGGCGTGTTCGTGCACGAGAGCGGCCAGGACCCGGTGACCGCGGTGTTCTACCGCTGCCTGTTCGGCGCATTGTTCCTCACCGTGTGCGGGCTGCTCGGCGGTCAGCTACGCGGGCTGTGGCGCGAGCGCCGGTTGCTGCGCGACGCTGCGATCAGCGGCGTGCTGCTGGTGTTGAACTGGGTGGCGCTGTTCGCCGGCATGGCGCGCTCCTCGATCGGCGTGGCGACGATGGTCTACCACGTGTTTCCGTTCGTGATGCTGATCCTGGCGGCATTGCTGCAAGGCGAGCGCACGCGCCGCAGCGACCTGGGCTGGACGCTGCTGGCCTTCGTCGGTGTGGCCTGCTCGGCGGATCCGGCGCGGCTCTGGCATACGGCCGATCGCGGCTATCTGCTCGGCATCGCGCTGACCTTGCTGGCTGCAGTGCTCTGCGGCGCGTCGCTGCTGATGTCGCGGCGCATCAGCCGCGAGCGGCCGCTGGCGGTGGTGACGGTGCAGTGCTGGGTGGGGACCTTACTGCTGGTTGGATTTTCCAGCGGCAGCGCACTGCATCCGGGCATGCACTGGCTGTGGCTGGCCGGGCTGGGGGTGATCCACAGCGGCATCGTCTACGTGCTGTTCTATTCTTCCTACCGGTATCTGCAGGTGGCGACGATCGCGATCCTGGCGTTCGTGTATCCGCTGGTCACGCTGCTGCTGGACTACCTGCTGTATGGCCATCGGCTGGTGCCGGTGCAATGGCTGGGCCTGGCGTTGATCGTGCTCGGCACGCTGGCGGTGAACCTGAAATGGCGCTGGCCGCGGCGCGCGCCGGGCGCTGCGGCCGGGAGCGCGCCGGGCGCTAGGTAGCACACGCCGCCGTGCGCGAAGCGCGGCGGCGTGGCGGTTCAACGCACGTTGCGCAGTTCCCAGCCGCTGCCGGCGAGCAGGCGCATGCGCTGCCTGAGGATGTCGCCGGGAATGCTGGTGGTGGCGACCAGGTCGATGCGCAGATCGTCCTGCCTGCCGCTGACCGCGGCTGCCGGATCGACGATGCTCAGCGACGGATCCACCTCGTCCGGCTCCGGCTGCAGCGCCCGCCAGCGCTCGAACCAGGCGGGGCTGCTCAAGGCCTGCTGCAGCTGCTCGGCGAAGGCGTCGGCGCCGTTGGCGCTGAAGCTGAGCGTGGGTTCGCTGCCGCGTGCGCGGGCGGGGTCGGGCAGGCTGATCGAATAGGTCACGGCCATGGCGGTTCCTCTGTGGAGCGGTGCGGCGCAGCCTAGCAGGCGGCGTCGTGAGTGGGCTGTCTACACCGCGATCCCTGTAGGAGCGGCTTCAGCCGCGACCGGGTTTTCCCGGTAACGCATGTCGCGGCTGAAGCCGCTCCTACAAGAGGTGGAGGGTGCCTGCGATCCGCAACGTCTAGGCGAACGTATGCGGCACATCGGCGAAGCCCAAAGTGAGTGCGCCCTTGCCGACGTTGACCATGCCGGTCAGGCTCATCACGCTTTCCAGCACTTCCACTGCGTGCGCTTCGCAGACCTGGCGCAACGCGGTGTAGCCGGGCAGGGCGCGCAGTTCGCTCAGCTCGCCGCCGTAGCTCAGGCACAGGATCGGTGTCATCAGTCCGGCGGCCACGCGCTTGCCGACGAACTCGAACAGTTTCTGCACCGCGGCGTCGAAGCCCTTGATCTTGGCCACCGGCGCGGTTTCGCCGCGATAGCCGTGCAGCACCGGCTTGATGTCCAGCGCGGTGCCGAGCGCGGCGCTGAGCAGGCCGACGCTGCGGTCGCCCTTGCTGCGCGCGCGGGCACGCATGTAGTACAGGTCGCGGGTGATCATGTAGCCGTGCACGTTGCCGGCCAGTGCCTCCAGCCGTTCGCGGATCGCCTGCACGCTGGCCCCGGCCGCGCGCAGCCGCACCGCCTCCACTGCGGTCACCGCCTGCGCGGCGAACAGGTTCTGGGTGTCGATCACCCGCAGCGCGAACGGCGAGGCGTGCCCGGCGGCCTGCCGGATCGGCTTGTAGTCGTTGAGGATGGCGAAGCTGGCCTGCAGCGCATGCTGGTGGATCGGGCTGCGGGTCTTGGTGATGGTCATGCAGAACACGTGGTCGTAGTCGATCACCAGCCGGCTCAGGAACAGTTCGCGGATCTGCGCCACGCTGAACGGAATGGTCTCCGCTTCGGCGCCGTGCGCGGCCACGTGCGCGTGCAGGAAGCTGAGCGTGGCTTCCTCGTCGCGGTGGTCGGCCAGCAGCGCCTCGCCGATGCGCACGCTGATCGGCAGCAACACGATGTTGTTGCCTGCGATGTAGTCCTGCGGCAAGTCGCACGCAGAATCCACCACGATCCCGATACGCATCTGGCCCCCTCCGGCGTTGCGCTTCGTCAATGCCGGCTAGGTTAGCGCAGACGCCCGGGAACGTCGCGGCTGGCTCAGCCGCCGCGCTGCACGGCGACCGGCAGCGCCGCCAGCCGCGCCATCTCGCCGCGCTGCAGCAGGTGCGGATCGGCCAGCACCGCCTGCATCAGCGGGTGCGCGTCGTTGCCCCACAGCAAGGCCTCGCCGATCTGCAGCGTGGGTACGCCGAACACGCCTGCGGCGATGGCCTGTTCGGTATTGCCGCGCAGCTGCGCCTTGACCTGCGGATCGCTGACGGCGGCGGCCGCATCGTCGATGCCCAAAGCCTGCGCCAGCGGTGCCAGTGACGCCGCGTCGTCGCCGGCATGGCCATCGCGCCATAACCAGTCGAAGATCGCGTCGATCGCCTGCGGCGTGGTGCCGGCGGCGATGCACAACCGCAGCGCCGCCAGCGGATTGAACGGATGCGCCGGCGGAAAGCGCAGCGGTACGCCCTCGTGCTGCGCCTGCCATTGCACGAATTGATAGGTGAAGCTGCGTTTGTGCGGGATTTCCGCCGGTCCGCGGGTGTGCAAGTGCTGCAACACCGCGCCGAATACGATCGGCACCGGTTCGATCCGCGCGAACTCGGGCAGCGCCTTGAGCTTTTGCCAGTGCAGATAGGAAAACGGCGAGACGAAATCGAAATACCAGCGCAAGCGCATGAGCGGACTCCGTTCGGACATGCGCCAGCTTACTCGCCTGTCGCTATGCATGCGGCGCAGCGTGCTGCACTGCGGCGCATGGCGCGATCTTGCGCGTAGCGCGACCGGCATGCTGGACGCTGCGGTAGACAATGCCTCGCCGCCCATCTCGATGGCCTGTGGGAACTGCGAACGCGCGCACGCTGCAGGGATCGATCGCACGCCGCTATTGCCCCAGCGCATGCCGGTACGCCTTCTTTGCATAGCTCGCGCGACGAGGGTCTTGCTAGCGTCCGCCGCGGCAGCACGTGCGCTGCCGTGCTTGCCGACTTCCAGGGAGAACCGTAATGCATGACGTCCAAACCGCTCCG
Organism: Xanthomonas hyacinthi; assembly: GCF_009769165.1. NCBI lineage: Bacteria > Pseudomonadati > Pseudomonadota > Gammaproteobacteria > Lysobacterales > Lysobacteraceae > Xanthomonas > Xanthomonas hyacinthi. Next base: position 2,823,806 of record NZ_CP043476.1, read on the forward strand.
ATCGCCGAACCGCGCAGCTGCGCGCCGCCGCGCATCGGGTGCCGTTGCGCAGGCGCCTGCTGCAGGCGTTGTTCGCCGTGTCGTGCCTGGCCGCCGCGCCGATGGCGCTGGCCGGGCCTTACAAGATCTTCGGCAACCACTATGCGTGGGTCAATAATTTCAACGATCCCAACAACGTCATCCAGGGCACATTCGGCAACGGCAGTACGCCGGAGCTGACGGTGACCTTCAATTTCGCCAATTCCAGTCTGTACGGGTATCCGGCGATCGTGCGCGGCTGGCACTACGACTGGAACCCGACCAGCGATACCTTGTTCCCGCGCCAGGTGTCGTCGCTGAGCACGATCCCGGTCAAGTTCACCTACAGCGCCGGCGGCAGCAACCTGGGCGGCGATTTCGCCTACGACCTGTTCTTCCGCCGCGATACCAGCAAGGGCGTGCCGCAGCTGGAAGTGATGATCTGGGGCGGACACAATTCCGGGCCGATCGGCACGCTCAGCGCCAGCAACGTGATCACTGCCGGCGGCTATACCTTCGATCTGTGGGAAGGCAACAACAGCGCCGCCGGTTACTACGTCTACACGTTCATTCCGCACGGCACCGCCGGCCAGGCCAACCTGCCCACCAGCGGCAACCTCAACGTCGACGTCAAGCCGTTCCTGAACTGGCTGCAGGCCAACCGCAGCAAGGACGGCCGCTACAGCAACGCGCTGTACCTGCATGTGGTCGAGGCCGGCTTCGAGGTGGTGCGCGGCAACGGCTGGGCCAAGGTCGGCGCGACCATCGACGCGCATTGAGCGAGCAATGTCCGCGGTGACCCCATGGTGTGTAGCGCATGTTGGCTGGACATGCATGTGCAGCCTGCCCGGCGGCATATGGGCCATGGCGTCGCCAAGCGGCCTATATCGCGATCAGCTGCGCGTTGCAGAAGTAGGCTGTCGTGGCTGCGCGCATCGGCGCGTGACGCGACGTGAATGGACGGTCAGCGAATGGCAGCAAGGCGACGCCTTCCGCGAACCATGGCGACAACTGAGAGCACGGTGCCTCCGGCCAACAGCGCCCAGAATGCACCGCCATAGAGCAACGGCATGCGGCACCTCAGGGTCGCCATATTGGCCGTGCCAGGAGCCGTGCAGAAGGAGAACGATAGCGTGTAGGAAGCGGCCGCCTGAAGATATGCGCAGCCGGCGAGCAGGAAACAAGCAATAGCCGTGAGAGAAAGTATCAGGCTGATCCTGCGCGAACTGTCCATGTCGTCTCCTTGCGGATGCGTTGCGCTGTGCCGCGAGCCGGTGCTGGCCTGGCAATTGCTAGGTGAAGTATGTGGGATGGTATTTTGGGCTGATGCAGTGGTTGCTGTCGACCGGCGGATCGGCCACGCCAAACATCTGACCATTCCGATGCTGCAGCGGGAGGTCAGAACCCCATTGGGATCTTACGGTCAGGGACAGTAATACCGGATTGTAAAGACCTCACGCCCCGCAGCGTCCTGCTGGCTATACTGCCCGCGCCGAACGGGCTCACTTGCACATTGCTTTGACGCCGCTTCGTCGCACCCGCGGTCGCCGGAAAATTCAGAAGAGCAACTCTCCACGAAGCCCGTCCCGGGCGGGTAAACAGGCAGTGGATCAAACATTGCGCAGCCGGTGGTAAATGCTGAGCAAAGCAAGAGGATAGCTAGCGCTTTCAGCTTCATAAGCCTCGACCCCGATTGATGAAATGGAGTGCGCGTGGCGGAAGATTTCCGGCATAGGTGGACTCAGAGTCCAAGACGAAGTGTAACAGGAGCGCCATGAAGCATCGCGTCGTGCTGGGCCAATTAGAGCGCCAAGGCTCCAGCATCTAGGGTTCGAACGAGCCCGTTGAACATGGGGTCAATCGCCAAACTGTGACGAAGTCCTCTTGTCGGACCAGCGACGCAGCGCTAAAAAAGAAGCACATAAATCTTTACCGTGATTGTCTGCTGAATATGTTCACTTCCAGCTTGAACTACTTTCAGCTGAACTAAATGGTTGGCGCAGTGCTGATGCGGAATCTCTTGCTCTAGCCAATCGGCTTCCTGCTGATGATGAGCGCGGTAAATGTGGTGTAGCTCGGGTTCATGCCACCATTCTAGGGACAGAAAGGAGAATTAGACATGTCAAACGTTTCGATTTCCAGGCGGAAAATGCTTGTTGGAGCAGCCTCGGTGATGCCGGCGGTAATGCTTGGTGCCGGCACCAGCGCGCTGGCCAGCGAAACACCGGGGCCTTCCTATCAGGCCGACGTCGCACGAAAGATCCCGGGAACCTCACAAACACTCGGCGGTGTCAGTATCCGGATCGAGTCTCTGGACCCGGCAATAGGCATTGAGCACAGTGCAGATTTCGTCAATATTCCCTATAACCAGGTCATAAATATTCAGAACAGCACGAAGATTCCGTCGTCCCAATTCATTGCGCTGGATGTCGAGAAGCCGAGTGCGCTGCCGCAGGATTGGTCGTTCAAGATAAGCATCTACGACGATCTTGGTGGGGACATAGGGAGTATTACGACCGGCGCTGGCGGTATCGCAACTTTTGAGGATCAAAAGCTGCGCTTCCGGATCGGCACTGATGCCATCTAAACGGTAGCCAGTGGCCAATCCGGCCTGAAGCCCTGACGAGCTGGTCGCGATGATGCTGGTCAACTAGCACTGGCTACCCAGCTAGGGGTGTTTGAAAACCACGCGGCAGATTTTTGGCTGCGCCGATCTGGCAAAGCTCCATGTCGGTCCGCGCAAGCTGGAACATCGCCTGTCTGGAGTGCTTATGTGCGGCTTGCACGTTCCTTTCGAAATGGTTGCGCTGGAGGATGCCCGCATATTCCTTCGGGATGAGGCGGCTGGTCCAGACGACCAGCAGCTGCTACGGGACTTCGCGTTTGTCGTCGATAGGAAAAAAAAGGGAGGCCGCAGAAAAGTATTTTTCGCGGAGCGCTATGGCGGTCTGGGGATATTCAATAACGGTGGCGGCGTTCGATGTGGGTTAAGCGGCGAGTTCCAGGTCAAGGGAATTGGTCTGAACCCGCTCCTCGGACGGGATACCCCCTCGGCCTACAGGACTGGGGCCATGGGCGGAGTGGAGGCCTTGAGAGAATACGTTTGGTCACAACTGGCTGAATCTGTTCTTCCCTATGGCTCTGCCCGGGTCCTTGCTGTCATTGACACGGGAATCGATTATTGCCCGAGGAGGGGTGCAGGCTTCCGTCGCTATCTTGTAGTAAGGGAATCCAGGGCTCGGCTTGCCCAGCTTGAGCGCGCCACTCATTTCAAGCCGCAGTGGAAGGGGCCCATGCTTCACGACTCTCTGCGTACGAAGGAGGGGATCGATCGCCTGGCCGGCGGGGATGTCGAAAGCGCGGATCCAGCGGTGGCCATGCGCCTGCTCGAAGCCCTGGAGAAATCCGCGTTGCGCCACGCCAAACAGCTTGCTTGCGCGAAGATGAGACGCATAAATCATGGCGCTCTATCTTCCTCAAACGCATGTATCGACGGCGCCTGGATCGATTTTGCCTCGGCCTCACACAGTGAGCACTATTCATGCGGTCCCGCTTTCCTTCTAGGGTTTTGGAATGAGCATGAGTATCTCCTTCATGGTCTGGGAAATATATGTCATTCCGCCGAACTGCACTCAACAGGATTGATAGCAGGACAGGAAACTTTTTCCGGCCTTGTAGACAAGTTCAGGCAAGAATATATGGGAACTCTCGCCAGAGAGGCCTGCTGCCTTCTGGGATTCGAGGCCGGCTTCTTGGATGGCGCCAAGCCGCCGCTGATGGAGCATCTGCGGATTGTGGGAAATGGTCTGCTTGACGCAGCGCGTTCCGGAAAGAAGTTCGGTGCGTGGAAGCCTGGCGAGGAAGATGCTGTCGAGGCGACCATCCCGGAGCAGGCCGTCCGGGTGATGTGTGGAATAGCTGCTCCAGAGAGTTTGGGCAAGCATCAGCTCGGTCAGAAATTCGGATCGAGTCTGCTGGAGATCGGCGCCGCTTACCTTAATTCATACACGGACAGTGGTACGAGCCCCGAGTTGGCTGTGCGGGGACTGTTACTTGATGCTGCCCGTCGCTCCGCCTACGTGCCAGGCCTTGATGCGGATGAAATGAACTCGAGACTGGAGGCAGCGCTCGATAGCGGTAGCCCGGTTGGTCCAGTCGTTGCGCAACTGGTCTTGGAAGGCCAGACGGCACTGGCTCCTCGAACGACGCCGGATGTCACATTGTGTGCCGGGCGGGAAAGCATCGTGTACCAGGTAATGCGCGACTCGATTGCTGGGACAAGGTTTGAGCAGGTTGAGCGGTCATCGCGCCGTTTTCCGAGCATCACGCAAGCAATCGTCCGAAGGCACTCGATGCTGGCCGAGACGGCAACTGCTGCGTGATCAGATTTCCGAGAGGGAGGGCTAACTATTTAAGAAGTGTGGGCTTCGCCGTCAGCATTCTCGCGGATCGCGGAATCCAGGATCGCTCATTCGACTACGTGAATCGCGTCATCTGGCCCGCGGTAAGGCATGGTCAGATCGGATTTTTGAAGTTACCACATCACGGCGAAATCGCTTTCTTTGTCTGGGCCACTGTTCATCCCTATTTGATGGGACGTATTTCTGAGGGGAGGGGGCTGGAACTGTCAGAAAGTGACTGGAGCGAGGATGGCCCAATGGTGATAGTGGACTTAGTCAGCAGTCGGCGCCTTGGCAGGTCCGGGCTGCTGGAGATCTACCATGCCCTGCTATTGCGGGCACCGAAGAATCACGGTCCAGTGTGGCGCATCAGGCGCACACGCGACATTGAAAGGGGCGACGGCTCTCGTGTCAGTCTGAAGGCAGTAAGCGCGGGTGGCAGACATCTGAGGCCACCTTCCTGAAAGTTCTACGACGGGCGAGACCAAATTTACCAACGCAAGGAGAAGCACCATGAGTGAGGTTACAGCCGGTATCAGGCGTGATGAATACGGCAATCCGATCGGTTCCAACGTGACCGTAAAGAACGACCAATGGACCTATGGGGCGAGCGCCCAGACGGATCAGGCGGAGATTTACGTTCAGAATTCTCCTCTGAGGACCACGGTGAAATACGATCCCAACGGTATCGGAGCGATGCTCTCCGGGGGCATTGGCGATCTTGACTTCGCAATGGGATTCAACACCTCTGGAGCCCTGACAGGCAGCGCAACCGCGAAATTTGGAAGCCAGAGCGTCAGTGTTACACCGGATGGAGTCACGGGTAGATTCGAGCATCAATTTGACTCCGGAAAGCTGACCGGCAGCCTAGATACCAACAATGTATGGAGTTTGAACTTTGCAGGTCAAGGAAGTGGCTGGGGCTATGCCATCACGTCAAGTTACAACTCAGGCAGCGGATATTCGCTATTTGGTTCGATTTTTAACATAGGATTCTGATCGAGTGCTGCCCGCTCGATTCCTGGGTGCCCCGACTGGAACTCTTATGATGGACCGGTTGCGGTGCCTGAAATTGCCCATGCTATGGGCGTGCTGTGTGCTCGCTTCAGGCGCAGCCGCCCAGGAGGGTGTCATCACCCTGACGCCACCCGCAGGCGAGGAAGACCGCGCGATGGGCAGGGGCGATCTGAAGACGCTCGACACGTTGCTCGCATCCGCTGGCGACCCAGTGAGGCGTGAGCTCATTTCCGCCTACAAGGCCAGGCTGGAGTTCCGACTGGCCGATTCAGACCTCCATGCTGAAAGGTGCTCTGACTTGGCGCAAATGGACATCCGTCAGTACTACGCAAGCGAAGCAAAGTGCCGCTCGGTGCTCGCAGGGAACAGGCTGCTTGCCGGAGACACAGCCGGATGGATCGACCTGATGCGTCACGCGCTGGTTGCGGTCGAGCAGTTTGCCCGGGATCAGGCGTATCAGCTGTACCCTGGCAAGTTCGCGGCGGACGCCCGCGTGACGCTTCCCGGAGCCGTCACTCTTCCGGAAGTTGACGCTGGCTCCCCCTCGTTTTTGTATGGGCACGAGGGCGAGGTTGTCAAGCGTGTTCCATATCTTGATGAGGGGACATCCTCAGACGGAACGCCTAATGGGCCCTTCACAATTGAGGCCTACGCAAATGGCGAGCTGGCAGATTTTATATTTGACACGGGAGCACAGACCCTCATCGGTGGAAGGCTGGCGAAACGGCTTTTCCTGGACGCAGGGCAGTCGGCCGCAGGAAACATAAACTTGAACATCTATCTCCAGGGGCGGAAGGTGGCCGCTCGCCTAGTTGCCCTGAAGAGCTTGCGATTCGGCTCATTTGAGGCGAGGGACATGACGGTTCTGCTGAGCGATGATCCAGAGATGCCGAACGTCATTGGCCTGAATGTGATGCGAAACATGAGACCGTTCAGGGTGACCAAAGACAGGGTCGAGATGGATGCCTCTTCGTCCTGTGACTCAAAATTCATGGTCGCGTCAAACGCGGTAGCTACCAACTCATTTCTCGTGGCCAGCGTCGAAATCGAAGGAAGGCCGGTTCTGTCAGACATAGATACGGGCAATCCCAGTCTGGTCATAGAATATGAGGACCGTGAGGCCCGCGCGCCGGTGCCCGAGGCAGGCCAGATCACGGTAAATGGACAGAAGGCGGCACCCATAAGACGCGCGAAGGGATCAGAGTATGGCGCTGACTACAATGTCGGTGCGGCCCTGCTGGAGAGCCAAAACATATTCCTGGACTTCTCTGCACGTCGGATCTGCTTCGAAGATCGTCTGGAAATATAGCCGTTTTCTGTTCCACTGAGGTGATGTTAGTGCTAGAGGGCTGCAGTAGCTCAACCCGTCGAGATGATCGAGCTGCCGCGGTTCGTGAGGCAGGTGCTGGCCGCGAAGAAGGTGCAGCAGACGGTGCTGGCGGGAACGCTTCGACGATGAGCTATCGCTTCGGCCCATCCCATGCGCAGGCTCGCAATCTCTACCGGCGTGTCTACAGTTCCGCGAAGGATGGCGGGGCCGATGAGGAAGGCCGTCAAGTGGTTGCAGGAAATCATATTGTCCAGGCACGCCTGGATTCGATGCGCCAGGATTTGAGGCGCGAACGCCCTAACGTACTCACTCTCGGATCCGGGCGTGAGCCGGGCATCGTGTCGTTCTCGCACGACTTTGTCAGGCAGACCATCGGGCCAATCTCGCTCGACGGGCTCATTAGCCATTTGAGCGAGGGGGCGCAAGAGCTGAATTTCTCGACCTACGACATCTGGGCTCTTCCAAATGCGCTTACGATCGCCGCGATCAATGAGCTCTGTCGGAGATATCTGGAGCGGAAAGGAGAGGCCGCAGCTGCTATTGCATCCCTTCACAGGTTGCTTGCCGAGATTCAGAACACCGAGTGGATCAGGGTTGTACCAAGGATCTCTTCCATTGAACGGGTGCTGGATGCTGACCCAAGTCACATCTACGGGCGAATGGATCCTTTGGTAAAGGATTCATACCGGCAAGCGGTCGCGGCTATAGGCTTGAAAGCCCGTGTCAGCGAACGGGAGGTTGCAGAGGTTGCAGTCAGGTTTGCTTCGGCAGATTCCGGCAACCATCAGCCGGAGCGCACTCACGTTGGCTTCTATCTCATCGGTCCCGGGAAGTCGGAGCTACTGCGCTTCTTTGGAGAATCATCTTCAGGCTGGTCAAAAGAGCAGATTGCATCGGGATTCATCGGACTAGGCGCTGTGCTTGTAGCGGCGCTCTTTATTGCGTCATGGGAAGTGGCATCATCCGCCACGGGCGGCATCGCGTCAGGATTGGCAATTTCAATCCTCTTGGTATTCTCGGCCGGTCCGTGTGTCTTTGGAGTCGTAAAACATTTTTCCCTACTGGTTAGAAAGCCACATCGGACGCCCAGGCTGAATTTTGAACCGGGCATGGATCCGGAGGCTAAGACGCTGGTGGTTATCCCATGCCTGCTCAGCGCGCTGTGCGATGTCGATCGGCTGTGCGAGCAGATCTTGATGCACCGCCTTCGCAACAGACTTGATCACGTCAGCTATGCCCTGCTGACGGACTGGGCCGACTCGGAGCAGGAGGTTAGTACCGATGATCAGAACCTTCTCGGGTCTCTCATCCGCACCCTGGGAAGCATGAATGCAAAGCATGGGTGGAGCACCGGGGGATTCGCGCTTCTGCACCGTGCGCGCGTATGGAGTGTACAGGAAGGTAGATGGATGGGCCGAGGGCGGAAGCTCGGGAAGCTGAAGGATCTTAGTACATATCTCCACGAGGGAGGGGGTACGCAGTTCGCCACGGTCTATTCAAAGGACGAATGGCTGCGCGGTGTCGTCTATGTGGTTACGGTTGATGAGGATACCGAGCTGCCATGGGGATGCGTCGGGAAGCTGATCTCGACGATTCATCATCCACTGAATCGACCACGTCTGGCTGCGGATGGAAGTCGTGTGGAATGGGGAAATGCCGTCATCCAGCCGACGATGACCACCTTCGCGTTCACAAAAGGTCTGACGCCCTATCAGAAAATCTCTGCGTTCGGAGGCGGCCTCAAGGCATACCAGTCTTCAGCGCCAAATTTCTACCACGACCTGATTGGGTCAGGATGCTATCTTGGCAAGGGTATTTATAGTGTCCAGTGCGCTTCAGTGATCCTTCGGAAGTATCTCGGTGATGACGAGGTACTCAGCCACGATTTGATTGAGGGATGCCTGCTCAGGGGCGACACCGCCTCCGATATCGAACTCTTTGAGGCTGCACGGCAGACTCAACTTCCAAGTGCAACACCTCACAGAGCGTAGGGTGTTGCGATGGGAAGACAGTACAGTCATCTGAGTAGTGAGGAACGCGCGGTGCTTCAGGTCGAACGCGATCGGGGAACGAGTCTTCGTGGGATCGGTCGCCGCCTGGGGCGTAGCGCATCGACGCTGAGCCGCGAGATCCGGCGTCTGGACAGCGGCGTGTACTCGGCGCATGCGGCAGCCCTGGTGTATCGATCGCGGCGATCGCGCAGCGTACGAGCACGCAGGCTGATCGCGGGCGCGGTGCTGTTCGAGTTCGTCCACGACCGTCTTGTGTTCGATCGCTGGTCGCCGCAGCAGATCGCGGCCACACTGCGGGACATGCATCCAGACGACGCCAGCCAGCGGGTCAGTCACGAGACGATCTACGCGGCCATCTACGCGCATCCGCGCGGCGGCCTGAAGCAGGCCCTGGTCGATGCATTGCGCCAGAGCAAGCCCACGCGAGGCCGCAGGCGCACCACAGCAGCGGCGCGCACCTGGGTACCGGAGGAGCTGCGCATCGTGCATCGGCCCGAAGCGGTGGAACAGCGCCTGCTGCCGGGGCATTGGGAGGGCGACCTGATCAAGGGCGCGTTCAACCGGTCCTGCGTGGGCACGCTGGTCGAGCGCAAGACACGCTTCGTGGTGCTGTGCAGGATGGATGGCTGCACCGCGGACGCCGCGCTGGAAGGCTTCACTCGCCAGATGAAGAAGCTGCCGGCCTTCCTGCGCGAGAGCCTGACCTACGACCGCGGAACGGAACTGACCTGTTACGAGGAGCTGATGCGACGGTTGAACATCGACGTGTGGTTCGCCGATCCGTATGCGCCGTGGCAGCGGGGCAGCAACGAGAACACCAATGGCCTGCTGCGCCAGTTCCTGCCCAAGGGCGTGGACTTGTCGCAAGCGAGCCAGGAGTACCTCAATCACGTCGCCAAGCTGATGAATGGGCGTCCTCGCCAGACATTAGGCTGGGCCACGCCGGCAGCGGCCATGGAGAAGGAAATCCTCGCCTTCAAATCACGTGTTGCACTTGATTCTTGAGACCGCCCACCCCGTACCTACGCTGATGAAGTCGCGCGGCAATCCCGCTGGGCCCGCGGTGACATGCAGAGCGTTCTTTGGATGCTGATGCGCAAACGTCCGGCCGGGCAGCTTGATTTCGTCTCGAAGTTCAAATTGCTTGGATCTCTATCCAACCATATTGCTGATGTTGCACTCTTCTTTCTGTCCGTCACGCTTTGCGCAGTGGCCGAAGGCGGGCTGCTGTTTTGTGTGGCCATGGGCGTTGCTTTTGGCGGGATCGTATTCCGTACGTTGAGGCGACTCTTCAAAATGGCCTATCTCGGTCGTGGCTTCTCCCACGATTTTGGCTGGATCGGAATTACCAACGATGTTCAGCTGGGAATTCTGAGATTCGGGACTCTCCCGGGAAGGGCCATTTCGATCTTTTGGGGAATTCTCACCGGGGCCTACCGGTTCCTGTGGAGCCGTCAACTGCTTCTTGAGTGGCGTACCTTCCGCCAGGAGCAGGTGCGTACACATCGAGACCCTCCGTTAGCGCTGATCGCCGCAAACGGGGGCGGTTCAATTGCTGCGGTCCTTCTTTGCATCTGGCTGCAAGGGAATATGTGGGCAGCGATATGCGTTGCCACTATCTGGATCATTACTCCGCTGCGTTTATTCATTATGGGGCTGAGGCGCACGGAATCATGTGCTCCAGACGCCGAGCTGACGGCCATTGCATGGACAACGTGGCGATGCGTCAGGGACATGCTCAGAAGATCTCCCATGAGCTTGATCGCGGATAGTATCGGTGATGGGCATATTGACCTCAGGACTTCGCCAACCAACATTGGGATGAGCCTGGTATCGGTGGTCTCCGCGGAGGGTCTTGGCTTCATTAGTCGGAAGAGCGCTTTAGGCCTGGTGCTTGGCATACTGAGGTCATCCAATCGTCTGGAACGCCGGCGCGGGCACCTCTTGAACTGGTACGATGCCAGTACGGGCCAGGCCATCGCACAGAATGTTTCCAGCGTAGATTGTGCAAACTTCATCGCGTCGCTCACAGTGATCCGTGCCTGGCTTAACAAGGCTATGGGTGAGGGTGGGCAGATCCTGATCGCAAGGGCTGGCGCGCTTCTCAGTAATGCGCTGGTTGATGATTTTCAGGGTGATGACGCGGCCTGCCTGCGCACAATAGGTTCCATTTTTGCGAGAATGGCTACCGATCCTGATATTGACTCCGTGCAATACGTCCGCGCAGCGGAGCGTCTGATCCTTTCTTCAGAAAATGAAGTTGTCCGTGATCTTTCCTCGGTAATTCTAGAATATGTGAATGCCGGGAGTGCCGCGTCCTACGAGTCCGAGAAGGACGAGGCCATCAGGCTGGTGAACGGGTTGCTGGAGTGCGATCTTTCAGACTTCTGCGATGTAGGATCGGGACTTTTGAAAGTTTCGCTCCTGGATGGATCGCATGAGGCAAGCGGGGCGCTGTACGATCTTCTGGCGTCAGAGTCGCGGCTGGCGGTGCTTCTCGGTGTTGGGAGAGGCGATTTTGACTCGGCAGCATGGCTTCGGCTTGGTCGCGCCAAGGTGGGAGGGCCGCCTTGCCTTCTGTCTTGGTCTGGATCCCTATTTGAACATCTTATGCCCGAGATATTCTTCGGTGCTCCTGCAGGTAGTCTCCTGGAAATTTCATGCAGGAACGCTATTCGTGCCCACCAAGCTAATGGCGTCGGCGATGTTTGGGGGCGCGCGGAATGTGGCTATGGCGACAGCCTGGAGCCCAGCTACGGCCCGCATGGAGAGCGATCGATTGCCCTTGGTGAAGCAGGTCCGCCCGTAGATTCCATTGCGTCCTACGCCAGCATCCTGGCCGTTGGGTTTGAGATTGAAGCGGCCGTACGAAATATGCGCGAGCTGCGAAGGCTGGGGGCTTACTGCAGCCACGGTTTTTATGAGTCAGTCAACTTTGGTGCCAGTGCGGGCATAGGTATCCTCAGAAGACATTATGCGCATCATCAGGGGATGATAATCGCCGCAATCAGCAACTTCTTAAGCGGTGTTGTCGTGAGGCTCATGGAAGCTGACGACGATATGAGGGCTGCATCAATTCTGCTGTGCGAGGTGTTTCCGGAAGAGGTCGAGGTATGCAGCTCTCCTGAATGACCGCGGCCTTGGGTACGCTGTGCAGGGCTGGAAGGACAGTGACGTTGTCCGTTGTTGCGGACATCGGCGGCGGCGAAGCGCAGGAGAACCTTGTGTTGCGTGGACTGGTGATGCTGGACCAGTTCCACGGGCTCGCAGCTGACTAGTCGCAGTTGCTGCACGCGCATGGCGATAGCGTGCAGATCACAGAAGTCGACCTTGTCATCGCCCGCAACGCGGCTTGGGCTCAAGGCGCGCGTAGTACGCCAGCGGGTCAGTCGCATTGGGATGGCTAATCTCCTCGCGCTGGCGCTGGATATCGACAACGGTGCGCTCATTGTTGCTCAGGCTAACGACAACGAAGTGCCTGTTCTCACGACCTCCGCCAGCGCCTGGGATTCGCACGCGAGGCTTGGCGGCCACGGAGCGCGCGTCGACGGCGACGGTCACTGCGACGGGTGTGGCGTTGCAGGACCGTCGTGCTTTTGCCGGGGCGGTATCGATGGATCCCATGGATGAAACCCGCCAGCTCATCCAGGCGATGTCGCAGCGGGCATCAACGGGCATGGCGAGTGACGTGCTGGAGTTCAACTACCAGTTCAGTAGCCAGCCGCGTTCGTGGCTTCGGCATTTGACAACCGCGTGCGCTGGGGAAATGAAACATTGCGCAGCCCAGATGTCCGATGGGGAGCAGTCCGTGAGGCCAATGCCATGCAGGATTTTCAGGATCGAGCTCACGGAACGTTTGGTAGAGCCCTACTGAATCCAATCCATCCTCGTTTCGCGGGCCGCCACGCAACCCCAGAAGTCCATACGCATAACCGAAGCCGCCATTTGCGACCTCGGCATAGATGCGTCGCAGTAAAACGGGGATCTTGAATCCCAGTATCGCCTCCGCCGATTCGATTTCACTTTGACGAAGAGGAGCAGCGCAGCCGCCAACCAGCGGATCGTCCGCACAGAGGGTTCCATTTGCCTTTCGTCCCTTCAATTCGGCAATGAGATCTTCCATGACACCTATGTCGGTATGAGCTTCTGGCGGCAACATCATCGAACGGCGATCTTGGTGTTGGCCCACGCGCTACTGCGTGTACGCCCGCGGCAGCGCGCCGGCCTGCTTCATGTAGCGGTCGCGCAGCTCGGTCTGGCGCGAGCGCATCGGCATCGCGCGGCCGCCCAGCCAGACCTGCTCGGCGTAGTGCGCCACGTCCAGCGGATCGCCTTCCCACAGCACCAGGTCGGCGAGTTTGCCGGGGGCGATGCTGCCCAGCTTGTCGCCCACGCCCAGCGCTTCGGCCGGCACTCGGGTCAGGCCGGCGAGGCCGTCGTCCCAGGGTAGGCCGTGGGCCACGGCGTTACCGGCCAGCTGGCGCTGCTTGCGCGCGTTGTGCGAGCCGTCGCCGCCCTGGGTGAAGCTCATCGCGACGCCGGCCGCGTGCAGGCGCGCGGCGTTCTCCAGGGTGGCGCCGATCTGGTCGAAGCTGGCGGGCAGGTCGTCCAGCGCGTTGACGAACACCGGCACCTGCGCCCTGGCCAGCTCCGGCGCCAGCTTCCACGCCTCGCCGCCGCCGGCGATGGCGATGCGCAGCTTCTCGCGTTGCGCCCAGCGCAGCAACTGGCGGATGTCGGCGGCGCGGTTCACCGCCACCACGATGCGGCCCTGGCCGGCCAGGTACCTGGCCAGCACGGCGCGCCCGGCCGGGGTCAGCAGCGCATGCGGCGAATCCACCGGCAGGCGCCCGCGCGCCTCGGCCACCAGCTGGTCGAGCAGCATCCACTGCGCGGCGCGCGACTTGCCGCTCAGTTCCAGCGCGTCGCTGCCCAGGCGCACGTACAGCGCGCGCGGGCCGATCGGGTCGGCGCTGCCGTCCAGGCGCATCACCGCGCCCTGGCCGGCGATGAAGGCGCCGCCGCTGTTGGCGCCGAGCGCGGTGAAGCCGATGCCCTCCACGCGCGCGACCGGGATCAGCACCGAGTCGGGGTTGTAGGCCAGGGTCACGTCGAATTCCGGGCGCATCGGCTGGTCGCGCGGCAAGGTCACGGCGCTGTCCACGGTGGAGGACTCGCCGGACACTTCCTCGATGCCGATCTCGGTGATGCCGCCGAACAGCGCCGGGGTCAGCGGGCGGCCCTTGGCCTCGATCACCGCGACCCCGGCCGGCGCCGACAAGCCGCTGCCGACCGCGCGGATGGTGCCGCCCTGAACCAGCACGTCGGCGTTGCGCAGCGTGCCGCGGGCGCTCACGGTATGCACGGTGGCGCCGCGGATCAGCACGTCCTGGGCGCAGGCGGGCGCGTTGCCCAGGGCCAGGCCGGCGGCCAGCGCCAGGCATTGCGCCAGGCGCTGCGCCAGCTGGCGGCGCGGCTGCGGAGCGGAGCGGCTCATGGGGCAGCCTCCTGGCCGAGCATGAAGTCGGATGTGGGTTGCAGGCGGCGATCGGCGCGGTCGTAGACCTGCGCGCCGTCGATGTAGACCTTCTCGGCCAGCGCGTAGGAACTGAACGGGCTGCCGTTCCACACCACCACGTCGGCCATCTTGCCCGGCTCCAGCGAGCCGGTCTGCTGCTCGATGCCCAGCGCCTTGGCCGGGTTGCTGGTCAGCCAGCGGATCGCGCGCTCCGGCGCGATGGCGATGCCGGCGCGGCGCCCGGCGGCCATCGCCTTGGCCGCTTCCTGGTTGAGCCGCTGGATGCCTTCCTCCGAATCCGAATGCACGATGGCGCAGCCGTTGGCCGGGCGGTCGACCAGCGCGATATTCTCCTGGATGCCGTCGAAGGCCTCCATCTTGAAGCCCCACCAGTCCGCCCACAGCGCGCCGCAGACGTTGTCCTGGGCCAGCCGGTCGGCGATCTTGTAGGCCTCCACGCCATGGTGGAAGGCGGCGACCTTGAAGCCGAATTCCTTGGCCAGGTCGAGCATGGTGGTCATCTCGTCGGCGCGGTAGCAGTGGATGTGCACGCGGATGTCGCCGTTGATCGCGCCGGCCAGCGTGTCCAGCTTCAGGTCGCGTTTGCCGCCGCTGTCGCCGGAGCTGTCCTTGTCGCCGGCGCCGCGGCTCCACCAGTGGCGCTTTTCCGGCGCCTTCTTCTTCGGCGCGTTCTTGCGCAGGTATTCGCTGGCATCGATGAACGCGGCGCGGTAGCCGGCGACGTTGCCCATGCGCGTGGCCGGGCCGCCCTTCTCGCCGTACACGCGCTTGGGGTTCTCGCCGCAGGCCATCTTCAGGCCCCACGGCGCGCCGGGGAACTTCATCGCCTGGTAGGTGGTGGCCGGCACGTTCTTCAGGGTCACGCCGCGGCCGCCGACCAGGTTGGCCGATCCGGGCAGCACCTGCAGCGAGGTGACGCCGCCGGCCAGCGCGGTGCCGAAGCCCGGATCCTGCGGCCAGATCGAATGCTCGGCCCAGACATTGGGCGTCACCGGTGCGGTCATCTCGTTGCCGTCGCTGTGCGCGCTGACGCCGGGGCTGGCGTACACGCCCAGGTGCGAGTGCACGTCGATGATGCCGGGCGTGACCCACTTGCCGTGGCCGTCGATGCGGGTGACGTTGGCCGGGGCGGCGAGCGCGCGGCCCACCGCCTGCACGCGGCCGTCCTGCAGCAGCACGTCGGCATCGTCCAGGCGCTCGCCGGTGCCGGTGAGCACGGTGGCGTGCTCGATCAGCACCGGCGTGGACGCCAGCGCCCGATAGGTGCTGGGGTAAGGATCTTCGACGAAGCGCGAGGCCGCCGCGGCAGGGCCGCACAGCGCCACGCCCAGGCAGGCGAGCAACAGATGACGCATCGGATTTTCCCCGGATGTTGGCTGCAGCGTTGGCGCCGCCTGCGCACGCTAGCCCGAGCCGGCGCGCTTGCCAAGTGCGGGCGGCGGCAGGTGCGCGCCGGCGCCGCCGCACCGCATACCGTATGCCGACGCCGGATCGGGTATAGAGGCCGATTGCCGACCGATGGAAGTGCAATGACCGAGACCCTGCCCCGCGATGTCGTGGAGTTCTGGCGCAGCGCCGGCCGCGAGCGCTGGTTCGCCGCCAACGAATCGTTCGATGCGAACGTGCGCCAGCATTTCCTGGACGCGCATCACGCCGCGGCGCGCGACGAGTACGCAGCGTGGATGCACAGCGCCGAGGGCGCCTTGGCCCTGCTGCTGTTGCTCGACCAGGTGCCGCGCAACGCCTTCCGCGGCAGCGCGCACGCCTACGCCACCGATGGCCTGGCCCGGCGCTACGCGCACCGGGCGCTGGCGGCCGGCCACGACCAGCAGGTGGAGCCGGAACTGCGCATGTTCTTCTACCTGCCGTACCAGCACGCCGAGGATCCGGCCCTGCAGCGCGAGGCGGTGGAGCTGCTCAGTGCGCTCGGCGATGCCGACAGCCTGCAGTGGGCCACGCAGCACGAGGACATCATCCAGCGCTTCGGCCGCTTCCCGCATCGCAATGCGGCACTGGGGCGGGAGACCACGCCGGAAGAGCAGCGCTTTATGGACGAGGGCGATTTTGCCGGTTGAGTGGTGAGCGGGGTTGGACCCGACGGCGCAGCGCTCTTGTAGGAGCGGCTTCAGCCGCGACAGGGTCTATCCGTAGACCCTGTCGCGGCTGAAGCCGCTCCTACAGTGCGCGGCCAGCCGTTTTTGCGGGAGCCGCTCAGCAGCCGCCGACCAGATCGTCGCTGCGCCATTGGCCATCGGCCAGGTGCAGCAGCCAGAATCCGTCGGTCTCGTAGCCGCTGCGCGGTAACAGGAAATCGGCCGTGCCGTCGGCATCGATGTCGGCGAACTGCAGCAGCGCATAGGTGTTCTTGCGTCCTTCGCAATCGTCGCAGCCGTAGTCGGCGAAGGCCTTGCGCATGCGCCAACCGCTGTCGCTGCGTTGCAGCACCGCCAGCAGGGTGCTCAGCTTGGGCGAGGCCGCGTCCGCGTTCGCCGCCGGCGCAGGGTCGTAGACGCTGGCGGTGACCAGGGCCACGGCGTGATCCGGGCGCCTGGCGTCGCCGATCACGGTCAGCGCCGGTTCCTCGCCGGCGGGCGGGGCGGCCAGGTGCGCCGCCCGCCGCTTCAGCGCCGCGGCAGGCAGGCGCTTGCGCACTGACGCATCGTCGCCGATGACCTGCAGCAGCGCACGCCGCTGCGTGGCATCGAGCTCGTGGCGGGTGAAGCGCTGGCCGGGGTCGTGCGCCGCCGGCTCAGTATTTCGCCACGCTGCTGTCCACGTCGTCGGCCCAGGCATCGATGCCGCCGGCCACGTTGTGCACGCGGCTGAAGCCGAGCGCACGGAACTGTTCGGCGGCCTGCGCGCTGCGCCCGCCGTGGTGGCACAGGAACGCCAGCGCGGTGTCCTTCGGCAACGCTTCCAGCTGCGCGCGCTGGTCACCGTCCAGGGTGCGGAACGGCACGTTCACCGACGCGATCGCACGCTCTTCCGGCGGGCGCACGTCCACCAGGATCAGGCCACCGGCGCGCACCTGGTCGTCGGCGTCGCGCACGCCGAGGTCCGGCACCGGCTTGGGCGCGTTCGGGTTGTCGATCGCCAGGCCGCGGCCGCGCAGATCGTCGACCCAGTCGATGGTGATGCCCTCGGCGCGGCGCGCGCTGGCCAGGTCGAACTGCACGCGCAGGCCGTTGGACTCGGCGGCGATGGCGTTGGGGTCGGTCGGCGCCAGCTGGAAATTCGGCTGGAACTGCGCGTCGATCGCCAGCGCCAGGGTCGCGTCCGGGGCATCGGCCAGCGCGCCGCGCAGCATCTCGGCGGCGGCGTCGGTGATGGTGATCGACGGCGGCGTGCGGTCCGGCGCCTGCACCCCGAGCAGCGCGCTCAGCTCGCCGCTGCCGGCCATCTGCAGGATGATGTCGCTGCCGCCGACCAGCTCGCCGTCCACGTACAACTGCGGGATCGTCGGCCAGTCGCCGTAGGCCTTGATGCCTTCGCGGATGTCCTGGTCGGCCAGCACGTTGACGTGGGCGAAGTCGACGCCCAGCTCGTTCAGCGCGCCCACCGCCTTGGCCGAGAAACCGCACTGCGGCATGCTCGGCTGGCCTTTCATGAACAGCACGACGCGGTTGGAACTGAGCAGCGTTTCGATGCGGGAACGCAGGGCGGGATCGAGGGACATGGCAGTGATTTCGGTCGCTGAGTCGGACCGGCCATTCTACGCCGCATGGCATCATGGGACATGACAGTTCCGGAAACGCTGCATCGCATCCCCCGCCATCCCTACCGCTGGCTGCCTTTGGCGCTGGCCTCGCAGGTGCTGGTCGCGGCGATCTGGTGGAGCTGGGGCTGGCGGATCGGGCTGCCGGCGCTGCTGGCCTCGCATGCCGCCCTGGTGCTGCCGGTGTTCCTGCCGCGGGCGCGCCTGTACGCCCCGGTGCTCAGCCGCCTGCCCGGCACCGCGCCGCAGGTGTGGCTGACCATCGACGACGGCCCCTCCGACGACACCGCGCCGCTCCTGGACCTGCTCGACCGCCACCAGGCCAGGGCCACCTTCTTCCTGGTCGGCGCCCGCGCCGCTGCGCGCCCGGAGCTGGTGCGCGAGATCCTGCGCCGCGGCCACGGCATCGGCAACCACAGCCATACCCACCCGCAGGCCTGGTTCTGGGCGCTGGGCCCGCGGCGCATGGCGCGCGAGATCGGCCAGGCGCAGCAGGCGCTGGTCGCCATCGCCGGCACCGCGCCGCGCTGGTACCGCTCGGTGGTGGGCATGACCAACCCCTTCGTCGCCGCGTCGCTGCGCGCGCATGGCCTGACCCGGGTCGCCTGGAGCGCGCGCGGCTTCGACGGCGTGACGTGCGATCCCGGCGCGACCGTGGCGCGCATCGCGCGCGACCTGCAGCCCGGCGCGATCGTGCTGCTGCACGAAGGCGCGGCGCACGGGCACAACCTGGCGATCGTGGAAGGGGTGTTGCGGGTGATGGAGGAGCGGAGCCTGGCGGCGACACTGCCGCACTGACGCAGGCGTCCGCCTTGCATGCCTTGGCTCAGGCCGAACACGATCAGCGCCAGGATGCCGAGCAGGCCGGTTACCGAGAACACCAGTCCGAGCACGCCGTTCCCCAGGCCCGAGGACTTTTTTTCCGAAGCGGTCCGCATGCTGCGGTTCCAATGGACGTGATGCGGCACGCGCGGCTGCGCGCGGCAATGCAAGCGAAGGAGGGATGGTGAACGCGCGTGCCGGCGCTGCAGCCGCGGCGCGCCGGCTCAGTTCGGCGCGGCCACGATCAGCCAGTTGTTGAACGGGGTGTTGCCGTACAGCGGCGCGAAGCTGGCGCGCAGCCCAGCTGTGTCGAGCTGGGCTTGCAGGCTGTCGCGGGTGGGATAGCACTTCGGCACTTCCTGCATCCAGCCGGCCAGGTGCGCGAGCACGTCGGCGATGCGGCTGGTGCGGCCGCGGCCGCTGGCCTCGCCCAGGCTGCTGCGGATCACCAGCTTGGCGCCGGGGCTGAGCATCTTCGCCACGCTGCGGATCAGGCTGGCCTGCATACCGTCGTCGAGGTACTGCAGCACGTCCAGGAGCGCGACGCTGCCGCGGTGCTCGGGCCACGATTGGCGCAGGTCGACCACGTCGAAGCGGGTGCCGTGCAGATCGTTGCGCGCGGCGATGTGGATGGCGCGGCGGATCTTCGCCGCATCGATGTCCACGCCGCGGTAGCGCTGCTGCTGGCCGTCGGCGCGCAGCGCATGCGCGAGCAGGCCCAGGCCGCAGCCCAGGTCCAGCACCGGCGCCTCGGTGCCGCGCAGCGCGGCGAGCACGCCGGGGTAGAGCGGATCGGTGCGCAGCTTGGTACGGGTGTAGTAGTAGTCGTAGCGGTTGCCGAGCGGATGCGTCGGCAGGAAGGCGCGGGCGATGGCCAGGGCCTGCGGGCGGGTCATGGGCTGGATGATGCTGGCGTCGCGCAATGTCGGTCCTTGGCAGCGGGGCGTCGTACTCCGCTAGGCTAACGCATCGCGCGCCGCAGGCAACAGCAGGCCGCTCCAGCGCGCATACATCGCCGCGGACGGATGCAGGCCATCGGCGGCGAGCATCGCCGCGCTGCCGCCGCCATCGCGGCTGGCCGCGGTGATGTCGACGAAGCGCACCGCATGCGCCTGGCAGTAGGCCTGTGCGGTGGCATTGAACGCATCGATCTGCGCGCCGATGCGCGCCGGATCGTGCGTGGGTGCTTGCGCGAACGCGGTCACGCCCCAGTCCGGGATCGATACCGCCAGCACCCGCCGCGGCTGGCCGTCGGCAAAGCCGAGCGCGCGTTGCAGCAGCGCGGCGAACTGCGCGCGGTACTCGTCGAGCGCACGCCCGCGGTACTGGTTGTTGACCCCGATCAGCAGCGTCACCAGCGCGAACGGGCCTTGCGGCGCGGCGGCATCGATGCCGGCGGCGAGTTCGTCGGTGGTCCAGCCGGTGCTGGCGACGATCTGCGGATCGGCGATGGCGATGCCGTCGTGGCGCAGCGCCGCGGCCAGTTGCAGCGGCCAGCGCGCGCTGTCGGCGACGCCTTCGCCGATCGTGTAGGAATCGCCCAGCGCCAGATAGCGCAGCGGCGCGTGCCGGAGCGGGGCGGAACTGGCCTGACTCATCCGCGCAGCACCGAAGGCAGCCACGTCACCGGGACCGGAAATAGCAGGAACGGCTCATGCTTTAACCATTTCCGATTCCCGATTCACCGCCCCCCAGCCACCGCGTTGCGCGGCTTCAGCGCCACCACCTTGGTCGCCGCCTCGGCGCGGCGCGCCAGCACCCGGTCGATGCGTGCGAACACCTCGCGCATTACCGCCGCTTCCGGCAACAGGGTCACCCGGAAATGGTGGCGGTAGGGCACGTTGAAGCTGGAACCCGGCACCACCAGCACGCCCTCGTCGTTCATCAGCTCCAGCGCGAAATCATGGTCGTCGAAGCTGCGCGCCGCCGCGCCGACCACCGCCGGAAACGCGTACAGCGCGCCGGCCGGCTGCACCAGCGACAGATGTTCGCTGGCGGCACAGGCCTCGATCACCGCGCGGCGGGTCTCGTACAGGCGCCCGCCCGGCGCGCACAGCGGCGAGATCGTGTCCGGGCCGTTGACCGCCGCGTCGATCGCGTACTGGCCCGGCACGTTCGCGCACAGGCGCAGCGCGCCGAGCAGATCCATGGCGTTGCGGAACTCGGTGATGCGCTCGGCGGCGCCGGACAGCAGCGCCCAGCCCACCCGCCAGCCGCAGGCGCGGTGCACCTTGCTCAGCCCGCCGAAGGTCAGGCACGGATGCTCGCCGGCCAGCGGCGCGACCGGCACGAACGCGGCGCCGTCGTACAGCACCTGGTCGTAGATCTCGTCGACCATCAGCAGCAGGTTGTGCTTGGCCGCGATCGCCACGATCTTCTCCAGCAACTCGCGCGAATAGCTGGCGCCGCTGGGATTGTTCGGGTTGATCAGCACGATGGCGCGGGTGCGCGAGGACACCAGCGTCTCGATCTCCACCGGGTCGGGCTGGAAGCCGTTCTCCGGCGCGCAGCGGTAGTACACCGGGCGGCCGTCGTTGAGGATGGTGGCGGCCGACCACAGCGGGTAGTCGGGCGAAGGCACCAGCACTTCGTCGCCGGGATTGAGCAGGGCGCGCAGCGACAGGTCGATCAGCTCGCTGACGCCGTTGCCGATGAAGATTCGGTCCGGGTGCGCGTCCGGGTGCTGGCGCCGCGCATAGGCCGCGGCGATCGCCTCGCGCGCCTCCGGCAGGCCCTGCTGGTGGGTATAGGGATCGGTGCGGCCCATGTCGTCGGCGATCGCGCGCTGCAGGTGCTCCGGCGCGCGGAACCCGAACGCACCGGGATTGCCGATGTTGAGCTTGATCAGCTTGCGCCCCTGCGCCTCCAGCTCCCGGGCTCGCCGCGCCAGTTCGCCGCGGATTTCGTAGCGGACTTCGGACAGGCGTTCGCGGATCGCGAGCGGCTTTATCGGGGGCGTGGGCATTGCGGTGAGCCGGTGGCAGGCGTTGGACTTGGCATGGTAACGGAAATGGTGCGGGTACTGCAGAAACCCAACCCTCCCGCCAAGCGGTGCTGATGAGAATAGCCAGAAGCCTATCCGCTTGATCCCGAGAGAGGCATGAGGGGCCGGCACGAAGTGGCCGACGTGTCGAGGCGATAGAAATGCCTCGGCACTTCTGGCGAAGCGTTTATCAACTCTGTGCCATGCACATTACTGTTGGCGTTTGGCACGCCCTGATCTGCGGCCCGACGCGGGCGATCACTTGACAATGATGTGAAGAAGACGTAAAAAGTGACGCACATCAAGCTATTTTTCTTGGTTTGGTTTGTGAAGGACTATCGCTTTGCTACGGAACAGCGTTTGGATCAGGAGGATCCATGGCACCAGGAACGGCCAAATTAGCGGTGGCTCTGACGTCAGGAGCGTCCGAGGAAGCGTCACAACCCAGGGATGAGGGGCTGATGGGGCTGGTGTTGTTGGCTCAATTCCATGGAATTGCAGCCGACCCGGCGCAGCTAGCCCATCAGTTCGGTAGCTCGGGCGAGATTTTCGACGAGACTGCGCTCCTGCTGTCCGCCAAGCGGCTGAGCCTGAAGGCCCGCTTCGTCTTGCAGCCGGCCGATCGATTGAACAAGGTGGCTCTCCCCGCCCTGTCCTGGCAACCGGATGGTCAGCATTTTCTGGTTGCCAAGGTCAGCGATGACAGTGTTCTGATCCATGACCTGACTCGACAACGGCCTCAAGTGCTGCCTCGTGCCGAATTCGACGCCCGTTATGCCGGCCGCTTGTTGCTGGTGACCTCACGCGCCTCGGTCTTGGGTCAACTGGCCAAGTTCGACTTCCGCTGGTTCGTACCGGCCGTGGTGAAGTACCGCAAGTTACTGATTGAAGTGTTGGTGGTCTCGTTGTTCATCCAGCTATTCGCGCTGGTCACGCCCCTGTTCTACCAGGTGGTCATGGACAAGGTGCTGGTGCACCACAGCATCACCACGCTGGAAGTGATTGCTATCGGGCTGGTATCTATTGCCGTCTTCGACGTGATTCTATCGGGCCTGCGCAGCTACGTTTTCTTTCACACCACCAGTAAAATCGATGTCGAACTGGGCGCTCGCCTGTTCCGCCACATCCTGGCCTTGCCGCTGAGTTATTTCGAGTCGCGACGGGTCGGCGATACCATCGCCCGGGTTCGCGAGCTCGAGAACATACGCAACTTCTTGACCGGTCAGGCCCTGACCTCGGTTCTCGATTTGCTGTTCACCGTGGTGTTTCTGGCGGTGATGTTCTATTACAGCGTCTGGCTGACCTTGATCGTAGTGATTTCCCTGCCGATCTATGCCTTGTGGTCGGCCTCGATTACTCCGGCGCTGCGCAAGTGCCTGGATGAGAAGTTCGCCCGTGGCGCCGACAACCAGTCCTTCTTGGTGGAAACGATCAACGGCATCGGGACGGTCAAGGCTACCGCCGTGGATCCGCGTGTCACCCGCACTTGGGACAATCAATTGGCTGGCTATGTCGGGGCCTCGTTCCGGGTCATGCGCTTGGCAAGTATCGGCCAGCAAGGCATCCAGTTGGTACAGAAGTTGGTCAGCATTGGCATCCTTTTTTTCGGTGCCAAGCTGGTAATCGATGGCAAACTGTCGGTCGGCCAGTTGATCGCCTTCAACATGCTTTCCGGCCAAGTGGCCACTCCGATCGTGCGTCTGGCGCAGCTGTGGCAGGAGTTCCAGCAGGTCGGCATCTCGGTCGAGCGCATGGGCGACATCCTCAACACCAGGGCCGAGCTACCTGGTAGCCGCATGACCTTGCCGCCCATTCAGGGGCGCGTGACCTTCGACAAGGTGAGTTTCCGCTATCGACCCGAGACTGCCGAGGTGCTGAGCGGCATCGTCCTGGACATCGCTCCGGGAGAAATCATCGGCATCGTCGGCCGCTCAGGCTCGGGCAAGAGCACCTTGACAAAATTGGTCCAGCGGCTGTACGTGCCGGAACGCGGGCGGGTGCTGATCGACGGCCACGATCTGGCCTTGGCCGATCCGGCCTGGCTGCGCCGCCAACTGGGTGTGGTGCTTCAAGAAAACTTTCTTTTCAATCGTAGTGTGCGCGAAAACATTGCGCTCAGCGATCCAGGCATCCCGCTGCAGCGCGTGATCCAGGCAGCCAAGCTGGCCGGCGCCCATGACTTCATTCTGGAATTGCCCGAAGGTTACGACACCGTGGTCGGGGAACAAGGCGCTTCGCTCTCCGGTGGTCAGCGTCAGCGCCTGGCCATCGCCCGGGCGCTCATCACCAACCCGCGCATTCTGATTCTGGATGAAGCCACCAGTGCGTTGGATTACGAGTCGGAACATGCGGTGATGCGCAATATGCGCACCATCTGCCAAGGCCGTACGGTGCTGATCATTGCCCACCGCCTGTCGACGGTGCGCCATGCCAATCGCATTGTCGTGATCGAAAAGGGTCAGATGGTGGAAACCGGTACCCATGAGCAGCTGGTCAATCGCCCCAACGGCCACTATGCCAGGCTGCACAAGCTGCAGGAGGGTGCGGTATGAAGCAGGCCGTCGAAGCTGCGCGCGAGTTCCTTGGCCGCTATGGTCAAGTGTTCAAGGTGGCCTGGTCGGTTCGCGATACGCTGGACCCTCCCCGGCGCACCGAAGATGAACTGGCTTTCCTGCCTGCCCATCTTGAGTTGACCGATACCCCGGTCTCGCCAACCGCGCGCTGGACAATGCGCCTGATCATCGCGTTTTTCTGCGTGGCGCTGCTGTGGGCGGTTTTTGGCCAGCTCGATATCGTGGCGGTGGCACCAGGCAAGACGGTGGTGGGCAGCCGGACAAAAGTCATTCAACCGGCCGAGACAGCCGTGGTGAAGCGCATCCTGGTCCAGGACGGACAAATCGTAAAGCGCGGTCAGCTGTTGATCGAATTGGACGCCACTGGCACCGGAGCGGACTATGCGAAAGCAGGTGATGCCCTGGTCAATGCCCGAATGGCGATGCTGCGGTTGGCCGCCGTGGCCGAGGCCTTGCAAGCCGGTAAGCCTCCTTCCATGCAGACGGATGCCTCGCTCCCAGTAGATCGGTTCCGGACGGAGCAACAACTGGCCCTCAGCCAATTCGAAGCCTATCAGGCCAAGCGCCACAACCTGCAAGCGGCGATCAGCCAACGGCGCGCGGAAATTCAGACCGTGCAATCGCTCATTGGCCCGTTGGCCGAATCGGCCAAGATCGCGACAAGTCGTTCTCAGGACTACGCCAAGTTGGTGGAAGGCCGTTACGTAGGTCGGCACGATTATCTGTTGCGCGAACAGGAGCGGATTGCCGCAGAGCGCGATCTGGCATCGCAGCGCAGCCGCTTGCAGGAAACCACGTCGGCGTTGAAGGGAGCACAGGAAGAACTGCTCATGCTGACTGCCGACACTCTACAGCAGACCCTGGATGGGTTGCGCCAGGCCCACGAACAGGTGCAGCAGTTCGCCCCGGAAGTCGCGAAGACCGAACAACGCGACCGGCTCATGCAGCTGCGGGCGCCAGTGGACGGCACGGTGCAGCAGTTGGCGATGCACACCGTCGGCGGCGTCGTGACGCCGGCACAAGCGCTGCTGGCGGTGGTGCCCAGCGAGGAGGCGCTGGAAGTGGAAGCTACGGTGCTTAACAAGGACATCGGTTTCGTGCGGCCGGGTCAACGGGCCACGGTCAAGGTGGAGAGTTTCCCGTATACGCGCTATGGCTACCTGGAGGGGACGGTGCAATCTGTGTCCCACGATGCGGCGCAGGACGAGAAGATGGGGCTGGTATTTCCGACAAGGGTGAAGCTGAGCGATCCAACCTTGATGATCGATGGGGTCAAGGTGGCGCTTACTCCGGGGATGAACTTGAGCATAGAGATCAAGACCGGGAGACGCCGGGTGATCGACTACCTGCTCAGTCCCCTGCACCAGCACGGACATGAAGCGCTGCGGGAGCGCTGACGGCGGACAATGATCGGCAATGCGGCAACCTGCGAGGCAAAGAGGTTTAAGCAAGGGATTTCCTTCATTGCTCAGTCAACTCGAATGCGTGGTGCCCAGGATTCCTGAGTCTGTAGAAAACCTACGAGGGGTAGCGAGATGGTGACGTACAGATGGGCAACGTCAGGCTTGCTGACTGTGGCCGTCGCATTGGCGGGATGCAGCAACAAGCAGGAGATGCGCTGGAAGGAGCAGGTCTGGCTCAGCGATGGGCGGCGTATCGACGTGGACCGTTATTCGGTGGCGTTGAAGAGCGGTTTCCCCAATACCACCGACGGGCCTCCTGTCTATCAGGAGATCAACTATGCGCCTTTGGGCGTGCATTGGTCTACCAAGGATGCAGGTGTGAATGGCTCAAGTAGTATGAATACCTTCGACATTATCGAAGGTGATGCGTATCTCGTGGTTCATGACAACGATAAACTGGAGAGATTTTGTATTGGCAAGCCCAAGGGTTCTTATTTGATTAATGTCTATCGATGGCATAAAGGTGCGATGCAGAAGATTGATCAACACGACGCGCCAATCGCACGCATGGGGATCAATCTATCTGGAACCGGGAACTGGGGATTCCGTCATGCGGACAAGCCGGTGACCTATCTGTCATGGGATGACATTGCTTATGTGACGAGACAATCCAGGGCAGGGCCTCCGGAATTGATTTCCGAGTTTTATAAAGATAGAGAATATGCGGTTTGCCAATAAATTCTTCAATCGATAGGGGATGGATGGAAATGGATTTCAGTAAAACGCAGCTTGATTACGCGCAGCTTTCGGCGAATGTCTATGGGGCGAAGTCCAGCGGGAGGTCGGAACTGAATACAGTTCAGCTCCCCAATGGATGGAATCCGATCGGGGAGAGGATCTCGCCGACGGGGTTCATGGCCAAGGCCTATCGCAATGCGGCCACGGGCGAAGTGGTGGTCGCTTACGCAGAGACGACTGCAGAGGACGGTGCTGAGCGTCACGATGGGGTGCGGCAAAACGAAGTCTGCCAGAGCGCGCACATGGCCGAGCAAGACGGTAATCTCGTAGGGCAAGTGCATTCAAGCAATGAAGACTGGTCATTGCTTGAATTCATTTGAAATGGAAATTGCCTGGGACCGCTGGATCGATCTTTGAATGGGATGCGCGATGGAGAAGATGAAATGATGAAAGTCAGATGGAGTGTCATCGGCGTGCTGCTCGGCGCAGTCGTCTCGACGCCGGGATGCAGCAACAAGGACGAGATGCGCTGGAAGGAGCAGGTCTGGCTCAGCGATGGGCGCCGGATCGACGTAGAGCGGTATTCGGTGGCGTTGAAGAGCGGGTTTCCCAATACGACAGACGGGCCTCCTGTCTATCAGGAAATCAGTTATGCCCCTTTAGGGGTCCATTGGTCTACAAGAAAGGGGGGGGCAGTTCCGGAGATGTTGTCATTTGACGTTATGGATGGCGACGCATATTTAATTATCGTTCCTGGCGATGACTTCAAGGATTTTTGTGTTGGCAAGCCTATTGGGTCTTATTTGATTGATGTTTATCGCTGGCGCAAAGGGTTAATGCAGAAGATCGATCAGCATGACGCGCCAATCGTACGCATGGGGATCAATTTATCTGGAACCGGGAACTGGGGATTCCGCCATGCGGACAAGCCGGTGACCTACCTGTCATGGGATGACATCGCTTACGTGACAGGACAGCCCAGCGCGGGACCTCCGAAGTTGGTTTCCGATTTTTTTAAAAAGCGGGAATATGCGGTTTGCCAATAAATTTGTCAATCACTAAAGGGTGAGTGGAAATGGATTTCAGTAAAACGCAGTTCGATTATGCGCAGCTGGCAGCAAATGTGTATGGAGCGAAATCCGGCGTTAGGTCGGAGCTGAATACACTTCAACTGCCAAATGGATGGAATATGATCGGGGAGAGGATCTCGCCGACGGGGTTCATGGCCAAGGCCTATCGCAATGCGGCCACGGGCGAAGTGGTGGTCGCTTACGCAGAGACGACTGCAGAGGACGGTGCTGAGCGTCACGATGGGGTGCGGCAAAACGAAGTCTGCCAGAGCGCGCACATGGCCGAGCAAGACGGTAATCTCGTAGGGCAAGTGCATTCAAGCAATGAAGACTGGTCATTGCTTGAATTCATTTGAAATGGAAATTGCCTGGGACCGCTGGATCGATCTTTGAATGGGATGCGCGATGGAGAAGATGAAATGATGAAAGTCAGATGGAGTGTCATCGGCGTGCTGCTCGGCGCAGTCGTCTCGACGCCGGGATGCAGCAACAAGGACGAGATGCGCTGGAAGGAGCAGGTCTGGCTCAGCGATGGGCGCCGGATCGACGTAGAGCGGTATTCGGTGGCGTTGAAGAGCGGGTTTCCCAATACGACAGACGGGCCTCCTGTCTATCAGGAAATCAGTTATGCCCCTTTAGGGGTCCATTGGTCTACAAGAAAGGGGGGGGCAGTTCCGGAGATGTTGTCATTTGACGTTATAGATGGCGACGCATATTTAATTATCGTTCCTGGCGATGACTTCAAGGATTTTTGTGTTGGCAAGCCTATTGGGTCTTATTTGATTGATGTTTATCGCTGGCGCAAAGGGTTAATGCAGAAGATCGATCAGCATGACGCGCCAATCGCACGCATGGGGATCAATTTATCTGGAACCGGGAACTGGGGATTCCGTCATGCGGACAAGCCGGTGACCTATCTGTCATGGGATGACATTGCTTATGTGACGAGACAATCCAGGGCAGGGCCTCCGGAATTGATTTCCGAGTTTTATAAAGATCGAGAATATGCAGTTTGCCAATAAATTCTTCAATCGATAGAGGATGGTTAGAAATGGATTTCAGTAAAACGCAGCTTGATTACGCACAGCTTTCGGCGAATGTCTATGGGGCGAAGTCCAGCGTGAGGTCGGAACTGAATACACTTCAGCTCCCCAATGGATGGAATATGATCGGGGAGAGAATCTCGCCGACGGGCTTCATGGCCAAGGCCTATCGCAATGCGGCCACGGGCGAAGTGGTGATCGCTTACGCCGGGACGACTGGAGAGGACGGTGCTGCCCTTAACGACTGGGTTACGGGCAATATCCCGGCAGGCGTAGGCGCATTCTCCCAGGCCTACGAGGCGATAGCCTTCTACCTGGAAGTACTGAAGTTGCCGGGCGTGGATCCGGCAAAGACAAGTTTCACCGGTCATTCGCTGGGCGGCGGCCTCGCTTCGCTGATGGCGGTCTATTTCGACAAAAAAGCGGTCGTCTTCGATCAGGCGCCCTTCGAGCTGTCGGCGGCGACGTTTACGTACGTCGCTTATCAGGCGGCTTTGGAACTTGCAGGCTATACCATCCCCCAGGAGTTCTACGACTACGATCAGCTCGATTATAGCGAGCGAAAATCGAATGTGCAGCAGGTCGTGGTGGCGGGCGAGGTGCTCAGCTACGTGACGGGAAATGGATTCAAGATCAATGACGGAAATCCACTTTTGATCGATCCGGAGGCGGAAAGTCTCTTCGGGTGGGGCGGAAGCGTAGGTGCCGATTTCACCAAGGCCGTCGACCTGCATTCGATGACACTGCTCGCGGGGTTCATGAAATCAGAGGTGTTTATTGAAGCCGCCAAGAATTTCAAGGAACTGCTGCCAAGAATTTTTGATGGTGCATACAAAAATATAGCGCCAACAAGTCGTGTTATTAGTACTTTGCTTGAGTTGTTGGTCCAGCGCCAAATCGCAGGAGAAGCTTCGCTCGATGCGCTCGCGGCCGACTTGGCGAAGATCGTAGGCACCGATCTGCGCGGGGCGGATGGTTCGTTCTCCGTCCATGAAAACGGAGACGACAAGCAGATCAATCTGGCCGCCGCGCTCATCGACGTGGTGCTTGCCGGGCTCTATCAGCAGGCCAATGGCAGAACGCCGCAGAAAGGATTCACCGGCTTGCTTGCTGAAGTCCTGACCCGCGCCGACGGCTATGTCGGCTTCGATGCGAAAGCACTTGGCAAACAGGCGAATCCAGGCATCCAATCACTGAGCCAATACGTCTCCGCAAAAACAAAGGACATGGCCTTCGATGCATCCCTGCTGGAAAAAGCACGTTGGGGCGTGCAGGACGGCGGCGCCATGCACTATGTCGGCTCCGAACTGGATGCGCGCTCGGACGTGGTGATCGCGTTGAGCGGCAACAATACCATCGCCACCGGCGGCGGCGACGATCTGGTACTGGGCGGCAAGGGCAACGACGACATCAGCGGGGGATCGGGCAACGACCGCCTGTACGGCGGTGCGGGGACCGACCACTATCGTTTCTACAGCAACGATTCGGTGTTGGCGACCATCGACCGCATCTACGACAGCGGCGGCGATGGCGTTCTCTATGTCGATGACGTGGCGGTGACGGCCGGTGCCCGGCTATCCGAAACGACTTGGCAGGACGCTACCGGTAACCTGACGCTGACCTGGGTGCCAGAGCCGGTCGGTAGCTTGATCGTCAAGAACCTCGTTACCGGCGACACCATCTACGTCGAGAAATGGTCCAACACGCAATTTGGCATCACCTTGTCCGGCGAAGTGCCTGTAGTGACGTCTCCTGCAGTGATCAACTTGACAGACAATGCCGACGCCTACGGCGAGTTCGGTGCGAACGATGCCAATGATGTCGTCATTGGCCTTGCGGGCAACGACGGTATCGAGGGCGGCGCTG
Organism: Xanthomonas hyacinthi; assembly: GCF_009769165.1. Lineage (NCBI taxonomy): Bacteria > Pseudomonadati > Pseudomonadota > Gammaproteobacteria > Lysobacterales > Lysobacteraceae > Xanthomonas > Xanthomonas hyacinthi. Next base: position 2,854,335 of record NZ_CP043476.1, read on the forward strand.
GCGATGACCGCTTAGATGGCGGCGCCGGCGACGATCTCATCCTGGGCGGTTCCGGCGACGATCATCTCTATGGCGGGGCGGGCAACGACTTCATCGTCGACGGATCGGAACAAGCGGACATGCGGCCGTGGACCAGTCAGGAGCAGGCCGCGGTGGACAATGAGATACAGCAGTCCCTGGGCGACGGAACGATCGTGGCGCGCGGCGCTGGATGGTACATCGTGCAGGGCGGCGCGCTCGATGGCGTGAACGGACTGAAATGGAACTACCTGGATCCCGATGCGCGTCCCAGCGGCAATGACGTCATCGATGCGGGCGATGGCGACGACTATGTGCTCGCCGGCGAAGGCGACGACATCGTCGTCGGTGGTGCGGGGGCCGACGCCATCAACGGTGGGCATGGTCACGACATCCTCTACGGCGGCGACGGGAACGACACGATCGTCGGCGATCCGCGCGGCGTGGCGTCTTCCAGAGGCTTGTTGACGTTCACCGTCTCCGCCGCGGCGGAGATAAACGGGAACGACATCATCGACGCCGGGGACGGCGACGATGTCGTGATCGGATCCGGTGGCAACGACATCATCCACGGCGGCCTTGGCAACGACAACCTCCAAGGATTCGCCTATGGCGAAACCAAGGACGCCGACGACCCGGATGCCGACTACATCGATGGCGGCGATGGCAACGATACGATCGGCGGTGGCGACGGCAACGACACGCTGTTCGGCGGTTCGGGAAACGATGTGATGGCCGGCGACGATGCCAAGGTGCCGCTGGCCAATCATGGCGACGACCTGATGGACGGTGGCGCCGGCGACGATCTTCTCGAAGGATTCGGCGGCAACGATACCTTGCTGGGCGGAGACGGCGTGGACACCCTGCTGGGCGACAGCCTGGCCATCGACGCCGCGGCGCATGGCGACGACATCCTCAAGGGCGGCGCCGGCGACGACATCGCCGCCGGCATGGGAGGCAGCGATGTCATCTATGGCGACGACGGCGACGATCAACTGATCGGCGACGCCAATCCCTCCGAGATTGCGCTGCAATACCATGGCGACGATGCGCTCTATGGCGGCGCCGGCGCGGACAAGCTCTGGGGCGGCGGCGGTAACGACCTGCTCGATGGCGGGACCGGCGCCGACATGTTGTCCGGCGAGACCGGCGACGACCGGTTGCTGGGCGGCGCGGGAGCGGACGAACTGTTCGGCGGCGAGGGCAACGACGTGCTGGCTGGCGGGGCGGACAACGACGTCCTGTGGGGCGGCCTGGGTGGCGATTCGCTCGATGGCGGCGATGGCGACGACACCCTCTCCGGCGAGGACGGTGCCGATGTGCTCGTCGGCGGAAACGGCGCCGACACGCTTTCCGGTGGTGGCGACGCCGATACCCTCAGCGGCGGCGATGGCGCCGATATTCTGTCAGGAGGCGACGGCAACGACACCGTTTCCGGCGGAACGAAGAACGATCAACTGTATGGCGACGGTGGCGATGACGCCCTGGATGGCGGCGACGGCAACGACACCTTGTCCGGTGGCACGGGCAACGACACCTTGGTCGGCGGTGCGGGTAACGACAGCCTGTCCGGCGGTGTCGGCAACAACCGCTATCTGTTCGACCGCGGTTTCGGCGTCGACGTCGTCACGGTGACCGCCGGCGCGATCGAGCGGATCACCTTCCAGGATGGATTGGGGGCGGAGGAACTGGCGTTCGCCAGATCCGGGGACGATCTGCTCGTCGAGGTCGTCGGCCAGCCGGATCGCCTCACGGTCGCCGGGTTCTTCGTCGCGGGCAGTCAGGCGGCCGTCTACAGCGCCGACGGCCAGGTCTACACCGCGTCCTCGTTCGCATCGGATTACATGCTGGGCGGACCGACGCGTGGCGGTTCCGGAAGCGATAGCCTGCAAGGCGCGAGCCAGGCGGGGCGGATCTACGGCATGGCCGGGGACGACACGCTGCGTGCGGGCAGTGGAGGCGATCTGCTGGATGGCGGCAGCGGCAACGACACGTTGACCGATGGGATCGGCAACGACGTGATGCTGGGCGGTACCGGCAACGACGTCATCCATTTCGGTGCGCAAGGTCCCGCCGACGAGGTGGATATTGCCGATGGCGGCGCCGGCAACGACATCTACCATGTCGCCTGGTACTCGGGCGCCGATACCATCAAGGGCCTGGGAGCGCCAGGCTCGGGCAGCGACCGCATCGTGCTGGACAATATCGCCAGCACGATGGTGAACAACTTCATCATCGCCGGGGACGATCTGTACGTCATGGTTGGCCAGCAAGGCATGGAAAACATGCTGCGGCTCGAGGGCTTCCTGGCCCAGGGGGCGCCCGCGCATACGCTCGAGTTCTCAGATGCGGTCACCATGGCCGCGGCCAATTTCAACAGGCAATCGTGGCAGGGAACGCAGGGCGACGATACCTACGAGGGCACTGCGGCTCCCGACCAGATCGTGGGGTATGCCGGAAATGACGTACTGTCAGGCGGGATGGGCGACGACCAGGTCAATGGCGGCGACGGAGACGACATCCTGCACGGAAATGCCGGAAACGACATTCTGGTCGATGGCAAGGGGCTGGATGTCGTGTATGGGGACGACGGCAACGATGTCTTCCAGGTAGAGGTGGATGAGAGCGCGGACAGGTTTATCGGCGGTGCCGGAGACGACGCCTATTACTTCCGGCATAACTTTTCCTACATGCCGGGGGTGTCTTCCGCGCCGACCTTCCAGGTCGAAGAGTCGGCCGACGGGGGCGTGGATACCATCTACAGTATTTTCTACGACATCACGCTTGCGGCCAACGTCGAGAATCTGGTGGCCGAGCACAGCCGGTTCTCGTTTTTGCAGAACGGGCAGTACATTCCACGCAATCTGATCGGAAACGATCTGGCCAACACGATCAGCATCGCTGCTCCGACCGGTATCTACAGCCATCGCGGGCTGTCCTATCTGCTGGATGGAAAGGGCGGGGACGATGTGCTGAAGGGAAGCGACGCAAACGAGATCTACGTGGTGGACAGCCTGGGCGATGTCATCGTCGAGCCCACCGTTCCCGGGTACAACTCCATCGATACGGTCCGCGCCTCCATTTCCTACTCCCTCGAAGGTCTTCAGGGCATCGAGAACATCGAGTTGACCGCGGATGGCACGAGCGCCACGGGCGACGCGGGCAACAACAGGCTGGATGGCGCGATGGCGTATGGCGCCAACACCTTGATCGGCGGCGGCGGGGACGATGCCTATGCGATCGACTATCTCGATACGATCGTCGAGGACGCGACGGGCGGTGTGGATACCGCGATCGTGATGCGCATGGAGTCGCGCAGTTTCACTGTGGCGGAAGGACGGAATGTAGAGATCTATCGGGTTGGCGAGGCTCTTTATGGAAACAATACCCTGAGGGGGAGCAGTGAAGCGAATATACTCATCGGAAACTCGTCGGGAAATTACCTCTATGGTGGGGCGGGCAACGACGAGCTGCGTTCCGGCGGAAATTCGGGATCCGGCTACACCGATTTTTTGTCCGGCGATGAGGGGGACGACCTGCTTGTCTCGGGTTCCGGGCTCACCGGCTTGTCTGGGGGCAGGGGCGACGACGAAATAGTGCTGGCTATGGGGAAAGACAGTTTCTACTACGGTAGCGGTGACGGGCGCGATCTGATCCGATTGGCGGATGCGAGTACGGAAAGCGGTTCTGGCACCATCCTGTTCTCCAGCGAGATACGTTCGCAGGATGTGATCTGGTCGCGCCAGGAGAACGATCTGATCCTCTCCTTCCAGGGTGCGGCATCGGATTCGATCACGGTCCGCAATTACTGGGCACAGAGCGATGCGGGCGACGTAGCGACGGGCGTGATCGATGAGTTCTATTTCCATAGCGATCGAACCACCCGCAAAGGCACGACGCTCGAGCAGTTGCGTAACGCGCCTCCGGTTGTGAACGTCAGCATGCTCTGGAGCTCGGCGGTGATCGGCTCCCAGTTCGCGTATACATTGCCCGCCGATACCTTTGTCGATGACCAGCCGCTCACGTATTCGGTGAGCAATCTGCCGGGATGGCTGGCGTTCGACTCCGCCACTGCGACATTCTCGGGAACACCCGATTCCGCTTCGCAGTGGAGCTCGACATTGACACTCACCGCGACCGATCCACTGGGGCAGTCCGCCCAGGTACTGGTGTCGATCGATGTCATGAACCAGATCAACGGGACCTCGGCCGCCGACGCCCTGGTCGGCACGGATGCACCGGATATCATGTATGGGCTGGCCGGCAACGACACCTTGAATGGTGGCCTGTCGGCCGACGAGATGTACGGCGGAATCGGCGACGATGTCTATACGGTGGATGCCTACCGGGATCGGGTCATTGAGTTCGCGGCCGAAGGCAACGATCTCGTGAATGCGTACATCGATTACGACCTGACAGCCAACGTGGAGCGGCTGACTTTGCTGGGATCCGCCGAGTACGGCAACGGTAACGACCTCGATAACGTCATCACCGGCAACGCCTCCGCCAATGTCCTGACGGGAGGCGACGGCAACGATACCTTGCTCGGCAACAACGGCGATGACGACATCGAAGGCGGGTCAGGCAACGACACGTTGAATGGTGGGGCCGGTTCCGATTACATGCGTGGCGGGGAAGGCAACGACACCTACGTGGTCGCAAGCGCAGGCGATGTCGTCGAGGAATGGGCGTCGCAGGGTGTCGATACCGTCCAGTCCTCGATCGGCTATACGCTGGCCGACAATGTGGAAAACCTGACGTTGACCGGCAGCAGCGGTTTGGCTGGCTCTGGAAACGGCGGTGACAACGTCCTGACCGGCAACAGCGGCGCCAACACCCTCACCGGATACGAGGGCAACGACACCCTCGATGGCGGAGCCGGGAACGACACTATGCTGGGCGGCGTGGGCGACGATACCTACATGGTCGGAGCGACCGGAGACATCGTCACCGAACGCGTTGACGAAGGCATGGATACCGTGCTGTCCGCCATAAGCTACACGTTGGGCTCCAATGTCGAGAATCTCAGTCTGTCCGGGACTTCGGCGATCAACGGCACTGGCAATGCCATTGTCAATCTTCTGGTCGGAAACAGTGGCAACAACGCGCTATCGGCGCTCGGCGGAAACGACACCTTGGACGGCAGGTCCGGCACGGATACGCTGACGGGCGGGGTCGGCGATGATGTCTATCTGTTTGGACGGACATACGGAGCCGACACGGTGGTCGAGAACGATTCCTCGGCTGGGAATGCTGACGTCGCCAGCTTCGTTACGGGCGTCGCGTATGACCAGCTATGGTTCAGGCGGCCCTCCAGCAGCAATAATCTTGAGATATCCATCATCGGTACATCGGACAAGCTGACGATCAAGGATTGGTATCTTGGCGAGCAATACCGTGTAGAAAGTATCCGGACCCAGGATGGCGGGAAAGTGTTGTATGCCGCCGACGTTCAGGCACTTGTCAACGCCATGGCTGGGACGACAGCACCTTCTCAGGGGCAGACTACGCTTTCGGCCAAGCAACGTGCAGCGCTTGATCCGGTCTTTTCACAGACTTGGCGCGAGCAATCCACGGTTGCGCAGACGCTCAGTTCGAGCCTTGATACGGGAGTCGTCGCGCATCATGCATCCGCCATCGCAATGGAAGGCGGGTCAATGCAGGGCTTGTCCACGGATGCAGGCCAGGGGCGGCGCTACCGACAGGGAAGTCTGAAAATCGACTCATCTGGCAAATACGACGTTGATTCCTGGAAATCGGTCATGGCCGGCGGGTCGGGGCTGCGAAGTGTATCGGACTATCAGTACAATGGGATGATGTCGGTGCCGATATCAGAGAGCCGCAGGCTCATTCATGCGATGGCCATCGCCGATAGTTTTGAGTCTGGAGTATTCCATAGGGCAGATCATGGGTTGCAGCCGGATATTCTGATGCGGTGATCGGTGTGGGGCGGCGGTCGGACAGTCTCCGACCGCCGCGTTCGCGCAGTAGAACTTCCGTATTTATCATATGTATCTTCGCAGCGAGCACTGCTGGCCCCGGCTACTCATCAAGCGTAATTTCGCCAATTTACATCGCAGCCTTCCCGTGCCTTTAGAATCGGCATATGGTCGATTCCAAAAATCCGTTTCTCTCGCTCCAGGCGATCGGCTGGCCCTGGCCCGGCATGCCGGAAGAACCGGCCTGGCTCGCGGCGATGGCCGCGCACCCGCTGGCGCGGCCGGCGCGGGTCAGCGAGCAGCACCGCACCGGCTATGTGGTGGCCGATGCGGTGGACACCGGCTTCAAGGTCGAGTCGCTGCCGGAATGGCAGCGGCCGCGCTTCCCCAGCCACGAGCGCGCCGCGGTCGGCGACTGGGTGCTGCTGGAGGACGACAAGCGCATCGTGGCGCTGCTGCCGCGGCGCACCGCGATCAAGCGCGGCGCGGCCGGGGAGCACTATCACCAGCAGGTGATCGCGGCCAACATCGATACGGTGTTCATCGTCTGCGGCCTGGATGCGGACTTCAATCCGCGGCGCATCGAGCGCTACCTGCTGCTGGTCGGCGGCGGTGGCGCCGAGCCGGTGGTGATCCTGACCAAGGCCGATCTCACCGAGTACGCCGACGATGCGCTGGCGGTGCTGGAGGAGTTGGCCGCGCAGTCGATCCCGCTGCTGACCGTCAACGCCAAGGACGCCGATAGCGTGGCGGCGCTGCGGCCGTGGCTGGGGGCAGGGCGCACCGCGGTGCTGGTCGGGTCGTCCGGCGCCGGCAAGTCCACCCTCACCAACACCTTGCTCGGGGTGCAGAAGATGCGCACCGCGGCGGTGCGCGAGAACGATTCGCGCGGTCGCCACACCACCACGCACCGGGCGCTGCTGCCGCTGCCGTCCGGCGCCTGCCTGATCGACACGCCGGGCATGCGCGAACTCAAGCCCACCGGCGAGGAGGACCTGGCCGAAGGCGGTTTCGCCGACATCGAGGCGCTGGCCGCGCAGTGCCGCTTCAACGATTGCGCGCACCAGGCCGAGCCCGGCTGTGCGGTGCAGGCGGCGATCGAGCACGGCGACATCGACGAGGCGCGGCTGGCCAACTACATGAAGCTGCGCGACGAGGTCGCCGGCGCCGCCAGCAAGCTGGCGCAGCGCCAGGCGCAGAACGCGGACGCCGCCAGGTCGGGCAGGCCCAGCTCGGGCAAGCCGGGCGGCAAGCGGCCGACGCCGCGCAACCAGCGCCGCTGAGCGGTCGCGTTCGCCCGCCACACTTGCGATGACCGCGCTGCCTGCCGAGATCCTGCACCACGCCGCGTTGGATGCGCGGCTGGTCAAGGCGGTGCGCGGCATCCGCCTGCTGGCGCTGGCGAGTTGGCCGGCGGCGGTGCAGGCGCCGTTCCTGGACAGCGTGGCACGCGGCCAGCCGCAGTTGCCGCAGGTGCAGTACCCGCGGCTGGATTTCGCCGACACGCGCCGTGAGCTGGCGGCGATCGCGCAGGCCGCCGATCCGGCGCATCCGCTCGGCGCCTATCTGCAGGCCTCGGTGCATAGCTGGGACCTGGCCGCGGCCTTGCTGGAGTCGCTGGGTACGCCGGCGGTCGGCACCTATTCGGCGCAGCTGTTCGGGGTGCCCGAGGACCCGATGCCCGGGCATGGCCCGACCACCCGCGATGCCGCGCGCCATTTCATCCATATCGCGCAGGACCTGGATCGCGAGCTGTTGTCTGCGGAAGAGCAGGTGCCGGTGTCGGCCAGCGCGCTGCGCCTGCTGCTGCAGCGCGACCTGGACCAATTCTTCGGCGCGCGGGTGATCGCGGTCGAACTGGATCCGGAGCTGCTGGCCAAGGCCGCGGCCGGTGCGCAGCGCATCCGCCTGCGCTCCGGCGCCTCGTTCAGCGACTACGACCGCGCGCAGCTGTTCCATCATGAGGCGCTGGTGCATTCGCTGACCGCGCTCAACGGCCGCGAGCAGGTACAGCTGCCGAGCCTGGCGCTGTCCTCGCCGCGGGTCACCGCGACCCAGGAAGGACTGGCCACCTTCGCCGAACAGATCACCGGCAGCATCGACATCGAGCGGATGAAGCGGATCAGCCTGCGCATCGAGGCGATCGCGCTGGCACGCGGCGGCGCCGATTTCATCGAGGTGTTCCGCTATTTCGATGCGGCGGGGCAATCGCCGGCGGAGAGTTTTTCCTCGGCGCAGCGCGTGTTCCGCGGCGTGCCGACCAGCGGCGGCGCCGCGTTCACCAAGGACACGGTGTATCTGCGCGGGCTGGTATCGGTGCACACCTTCTTCCGCCAGGCCTTGCAGCGCGATCGCCTGCCGCTGTGCCGCTGGCTGTTCGCCGGCAAGATGGCGCTGGAGGATGTGGCCGCGTTCGCGCCGCTGTTCGAGAGCGGGGTGCTGGCGCCGCCGCGCTGGCTGCCGAACTGGGTCGCGCGCGCGAGCGGTTTGGCCGGAATGCTGGCGTTCTCGCTGTTCGCCAACCGCATCCGCATGGATCAACTGGACAGCGCCGAAGGCGCCTGAACGCTGCCGCGGCGCGCTCACCCGCCGCGAATGTGCGCGTGCCGATACTGCGCGCCCGGCCTGCATGCGCATGGCCACCGTTCCCACGCAAAAGGACACCCGCATGAAGATCCTGATGGTGCTGACCTCGCACGACCGCCTCGGCGACAGCGGCCACAAGACCGGTTTCTGGCTGGAGGAATTCGCCGCGCCGTACTACGTGTTCAAGGATGCCGGCGCCGAGGTCACCCTGGCCTCGCCCAAGGGCGGGCAACCGCCGCTGGACCCGAACAGCGACGCGGCCGACGCGCAGACCGCCGCCACGCAGCGCTTCAAGGCCGATCCGGCGGCGCAGCAGCAACTGGCGAGCACGCGGCCGCTGGCCGAAGTGCAGATGGCCGACTACGACAGCGTGTTCTATCCCGGCGGCCACGGCCCGCTGTGGGATCTGGCCGAGGACCGCGATTCCATCGCGCTGATCGAGGCGTTCGAGCGTGCCGGCAAGCCGATCGGCTTCGTCTGCCATGCGCCGGGCGCGCTGCGCCGGGTCACTGCCGCCGATGGCGCGCCGCTGGTCGAGGGCCGCCGCGTCACCGGCTTCACCAACGGCGAGGAAGCCGCGGTCGGGCTCACCGAGGTGGTGCCGTTCCTGATCGAGGACGAATTCCAGCGGCTCGGCGGCCTGTACGAAAAGGGCGCCGATTGGAGCGTGCACGTGGTGGTGGACGGCCGCCTGGTCACCGGCCAGAACCCGGCCTCGTCGGAGGCGGCAGCCAAGGCCTTGTTGGGGTTGCTGGGCGAGTGAGCGGTTGGCGGCGCGCGTTTGTCGGCCGATGCTGGACGCGCGTCGCGATGTTGGCTTGAGGGCCTTCTACCGGCGCCTGGCGAAGCAACGAGAGTCAGCATGCCTTCGGTAGGAAGGGCTTGCTGTAGGAGGGACTTCAGTCCCGACCGTGTCCGGGTTCGGAGAGTCTGCCGCTTCGTTCGTCGCGACTGAAGTCGCTTCCACAGGGGGACTTTGGTGTGCAGGCATCGCTGTTTTTTCTGTGGGGGGGCAGTCCCGACTGTGTCCGGGTCCGGAGAGTCTGTCGCTTCGTTTGTCGCGGCTGAAGCCACTCCCACAGGGAGACTTTAGCCGTGCAGGCATCGCTGCTTTCTGTGGGAGGGACTTCAGTCCCGACTGCAGCGGAGCTGGATCAAGCCTGTGGCCTTGTGAGCCGCGGCTTGATCCTCGCGCGTCGCTCCTATACGGATCTTTCGCCAGCCCGCTGCGTCGGCATGGCAGGCTCTGTGCTCAGCCGCGCCGCCACCAGCGCAGGCCGTAGGCCGGCAATATGCCATCCCATTCCTGCAGCGTGGCCGCGTCGATTCCGCCGTCGGCGATGGCCTGCCAGTGGCCAGCGCCCAATGCGGCGCGATCCACCGCCACCGGGTGCGCGCTGAAATTGTAGGCCGCGACGAAGTCTGCGCCGCGGGCGATCCCGAGCAAGGCCGGATCGCCCAGCGGCAACGCGCGCAGCGGTTGCTCGGCGGCCAACGCGGCAGTCGCCGCGCGCGCGGCGATGAGCGTCCGCAGGCGGGCGTAGACCTGGCCGGGAAGGCTGTCGCCCTCGCCGCGCCGCGCCGCGCGTTCCCAGTCCATCGCCGGGCGGTGCAGCCAACGGCCTTCGTGGCGGCGCAGCGGGTCGCTGCGATAGCCCTCGTCGTTGCCCAGCGCCAGTTCGTCGCCCATGTACAGCAGCGGGATGCCGGGCATCGCCAGCGCCACCGCATACAGCAGCAGCAGGCGCCGGATCGCCAGCTCCAGGGCGGCGGCATCGCCCGCGGCCAGCGCCGCTTCGATGCCGACCAGGGCGGCGCTCATGCCGTTGCTGCCGTGCACGCCGTCGCCGCTGCTCTGGAACGCTTCGCCGCGCGCGTAGCTGCCGGGCACGCGGCCGGCGTAGAACTGCGCTGCGTGCGCCAGCGAGAACGGCGCGGCGCCGTCGCCGCCGGCCGCTTCGCGCTGCAGCACGTTCCAGCCGATGTCGTCGTGGCAGCGCACGTAGCTCAGCCACGCGCAGGCCGGCGGCAACGCGGGCGTCTGCGCGATCACGCCCTGCACGATGTCGCCGCGCTGTTCGGCCAGCGCCACCCAGGCGGCCGCCATCAGCGTGCTGTGGTAGGCCAGATGGCATTCGTGGCCGCGTGCGTCGCCGCTGCCGAAGTAGGGCGGCAGCTGCGCCATCGGCACGATCGCCTCGGCCTTCAGCAGCACCGCCGGCGCGAGGATGTCGGTGAGCGCGCGCAGCGCCTGCAGGATCGTGTGCGCCTCGGGCTGGTTCATGCAGTCGCTGCCTTCGCGCTTCCACAGGTAGGCGGTGGAATCCAGCCGGAACACTTCCACGCCCAGGTTGGCCAGGTGCAGCAGCGCCAATGCCATCTCGCCGAACACCGCCGGGTTGCTCCAGTCCAGGTCCCATTGATAGGGGTAGAACGTGGTCCATAGCCAGGCCTGGGCGTCCTCGACCCAGGTGAAGTTGCCCGGCGCGGTGTGCGGGAACACTTCGCCCAGCGTGCGCGCATAGCGATCGGGCAGGCGCCGGTCGGCGAAGTGGTGGTAGTAGCCCAGGTAGCGCGCGTCGCCCTGCCTGGCGGCCAGCGCCCACGGGTGATCGTCGGCGGTGTGGTTGAGCACGAAGTCGGCGCACAGGCTGATGCCGGCGCCGCGCAGGCGCGCGGTCAGGGCGACCAGGTCGGCGTTGTCGCCGAGCCGCGGCTCGACCTGGCCGTAGTCGCTGACCGCGAAGCCGCCATCGTTGTCGCCGGCACGCGCGCGCAGGAACGGCAGCAGGTGCAGGTAGCGCACGCCCAGTTCCTGCAGGTAGGGCACGCGCTCGCCGACCCCGGCCAGGGTGCCGGCGAAGCGGTCGGCGTAGGCGCTGTAGCCGAGCATGGCCGGCGCGGCGAACCAGTCCGGGGCGCGCTCCGCATCCAGCCGACGCAGCTCGGCCGGGCGTGCGTTGGCGGCGGCGGCGAGCTGCGGCAGCCATTGCGGCAGCCACTGCGCGAAGTCGGGATGGGTGCCGTACAGCTGCTGCAGCGGCGCCAGCAGGCGCGTGCCGTGCTGCTGCAGGCGCGGCAGCACCGCGGCGGCGGCGTCCGCGTGCAGCAGCGCCTGCAGCTGCGCGTGCGCGTGGGCGGAAAGATCGAGAGGGGAGGCGGGGGCGGTCATGGCGGCAATGGCCGCGCCCCGGGGGGCGCGGACGTGGCGTTCCTTGTCAGAAGTCGTAGCGCAGGCTGATGCTCGAGGTGCGGCCCGGGATCGAGCGCGCGCGGATGACGCCGGAGGCGGCGTCGGCGATCGAGGCTTCCTCGACCTCGGTCAGGCCGAAGGTATCGAACAGGTTGTTGATGTTGAGCGAGACGGTCAGCGCATCGCTGAGACGGTAGTCGGCGAACAGGTTCACCTGGGTGTAGCCCGGCATCTTCAGCTGGTTCGTATCCTGCGTGTAGGCGTCGCTGGTGCCGATCAGGTTGAGTCCGGCGGTGTAGCGCTCACCGCGGTAGGACGGGGTCAGCTGCCAGACGAAATCGGCCTGCCGGCGCGGCCGGTTGCCCGCGTTCGCGGGTGTGATCTGGTCCTTGGCGATTTCCGCATCGGTCCAGGTCACGCCGCCGTTGAGCGAGAAGCCGGCATAGCGGTAGCCTGCTTCCAGCTCGATGCCGTGCGCCTTGTAGCTGCGGTTGAGGAAGCGCTGGCTGGTGGCCTCGTAGTTCTGCTCCTCGGTGCGCGCGGAGAAGGCGGTGGCGAACAGGCTCAGGCCCTCGTGGCGCCACTTCAGGCCGGCTTCGGCCTGCTTGACGAAATTGACCGCCTCGCTGGAGGACACCGAGCCGTCGTCGCGGACCACGCCGAACAGCAGGCGGTCGGCGTTGGCGCGCGCGCCGCGGCTGTAGCGGGCGAAGGCGGCCAGGTCGTCGCTGAGCATGTAGTTGCCGCCGAACGAGTAGGACAGGTAGTTCCAGTCGTAGTGCACCGGCCGCGGATTGGAATAGTCGATCGTCGCCACGCTGCGCTCCGGCGCCTCGATCGCGCCGTCGCCATCGACATCGAGATTTTGCACCAGCGCGGTGCCGGCGTAGTTGCCGCGCGCCTTGCCCATGTCGTAGCGCAGGCTGGCGTCCACGTTCAGCGCGCCCTGGTCCCAGCCCAGCGCCAAGTACGGCGCATTGATGTCGTAGCGCACGTCGTAGTGGCGGGTGTTGTCGCCACCCCAGTAAGGCACGCCATAGGCGTACAGGCCGTTCTGCGAGAGCGCGCTGCCATCGGCGGCGATCACGTCCAGTAGCCGCGACCGCTGCGACAGCGATTGCACGTACGAATTCCAGGTCCAGTCCGCGTCGATCTTCTGCCGCGAGGTGTACCAGCCCGCCTTCAGGTTGAAGTTGCCGCCGTCGCCATTGCCGAAGTCGCGCGCCAGGCTGAGGTCGTTGACCGCGTTGCCGAGGTCGTTGAGGTGGACGTTGAACAGATGCGTGCGCACCGCCAGCCCGGTGTAGGCCTGGCCGGCGGCGGGGCCGTCGGCATAGCGCAGGCCCGCGCCGTTGCCGCCGATCGAGCCGGCCAGCGCGGCGGCATCGGCGATCTCGGCAGGAAACGGCGAGACGAAGCGGCCGGAGGTGTCGGCGATGCGGAACTTGTCGCTCAGCGTCCAGCCGCCGCCGATGTCGAACTGCGCTTCGGCGCCGATCGCGCGCGAGAGCGGATGCATGCCGTCGCCGAGGTTCACCCGCGACGGCCGGTTGTCGCCATCGAGGCTGGCGCTGCTGCGGAAGTAGCGGCTGTACAGGGTGTCGGTAGCGGGGTCGAAGCCATTGACGCTGCCGAAATCGGGCGAGCCGTCGCGCCCGCTGACGCGCGTGGGCGCCGGCAGGTAACCCGCGGCGCGGTCGTTGAGGTACTTGGCGTAGACGCGCACGTAGCCGTTGTCGAACAGCCGGGTCAGGTTGGCCTTGAGCTGGCCGCCCTTGTCGGTGGCGTAGCCGGCGTCGCGCACGCCGTCGCCGCGGCGGTAGTAGCCGCCGACGTTGAACTGCCAGTGCTCGGCGAACGGCGCGCCGTAGTCGAAGTCCAGGCGGGTGTTGTCGTAGCCGCCCACGCCCCGGCTCAGGCCGACGCTGCCGCCGGCGATCTCGCCGGTCTTGCTGATGAAGTTGATGATGCCGCCGGGCGAATTGCTGGCGAAGGTCGAGGCCGAGCCGCCGCGGATCGCCTCGATGCGCTCCAGGCTGTCGTCGGCGCGCAGGAAGATGTCGGCATTGCCGAAGGCGATGTCGCCGAATTCCAGCACCGGCAGCCCGTCTTCCTGCAGCTGCAGGAACTTGGCGCCGCCGGAGGCCACCGGCAGGCCGCGCACCGCGATGTTGGCGTTGCCTTCGCCGCCGCTGGACTCGGAGCGGATGCCGGGGATGTTGCGGAAGATCTCGGCAGTCGTGCGCGGCGCCGATTGCTCGATCGCTTCGGCACCGACGGTGCTGACCGAGACGCTGGATTTGAGCTTGCTCTTGGCGGTGGCGGTACCGGTGACGAACACCGAGTCCAGGCTGACCACATCGCCCTGCGCGGGTTCGGCTGCGGGCGCGGCCGCCTGTTGCGCGAATGCGGCCGGGGCGGCCAGCGCGGCGGCGACGGCCCAGGCCAGGGCATGCAGGCGGATCGAAGGGTGGTGCATCGCTGTCTCTCCCGAAGCGAAGGTGGTGCGGGTTGAGTGGCATGCGGCGTAGGCCGGGATCGGCGCCACGCGCATGCCACAGGACGGTGGGGCGGTGCAGTGATACGGGTTTCTGCAATCGATTGCAATTTGCAGTGCAGCATGACTGGGCGGAAGCCGAACCCGTGGTCTAAATCTGCACTTGGATCAGTGAAGACATGGTGCATTGCAGCGTTACAAACGATTGCATAAACTGCATCATCCGCGCCGCCGCCGTGGCGCGCCGTCTGCGGCGCTCTTGGCTTCCTGTCAGGCTGATGTCCATGCGCTTCGATCGCCCCTTGCTTCCGCTCTCGCGCGTGTTGGCGCTCAACGCCGGTTTTTTCGGCGTGCAATACAGCTTCGGCCTGCAGCAGAGCAACATGAGTCCGATCTACAACTACCTGGGCGCCGATCACGCCAGCCTGCCGTACCTGTGGCTGGCCGGACCGATCACCGGGCTGGTGCTGCAGCCGATCATCGGCGTGCTGAGCGATCGCACGGTCACCCGCTGGGGCCGGCGCATGCCATACATCGTGGTCGGCGCACTGCTGTGCAGCCTGTGCCTGCTGCTGATGCCCTTCAGCGTGGCGCTGTGGATGGCGGTGAGCCTGCTGTGGATGCTGGACGCCGCCAACAACATCGCGATGGAGCCGTATCGCGCCCTGGTCAGCGACGTGCTGGCGCCGCGCCAGCGGCCGCTGGGCTACCTCACCCAGAGCGCCTTCACCGGCCTGGGCCAGACCCTGGCCTACGTGACCCCGCCGCTGCTGGTGTGGTTCGGCATGAACCAGGACGCGGCCAATGCGCACCGCATCCCCTACGTCACCATCGCCGCGTTCGCGATCGGCGCGGGATTCTCCGCGGCCTCGATCCTGCTCACCGCGCGCAGCGTGCGCGAGCCGGTGCTGCCGCCGCTGGAACTGGAGCGCTTGCGTGGCGCGCCGGCCGGGCCGTTGGCCACGCTGCGCGAGATCGCCGATGCGGTGCGGCAGATGCCGCCGACGATGAAGCAGATGGCGCCGGTGATGCTGTTCCAGTGGTATGCGATGTTCTGCTACTGGCAGTACATCGTGCTGTCGCTGTCGACCACGCTGTTCGGCACCACCGAGCCGGATTCGCACGGCTTCCGCGAAGCCGGGCTGGTCAACGGCCAGATCGGCGGTTTCTACAACTTCGTCGCCTTCATCGCCGCGTTCGCGATGGTGCCGGTGGCGCGCCGGGTCGGCCCCAAGGCCACGCACGCGGCGTGCCTGCTGGCCGCCGGCATCGGCATGTGCCTGCTGCCGGCGATCCACGACCGCTGGCTGCTGCTGTTGCCGATGCTCGGCATCGGCCTGGCCTGGGCGAGCATGATGGGCAATCCGTACCTGATGCTGGCCGACAGCATCCCGCCCGAGCGCACCGGCGTGTACATGGGCCTGTTCAACCTGTTCATCGTGCTGCCGATGCTGATCCAGATCGTGACCCTGCCGCTGTACTTCGCGTCATTGCTGCACGGCGACCCGCGCAACGTGATCCGCCTGGCCGGCGTGCTGATGCTGATGGCGGCGGGGGCGATGCTGTTGGTCAAAGGCCGGGAATCGGGAATAGGGAATGGGGAATCGAAGAAGGGAAGTCGATAAGGCTTCAGTTCGCGCCGCCGCGTTTTTCCGATTCCCTACTCCCGATTCCCCATTCCCGGCTTTTCACGCCGAATCGCGCACCACCAGACTCACCGCCAGCTCCACCGAGTGCAGCGGCGCCCCGGCGATCAGGCCGAGCACGCCATCCACCAGCAGCGTGGCTGCCTGCGCCAGGTCCTGGCGCACCGTGGTCAGCGGCGGCTGGCTGTAGGCGGCCAGCAGCGGGATGTCGTCGAAGCCCACCAGCGCGATGTCCTGCGGCACGCGGTGGCCGGCTTCGGTCAGCGCGCGGATCGCACCCAGCGCGATCACGTCGGAGGCGGCGAACACCGCATCCGGCGGATCGGCTTTCTTCAGCATCGCCCGCGTCAGCCGATAGGCGTCCTCGCTGAGGAAGTGGCTGCGCGCGTGCAGCCGCGGATCGAACTCCAGGCCGTGGCGCTCGAGCATGCGCCGATAGCCGGTGAAGCGCGGCGCCACCTCCGGCAGCTGCTCGTCGCCGAGGAAGGCGATGCGGCGGCGGCCGATCTCGATCAGGTGCGCGGTGGCCAGTTCGCCGCCGCGCAGGTTGTCGCTGCCGATGCTGGCGTAGGCCTGGCCGTCGATGCGGCTGCCCCACACCACCATCGGCAGGCCGCCGCGCGCGGCGGCGTCCAGTGCGGCGTGCTCGGAACTCTGCCCGAGCATGATCACGCCGTCGGCGCGGCTGCCGCGCGCCAGGTCCTCGACCCAGTGGTCCTGGTGCCGGTCCAGCTTGGACAGCAGCATGCTGTAGCCGCGCGCGGTCAGCGCGTCGGCGAGCAGCGCCAGCATGGTCATCATGAACGGGTCCGACAGCGGCTGTTCGTGCGCGTGCATCAGCGGCACCGCGACGCAGACGATGTTGGAGCGCCGCGAGCGCAGGCTGCGCGCGACCGGATCGACGCGGTAGCCGGACTCGCTGGCCAGCTGCTTGATGTAGGCGCGGGTGCGTTCGGCGACCACCGGGCTGTCGGCCAGCGCACGCGAGACGGTGGACTCGGACACGCCGGCCATGCGCGCGATATCGGCCATCTGCAGGCGCGCGCCTGGCGCGCTGCGGTCGGGTTTGTCGGGCATGCGGGATCCGTGGCGGCGCGTGGAACGGAACCGGCAGTGTATGCCAGCCCAGGCGATGGCAGCGTCCACGCACTGCCGTGCAGGCGCGCCGCATCGCGCGCCGCTTCGGCTACCCCATGTGCAGGCCGCCGTTGACCGCGTAGTCGGCGCCGGTGACGTAGGCCGCTTCATCGGAGCTCAGCCAGCCGCACAGCGCGGCCACTTCCTCGGGCTTGCCGAGCCGGCGCAGCGGCACCGCGGTCGCCAGGCGGTCGAGCACGTCCGGCGGGAAACTGCTGATCGCGGCGCTGGCGATGTAGCCGGGCGAGACGGTGTTGACGGTGACCCCGCGCGCGGCCACTTCCTGCGCCAGCGCGCGGCTGAAGCCCTGCATCGCCGCCTTGGCGGTGGCGTAGTTGATCTGCCCGATCTGGCCCTTCTGCGCGCTGACCGCGCCGATGTTGACGATGCGTCCCCAGCCGCGCGCGGTCATGCCGTCCACCACCTGCTTGGTGATGTTGAACAGCGAGTCGAGGTTGCTGGCGATCACCGCCTGCCAGTCCTGGCGGCTCATCTGCCGGAACAGCGTGTCGCGGCTGCCGCCGGCGTTGTTGACCAGCACGTCGATCTCGCCGACTTCGGCCTTGACCTTGGCGAACGCGGCGACGGTGGAATCCCAGTCGGTGGCATTGCCTTCGGAAGCGACGAAGTCGAAACCCAGCTCGCGCTGCTCGCGCAGCCACGCCGACTTGCGCGGCGAATTGGGGCCGCAGCCGGCGACCACGGTATGCCCGTTGCGGGCCAGCTTCTGGCAGATCGCGGTACCGATGCTGCCCATGCCGCTGGTGACGTAGGCGATTCTTAGGGTCATGGAAGAACTCCTTCGGAGTTGGGATTCGGGAATAGGGATTCGGGATTGGACAAGCGGAGCGGGCCTGGGCTGTTACGAATCCCGAATCCCGAATTTCCAATCCCGGGCGGCGGTCAACTCGCCAGCGGAAAGAGGCCGAACAACAATCCGCCGCCCATCAATAGCAACGACACCAGCACCGCCCACTTCAACGTGAAGCGCTGGTGGTCGGCGAAATCGACCTTGGCCAGGCCGACCAGCAGGTAGGTCGATGGCACCAGCGGGCTGAGCAGGTGCACCGGCTGTCCGGCCAGCGAGGCGCGGGCCATTTCCACCGGGGTGATGCCGTAGTGGCTGGCGGCCTCGGACAGGATCGGCAGCACGCCGAAATAGAACGCGTCGTTGGACATGAAGAAGGTGAACGGCATGCTGGCGATCGCGGTGATCGCCGCCAGGTGCGGACCCCAGGCATCGGGAATCACCGCCAGGAAGCTGCGCGACATCGCTTCGACCATGCCGGTGTTGGAGAGGATGCCGGTGAATACGCCGGCGGCGAAGATCAGCGACACCACCGACAGCACGTTGCCGGCATGGTTGACCAGGCGCCGGCGCTGCTCGGCCAGGTCCGGATAGTTGATCAGCAGCGCCAGCGCGAAGCCGATCATGAACAGCACCGGCATCGGCAGCACGTCGATCACCAGCGCCGCCATCAGCGCCAGGGTCAACGCCAGGTTCACCCACAGCAGTTTCGGCCGCTTGGTGTCTTCGGCGTCTTCCACGGTCGGCAATGCGTCGCCATCGTCGGCCAGGCTGCTGTCCAGCCAGGCGTTGCCGGGCAGCGTGGCGACGCCGAGGCGGCGCCGCTCGCGCATGCCCAGGTACCAGGCCAGGGCCAGGATGCCGGCGATCGCCAGCGCCATCGCCGGTACCAGCGGTACGAACACCACGGTCGGATCCAGGTGCAGCGCGGTGGCCGCGCGCGCGGTCGGCCCGCCCCACGGGCTCAGGTTCATCACCCCGCCGGCGAGGATGGTCACGCAGGTCAGGTTCAGCGCGTTCATGCCGATGCGCCGGTACAGCGGCAGCATCGCCGACACGGTGATCATGTAGGTGGTGGAGCCGTCGCCGTCGAGCGAGATCAGCAGCGCCAGCACCGCGGTGCCGACCACGATCTTCATCGGGTCGCCCTTGACCAGGCGCAGGATGCGCCGCACCAGCGGATCGAACAGGCCGGCATCGATCATCACCCCGAAGTACAGGATCGCGAACATCAGCATCACCCCGGTGGGCGCGATCTTCTTGATCCCTTCCAGCATCATCTCGTTGATGCCGGTGCCGAAGCCGCCGGCCAGCGCGAACCCGATCGGCACGATGATCAGCGCGACCAGCGGCGACAGCCGCTTGCTCATGATCAGGTACATGAAGGTGATGACCATTCCGAAACCGAGCGCGGTCAGCATGGGAGTTCCTCAGGGTGGTACGTGGAAAAAATCGAACCCGACAGCAGGACAGGGCAGCCGTAGACCGCAAGCCGACAACGCATCAAATCGCGTAATCCCGCTTTTGCGATTCCCGAATCCCGATTCCCGAATCCCGGCTTTCAAAAGTCGTACTGGAAGCGGCCGGTGATCGCGCGGGTGTGGTCGAGGGTGGTGCCGGTCAGGTGGTCGCGGTTGCGGCTGTCGATCAGGTTCAGCATCAAGCGCAGGTTCGGCTTGAGGTACCAGTTGCCGGCCAGCGTCCACGACGCGGTGGAGGCGTCGAGGAAATCCGCTTGCCCGTCCAGGTGCTGCGTGCCCCACATGCGGTCGTAGCGCAGCGCCAGTTCGAACGCGCCGCGCGGGGTGTTGACCTGCTTGATGCGGGTGAAGCGCCCGCTCTTGCTGTCGTAGCGGCGCGATTCACCGGTCGCGAACCAGCTGACGAAGCCGTACGCGGACAGCACCTGCGCACGCTGCGCGCCGTCGTCGAACAGGCCGCCGCTGAACTCGCCCTGCCACGATAGCGGGCCGCGCACCTGCGCGTATTCCAGCGACCACTTGTCCACGTCGGTATCGCGGCCGTCGGCGAAGCGCGCCAGGGTGATGCGGCTGTCGTCGGACAGATGCCCGGCCGGGCGCGGGCGGATGCTCAAGGCCGGCGCGCCGTTGGCGCCGGGATGGTCGTAGCGCTCGTGCGCCAGCGACAGGCCCAGGTGCAGCACGTCGCCATCGCGCGCGCCCGGCGCCCAGGTGCCGCGGCCGCCGAACGCATCGCCCTTGATGTTGGACACGTCGATGCTTTCCAGGCTGTAGACGCTGGCGGCCCAGGTGGTGTCCTTGCCGGCCGCCTGCCACGCCACCGCCTTGCGGTACAGCGGCGCCAGCGTGCTGGCCGCGCCGCTGCGCTCCAGGAACTGGCCGAAGTTGGAGCCGGTGCGGTCGTCCAGCGAGAAATACTGTTTGAACTGGCCGACGCCCAGCGTGCCGGCCTCGAAGGTGCGGGTCAGGTAGACGTCCTTGGCCTCGATGCCCTTGCCGTTGAACGCGTCCTGTAAGCCGGCGAAATCGCCTTCGACCTTGTAGCCGAAGCCGAAGAACTTGCCGGACACGTCGATCCACAGCCGGCGGATCTCGGTGTCGTCGGGATTGGGCGTGCCGCGGTGGTCGTTGTCGAACCGGGCGAAGTCCCAGTGCAGGCGGCCGCCGATCTCGGCGGTGACCGGGCCTGCGTCGTCGCCGTCGGCGGCGTGCGCCAGCGCGGGCAGGGACAGCAGGGCGCAGGCGCAGGCGCCGCACAGGCTCGATTTCTTCAGGTCCACGGCCCCTCCCAGGTGTGCGCAGCGTCGATGAGTCGGTAGCCCGCAGTGGAAGGCGCAGGCCAGCGTGGCGGCAGCCTAGTGCGGCGGAGCTGTCATCGACCTGTCGGTGGGGGAGGCGGGAATGGAGAATCGGGAATGGGGAATAGGAAGAGCGTTGCTCTCCGGATGCGCTAGGCTTCGGCAATTGCTCTTACCATTCCCGATTCTCCATTCCCGATTCCCGGCACCAATGCGCCTTTTACTGGTCGAGGACAACGCCGATCTGGCCGATGCGATCGTGCGGCGCATGCGCCGCAGCGGGCATGCGGTGGACTGGCAGAGCGATGGGTTGGGCGCGGCCAGCGTGCTGCGCTACCAGAGCTTCGATCTGGTGGTGCTGGACATCGGCCTGCCCGGGCTGGATGGCTTGCGTGTGCTGGCCGGCTTGCGCGCACGCGGCGACACCACGCCGGTGCTGATGCTGACCGCGCGCGACGGCATCGAGGACCGCGTGCAGGCGCTGGACGTGGGCGCGGACGATTACCTGGGCAAGCCGTTCGATTTCCGCGAGTTCGAGGCGCGCTGCCGGGTGCTGCTGCGGCGCAACCGCGGCAACGCCAGCGAGGTGCTGCAGTTGGGCGGTTTCGCCTTCGACAACGCCGCGCACACCGTCAGCCTGGACGGGGCGCCGATCGAGCTGCCCAATCGCGAATACCGCCTGCTGGAGATCCTGATCGGGCGGCTCGGCCAGGTGCTGGGCAAGGACGAGATCGGCAACGGCCTGTTCGGCTTCGACGACGAGGCCGGGCCGAACGCGATCGAGCTGTACGTCGGGCGCCTGCGCAAGAAACTGGCCGGCGCGCCGCTGCGCATCGTCACCGTGCGCGGGGTCGGCTACAAGCTGGAAGCGGCCGAGCCCGAAACGCCGGCGCCGGCGTCGCAGCAGACGGGCGGCGATGGCTGAGGCCGCGCTACCGGCGCCGTCGATCCGGCGCACGCTGCTGCTGTACCTGGGCGCGCTGTCGCTGCTCGGCGCGGTGGCGCTGTTCTTCGCCGCGCGCGGCTACGGCCAGCGCGCGGCCAACCGTTCCTACGATCACCTGCTGGTGTCCTCGGCGCTGTCGATCGTCGATTCGGTGGCGCTGGCCGGCGGGCAGTGGCAGGTGGACCTGCCGTACGCGGCGCTGGACCTGCTGGCGATGGCGCCGGAAGACCGGGTGTTCTACCGCGTGTTCGATGTGCACGGGCGCACCATCACCGGCTATGGCGACCTGCCGAAGGCGCCGTCGCTGCCGCGCGCCAGCGCGCCGCCGCGGCTGTTCGATGCGCACTACAGCGGCGAGCGGGTGCGCTTTGCGGTGGTGGCGCGGCGGGTGTCCTCGGCGGCGGCGCAGGACGAGGTGTGGGTGCAGGTCGGGCAGACCCGGCGCGCGCGCGAAGCGCTGGCGCAGGATGTGGTGCTGCACGCGCTGGTCGCGATCGCGGTGCTGTCGCTGCTGGCGCTGGCGCTGGTGTGGCTGGGGGTGTATCGCGCGTTGCGCCCGCTGCAGCGGATCGAGCGCGACCTGTCGCGGCGCGAGCCGTCGGAGCTGAAGCCGCTGGCGGTGGCCGCGCCGCAGGAAATGCACCAGATGGTGGCGGCGTTGAACCGCTTCATGGCGCGCCTGGCCGGCAGCAACGAGACCTTGCGCGCGTTCATGGCCGAGGCCGCGCACCAGATGCGCACGCCGCTGGCCGCGTTGCGCGCGCAGGCGCAGCTGGCGCTGGACGACGACGATCCGCGCGAGATGCGCCGCAGCCTGGAGGCGATCGAGCGCAACGCCACGCACATGAGCCGGCTGCTCAACCAGTTGCTCAGCGATGCCAGCGTGATCCACCGCGCCAACCTGCAGCGCTACGCCAGCGTGGATCTGGCCGAAGTCGTGCATCAGGCGCTGCACGAGGCGCTGCCGCACTCGCACCCGCGTCCGCGCGTGCAGCTGGCCATCGCCAGCGCGCCGGCGCTGGTGCGCGGCGATGCGCTGCTGCTGCGCGAGGCGATCAAGAACCTGATCGACAACGCCTGCAAGTACGGCGGCGACGGCGCGCTGCAGGTGGCGCTGACCTGCGCGGCGCGCGATTGCGTGGTGACCGTGGCCGACCACGGCCCCGGCATCGCCGCCGCCGATGCCGAGCGCGTGTTCGAGCGCTTCGCGCGCGGCGAGGGCGCGGCCGCCGGCGGCGCCGGACTCGGTCTGGCGATCGTCAAGCGCGTGGTCGACAGCCACGGCGGGCGCATCGATCTGTCCAACCGCGTCGGCGGTGGCCTGATCGCCAGCCTGCGCCTGCCCAGGTTGCATCCATGATTCGGCTCCCCTGGTTTCGCGCCGCCGTCCTGGTGCTGGGCTGCGTCTTGGCCCATCACGCGGTGGCCGCGCCCGGCGACATCCGCCGCTTTCCTGCGCAGGGCGGCGCCGAAGCGCAGCTGTGCATCCAGGGCTCGACCGACATCGAGGTGTTCGCCGCGCTGATCGGCGACTACCAGCGGCTGCACCCGCGCACCGAGGTGGTGTACCAGGACGTGATCGCCTGGGACATGTACCAGCGCTACCTGCATCCGCGGCCCGGCGCGCGCTGTGCCGACCTGCTGATCAGCGTCAGCATGGACCTGCAGACCAAGCTGGTGAACGACGGCCACGCGCTCGCGCACCGTTCGCCGCAGACCGAGGCGCTGCCGGCGTGGGCGCAATGGCGGCACGAAGCGTTCGCGATCAGCTACGAGCCGGTGGCGATCGTCTACAACAAGGCGCGGCTGCCGGCGGCGCAGGTGCCGCGCACGCGCCGCCAGTTGCTGGAACTGCTGCGCGCGCCGGGCCTGCCGCTGCGCGGCAGGATCGGCACCTACGATGTGGAGCGCAGTGGCGTGGGCTATCTGTTCGCGACCCAGGACGGGCAGATCGGCAGCATGGCCGGCGCGTTGCTGGCGGCGATGGGCGACAACCAGGTGCTGCTGGAGGAACGCACCGGGGTGCTGCTGGACCGGGTCAGCCGCGGCGAATTGCTATTGGCCTACAACGTGCTCGGTTCCTACGCGCAGGCGCGGATCGACGCCGGCGCGCCGCTGGCGATCGTGCAGCCGGAGGACTACACCCTGGTCGCGCTGCGCACCGCGGTGATTCCGCGCGATACGCCGCACGCGGCCGAGGCGCGCCGTTTTCTCGATTACCTGCTGTCGCCGCGCGGCCAGCAGGTGCTGTCGCGCGAGGCGCGGCTCAAGCCGATCCTGCCGGGGGCCGGCGGCACGGGCGCCGCAGCGCCGGCGCCGGCGCCGGCGCTGCGTCCGATCGCGCTGGGGCCGGGCTTGCTGGTGTACCTGGACGCGCTCAAGCGCCGCCAGTTCCTGGACGCCTGGCGCAGCAGCATGCGCCGCCATCCGCCGCGCTGAACGCGCTGAGGCGAGGGCCGGCGCTCAGCGCACGAAGCGCGGCGGCCGCGCGGTGGAGTGCAGGATGCGCACGCTGTCGCCGAGGTGTTCGGGTGCGCCGCCGGCCAGCAAGGCCTGCACCCGCGGCCGGTCCGGCGCCGCGCCGGCGCCCAGCCCGACCCAGGCGTTCTTGCCGGCGCCCTTGGCCGCGTACAGGCAACGATCGGCCAGGCCCACGCTCTGCTCCCAATCGCCCAGCGCCGGCCACGCCGCCAGCAGCGGCCACGGCGCGAAGCCGATCGAGCAGGTCAGTAGCAGTTCGCGCTGTTCCAGGGCGAACCGGTGCGCGGCCACCGCCGTGCGCAGGCGCTCGGCCAGGGCCTCGGCCGCGCCATCGCGATGCAGGCGGGCGACCAGCAGGAATTCCTCGCCACCCCAGCGCACCAGCAGGTCGCGTTCGCCGCACAGTGCGCGCAGGCTGTCGGCGCAGTGCACCAGCGCGACGTCGCCGGCCTGGTGGCCATAGCCGTCGTTGATGCGCTTGAAGTTGTCGATGTCGATCATGAAAAAATACAGTGCGTCGGCGCTGCTGCCGGCGTCGAGCTGGGCGCGCAGCGCCGGGCATTCGCGGGCCAGCCAGTCCTGCAGTTCGCGGCGGTTGGGGACCAGGGTCAGCGGATCCAGGCGGGTGGCCGCCTCCAGCCGCGCATTGCTCTGCAGCAGCTGCTGGTTGGCGCGCTCCAGCTGCCGCGTGCGCTCGGCGACGGTGAGGTTCAGCAGTTCCACCATGTCGCGCTCGCGATTGACCGTGCGGCGCACGCGCTGCGCGATCAGGCCGAGCAGCAGCAGGCCCAGCAGCACATAGCCGGCATAGGCCAGCGGATGCCGCCATGGCGGCGGCCGCACCTGGATCCGCAGCGTGCGCGCGGCGCCGAATTGGCCGTCGCGTCCGGCCGCCTGCACATGCAGCGTGTAGCGGTCCGGCGGCAGATGGCTGACCGAGAACTCGCTGTGCGCCGTCTGCGGATAGATCCAGCCCTTGTGCAGGCCGTCGACCCGGTAGCGCAGGCGCGCCGTGCCCGGCGCGGTGAAGTCGATCGCGGTCATGCCCAGGGCGAACACGTTGTCGCGATAGTCCAGCGCGATGTCCTGCGCATACACCACGTCGGTCTCGGTCTGGCGCTTGCCGCCGTGGCCGCCGTGGCCGCCTTCGCCGGCGTCGAGCACGCGCAGGTCGGTCAGCACCGCGCGCGCCGGCGTGCTGCGCAGCGGCAGCTTGCGCGGGTCGATCACGTCGACGCCTTGCGTGCCGCCGAAATACAGCAGGCCGCGGCTGTCGCGGTAGCCTTGGCCGCTGTTGTATTCCTGGTTCTGCAGGCCGTCGCGGCTGCCCAGGTTCTGCACGATGCGGGTGGCCGGATCGAGCACGCTCAGGCCGTTGTTGGTGCTCAGCCACAGCCGTCCCCGCGGATCCGGCAGGATGGTGTAGACGACGTTGCTGCTCAGGCCTTCGCGGTCGGTGTAGCGCTCGGCGAGGTCGTGCTTCAGGTCCACCCGGTACAGCCCGCCGGAGAACGTGCCCACCCACAGCACGCCGTCCTTCTCGTACAGCGACCACACTGATGCGTACACGCCGGCACCGCCCGGCCGGTAGGGTTCGGCCGCGCGATCGCCGCGCATGCGCCACAGGCCGCAGTCGTTGCAGCCGATCCACAGCGTACCTTCCTCGTCGCGGTACAGCCGGGTCAGTGCGCGCCCGGCCAGCGGCGCCCAGCGCGGGTCGTCCTGCACGCGCCCGCCGACCACCCGGGTCAGGCCGCGGCGGGTGGCGATCCACAGTGTGTCGCCTTCCAGCAGCAGGTCGTTGACGTGGGCGTCGGCCAACCCGTCCAGGCGCGCCAGCGCACCGTGGCGGCGGAGGCGCCAGAGGCCGTGGTGGGTTCCCAGCCACCAGCCGTCGCGGTCGGCGGCGATGGCGCGCATCGCGCGTGTCGCCAGCGCCGGCGGCACGCGCCAGGGTGCGCGCCCGTGGTCGCGCATCAGCAGCCCCTGGTCGGTGCCGATCAGCATGCGCGCGCCGTCGCGCCAGATGCTGCGCACGCTGGCATTGGGCCAGTCGCGGACGTCGCTGAGGCCTTCTTCGTCGTTGCGGATCACCGCGGACAGTGGCCGCACCCGGTACAGCCCGCCGGTGTAGGTGCCGATCCACCAGGTGCCGCTGCCGTCCTGGTAGAAGCGGGTGATGCTGCTGTGTGGCGGCACATCGAAGCTCAGCCGCCGCGGCGCGGCCGCATCCTTCTTGTCCAATTGCGTCACCGTCGCGTTGCTGGAACCGACCAGGACCCGCCCGTCGGCGAGCCGGATCAACGCGCTGACGTCGCTGCCGTCGGTCAGCAACTGCTGCGTGCTCCAGTGCGCCAGCACCGCGCCTTGCGCATCGAGCTTGAACAGTCCGGCGTTGGCCGAGGCCAGCCACAGCCCTTCCGCTCCGGATTGCAGGCCCACGCATTCGTCGATGCCCGGCGGCGCGGGCAGCGCCTGGCGCGCGGCCGCGCTGAGCAGCCATAGCCGGCAGTGCCGGTCCAGCGCCACCGCGCGCTGGCCGTCGGGCATCCAGGCCAGCCCGACCACCGGTGCATCGCCGCCCAGCGGCAGCACCCGGCTCAGCGCCGCATCGACGTGATCGATGCCGTGCTCGGTGCCGAGCCAGGCGCCGCCCTGCGGATCGATCAGGATGTTCATCACCCGGTTGTGCGACAGGCCTTGGGCCACGCCCAGCCGATGCCGCCGCCAGGTGGTCAGTTCGATCACTTCCAGGCCGGCGTCGTTGCTGCCCAGCCACAGCCGGGTAGCGCGCGCCTCGAAGGCGAGGCTGTCGAGGCTGCTGCTGAGCAGGCTCTGCCGGTCGCTGGCGCCGAGTTCGTGCCGATAGACCCGGAAACGGTGGCCGTCGAAGCGATTCAGGCCCTCCTGCGTGGCGATCCACAGGAATCCCTGGTCGTCGTTCTGCAGCGCGGTGATGGTGAGCTGCGACAGGCCGTCGTCCAGGCCGAAATGTTCCAGGCTGCCGGGCAACTCGGCATCGTCGCTGGCGCTGGCGCTGGCGCTGGCGACCGGCACGGCCACGGCCGTGCCCGGCGCCAGCAGCGCCGCCAGCAGCGCGCAACGGCACGCGGCCGGGCGCAGGCCTCGCAGCAGGGTCGAAAGGGTATGGATCACGCCACGCTATCGGCTGCGGGCGCTGCGGCTTGAATGCCGCCGTTGCGCGGGGTCGCGCCGATGCCGGCGCAACAGCGGCACGCGGGCGGCCGCGCATGCCAGACTGTCGGCATGGATGCGCCCACGATCCTGGTCGCCGACGACCATCCCCTGTTCCGCGCCGCGGTGCTGCATGCGCTGCGCCAGGCCTTGCCGCGCGCGCGGGTGACCGAGGCGGCCAGCGCCGCCACGCTGGATGCCGCGCTGGCCGCGCACGCCGCCGCCGACCTGGTCCTGCTGGATCTGGCGATGCCCGGCGCGCGCGGTTTCTCGGCGCTGCTGCACGTGCGCGGCGAACGCCCGGACGTGCCGGTGGTGGTGATCTCCTCCAACGACCACCCACGGGTGATCCGGCGCGCGCAGCAATTCGGCGCGGCCGGCTTCATCCCCAAGTCCTCGCCGGCCGAGACCATCGGCATCGCGGTGGCGGCGGTGCTCGACGGCGGCACCTGGTTCCCGCCGCTGACCGCGGTGCGCTCGGAGGCCGACGCGCAACTGGCCGTACGCCTGGCGCAGCTGACCCCGCAGCAGTTCCGGGTGCTGCTGTGCCTGGCCGACGGCCTGCTCAACAAGCAGATCGCCTACGAACTGGGCCTGGCCGAGAACACGGTGAAGGTGCATGTGACCGCGATCCTGAAAAAGCTCGAATGCCACAGCCGCACCCAGGCCGCGGTGCTGGTCAAGGCGCTGGAGCCGGAAGGCGAGGTCTGAACCGCCGCGCCGCGAGCATTTTCCGCCGCGCCCGGATACGCGATGCTATGCACTGGCGCCCGCGCTTCCTGCGGGCCGAAAGGGACCCCCGACCATGCCCATCCGCAACCAGCAGATCGCCTACTACCCGTTCCTGCAGGAAATGCTGGACGACGACTATTTCCCTTCCTTCCTGGTCGGCAAGGGCCAGAAGATCCTGTTGCGGCTGTGCGAGGCGATCGAGGCGCAGGCCCCGGCCGACCTGCCGGCGCTGTACCGGCTGACCCACGCCGCCACCGAGGAATTCAACGCCCTGGCGCTGGAGTTCGAGGCGCACGACAGCGAGATCGAGACCGCCGCGCGCGACAACATCGGCGTGGACTTCCTGTACATCGCCAAGACCTACGGCTTCGACGCCGCCGACGCCGAGGAGCTGATCGCGCCGCACGAGTGGTGAAGGGACAGGCGTCGGTGGGGCTATGCAAGCTCGGCTGTTCCTTCTCCCTCCGGGACCATGGCCCCTTTTCGGGGGAAGGTGCCCCGCAGGGGCGGATGAGGGTACGGGCGCGCCTCGCACACCCAACTCCGCGAGCCGCTTCGCGCCGGACCCTCACCCCAACCCCTCTCCCGACGGGAGAGGGGTGAATGGTCCGGTGGGAGCAGGGCTCAACCCCGGCGCAGCAGCATCTGCGTCATCAGGGCGCGCAGTGCCGGCGCGCGCACCGGCTTGGACAGGAAGCCCCAGTCGTGTGCCCGGGCCAGCGCGCGCAGCGCCGGGTCCGGCTCGGCGGTGACCAGGATCACCCGCGGCTCGGCGTTCCAGCGCGCGCACAACTGCACGAACAGCGACGGCCCTTCGTGCTCGCCCATGCGCACGTCCAGCAGCAGCAGCTCCGGCGCCTGCGCCGGCTGCGCCGCAGCCAGCGCCGCGTCGGGGCCGGCCGCCAGTTCCACCCGGCACGCCCAGCGTTCCAGCAGCGCGCGGCTGGCCTCGCACACGCGCGGGTCGTCGTCGATGCACCACACCCGGCAGCCGTGCAGGATCGGGTCGTCGCCGTTGTCGCTGGCCACCGCGGTCGGCGCCTGCGCCTGCGCCGCGGCGGCGGCGTCGCCCAGCGCCACGGTGACCGCGAACACGCTGCCGCGGCCGAGCTGCGAGCGCAGGCCGATGCGGTGGCCGAGCAGGCGCCCGATCCGCTCCACGATCGCCAGGCCCAGGCCGGCGCCGCGGTCGTGGGCGACGCCGTCGCCGAGGCGGCGGAACTCCTCGAAGATCTCCTGCTGCAGCGCCTCGGGGATGCCCGGACCCTGGTCGTGGACCTCGATGCGCAGACTGTCGCCGTCGCGGCGGCAGCCCAGCAGCACGCGTCCGCGCGGGGTGTAGCGCACCGCGTTGGACAGGAAGTTCTGCAGGATGCGCCGCAGCAGGGTCTCGTCGCTGCGCACCGCGGCGCGGGTGGGCAGGTAGTCCAGGCGCAGGCCGCGGTCCTGCGCGACGATGCCGAATTCGTGCGCCAGGGTCTGCAGCAGCGGGCCCAGCGCGAAGTCGCGCAGCTGCGTCTTCAGCGTGCCTGCCTCCAGCCGCGAGATGTCCAGCAGGCTGTTGAGGATCGCGTCCTGCGCGACCAGCGCGTTGTCGACGTGGTCGGCGATCTGCCGCGCGTCGGCGTCGTGCAGCTTGCCGCGCAGCGCGGAGACGAACATGCGCGCGGCGTTGAGCGGCTGCAGCAGATCGTGCACCGCCGAGGCGACGAAACGGGTCTTGTAGCGGTTGGCGTTCTCGGCCTCGCGCTTGGCAGCGGCCAGGTCGCGAGTGCGCTCGGCGACGCGGTGCTCCAGCGCGTCGGCCAGCGAGCGCAGTTCGCGCGCGGCGTTCTTGTAGCTGGTGATGTCGGCATAGCTGGTGACGAAGCCGCCGTCGGGCAGCGGATTGCCGCGGATCTCCAGCACCGTGCCGTCGTCCTTCTCGCTCTCGCGCATGTGCGGGCGGCCGCTGCGCAGGTGGTCCAGGCGGCGCTGGATCGCCGCCTCCACCGGGCCGGGACCGAGCAGGCCGCGGCGCGCGTTGTAGCGGAACACCTCCTCGATCGGGCGGCCGATGCGGATCAGCTCCGGCGGGAAGCGGAAGATCTCCAGGTAGCGCGAATTCCACGCCACCAGGCGCAGCTGCGCATCGATGATCACCACGCCCTGCGGCAGATGCTCCAGGCTGCGGCTGAGGCCGGTATCGGCCTGCTGCGCGGCCTGCACCACGCCGTCCTGCGCGGTACGCAGTTCCTGCGCGTGCTGTTGCAGCAGCGATTCCAGTTCGCGCCGGCTGCGCTGGCGCAGCCGCGCCAGGCGCTGGCGCTGCTGGAACAGCAGGCCCAGGAACACCAGCGCCAGCCAGATCCCGGCCGCGGCCAGCGCGGCGGCGCGGCCGGCGGCGCGGCTGCCGCCGATGTCGTGCAGCAGGTGCAGGCGCCAGCCGCGCTCCGGCAGCGCCATGCTCTGCCACAGCAGCGGCGCGCGCTGCGCCGGTGCGTCGATGCGCATCACCTGGCCGCCGTCGTCCAGCGTGGCCAGGCTGCGCCGCTGCGCCGGCAGCAAGGTCTGCCGGGCGTATTGGCGGGTGGCGAGCAGTTCCTCGCGTTCGCGCGCGCTCAGCGGCTGCAACTGGCGATAGCGCCAGGCGTCGCGGCTGGACAGGAACACCACCCCGTGGCGGTCGCTGACCAGTACCACGTCGGGCACGCGCAGCCATTCGCGTTCCAATGCGGCCAGCTCGATCTTGATCACGATCACGCCGAGGGTGCGGCCGGCGTCGTTGCGGATCGCCTGCGACAGGAAATAGCCGGGCACGCCGGTGGTCATGCCGATGCCGTAGAAACGGCCGCTGCCCTGCGCCAGCGCCTGCTTCACGTAGGGGCGGAAGCTGTAGTCGGCGCCGACGTTGCTGCTGGCCAGGCGCCAGTTGCTGGCGGCCACGGCGATGCCGCTGGCGTCGATCAGGGTCAGCGTCGAGGAGCGGGTGACGTCGTTGGCGCGTTCCAGCTTCAGGTTCAGCCGCTGGTGCGCGGCCGCGTCCAGCGGCTGGGTCAGTGCGTTGCGCAGTTCCGGATCCAGCGCCAGCACCTGCGGCAGGGTGCGGTAGCGGTCGATGCGCTGCTGCAGGGTCTGCGCGTACAGCTCCAGCTGCTGGCGCAGTTGCCGGCTCTCGGCGCGCCGCGCGCGCTGTTCGGCGAAATGCCCGGCCGACAGCATCGCCAGCGCCATGCCGCCGCCGACGGCGATCAACAGCAGGGCGAGGCGGCGATAGCGCGAGGCGGGATGCATGCGGGGCCGCGGTCAGTACGCTGGCGCACCAGCTTAGCGGCAGTCTGCGCCGCAGCTGCGCTCGGCGCCATTCCGCCCGCCAGCAATCGGCGATTGTCGGGAATGGGGCGATCCATGGGGGCGTGCGCGCAAGACAGCGGCCGCCGCGCCAGTCACTCGCCATCTCCCGATACGGGAGGTGGTCGCCGGCCGCACGGGAACCGCGCACGCCGCGCTTGGCCGGCCTGCCTCGCGCGGGCCGCCGCCGCCGGCAGTGCTGCGGGCGGGTCGTGTGCGGTCGCGCGCACCATGCTGCAGAAGGCGAAGCAAGCGCGGACCGCGGCCGCGCGGCGATCTGCGCCCGCCCGCGCAGCCACGCCGCTGCCTGCGTCAGCTGCCCGGGCGGGCAGTGCGGTGCGAGGGTTCGCTAGCGGCCCGGATGCGCTGCCGGCGTGGCCGGGCAGGCGCGGGAAATGTCACAGGTAGCCCATGTCCAGCGAGTCCTGATGGTTCTGGCGTTGCTGTTCCTGGGCGCGGGCGTGCTCCTTGGCATTGTAGGGAATACCCTCGAACAGTCCTGCGCCACCCGTCTTGGAGAGGGACGTCCGGGTCTGGTCGACCACCTGCTCGAGCTTTTGCAAGTGATCGAATTTCTGCTCGATGTCCATCCCGGCCAAGGCGTGCAGCTGCTTGAGATCGGCTGCCGGCAACGTGTCGAGCGTGCCGCTCTTGAGCATCTCGCCCAGCTGTTTGTGCACTGCGCGCATTTCGTCGGCATTCCCCAGCAGATCTCTATAACCCTCGAGCGCCGCGATGTTCTTGCGGATCGCATTGCCTTGCGCAAGGCCTGGCCCGCTGTCGGGCCGCTCGGCAGGCCGTACCTTGGCCAGCCGCATGAGCTGCTGGACCTCGCTGTTGGCCTTCGGGTCGCTGATGAAGTCGAGCCGCCGCTGCATCGCGGCGAGCAGCGAACCGACTTCGTTGCGCTCGGCTACGACTTTCCTGTATTCCGATTGCAGGTGATCGGGCATTGGGCTATTTAAGAAAATCTCCTTGTCGAACTGGGATTTGCGCTTGCTCAATGCGGCATGATCGTTCCTCAGCGTGTCCATCATGGAGCGCAGTCCGTTGATCTCGGAATTGACCGCAGGCTTTGGCCCGCCGGGCCGCTGCGACCGATGGAGCGGCGCCGTCGTGCCGGCTTTCTGCTGGTCGAATGCGCTGGCCATGCCAACGTTCTGTCTGAGCGGCGGCGCGCCCACCGGCCTGCTGCCATCCCCCGACCTGCCGGCTGGATTGCGCTGCTGCAGGGACGGCGGCGGTGCGGATTCACGGCTGGGCGCATAGGCCCTGGACGACAACGGCTGAGCGCTGACTGGCGGTTGCCCGCCCCTTCGCGCAGGCGCTGCCGGCGGCGCGCGCGTCGGCATCGGCATCGGCGCCGACGTTCTGGCGAAGGGTTGCGGCTGATTGCTTGGGAATGCGGTATTGCGCTGGGGCACCTGCTGGCGTGGCTGGGCTGGCGCAGGCGTAGCCATCGGTTGCGGATGCACTTGCGGTTTTTTCGAACGCAGCCCGCCCAGCGACGAGAGCCCGCCCAACAAGCCCGTACTGCCTTGCGGCATGCTTGCCCGGTCCGCGCAGACATTGGGTTTCGCCGATGCGGAGTGCTTGGATGTGGAGTGCTTGAACACGCCAGCACTCGCTGCAATGAGATTGCTGAGCGTCTTGGGAATCATGGGGCGCATGGTGGCATTCCTCGTCGCGACGAATTGCAGGGACGTACTTGGCTGCCAATATAGGCAGTCGCTTTTCGCGCAACTGCGCGCACGCGAAGTTCGTTGTCGTCAACAGAAGCGGGCGGGTCCGGAGCCGGGCATGCGGCGCACCCGCGCCGCTGCGATGCGGGAGGGAAAGGCATCCCGCCTGCATCGGAAAAGCCGCGCACGGCTTGTGGCATCGCCGCGCATGCCGACCGATAGCGCACCGCCATGGGCCGGGCAAGGCATGCGCGGGCATGCCTGCGCGGCGATACGCCGTGTGGCGCATGCCGCCTGGGCGCTGCCGGTCAGAACTGGATCTGCGCGCGCAGGTCGATCGAGTCCGGCTTGGTGTGCACGCCGGCGCGCGCGGCGTCGGCGCGCACGTAGTTGGCCTGGAACTTGAAGTGGCTGGTCAGGTACCAGTTGGCGCCCAGGGTCCAGTCGTGCTGGCGGCCGCCGAGCACGCTGCCGTCGTCCAGATCCAGGCGGCTGTAGCGCAGCAGCAGCTCGACCGCGCCGTAGGCATTGGCCGGCTTGACGTTGCCCACGTTGCCGGCGCTGTACGGGCGCGACTCGCCGGTCAGCAGGTAGCTGGCGAACACGTACTGGCCGTCGGCGCTGTAGTCGGGGCGGCCGTTGTCGCGGGTCACCTCTGCACGCAGCGCCTCGCCCTGCAGCGAGAACGGTCCCTTGATCCAGATCCCCTCCAGGCCGGTACGGCGCACCTGATCGGCATCGACCAGGGTGCCCGAGTCGACCAGGCGCACATCGGTCAGGCCGGCTTCCGGGCGCGCACGCAGGCGCACGCGCGGGCTGAAGCTCACGTCCAGGCCGTTGTGGTAGCCGCGCGGGTTTTCCTGCGAGTAGGCCAGGCCCAGGTGCAGCACGTCGCCCTCGGCCTTGAACGGGGTCCACACGCCGCGCACCGCCTGGGTGGTGCCGGGGTTGTCGCCCTGCAGGTCCTTGCCGCCGTACGCGCCGGCCTGCAGCAGGTACTGCTGGCGCTCGAAGGTCCACTCCACACCGGTGCGGCGGCCCTGGTAGATCGCCTGGATCGGCAGCGCGGTTTCCAGGAAGCTGTCGGCGCGCGAGCTGGTCACGCCTTCCAGGCCGACCGGCACCTTGATGTAGCCCAGCCGCACCTTGCCGTAGTCGCTGCCGAACAGCGCCTTGGTCTCGAAGCGGAAGAACACGTCCAGCCACAGCTTGGACTGGAAGTCGAAGTACACCATCGCGTCGTACACGCCCTTCTTTTTCAGCGTGGCGCCGAATTCCTTGCGCCGGAACGCGTTGTCGTCCTCCAGGCGCGCATCGTCGTCGGAGAAGTTGTTCCAATCGTAGCCGTAGTTGCCGGTCAGCGCCAGTTCAGTGCCGTCGTTGAAGGCGACCTTGGTCGGCCAGTCGTCGAAGCTGCTGGCGGCGGCGGGAGCGGCGGCGGTCAGGCACAGCGCAGCGAAGAGAAGGGTATGGCGCATGGTTGTGATGTCTTCTTGATGAGGGAAAAAGCGCGCCGGCACTCGACTGACGGGGCGGCAAGGCTTGCGCGGGCGGTGTAGCGGTGGTGTCGATCGCGACCGTCCCCCGGCCGTGGTGTGGGTGCATCGTCGGAACAACGAGCCGCCCGCATGCAATAGCGGACGCATCCGGCGGTTCTTTACAGCGGTGTTGCAATCCTGCGACGGCGCATTGCCCCTGAATACGCATACGGCGCCGGCAGCGCCGGCGGCGGATCGGTATGCGACGCAGCGGCGGCGGGGCATCCCCATGACCGGCTGCGCGTCGCACCTTCCCTCCCGCGAGCGAGCCAGGACACTGTAACTGCGTCGGCGGCGTCGCGAACAGGGGACTAGTACCAATAGGTTATCTGCTTAGAAGCCGGTGCCGCGTACAAAGGCAGCATTCCGCGACCTGCGTCGGGTTGCCGGTCTACCTCTGCTCCGGAGCGCACCCATGCATATCCCAACTTCCCCGGCCGGCGGCGTCGTGCATCGGCACCTGCCGTTCTACCGGCAGCTGTATTTCCAGGTGGTGGTCGCCATCGTGCTCGGTGCGCTGCTCGGCCACCTCGCACCGGCCTTCGCCGAGCAGCTCAAGCCCCTGGGCGACGCGTTCATCAAGCTGGTGAAGATGATCATCGCGCCGGTGATCTTCCTGACCATCGTCACCGGCATCGCCGGCATGACCCAGCTGAAGACGGTGGGCCGGGTGTTCGTCAAGGC
Organism: Xanthomonas hyacinthi; assembly: GCF_009769165.1. Lineage (NCBI taxonomy): Bacteria > Pseudomonadati > Pseudomonadota > Gammaproteobacteria > Lysobacterales > Lysobacteraceae > Xanthomonas > Xanthomonas hyacinthi. The sequence goes on from NZ_CP043476.1 coordinate 2,889,526, forward strand.
GATGGTGTATTTCCTGTTCTTCTCCACGCTGGCGCTGGTGATCGGCATGATCGTCGCCCACGTGGTGCAGCCGGGCGCCGGCATGAACATCAATGCGGCCGACCTGGACCAGAGCGCGGTGCACAGCTACGTGGAGAAGTCGCACGAGCTGACCCTGGTCGGCTTCCTGATGGACATCATCCCGAAGACGCTGCTCAGCCCGTTCGTCGGCGACAACATCCTGCAGGTACTGTTCGTGGCGGTGCTGTTCGGCGTGTCGCTGGCGCTGGTCGGCGAGCGCGGCAGGCCGGTGCTGAACCTGCTCGAGGCGCTGGTCGCGCCGCTGTTCAAGCTGGTGCACATCCTGATGAAGGCCGCGCCGATCGGTGCGTTCGGCGCGATCGCCTTCACCATCGGCAAGTACGGGGTGGAGTCGCTGGTCAACCTGGCCTGGCTGGTGGGGTCGTTCTACGCGACCGCGCTGCTGTTCGTGCTGGTGATCCTGGGCGCGGTGGCGCGTCTGTGCGGCTTCTCGATCTTCAAGCTGATCCGCTACCTGAAGGCGGAACTGCTGCTGGTGCTGGGCACCTCCTCGTCCGAATCGGCGCTGCCCTCGCTGATGGAGAAGATGGAGCAGGCCGGCTGCGAGAAGTCGGTGGTCGGCTTGGTGATTCCGACCGGCTATTCGTTCAACCTGGATGGCACCAACATCTATATGACCCTGGCCGCGCTGTTCATCGCCCAGGCGACCAATACCGAACTGACCCTGGGCCACCAGATCGCGCTGCTGCTGGTGGCGATGCTCAGCTCCAAGGGCGCCGCCGGCGTCACCGGTGCCGGTTTCATCACCCTGGCGGCGACGCTGGCGGTGGTGCCGGAAGTGCCGGTGGCGGGTATGGCGCTGATCCTGGGGGTGGACCGCTTCATGAGCGAATGCCGCTCGCTGACCAACTTCATCGGCAATGCGGTGGCCACCGTGGTGGTGTCGCGCTGGGAGAACGCGCTCGACCGCGAGCGCCTGCGGCTGGCGCTGGACGGCGGCGGGGATGCGCTGCCGGCGGCGGCGATCGCATCCGTCGCGACCCGCTGAGTCCGCAGCGCCGCGCGCGCCGGCCCTGGCCGGTGCGTCGCGGCCGCGGCGGCCGCCTGCGCGGCGATGGCCGCAAGACAGACCTCAGCTCCGGTCCAAGTAGTAGAATCCAGATTCCTCGCCGCCTTACGACCGTAGAAACCTCGATGTCAAACGAAGATTTCAAGCAGGCCGCCCTCGACTATCACCGCCAGCAGCCGCCGGGCAAGATCAAGGTGGCCGCGACCAAGCCGATGCTGACCCAGCGCGACCTGTCGCTGGCCTATTCGCCGGGCGTGGCCTTCGCCTGCGAGGCGATCGTCGCCGATCCGCAGCAGGCCAGCGAGCTGACCGCGCGCGGCAACCTGGTGGCGGTGATCAGCAACGGCACCGCGGTGCTGGGCCTGGGCAACATCGGCCCACTGGCGTCCAAGCCGGTGATGGAAGGCAAGGGCGTGCTGTTCCAGAAGTTCGCCGGCATCGACGTGTTCGACATCGAGATCGACGAGAGCGACCCGGACAAGCTGGTCGACATCATCGCCAGCCTCGAACCGACCTTCGGCGGCATCAACCTGGAAGACATCAAGGCGCCGGAATGCTTCGTGGTCGAGCGCAAGCTGCGCGAACGGATGAACATCCCGGTGTTCCACGACGACCAGCACGGCACCGCGATCATCGTCGGCGCCGCGGTGCTCAATGCGCTGGTGGTGACCGGCAAGAAGATCGAAGAGGTCAGGCTCGCCACCACCGGCATGGGCGCGGCAGGCGTCTCCTGCGTCAACATGCTGGTGTCGCTGGGCCTGAAGCCGGAGAACATCCTGGCGCTGGACCGCAGCGGGGTGATCCACACCGGTCGCACCGACCTGGACCCGGACAAGCGGCGCTACGCGCGCGACACCGACAAGCGCACCCTGGCCGAGATCGTCGAGGGCGCGGACATCTTCCTCGGCCTGTCGGCGGCCGGCATCCTCAAGCCGGAGATGGTGGCGACGATGGCGCCGCAGCCGGTGATCTTCGCGCTGGCCAATCCCAATCCGGAAATCACCCCGGAAGCGGCCAAGGCGGTGCGCCCGGACGCGATCATCGGCACCGGCCGTTCGGACTACCCGAACCAGATCAACAACGTGCTGTGCTTCCCGTACCTGTTCCGCGGCGCGCTCGACGTCGGCGCCACCGGCATCAACGAGGCGATGAAGATCGCCTGCGTCAAGGCGATCGCGGCGATGGCGCGGCGCGAGGCGTCCGACCTGGGCGCGGCCTACGGCGGCGAGACGCCGAGCTTCGGCCCCGAGTACCTGATCCCGCGGCCGCTGGATCCGCGCCTGCTGGTCGAGCTGTCCTCGGCGGTGGCGCAGGCGGCGATGGACTCGGGCGTGGCCACGCGCCCGATCGCCGACATGGAGGCCTACCGCGACAAGCTCGGTCAGTTCGTCTACCGCACCAGCCTGATGATGAAGCCGGTCTACGACCGCGCCCGCGCCGACAAGCAGCGCGTGGTCTACGCCGAGGGCGAAGAGGAAGTGGTGCTGCGCGCGGTGCAGAGCGTGATCGACGAAGGCCTGGCGTTCCCGATCCTGATCGGCCGCCCGGACGTGATCGAAGCGCGCATCCAGCGCCTGGGCCTGCGCATCACCGCCGGCGTGGACTTCGAGATCACCAACATCCTCGACGATCCCCGCTTCAACGATTACTGGCAGTACTACCACGCGCTGACCGAGCGCCGCGGCGTCACCGTCTCCGCGGCCAAGGAATTGATGCGCTCGCGGCCGACCCTGATCGCTGCGGTGATGGTCGCCCGCGGCGAAGCCGACGCGCTGCTCACCGGCGTGGTCGGCCGCTTCCACAAGAAGCTCGGCTACGCGCGCAGCGTGATCCCGCTGGAACCGCGGGTCAGCTCGACCTCGGCGATGACCGCGGTGATCAACCCGCAGGGCGCGTTCTTCTTCCTGGACACGCACGTGCAGGAAGACCCGAGCATGGAGCAGATCGTGGAGGCCACGCTGCAGGCCGCATACCGGCTCAAGCTGTTCGGCATCGAGCCGAACATCGCGCTGCTGTCGCATTCCAACTTCGGCAGCCACGACTCGCGCGATGCACTGAAGATGCGCCAGGTGCGCGAGGCGCTGCTCAAGCGCAATCCCAAGCTCAACATCGACGGCGAGATGCAGGGTGACACCGCCTGGGACGAGGCGCTGCGCAAGCAGATCATGCCCAACAGCACCTTGAAGGGCCGCGCCAACCTGTTCGTGCTGCCGAACCTGGAAGCGGCCAACATCGCCTACAACCTGGTGCGCGTGTTCACCGACGGCGTGGCGATCGGTCCGATCCTGATGGGCATCTCCAAGCCGGTGCACATCCTCACCACCAGCGCCACCTCGCGCCGGGTGATGAACATGACCGCGATCGCTGCGGTCGATGCGCAGATCCGCAAGCAGTTGGAGGCGGAGAAAGGGGGCTGAGCCAACTTCGGAGGCGCGTTCGCCGGCAGAGCGCGCCGCTGTCACCTTATCTAGGGATGTGCGGCTGTGCGCTTGCGGCGTACGCTTCAAAGGCACTTGGTCGGCAACGCCGGCCAGGAGCGCTGACCACGGATTGACAGCGCTCCTAATTCGAGCAAAATGCAAAAAGTGACACACTTCGTTGATCTGGAGTGTGCATCACGGTGATGTTCCTACGGATAGGTATGCGACATGGATCATGGTGCAGTGGCAGCACGTATCCGTTCTGCGCGCAAGGCACTAGGCCTCTCGCAGGGTGCACTGGGGAGGAGGCTTGGAGTGCATCGGGCCACTGTCGCCCATTGGGAGCGCGCAGATGGTTTCGTTCCCAGTGTCGACAACCTGCGTGTGCTCAGCAAGGAACTGCAGGTTGATTTCGAGTGGTTGGCGGTTGGTCGCATGACCGGCAAGACCGAGCCATCGAGCGCTGCACCAAGTTCACGCCGCGACCTCGAATCGCGCCTGCTACAGCTCTCCAGGCATGTCCCGGTTTCCTTTCTTGCCACGGTCGTCGCGCTGCTGGAGAGCGCCAGCACCTATCTGGAATGATGGCTATCGCCAGCGCGGCAGTTGGTTCGGCGCGGTTGTGTGCCTGCGGCGGTGCGGTGCCACGATTGCCAGCGGATGCGGGTGGTGGCGTGGAGTCCTGACGCATGTCGCGCCACCCATGTCGCACCGACCCGACATGCATGCTGGAAAATGTCAGGTCTGGCACACCTGAACGCTTGAATCGCACGCAGCCAACGATCCTAATGGAGGCGAAGGCGGGAACGTCCGGTGTGCTTGGATGCTGAAGCCCCGTCGCCCGTTTCGAAGGATCGTGGCGTGCTTCATTCCATAAACATGAAGTTTCTCGACGGCCACGCGCTCATCGTGCCGATCGCATGCGTCGTTCGGCATAGCGGCGGTAAGCCGAATTGGGCGATGTTAGTCGCCATCTTGGCGGCCATTACGATCGCGCGCGGCATCCAGGCCGTCTTCGGATTGCCGGAACATGCCTTCCCGGTGTTGTGTGGTGCGTTTGTCGGACTGTGCATCTTGCTGGCGATGTCGCTCTCCACGCGCTGCGCGGCGAGCGGCAAACTCTGTGGGAATGCGGGATGAGCCAGGGCCTATTCCGGGAAGAAGTCATGCAGGCCCGCCGTGCCAGTTGGCTAGGCGGTATCTCCCTGGCGCAGCCGTTGCAGGCATGGGTATTTGCAAGCGCGGCCGCAATTGCGGCGACATCGGTGCTGGTATTCCTGTGCATTGGCACCTACACGCATCGGTCCACTGTGACCGGACAACTGGTACCGACCAAGGGCCTGGCGACGGTGATGGCGCCCGCCACCGGGGTTGTCACCCGGCTTGACGCGAGCGAAGGCCAGCGCGTCGAGGCCGGGCAGATCCTTGGCGTAGTGACGGTGCCGCGCGCGACGCTGGCAAGCGGCGATACCGAGGCTGCCTTGCAGCGCCATCTGCGCCAGCGAGGGGATGGGTTGAGGTCTTCCGAACAGGCACAGCTGCAGCAGTTGGATGCACAGGAGCAGGGGCTGCGCGCGCAACTGGTCAATCTGCAGCAGGAATTGGTGCAGGTGAACGGTGAAGTCGCCACCCGTCGCAGCCAGATCACCCTCGCCAATGAAGTGCTGCAACGCTGGCGCCAGTTGCAGGATGGCAAGTACGTCAGCGTGCTACAGATAAAGCAGCAGGAGTCCAGCATGCTGGAATACACCAGCCAGATGCAGGCGTTGCAGCGGCAGGCCACCGAGATGCGGCGCTCCGTTGCGCAGATCGAGCAGCAGTTGGGCATGCTGCCGGGGCAACGCGGGAGCATTCGCGCCGAATACAAGCGGGACAGCGCCGTAGTGGAACAGGAGCAGGTGCAAAACCAAGCTAGTGGGGCGCTGGTAATGAAAGCACCTGTGGCCGGCGTTATTGCCACCCAGATGGCTAAGCTGGGACAGGCAATTCAGGCGGGGCAGCCACTGCTGACTCTATTGCCAGATGGAGGAAAATTGGAGGCTGAGCTGCTGGTGCCTAGTCGAGGGATAGGTTTCATCAAACCAGGCGACAGGGTTGCACTGCGCTATCAGGCTTATCCATATCAAAAATTTGGGCACCAAGATGGAAAAGTAGTCCGCATTAGCCGCAGTCCAGTTAGTCTTAGCGAGCTTGATTCAATAATAGACAAGGCTGAACAGAGTAAGCCGTTTTATCGCGTAAACGTAGCGCTGGCGCGGCAGACTATCACCGCTTATGGGGCGAGTGAGACGTTAAAGCCTGGGATGTTGTTAGACGCTGGTATTGAGGGTGAAGAACGATACCTGATTGAATGGGTGCTCGAGCCGGTCTACTCTTTGAACAAAAAAAATGGTGTCTAATATTTTCACTGAGTGCCTATCTTGCAGGGCATTCTCTAGCCAGCGCGGGGCTTTCGCGCGATTCGATGAAGGAGGTCTTGAACATGCGTGAATTGACGATTTTGGAAATGGACGAAATATCTTGCGGTAGTTCCTATTCAGTGGGATATGAGACTGGAAAATTTGTTGCTAAGACAATGATTGCGGTTGCCGTCGTGGCTACGCTTGTTACACTTATTCCTGCGTCTTCTTGAAGAGGTCAAACTATGAAAGATCTTTTTGATATTGATTTGGAGTCTGTTTCCGGTGGGGTTGGGACTGCCGGTGCCCCCCCGGCCTCAGGGGACGATCTAATTAAAGGCTCGAGAGAGGTCGGAAGCTTTATAAAAGGCTTCTTGCAAGGATTCTACGATACTTTTTAATTTTATAAATAAGCTCGCCCGTTCGTGGGCGAGTTTTAAATTGGGGCACCATGAAATTATCTTTTGCATATTCTTTCTATAGTTATTCTGGGCATTATTGTGTTCAAATCTGGATTTGAAAGGTCTGATTATTTATTGATGGTTGTTGGGATGCTATCTTTGCTGGTGGCTTATAAGGTTGCGATGATGGTGAGAAATGAAAAATCTTAGTTTGTATTGACGCAGGGTAATTCTGCGTATTTTAAGCTAAATGCAATCCTTTTGCTTTTATGGTTGGGGGCATTCGAAGTTCTTCAGCCAGTCTGCGTAACGAATAATTCGCCTGGCTCGTTCTATAAGATGGCATGTTGGTGAATGAATTGCTTGTTGTCTCTGGTCGATCTGGAGAGTGACCTTCAGATTTTCCTTGGGTAATTTAATTTTTAGTGAAAAGGTTGTGATCGGCGACTTGTTTGGAGCATCTTTACCGTGTCATTTGGTCCTCTGTTATGCGTGTGATTATCCAGTCCGAAGCTTCTGAATGCGCTCTTGCTTCATTGGCGGTGATCGCGCGCGCGCACGGCATGCAGCTTGGCTTGCCTGAGTTACGTCGCCGCTTCCCGCTTTCGTTAAAGGGAGCAAAACTCAATCAGGTCATCCGCACCGCCCAGCAACTTGGCTTCTCCACTCGCCCGCTTCGGCTAGATCTACAGCACTTGGCCGAGCTTAAGCTGCCCTGCATCTTGCACTGGGACCTCAACCACTTTGTGGTGCTTGCCAAGGTCGGGAAGTCTAAATTCACCATACTCGACCCCGCTCTGGGGGAACGAAAGCTATCAATCCATGAAGTCTCCCAGCACTTCACCGGTGTAGCGCTAGAATTGACCCCAACTGCAGATTTCAAGTCCCAGAAGGCGTCTCTTTCGATCTCAGCGCGCCAACTCGCAGGTCCAATCAGCGGATTGTGGAGTGCGCTTCTTCAGATATTCCTGCTGTCGGCAGCGCTGCAGGTATTCGTCATTCTCGCGCCGTTCTACATGCAATGGGTGGTTGACCAGGCGCTGGTTTCGGCTGATCGCGACCTGTTGGTGGTACTCGGCTTGGGCTTCGGATTGGCGCTGCTGCTGCAAGTGGGTATCGGCTTGCTGCGCGGCTGGTCGGTGGTCTATCTGTCCTCCAGGCTCGGATTGCAATGGATGAGTAACGTGTTCGCGCACTTGCTTAAATTGCCGCTGGATTTCTTCGAGAAGCGCCATCTGGGTGATGTGACTTCACGCATGTCCTCGGTGCAGACGATCCAGCACACACTGACCACAAGCTTCGTCGAGGCGATCATCGACGGACTGATGGCAGTGGTCACGCTGGTCTTGATGCTGGTCTATAGCTGGAAGCTGGCGCTGGTCACGCTTCTGGCGGTAGCGCTGTATCTGTGTATTCGGGCAATCGCCTACCGGCCGGTGCGTGATCGCACTGAGCAGCAGCTAGTCGCCGCCGCCAAGCAGCAGAGCCATTTGCTGGAATCGTTACGGGGCATGCAGAGCCTGAAGATAGCTGGCGAGGAGCCGCTACGCCGTTCCACCTACGACAATCTGCTAAACGAGACAGTTAACCAGGATGTCAAACTGGCGCGCATGTCGCTGGGGTTCAACACGGCCAGCCAACTGGTGTTCGGCATCGAGCGTATCGCGGTGATCTGGATCGGGGCCAGGCTGGCGCTGGACAATGTGTTCTCGGTCGGCATGCTGGTCGCCTACCTGGCCTACAAAGATCAGTTCGCCATGCGTGTGAGCGGGCTGATCGACAAGTGGGTCGAGTTCCGCATGCTGCGCCTGCATGGCGAGCGGCTGGCCGATATCGTGCTGACGCAGCCGGAGGACGACCACGCACTGCCCGAGGCGTTGCCTCCGGCCGAGCCGCGCATCGAGGTCGAGGGGCTGTCGTTTCGCTACGCCGCGGGCGAGCCGTGGGTCGTCAAGGAGTGCAGTTTCGCGATCGAGCCAGGCGAGTCGGTGGCGATCATCGGTGCATCCGGCTGCGGCAAGACGACGCTGGTCAAACTACTGCTGGGATTGCTCAAGCCGAGCGAAGGGGCAATCCGCATCGGCGGCCACGATCTACATAAGCTGGGGCCGCGTAATGTGCGCGCGATCGTCGGTGCAGTGATGCAGGACGATCAATTGTTCGCCGGCAGCATCGCCGACAACATCGGGTTCTTCGATCCGGATTTCGACCTGGAACGGGTCGAGGCGGCGGCGCGGTTGGCGGCGGTGCACGAGGATATCGCGGCGATGCCGATGGGTTATCACAGCTTGATCGGCGATATGGGCAGTTCGCTTTCCGGCGGGCAGAAGCAGCGGGTGATCCTGGCCCGTGCGCTGTACCGGCAACCGAAGCTGCTGTTTCTGGATGAGGCCACCAGCCATCTGGACGTGATGCGCGAGCGCCTGGTCAACGAGGCCGTAAAGCAGTTGAAGCTGACCAAGCTGATCGTCGCGCACCGGCCCGATACCATCGCTAGCGCCGACCGCGTGTTGGTGATGGAGCAGGGGCGAATCGTGCAGGAACTACGGCCGCAGGCGTCACTTGTCGAAGCGACAACTGTCGACGCTTGAGAGAAAGCGCGTGGCGATTGCTGTCGTCGGCCACACTAATCCTTCATGAAACTCGATGGGCGCAGACATGCGCTGACGATGCGCGCACCGCAAGGCGGGCATGAACGTACAGGAGCAACACGGCCGCGGTATGGACTCCGCGGCCGTGCAAGACCCTCAGGCCAGGCGCTTGCCCACCGGCAGCGGCAGGCTTTCCTGGTCGCCCTGGTTCAGCTTGGACGGCTTGCCGGTCAGCAGCACGTAGGCATCGACGCCGGTAAGTTCGGCAATCTTCAGCAAATGCCGGGCATTGGGGACGGAACGATTGTTCTCCCAGTGACCCAGGGTGCTATGCGCCACGCCCAGCAAGGCCGCCAGTTCGCGCAGCGTGAAACCGGCATTGCGCCGCGCCTGCATCAATCGCACACCTATATCCACGTGACACCTCAGAGCGGCATGGTTGCGCCGCTTCCCCCCGAGCATAGTAGATGTCATCGCTTGGCATCAAGCCGACAGCGAGTGGACAAACTTTGACAGCACCGGCGCGGCGTACGCCGGCCCGGTGCGGGCACGGGACGGGCTGCTAGAATTCGTCGTCTCCTCCCGCCGTGTCCTACTGCCATGAGCCATACCGCCACCGCGCCCGCCAATGCAGAGAAGCGCTACAGCGTGCACCGCGCCGACCTGCCGCTGAGCTGCCCGACCCCGGAGATGGCGCTATGGAACTCGCACCCGCGGGTCTATCTGCCGGTGGAAGAAGAACCCAGCCACGAGGCCAAGTGCCCGTACTGCGGCGCGGTCTTCGTGCTGCTCGACTGACCGCCGGGTCGATGCACCGCCTGACCGTGGTGCAGCTGCTGCCGGCGCTGGAGTCCGGCGGCGTCGAACGCTCCACCCTGGAAATCGCCGCGGCGCTGGTCGCGGCCGGGCACCGCGCGCTGGTGGTGTCGGCCGGCGGCCGCCTGCTGCCGGCGCTGCTGGAAACCGGCGCCGAACACATCGCCCTGGACATCGGCCGCAAATCGCTGCTGAGCCTGCGCCACGTGCCGGCGCTGCGCCGGCTGTTCGTGCGCGAGCGGGCGGACATCGTGCACGCGCGCTCGCGGCTGCCGGCCTGGCTGGGCTGGCATGCGCTGCGCGGGCTGCCGGCGGCGCAGCGGCCGCGTTTCGTCAGCACCGTGCACGGACTCAATTCGCCGAGCCGCTACAGCGCGATCATGGCCCGCGGCGAGCGCGTGATCTGCGTGTCCGCCACGGTGCGCGACTACGTGCTGCGCCACTACCCACAGACCGAGCCGGCGCGGTTGCGGGTGATCCCGCGCGGCATCGACCCGGCGCAGTTCCCGCGCCGTGCGCAGCCCGATCCTGGCGCGCGCGCCTGGGCCGCGACACTGGCGCCGGCCGCGGCGGGCAGCGGTCCGCTGCTGCTGCTGCCCGGGCGCGGCACCCGCCTGAAGGGCCACGCCGACGCGCTGCGCCTGCTCGCCGCGCTGCGTGCCGACGGCAGCGACGCACGGCTGTGGCTGCCGGGGGCGCGCGCGGCCGGGCGCGAGGCCTATGTGCAGGAACTGGAGGCCGAGGCGGCCGCGCTGGGCATCGCCGCCGCGGTCGCGTTCACCGCGCCGACCGCACGCATCGCCGAGGCCTATGCCGCCAGCGACCTGGTGCTGCAGCTGTCGCGCAAGCCCGAAGCGTTCGGCCGCACCGTGGTCGAGGCGCTGGCGGTGGGGCGGCCGGTGCTGGGCTGGGCGCATGGCGGGGCTGGCGAACTGCTGGCGCAGCTGCAGCCCGCCGGCGCGGTCGCCGCGTTCGATGCGCAGGCCCTGCATGCCGCCGCGGCACGGCTGCTGGCGCAACCGCCGGTACCACCGGCACAGATTCCCTACACACTGCAGGCGATGCAGCACGCGACCCTGGCGGTGTATGACGAACTCCGGTCCTGATTCCTCCCTGCCTGCGCCGCTGTCGCCGGCGCGCAGCGAACGCTGGGCGCCGGTCTGGGTGCTGGCGTTCGTGGCGCTGTGGCCGGCGCCGGGCCTGGCCGCGGGCGTGCTCGCGCTGGGCGCGCTGGCGACCCTGCTGCAGCTGCTGCACAGCCGCTTCCGCGGCGGCGCCAGCCTGCTCAGCGGCCCGGCGTGGGCGCTGACCACGCTGCTGTTCCTGAGCTACTGGCTGCCGCAGCCGCTGTCGGCACTGGACGCGGTGGACGTGCCGCTGGCGCTGCGCGAATCGGCGGTGGACCTGCGCTTCCTGCCGTTCCTGTGGCTGGTGGCGATGGCGGTGGCGACCCCGCGCGCGCGCCGCACCACCTTCAACGGCCTGGCGCTGATCGCCGCGCTCTGGACTGCCGACGCGCTGGCGCAGGCGCTGTGCGGCACCAGCCCGCTGTTCTGGTCGATGGACCAGCTGAAGTGGGCGATCAGCCACCACGGTCTGTGCACGCCGCAGGAGATCGCGCTGGCCGATCGCCTCAGCGGCGTGTTCGGGCCGTGCAACCTCAAGTTCGGCCAGGTCCTGGCCAGCCTGTCGCCGTTCCTGCTGTTCGCGGCCGGGCGCCGCGGCGGCGCCCGGGGCTGGCTGCTCGCCGCGGCGGTGGTGGGCGTGGTGCTGGTGCTGGCCGGCTCGCGCGCGTCGTGGATCACCTATGCGCTGGTGCTGCTGCTATCGGGCTGGCGCCTGCTGGGCATGCGCCGGATGCTGGCGCTGGGCGTGGCCACGGTGCTGGTCGCCGGCCTGCTTGGCGCGCTCTCGCCGCAGGTGCGCGAGCGCTTCGCGCGCACCACGCTGGCGCTGAGCGGGCGCCCGGCCGACGTGAACGCGGCGTTAGCCGGGCGCACCCAGATCTGGGACGCGGCCTGGTGCATGATCCGCCAGCATCCGCTCAACGGGGTCGGCGTGCGCGGCTTCCGCGAAGCCTATGCGGCCTGCGACCCGGATCCCGCGCACGAGGGCGCCTGGGGCCGCGAGCCGGCCTTGCATGCCCACCAGATCGTGCTCGAGGTGCTCAGCGAGACCGGCGCGATCGGTTTGCTGCTGTGGCTGGCCGGTGCCGCGCAGGCGTGGCGCGCGTGGCGCTATGCCTCGCCGCAGGCGCGCGAACGGGCACGGCCGGCGCTGCTGGCGCTGCTGGCGACGGTGTTCCCGTTCAACACCCACCTGGCGTTCTATTCGTCGTTCTGGGGCTCGCTGGCGCTGATGCTGGTGGGGCTGTATGTCGGCGCGCTACTGGCCGAGGAGCGCGACGCCGAGGGCGCTGCACGAACTGTTTCGTCTGCGTCCGCTTAACCCTCAGTCCGTGCTCGTGCACGCTTGCGAACACTGCGAGATCTGCAGCGACACCCGTATCACGCGCCAGGCTGCGCCGTACCCTCATCCGCCCCTGCGGGGCACCGGAGGAAAAGCCTTAGCCCCTCTCCAACCGGGAGAGGGGTTGGGGTGAGGGTACGGCGCGAAGCGTCTCGCTAATTTGGGTGCGCCGGACTGCGCCCGTACCTACATCTCGCTCAGTCGCGTTCGTAGAACGTGCTGCGGCCTTCAGGCTGGCGCTTGAAGCGGCGGTGGATCCACAGGTATTGCGCCGGCGCCTCGCGCACCATGGCCTCGATCGCGGCATTGACCCGTGCGGTGTCGGCAACCATGTCCTGCGACGGAAAGTCCTCCAGCGGCGGGGCGATGCGCAGCACGTAGTCGGCGCCTTCGCGGCGGTGGAAATACGGCACCACCGCGCAGCCGGTCAGCCGCGCCAATTGGTGGGTGGCGGTGATGGTGGAGGCGGGCATGCCGAAGAACGGTACGAACACCGTGTCCTTGCCGCGCATGTCCTGGTCCGGCGCATACCACAGGAAGCCGCCGCGCTTGAGGTGGCGCACGCTGCCGCGCAGGTCCTCGTTGGCGAACATGGCGATGGCGTAGCGCAGGCGGCCGCGCTTGACCGCCCATTCGAACACCGGGTTGCGGTGGCGGCGGTACATGCCGGCCAGCGGCACGTATTGGCACAGCAGCCGGCCGCACATCTCCAGGGTCATGAAGTGGCCCGAGACCAGCAGCACGCCGCGGCCCTGCGCCTGCAGCGCACGCAGGTGCTCCAGGCCCTCGATGCGGGTGCGGCGGCGGATCGGGCCGAGGCTGCCCCACCAGGCGCGCGCGAACTCGAACACGCCCACGCCCAGCGCATCGAAGCTGTCGTGCAGCAGGCGGGTGCGCCAGGCCTCGCTGTGCTCGGGGAAACACAGCTTCAGGTTCACGTCGGCGGCATGGCGGCGGGTACCGGCCAGACGCAGCGCGAGCCAGCCGACGCCGCGGCCGAGCGCGCGTTGCAGCAGCCAGGGCAGCCGCGCGGCTGCCACGGCGATGCCGAGCAGCAGCCAGGTCGGCCAATGCCGCGGCGAGCGCGGCGGCGGCGCGGCCGTGGTGGCGGCGGACGGGAGGGCGTGGGGGGGATCGGACATGCGCCAAGTTTAGCCGGGCGCGGGCGCGGCGGTGTCGGCGCCGGGACTGGCGGCGGCGCTGGCGATCGTCTGCCGCCTGCGCGGCGCAACCCGCTATGCTTTCGCGATGCGCAACGATTTCATCGAGCGGCTGCTGCGCGGCCTGTACTCGGCCGTGCTGTACATGCTGCTGCCGGTCACCGTCTATCACCTGGTCTGGCGCGGTTTCCGCGTGCGCCAGTACTTCCAGCGCTGGGACGAGCGCTACGCCTCGTATCCGCAGGCGCGCGGGCGGCCGCGGGTGTGGCTGCACGCGGTGTCGGTGGGCGAGGTCAGCGTCGCCGCGCCGGTGGTCAACGCGCTGCGCGCACAGCGCCCGGACATCCGCTGGGTGATCACCACCATCACCCCGACCGGGTCGGAGCGGGTGCGCGCGCTGTGGGGCGATGCGCTGGACCACGTCTACCTGCCGTACGACGTGCCCGGCAGCGTCGGCCGCTTCCTGCAGCATTTCCGCCCGAGCCTGGCGCTGATCCTGGAAACCGAGCTGTGGCCGAACATGCTGTTCGGCTGCCGCGACCGCAACATCCCGGTCTATGTGCTCAATGCGCGGCTGTCGGCGCGCTCGCTGCGCGGCTACCGCCTGCTGCGGCCGTTGATCGGGCGCGCGCTGCGCACGGTGACCTGCGTGGCCGCGCAGTCGCAGGCCGATGCCGAGCGCTTCATCGAGCTCGGCGCGCATCCGCAGCAGGTGCGCGCACTGGGCAACCTGAAGTTCGATATCGCCGTGCCCGCGCAACTGCCGGCGTTCGTCGCCGCGTTCGGCGAACGCGTGGCGGCGGTGCGGCCGGTGTGGATCGCCGCCAGCACCCACGAGGGCGAGGAGGCGGCGGTGATCGAGATGCACCGGCAACTGCGCCGGCACTGGCCGGACCTGCTGCTGCTGTGGGCGCCGCGTCATCCCGAACGCTTCGCCAAGGTCGAGGCGCTGGCGCGCGACCAGGGCTGGCGCGTGGCCACGCGCCGCCAGCAGCAATGGCCCGGTGCCGAGGACAGCGTGTTCGTGATCGATACGCTGGGCGAATTGATGATGTTCTACGCCTGCGCCCAGGTCGCCTTCGTCGGCGGCAGCCTGCAGCCGATCGGCGGGCACAACCTGCTGGAGCCGGCGGCGGTCGGCACGCCGTCGGTGAGCGGGCCGCACCTGCACAATTTCGCCGAGATCTCGCGGCGCATGCGCGAGGCCGGGGCGGTGGCGATCTGCGAGGACGCCGCGGCGGTGTGCGCGGCGCTGCGCGAGCTGCTGGGTGATGCGGACGCGCGCGCGCGCATGGCCGAGGCCGGCTGCGCCCTGGTCGCCAATGGCCGCGGCGCGCTGCAGCGCACGCTGCAGCTGATCGCGGCGCATCTGCCGCCGGTGGCGCACGATGCGCCGGCGGACGAGTAGCGCGGTTTCGACGCAGGCATTGCCGTTGGCGAAGTACCTGGTGCCACCAGGCATTCTCCCTGCAATTGCGCCGCTCCCATGCAAAAACGGCGGACCCGAAGGCCCGCCGTTTGCGGTGTCGCGCAGACGCTGGCGCCGGCGTTACTGGGTGCTGCTGCCGGAGTTGAGCTTGGATTCGGCGCTCTGCGTCAGCAGTGCGTTGATCGACTGCACCTCGGCCACGTCCAGCGAACCCAGCGCCTGGCTCAGCAGCAGGCGGTTCTGCAGGAAGTTGTAGCGGGCCTGCGCGTAGTCCTGCTGCGCCGAATACAGCGTGCGCTGGTTCTGCACCACGTCCAGCACGGTGCGCGTGCCCACTTCCAGGCCGACCTGCGAGGCGTCGTAGGCGGCCTGCGCCGACACCACCGCCAGGCGCCGCGCCTCGATCTCGCTGATGCCGGCGACGACGTTCTGATACGCGCTGCGGGTATTGCGGTCGAGCGCACGCTTCTCCTGTTCGAAGGTGTCCTGGGCGATGTCGCGCTGCGCCAGCGCCTGGCGCACCGCCGACTGGGTCGCGCCGCCGGCGAAGATCGGGATGTCCAGGGTCACGCCGATGACGTTGCTGTCGGTGCGCGGCGAGTTGCTGCTGGAGACGCCGTCGCCCCAGCTGGCGTCGCGGCCGACGCTGGCCGACAGGTTCAGCGTCGGCAGGTGCCCGGCACGCGCGGTGGAGACGTTGTCTTCGGCTTGCTGCACCTGGTACTGGTAGGAGCGCAGCGACGGATTCTTGTCCAGCGCCGAGGCGATCAGGCTGTCGATGTTGCCGCTGTCGGCCGGCAGCTGCGGACGGAAGTCCTCCGGCAGGCCGCGCAGGTCGTGCACCGGCTGCCCGGTGATCTCGGTCAGCGCCTGGTACAGGTCCTGCAGCGAGTTGCGCGAGGTGATCGTGTCGGCGCGCGCCTGATCGTACTCGGCGCGCGCTTCGTGCACGTCGGTGATCGGCGCCAGGCCCACTTCCAGGCGCTTGTCGGCGTAGTCGAACTGCTTCTTGGCGGAGGCTTCGTTGGTTTCCGCGGCGACCAGCGACTCGATCGCGACCAGCACGTTGAAGTAGGCCGCCGAGGTGCGCACGATCAGGTCGTCTTTGGCCGATGCCAGCGTGTAGTCGGCGGCCAGGCTGCGCGCCTTCTGCGCGCGCAGGGTGGAGAACTGGGCGAAGTTGACCAGCGTCTGCGTGCCCTGGATCGCATAGCTGCGGCTCTTGCTGGTCCCGGCCAGATCGCCGCTGGCGCGCTCGATTTTGCTGTGGCTGCGCTGCAGCGAGGCGGAGCCGTCGAGCTGCGGCAGCAGCGCCGCGCGCGCCTGCACCGCGCCTTCCTTTTCGTACAGCTGGGTCGATTCCGCGTTGGCCAGCTGCGGGTCGCTGTTGCGGGCCATTTCGTAGACTTGCAGCAGGTCCGCGGCGTTGGCGGCCAACGGAAACAGCGCGGCGGTCAGAGCCAGGGCGAGGGATCGGCGGATCATTGCGGCTTCCTTAGATGGATCAGAATGTGAACTGGGGGACCGGCGCGGCGCCACGCAGGTAATACGCCAGGTCGGTTTCGAACAGCGATTCCACCCGCGCCGCGCCGGCCTCGACGTGGACCAGCGCCGCGTCCATGGCCGGGGCACGGCCGCGGATCGCGAACAAGCGGCCGCCGGGCCGCAGCCAGGCCAGGAACTGTGCCGGGATCTCGGTGACCGCGGCGGTGACGCAGACCACGTCGAAGCGGCGCTCGCTGTGCCAGCCGAACGCGTCGGCGGTCTCGATGCGCACATTGCTGCCCAGCGCGGCGGCCTCCAGGTTGGCGCGCGCGGCGGCGGCCAGGGCCGGCTCGATCTCCAGGCTGACCACCTCGCGGCCGAGTTCGCCCAGGCAGGCGCTGATGAAGCCGCTGCCGGTGCCGATCTCCAGCACATCCTCGCCCGGTTGCAGGTCCAGCGCCTGCAGCATGCGCCCTTCGATCACCGGCTTCATCATGGACTGGCCGTGGCCCAGTGGAATCTCCAGGTCGGCATAGGCCACCGCGCGGTGGCTTTCCGGTACGAAGGTCTCGCGCGGCAGCCGCGCCAGCACGTCGAGCACGCGCAGGTCGAGCACGTCCCAGGGACGCACCTGCTGTTCGACCATCGTTTCGCGGGCTTGGGAGTAGTCGATCGTCATCTGGGGCATCCAACACGGCGGGACGCGCATTTTAGCCGGCACAAAGGCCGTGCGTGTGCTACAGCATCGCCGCCGCGGCGCCGCCGCGCGCAGTGCCGGAAGTCATCGGGCCGCCCGGCCGGCGCGGAATCAGCGCGCCGCATAGGCCCGCAGCAAGAAGTCCACGCTGGCCTCGACATGGGCCTGGATCTGCGCCCGGCTGGGCGCGCGGCACAGGCCGCACATCATCAGCGAGTGCAGTTCGCCCTTGATCAGGCAGAAGAACTGGGAGGCGGCCAGGCCCAGGTCGGGGATCTCCAGCTCGCCGGCCGCGACATGCGCCTGCAGCAGCAGCGCCAGGTCCTGCTGGGTGCGTTTGGGACCGGCGTTCCAGAACATCTCGCGCACGTGCTCGTCGCCGGTGCCGGGGGCGAGCATCATGCGGTGCGTCGCCATCGCCGCCTCGCTGCTGATCATCGCGAAGAACGCCAGGCCGATCTCCACCAGTTGCGCGCGCAGCGGACCCTTCAGCGCATGCCCGAACAGGTCCTCGGGCAGCAGCGCCTGGCACTGCGCGCGCACCGCCTCGGCGAACAGCGTCTCCTTGTCGCCGTAATGGCTGTACACGGTGAGCTTGGACACCCCGGCGCGGGCCGCGATGCCGTCCATGCTGACCCCGCCGAAGCCCAGCTCGGTGAACATCTGCTTGGCCGCTTCCAGGATCGCCGCCCGCTTGCCCATGTCCTTGGGACGGCCCGGCCCGGCGGCGCGGGCCGAGGATTTGGGGGCGGCGGCAGAGGGTTTGCTGACCATGGGGGTAAATACTAGACCAATCGGTTCGATATATATACTATACTGCAAAGTATATTATTTAGCCCGTCAGCGTTGCGCCCGGCGGCCATTTTGCTGAATGGTTTGGGCGCCATCCTGATTGCAGCACGTCCCAATCCCGGAACAACGGGACGCATTCGGCATGCCTGACCGTCGCATCGGCGTGCACACCGCGCCCACGCTCGTTCGGGCTACGCTGGTTGTGGCAGCGGTGCGAAGTGCGGGGTAAGGAACCCCTGACATCGGCAGCGAACGCGCAGTGATAAATTGGCTTTCTTGGACGGTTTGGATGCCGCGCGCTCGCGCTGCCGAGGGCCAGATTCGGAAAGCAATGGAGCAGAGGGAACAGCGTCACCCACCCACCGACGGCGTGCATACGCTGCGCCGGCGCAGCGGCCTGCTCCTGACGCTGCTGTGCGTCTGCTGCACGGCAGGCGCTGGCGTGGCGCAGGTTGCGCTGCCGGTGTCCGAGCGGGTCATCGCCGAGCGCCCGACGATCGCGCGTTGGACCATGGACCAAGGCCTGCCGCACAACCTGGTGCATGCGCTGGCGCAGGACCGCGACGGCCTGCTCTGGATCGGCACCTGGGAAGGCGTGGCACGCTTCGATGGCCGTGCCTTCACCGTGTTCGACCGGCAGAACACGCCGGGCATGGAGATGTCCGGCGTGTTCGCGATCGTGCCCGAAGCCGATGGCGGGGTGCTGATCGGCAGCGCCGACGACGGCGTGTTCCGCTATAGCGGCGGCCGCTGGCAGCATTTGGGCGATGCGCGTGCGCAGCGGCTGCGGGTGACGTCGATGCTGCGCGGCCGCGACGGCGCGCTGTGGGTCGGCAGCGAGGACGGCTTGTTCCGGATCGAGGCCGATGGCCGCCTGAGCGCTGCCGGCGCCGTCGCCGGGCTGCCCAAGACCCGGATCGCGGCGCTGCTGCAGCGGCCCGATGGCAGCGTGCTGGTCGGCACCGCGCAGGGGTTGTTCCGCCTCGACCCGGCCACGCTGCGCGCGCGGCGCTGGGGCCGCACGCCGGCGATGCGCGCGGCCGCGGTGCGGCGCCTGAGCCACGACCGCGACGGCGGGCTGCTGGTCGCCGGCGACGCCGGCGTGTTCTGGCTGCACGCCGACGGCGCGCTGCAGTGGTTGCGCCAGGGCCAGCGGGTCGATGCCGCGTTGCAGGATCGCCAGGGCCAGTTGTGGACCAGCCTGTCCAGCGGCCAGTTGCTGCGGCGCTCGTCGAGCGGCGTCAGCGAGGAGATGCTGTCGATCTCCGGCGTGGTCAGCGCGGCGCTGATCGAGGACCGCGAAGGCTTGATCTGGGCCGGCAGCACCGACGGCCTGTTCCGCGTCGCCGCGGGCGATGCCGGCGGCCTGACCCGGCACGACGGCCTCGGCGGCGACGATGTGCGGGTGGTGCAGCAGAGCGCCGATGGCGCGGTCTGGATCGGCCATGCCGCCGGCCTCGATCGCTGGCAGCACGGCCGCATCGCCACGCTGCGCATCGCCGCCAGCGGCCGCGATCCGTCGGTGCTGGCGCTGGCCGCGGCCAACGATGGCGGCATGTGGGTCGGCACCTACAGCCAGGGCGTGCTGCTGCTGGCGCCCGACGGCGCGGTCCGGCAACGGCTCGGCAGCGACGCGGGCATCCCGCAAGCGATGGTGCGCGCGCTCTTGCAGGATGCGGACGGCGGGCTGTGGATCGGCAGCAATGCCGGCCTGGCCTATCGCAACCGTGGCCGCACCCGCGTGTACACCCTGGCCGACGGCCTGCCGGCGCTGCAGGTGCAGGCGCTGTACCGCGATCGCGCCGGCGTGCTGTGGATCGGCAGCAGCGGCGGCATCGCGGCGCTGTCGGCGGGCGGCGCGCTGCGGGGTTGGCCGGCCGGGGCCGGGTTCCCGGCGCATAACGCGTTCGACTTCCTGGAAGATGCCGACGGCACGCTGTGGATCGGCAGCGACCGCGGCCTGCTGCGGCTGCGCGACGGCCGCTTCCGCGTCTACGACCATCGTGTCGGGCTGCCGCGCGACAAGCTGTTCCGGGTCATCGACGATGGCCATGGCCATCTGTGGGCGACCAGCAACCAGGGCGTGTTGCGCATCGCCCGCGACAGCATCGCGCAGCTCGATGCCGGCCGCCGTACGCAGCTGGCGGTGGACGTGGTCGATCGCAGCGACGGCATGCCCGGCAGCCAGGGCAACGGCGCCAGCGCGCCGGCCGGCTGGCTGAGCCGCGCCGGCACCCTGCTGGTCCCGACCTCCGCCGGCCTGGCCCTGATCGACCCGGCGCTGCCCAGCCGGCATTCCTGGCGCGCACCGGCGGTGGCGATCGAGCGGCTGCAGGTCGATGGCCGCGAGCAGCCGCTGCGCGGCGACTACCGCCTGCCCGGCAGCGTCGGCCGGCTCAGCGTCGACTACGCCGGGCTGAGCTTCCGCTCGCCGGACAAGGTGCGCTACCGCTATCGCCTGCATGGCTTCGATCGGCAGTGGATCGATGCCGGCAGCGGCGAGGAGGCGGTCTATACCAACCTGCCGCCGGGCGACTATCGCCTGGAAGTGCAGGCGACCACCAGTTCGACCGACTGGTCGCGCAGCGACCTGGTCGGGCGCACGTCGCTGCAGCTGGACGTGGTGCCGCCGTTCTGGCAGCGCGGCCCGTTCGTGGTGCTTGCGGCGATCGCGTTCAGCGGCCTGCTGCTGTGGTGGTACCGCGGGCGCAGCCATCGCTACCTGCGCCGCCAGCGCCGGCTCAACCGCATCATCGCCGAGCGCACCCACGAGCTGCGCACGAAGAACCTGGCGCTGAAGCTGGCCGATCGCGAACGCGAGGAACTGGTGCGCAAGCTCGCCTACCTGGCCGGCCACGACGCACTGACCGGCCTGCCGAACCGGCGCACCGCCGATCCGCACCTGACCGCGGCGCTGGAGGGCGCGCTGGCCGCGCAGACGCCGCTGTGCGTGGCGCTGCTGGACATCGACAACTTCAAGCGGATCAACGATACGCATGGCCACGAGATCGGCGACGAGGTGCTGCGCCGGGTCGGCGAGGTGCTGCGCGCCACGCTCGGCGAACACGCGTTCGCCGCGCGCCACGGCGGTGAGGAATTCCTGCTGGTGTTGCCGGGCCTGGACCGCGAGCCGGCGCGCGCGCGGCTGGACGAGCTGCGCCGCCGCGTCGCTGTGGTGGTGGTCCACGACCTGGACGGGCGGGTGGTGCAATGCACGGCCAGTGTCGGCTTCGCCTGTCTCGGCCCGTCGCTGCAGAGCCGGCGCGAACTGCTGGTGCTGGCCGACCGGCACCTGTACCAGGCCAAGCACGAGGGCCGCGATCGGGTGATCGGCTAGGGCGCGGCCGCGCAGAGAGCTCCATCCTGCAAGCGCGGCGTGCCTGTATCGACAATGCCCCGCCGCCACTTTGCGACGACCGCACGATGCACGCGCCGCGCTGCGCACGAGGCGCGGTCGGACCGCTGCCGCCAATCCCTACTCCCGAATCCCGGCCTCCCGCACTTCCTCGACGCTGCCGTTCGCCTGCAACTGTTCCACCACCGCGCGCGCGGCCGCGTTGGTGGAAATGCCATGGCCCGGGGCGGCGAGGTCGGCGGTGAAGGCGTGCGCGTTGAGCGCGGCGTCCACGGCCTGTTCGATCGCCTCGGCTTCGGTGTTCAGGCCCAGCGAATGGCGCAGCAGCAGCGCGGCGCTGAGGATGGTGGCGTAGGGGTTGGCGATGCCCTTGCCGGCGATGTCCGGGGCCGAGCCGTGGATCGGCTCGTACAGGCCGATCCGGCCTTCGCCCAGCGACGCCGACGGCAGCAGGCCCAGCGAGCCGGCCAGCATCGAGGCCTCGTCGGTGAGGATGTCGCCGAACATGTTCTCGGTGACGATCACGTCGTACTCGCGCGGCTTGGCCAGCAGGTGCATCGCCATCGAATCGACCAGCTGGTGCTCCAGGCGCACCTCCGGGAATTCGTCGCGGCCGATGCGCGCGGCGACGTCGCGCCACAGCCGCGAGGTCTCCAGCACATTGGCCTTGTCCACCGAGGTGACGTGGTTGCGGCGCTGCTGCGCCAGGCGGAACGCGCTGCGCAGCACCCGCTCGATCTCCTCGACGCTGTAGCGGCACAGGTCGCTGGCGTCGGTGGCGCTGCGGGTCTTGTCGCCGAAGTAGATGCCGCCGGTCAGCTCGCGCACCACCACGATGTCCACGCCGGTGAGCAGGTGCGGCTTGATCGGCGAGGCGTCCAGCGCCGCCGGGTGCGGCTTGACCGGGCGCAGGTTGGCGAACAGGCCCAGGCCGCGGCGGATCGCCAGCAGGCCTTGCTCGGGGCGGATCGTGGCGTTGGGATCGGACCACTTGGGTCCGCCGACCGCGCCCAGCAGCACCGCGTCGGCCTGCCGGCAGGCGGCCAGTGTCGCCGCCGGCAGCGGCTCGCCGTGGCGGTCGATGGCGATGCCGCCGATGTCGTGCTCGTGGAACTCGAACGTGTGCTGGTAGCGGCGGGCGATGCTGCGCAGCACCGAGACCGCGGCGGCGGTGACTTCGGGGCCGATGCCGTCGCCGGGCAGGACGACGATGTCAGCGTGCATGGGAGGCCTCGTACTGTTCGATGGCGGGTTGGCGCAGCAGCAGGTAGCCGAGTTCGTCGACGCCTTCGAGCAGGCAGGTCTGCGAGAACTCGTCGAGCGGGAACGGATAGACGCGGCCGTCGGGCGTGCGCAGTTCGCGTGCGGCCACGTCCACGGTCAACGGGTCGTCCGGACGCTGCATCAGGGTCTGCACGTCGGCCTCGTCCAGCACGATCGGCAGCAGCCCGTTCTTCAGGCTGTTGCTGCGGAAGATGTCGGCGATCTCGCTGCTGACGATGGCGCGCAGGCCCAGGTCGGTCAGCGCCCACGGCGCGTGCTCGCGCGAGGAGCCGCAGCCGAAGTTGCGCCCGGCCAGCAGGATCTGGCGGCCGGCGTTGTGCGCCTGGTTGAACGCGAACGCCGGGTTCGGCGTGCCGTCGGCCTGCCAGCGCCAGTCGTTGAACGCGTTGCGGCCGAGGCCGGCGCGCTCGGTGGTGGACAGGAACCGCGCCGGGATGATCTGGTCGGTGTCGATATTGGTCTGGCGCAGCACCACGCTGGCCGAGGTGAGGGCGGCGAATCCGGCCATCAGCAGGCTTCCTGGGACATGGTGGCGGGGGCGGCCGCGGCTGCATCGGGCGGCGTCGCCGGCGGCAGCGCCGCGGTCGGCACGTGCGGCGGCAGCAGCGGCTTACCGCGATGGGCGAAGGCGCGGGTGGTGGCGGCGATGAAGGTCAGCGTGGCCGCGAACGCGGCGATGTGCGGCACCATCACGCGACCTCCGCGAACAGCGTGCGCGGGTCGCTGACCTTGCCGTTCACCGCGGCCCAGGCCGCGGTCATCGGCGACGCCAGCAGGGTGCGCGAGCCGGGACCCTGGCGGCCCTCGAAATTGCGGTTGCTGGTGCTCACCGCCAGCTGCCCCGGCGCGACCAGGTCGCCGTTCATCGCGATGCACATCGAGCAGCCGGACTCGCGCCATTCGGCGCCGGCGGCGCGCACCACGTCGTGGATGCCCTCGGCCTCGGCCTGGCGCTTGACGATCTCCGAGCCCGGCACCACCAGCATGCGCACGTTCGGTGCGACGCGGCGGCCGCGCAGCACCCGCGCCACTTCGCGCATGTCGCTGAGCCGGCCGTTGGTGCACGAGCCGACGAACACCACGTCCACCGGGGTGCCGATCAGGGCGTGGCCGGATGCGAAGCGCATGTAGTCCAGGCCCTTCTGCGCGGCCGCGTCCTGCGCCGCCGGAATCGGCACGTCCACCGCGATCGCGGTGCCCGGGTGGGTGCCCCAGGTCAGGGTCGGGCGGATGTCGCGCGCGTCGATGCGCACGTCCACGTCGAAGCGCGCGCCGGGATCGCTGCGCAGCTGCGACCAGCGCTGCACCGCGGCGTCGAACTCCGCGCCCTTGGGTCCGCGCGGGGTCTTGGCCATCCAGTCGAAGGTGACCTGGTCGGGGGCGATCATGCCGCCGGCGCGTGCGCCGGCCTCGATCGACATGTTGCACAGGGTCATGCGCTGCTCCATGTCCATCGCCTCGATGGTGGAGCCGCGGTACTCGAGCACGTGGCCGGTGCCGCCGTTGACCCCGATCACGCCGATGATGTGCAGGATCACGTCCTTGGCGCCGACGCCCGGCGCCAGCGGCCCGTCGACGGTGATCGACATGGTCTTGGCCTTGCGCTGCAGCAGGCATTGCGTGGCCAGCACGTAGCCGACCTCGCTGGTGCCGATGCCGAAGGCCAGCGCGCCGAACGCGCCGTGGGTGGAGGTGTGGCTGTCGCCGCAGACGATGGTCATGCCGGGCTGGGTGAAGCCCTGCTCGGGCGCGATCACGTGCACGATGCCGCGGTTGTCCGAGGCCATGTCGAACAGCTCGATGCCGTAGTCGGCGCAGTTGCGCGCGAGCATGTCCACCTGCGCTTCGGAGGCCTTGGTGTAGTACGGCAGCTTGCCGTCGGCGCCGCGCGGCAGGGTCGGCGTGGAATGGTCCATCGTCGCCTTGGTACGGTCGGGCCGGCGCGGCGCCAGGCCGCGCGCCTTCAGTTCGGTGAACGCCTGCGGCGAGGTCACTTCGTGGATCAGGTGCAGGTCGATGTACAGCACCGCCGGGGCGGTGCCGCTTTCGGGGACGACGATGTGCGCGTCCCACAGTTTGTCGTACAGGGTGCGGGGGACTGGGTTCATTGCCGATAACCTTGCGTGGGTCTGGAACGAGCGGGCGTCAGGCGTCGGCCTGGGCCGGCAAGACGGCGTGGAAGCGCAGGCGGACGTAGTCGGCGTTCCAGCGGCCGCGATCGTCGCACAGCGTCGGCGTCAACAACGCGACGGCGGTACCGAGTATGTCCTGCCGTGTGGCGCCGTTCAGGCCGACCAGGAACGGATCGGCGAACGTGCGCAGCCAGCCGGCCATGCCGGTCGGCAGCGGCGTGGGCCGCGGCAGCAGGGCGATCTGCAGCACCTGGAAACCGTGCGCCTGCAGGCGCTGCGCATAGGCCTCGGCGCTGGGGAAAAACCAGGCGAACGCCAGCGCCGGTGCAGCGTGCAGGCGCATTGCCGCATGCAGCGCGGTGACGATCGCCGCCACGTTGCCGTGGCCGCCGAATTCGCCGACGAAGCGGCCGCCCGGGCGCAGCGCGCGGCGCACGCCGGCCAGGACCCGGTCCGGCTCGCGCATCCAGTGCAGCGCGGCGTTGCTGAACACCGCATCGAAGCGCTGGTCGAACGCCAGCGCATGGCCGTCCAGCACCTGCGCGTCCAGGCCGCGTGCGCGTGCGGCGTCGACCAGCTCGGGCGATGCGTCCACGCCGAGGACGTCGGCGCCGCTGGCGGCCAGCCTGGCGGTCAGCACGCCGTCGCCGCAGCCCAGGTCGAGGATCTGCTCGCCCGGCCGTGGCGCCAGCAGGTCCAGCGCCGGCGCGCCCAGCGCCGGTACGAAGCCGGCGTCGGCGGCATAGCCCTGCGCGTTCCAGCGCTGGCCAGCGGCGGGCAGCATGCTCGCGGTCATCGGCTCAGGCCGCGGCGCTGGCGGCGCCGGCATGCGCGCCGAGGCGCTGGCGCAGCACGCGGTTGGCCACGTCCAGCCATGCCAGCGCGCTGGCCTCGATGATGTCGCGGCTGGTACCGGTGCCGTCGTATTCGGTGTCGCCGTGGCGCACGCTGAGGTTGGCCTCGCCGCGCGCGTCGGCGCCGATGCCGACGCTGTGCACCTGGTAGCTGTCCAGGGTCAGCTGCACGCCGGTGGCCGCGGCCAGCGCGGCGAACAGCGCATCCACCGGGCCGTCGCCTTCGGCGCGTTCGCTGACCCGCTGGCCGTCCGGATCGGACAGCTCGACCTGCGCGCTGGCGCGCTGGCCGCGGTCGCTGACGGTCATTGACGACAGCCGGTAGCCCTGGCTTTCCGGCGCGTCCTGCATCATCGCCTGCAGGTCGGTGTCGTTGACCACGCGCTGCTGCTCGCACAGCGTCTTGAACGCGTCGAAGGCCAGGTTCAGTTCGGCCTCTTCCAGCACGTAGCCCAGCGCGCGCAGGCGCTGCTCGACCGCGGCGCGGCCGCTGTGGCGGCCCAGCACCATCTGCGAGGACTCCCAGCCCACGTCTTCCGGGCGCATGATCTCGTAGGTGCCGCGGTGGCGCAGCATGCCGTGCTGGTGGATGCCCGACTCGTGGGCGAAGGCATTGCCGCCGACGATCGCCTTGTTGCGCTGCACCGGCATGCCGACCAGCCGCTGCAGCAGCTGCGAGCTGGCGACGATGCGCTGGGTGTTGATCGCGGTGTCGATCTCGTAGAACCCGCTGCGCACCTTCAGCGCCATCGCGATCTCTTCCAGCGCGCAGTTGCCGGCGCGCTCGCCGATGCCGTTGATGGTGCATTCCACCTGCCGCGCGCCGCCTTCCACCGCGGCCAGCGAGTTGGCCACGGCCAGGCCCAGGTCGTTGTGGCAGTGGGTGCTGAAGATCGCCCGCTCGGCGCCGGGCACGTTGGCGATCAGCCGCGCGAACATGCCGCGGATCTCATCGGGGGTGGTGAAGCCGACCGTGTCGGGCAGGTTGATGGTGGTGGCGCCGGCGGCGATCGCCACCGCGGTCACTTCGGCCAGGAAGTCTTCCTCGGTGCGGGTGGCGTCCTCGGCCGAGAACTCCACGTCGTCCACGTACTGGCGCGCCAGCGAGACGTGCTTGCGCACCGATTCCAGCACCTGCTCGCGGCTCATCCGCAGCTTGTGCTCGCGGTGCAGCGGGCTGGTCGACAGGAATACGTGCAGGCGCGGCCTGGCCGCCGCCTCCAGCGCCCGCGCCGAGGTCTCGATGTCGGTGGCCAGGCAGCGCGACAGCACCGCCAGGGTCGGCTCGCGCAGTTCGCGGCCGATCAGCGCCATCGCCTCGCGGTCGGACTGCGAGCTGGCCGGGAAGCCGGTCTCGATGATGTCCACGCCCAGCTCGGCCAGGGCGCGCGCCATGACCAGCTTCTGCGGCGGGGTCATGCTGCAGCCGGGGGATTGCTCGCCGTCGCGCAGGGTGGTGTCGAAGATGCGGATGCGGCGGGTCTGGGAAGAAGGAGAAGTGTTCACCAGATGGTTTCCTCTACGGCGGCGGTGGCTGGCGGATGGGAGAGCGGGGGCGTGGGACGGCGCGGGGCGGGCGGAACGGCGGCGAGCTGGCTGCGAAGTCGCTCGGTGTTGCGGCGGCGCGGCTTGCGCGGCGCGCGCGGGCGCACCTCCGACAGCAGCGTCGCCAGCACGCCGGCGTCGATGTTGCCACCGGACACCACTGCGCATTTGCGCTTGCCGGCGACGCGGCGGCCGGCCGCCAGGGCCAGCGCGCCGGCGCCCTCGGCGATGACGTGCTCCTCCAGCGCCAGGCGGACCAGCGTTTCGCGCAGTTCCGCCTCGCGCACGATCACCACGTCGTCGAGCAGGCTGGCGCACAGCCGGCGGGTGATGAACCCGGGGATTTTAACCTTGACACCGTCGGCCAGGGTGGGCACCGGGTCGAGCGCGCGGATATCGCCGCGGATCGCCCGTGCCATGGAGTCCACGCCCTCGACCTGCGCACCGACGATGCGCACGCCCTGCGAGCGCAGCGCCAGGGCCACGCCGGCGGCCAGGCCGCCGCCGCCGATCGGCACGATCACCACGTCCGGGGCGTGCGCGGCCAGTTCGATGCCGACCGTGCCCTGGCCGGCGATCACGTCCGGGTCGTCGAACGCGGACAGGAAGCGGTAGCCATTCTGCTCGGCCAGCTCGCGGGCGAAAGCGAAGGCCTCGTCGTAGCTGTCGCCGTGCTGGCGCACGGTGGCGCCCCAATGCGCGACGCCGGCGATCTTGGTCTGCGGCGCACCATGCGGCATCACCGTGATCGCCTGCACGCCCAGGCGGTGCGCGGCCCAGGCCACGCCCTGCGCATGGTTGCCGGCCGAGGCGCAGATCACGGTGCGCTCGTCGCCGCGTTCCAGCCCGGCCAGCAGCGCGTTCAGCGCGCCGCGCACCTTGTAGGAACCGGTGCGCTGCAGGTTCTCCAGCTTCAGCCACACGCCGAAGCGCTCGGCGTAATGCACCGGCGTCGGCGGCAGGTAGCGGCGCAGCCGCGCCTGCGCGGCCAGCACGTCGGCGACGCTGACCGCGACGTCGCCTACGTCGGGCTCCTGCTGCGGGGCGGGGCGGCCGGCGTCAGGCATGGGGCCGGGACTCGGGACGCGGGACGCGGGACTCGGAGTGCAGATCGCGGACTGGAAGAAGGCCCCTCCATGGAAGAAGGCGCCTCCGCACCGTCGCGCGGCGCCTCCGCACCGTCGCGCGGCGCCTCCGCACCGTCGCGCGGCGCTGCCGCACGGCCGGCATGAAGCCCGAGACCAGTGAGCTGCCAACGCAGCCCACGCGTCCCGCGTCCCGCGTCCCGCGTCCCGGCCTCATCATGGCACCACGTCCAGCGCAGTGACCCGCACCGACTCGCAGTCGTACACCTTTTCCATCTGCAGGCGCAGGCTCTCGCCGGGGCGATTGCCGTCCACGACCATCTGCAGGTGCCAGCGGCCGGCGTCGTCGGCCACCGGCGCGCCGGCGATCGACAGCGGCGCGAAGCCGCGCCGCTCGGCCATGCCGATCGCGCGCAGCAGCGCGCCTTCGGCCGGCTTCAGCACCAGGTCAAGCTGGTAGCGCATGGGGGGTCTCCTGGCGCTGGGTCGCGGGGTTGCTCTCCAGCATGGTGCTGTTGGCGGTGTTCGGCGGCACCAGCGGCCACACGTTGGCGCGCGCGTCGATGGCCACGTGCAGCAGCGCCGGGCCCGGCTGCGCCAGCAGTTCGGCCAGCCCGTCCTCGACCTGGCCGCGCGCGGTGATGCGCTTGGCCGGGATGCCGAACACCTGCGCCAGCGCGGCGAAGTCCGGGTTGTCGGACAGGTCGATCTCGCTGTAGCGCTCGGCGAAGAACAGTTCCTGCCACTGCCGCACCATGCCCAGCGAACTGTTGTCCAGCAGCACGATCTTCACCGGCAGCTTGCAGCGCGCGATGGTGACCAGCTCCTGCACGTTCATCATGAAACTGCCGTCGCCGCTGACCAGCACCACGGTGCGGTCGGGGCAGGCGAACTGCGCGCCCATCGCCGCCGGCAGGCCGAAGCCCATCGTGCCCAGCGCGCCGCTGGTCAGGTGGTTGCGCGGATGGTTGAAGCGGCAATGCTGGGCCACCCACATCTGGTGCTGGCCGACGTCGCAGGCGATCACGGTGTCGGCCGGAGCCAGCTCGCTCAGCCGCTTCAGCAGGCCGGGCGCGTAGATGTCCTCACCCGGCGCGTCGTAGCGGGCGCCGAACTTCTCGCGATGGCCGACGCAGCGCGCGTGCCAGGCCTCGCAGGTGCTGGTGGCCGCGCTCAGCGCGCGCAGCGCTTCGGCCACGTCGCCGGGCACGGCGATGTCGGCATGGCGCAGCTTGGAGATCTCGCAGGCATCGGCATCCAGGTGGATGACCCGCGCGAACGGGGCGAACTCGGCCAGCTTGCCGGTGGCGCGGTCGTCGAAGCGCGCGCCGACCACGATCAGCAGGTCCGATTCCTGCACCGCCATGTTGGCGGCGCGGGTGCCGTGCATGCCGAGCATGCCCAGGTAGTGCGGATGCCCGTGCGGCAGCGCGCCCAGCCCGCGCAGGGTCAGCACGGTGGGGATGCGGGTGGCGTCGACGAACTGGCGGAACGCATCCACCGCATTGGCCAGGGCGATGCCGCCGCCGCCGTAGATCACCGGCTTGTCGGCGCCGGCGATCGCCGCCAGCGCCTCGGCCAGGGCCGCGGCGTGCGGCGCCGGCGGGGCCGGCACCGCGGCCGGCACGTGGTCCGGCAAGTGCGACGCATCGCCCAACTGCACGTCCTTGGGCAGATCGATCAGCACCGGCCCCGGACGCCCTTCGCGGGCGATGCGGAACGCGTCGCGCAGCACCTGCGGCAGGTCGTCCACGCGGCGCACCAGGAAGCTGTGCTTGACGATCGGCAGGGTCAGCCCGAACACGTCCAGTTCCTGGAACGCGTCGGTGCCCAGCAGCGGCGTGGCGACCTGCCCGGTCAGGCAGATCATCGGCACCGAGTCCAGCATCGCATCGGCGATGCCGGTGACCAGGTTGGAGGCGCCCGGGCCGGACGTGGCGACGCAGACCCCGACCCGCCCGCTGGCGCGGGCGTAGCCGTTGGCGGCCAGCGCCGCGCCCTGCTCGTGGCGGACCAGGATGTGCTTGAGCTGGCTGTCTACCAGCGCGTCGTAGAACGGCATGATGGTGCCGCCCGGATAGCCGAACAGCGTGTCCACGCCTTCGGCTTCCAGGGCCTGCGTCAGCCAGCGCGCGCCGTTGCGGGGCGTGCCGTGAGCGGAGGAGTTCATACGGTGGCGACCTTTCGGTGGAAGCGGGTGGGGGAGCCGCGGGTTACGCGGCTTGCTGGCCGGTCGCGGCCGGCGTGGCGGCCGCGGCGTCGCCGTTCAGCCAGACCATCTTGGCGCGCAGCTGCTTGCCGACCACTTCGATCGGGTGCTCCAGGTCGGCCTGCTTGAACTTGGTGTAGTTCGGCAGCCCGGCTGCGTACTCGGCCACCCAGTTCTTGGTGAAGGTGCCGTTCTGGATGTCGGTCAGCACGTCGCGCATGCGCTGCTTGGTGGCCGCGTCGACGACCCGCGGGCCGCTAACGTAGTCGCCGTACTGCGCGGTCTCGGAGACGAACTCGAGCATGCGGGTGATGCCGCCTTCGTAGAACAGGTCCACGATCAGCTTCAGTTCGTGCAGCACTTCGTAGTAGGCGATTTCCGGCTGGTAGCCGGCTTCCACCAGCACTTCGAAGCCGGCCTGGACCAGCGACGAGGCGCCGCCGCACAGCACCGCCTGCTCGCCGAACAGGTCGGTCTCGGTCTCTTCCTTGAAGGTGGTCTTGATCAGGTTGGCGCGCGCCCCGCCCAGGCCGGCGGCGTACTCGAGCGCGAACTGCTCGGCCTTGCCGCTGCGGTCCTGGTACACCGCCCAGATGCACGGCACGCCGCGGCCGATCTCGTACTCGCGGCGCACCAGCGCGCCCGGGCCCTTCGGCGCGACCAGCACCACGTCCAGGTCGGCGCGCGGCTTGATCATGTCGAAATGCACGTTCAGCCCGTGCGCGAACAGCAGGCAGGCGCCCTGCTTCAGGTTCGGCGCCAGCACCTCGTCGTACAGCTTCTTCTGCACCATGTCCGGGGTCAGCACCGCGACCAGGTCGGCGTCCTTGACCGCTTCGGCGGGGCTCTTCACCACGAAGCCGTCGGCCTGCGCCTTGGCTTCGGTCGGGCCGCCCGCGCGCAGGCCGACAGTGACGTCGAAGCCGGACTCGCGCAGGTTCAGCGCGTGCGCGCGGCCCTGGCTGCCGTAGCCGACGATGGCGATCTTGGTGGTGGACTGGGCGGAACTGGTCATGGGGCGGATTTCCTTGGGACGGTGTGGGTAGGAAGGGAAGCGTGCGTTTCGCGGTTACTAAAATGAAAAACCCCGCGCCGTTGCCGGTGCGGGGTCTGATCGAATCCAGGCTGCTTGTCGCTTACACGCCGGTTCGTCCCGCACTCGTGGGCGAGGTAATAAGCACGAGTACGAGGAGCGACGCGGCGGCGTCCGCGCGCGGCGCGGCGGGCAGGCGGGTCGGCTTTGGGCTGGTGTGGCGATGCAACATGCAGCGAGATAAACATGGCTTTTGCGGGGCTGTCAACCCTGCGCCCGGTGCGCCGCCGCGAATGTGCCGAAAGCCGCACCAGTACAGCATCGTTACGCCTGAAACGGTGCGCCGCTGCGGGACCTGCGCGGCCGATTGCGCGGAAAATCGCGCCGCGCCGCCAGGCCGTGCGGCGGCGTCGGCTGCGTGCCCGGTCCTGCTCGGGTAGGGTTGGGAACGAATCCGATCCGGGGCCTGCGCATGTTTACGTTGAACTGCTTCGTGGCGTTCATGACGATCGCCTTGCTGTTGCCGCCGCCCGCCGCTGCGGCCGACCGCGTCAGCGGCCAGCCGTTCGCCACGCGTTCGGAAGTGATCGCGCCGCACGCGATGGCCGCCACCTCGCAACCGCTGGCCACGCAGATCGCGCTGGACACGATGCAGGCGGGCGGTTCGGCGGTGGACGCGGCGATCGCCGCCAACGCCGCGCTCGGGCTGATGGAACCGACCGGCAATGGCGTCGGCGGCGACCTGTTCGCGATCGTGTGGGATCCGAAGACGCACAGGCTCTACGGCTACAACGGCTCGGGCCGCTCGCCCAGGTCGCTGACCTTGGCCGAGTTCCAGCGCCGCGGGCTGAAGGACATTCCGCCGACCGGGCCGCTGCCGGTGTCGGTGCCGGGTGCGGTGGACGGCTGGTTCGCGCTGCACGAACGCTTCGGGCGCACCACGATGGCGCAGAACCTGGCGCCAGCGATCCGCTATGCACGCGAGGGCCACCCGGTGGCCGAAACCATCGCCTATTACTGGGACCGCTCGGTGCTGCGCCTGTCGCAGTATCCCGGCTTCAAGGAGCAGTTCACCATCGACGGCCATGCGCCGCGCAAGGGCGAGCTGTGGAAGAACCCGAACCTGGCCAACACCCTGCAGCAGATCGCCGACGGCGGCCGCGACGCGTTCTACAAGGGCGCCATCGCGCGCACCATCGACGCCTATTTCAAGGCCAACGGCGGCTTCCTGCGCTACGACGACCTGGCCAGCCACCATGGCGAATGGGTCGAACCGGTCAGCAGCAACTACCGCGGCTACGACGTGTGGGAACTGCCGCCCAACAGCCAGGGCATCGCCGCGCTGCAGATGCTCAACATCCTGGAGGGCTACGACTTCTCCAAGATCCCGTTCGGCTCGGCCGAGCACATCCATCTGTTCACCGAGGCCAAGAAACTGGCCTTCGCCGACCGCGCGCGCTTCTATGCCGATCCGGCGTTCCAGCCGGCGCCATTGGCCAGGCTGGTCTCCAAGGACTACGCCGCGCAGCGCCGCGCATTGATCTCGATGGACAAGGCGCTGAAGGAAGTACAGCCGGGCACGCCCAGGCAACTGGACGCGGGCGACACCATCTACCTGACCGTGGCCGATGCCGAGGGCATGATGGTGTCGCTGATCCAGTCCAACTACCGCGGCATGGGCAGCGGCATGGCGCCGCCGGGACTGGGCTTCATCCTGCAGGACCGCGGCGAGATGTTCGTGCTGAACAAGGATCATCCCAACGGCTACGCGCCGGGCAAGCGCCCGTTCCAGACCATCATCCCGGCGTTCGTGACCAAGGACGGCAAGCCGTGGCTGAGCTTCGGCGTGATGGGCGGGGCGATGCAGCCGCAGGGCCACGTGCAGATCGTGATGAACCTGATCGATTTCCACATGAACCTGCAGGAGGCCGGCGACGCGCCGCGGATCCAGCACGAAGGGTCCACCGAGCCGACCGGGCAGGCCACGGCGATGCGCGACGGCGGCGAACTGAACCTGGAGACCGGTTTTTCCTACGACACGATCCGCGCGCTGATGCGCAAGGGCCACCGCGTGATCTTCGCCGACGGCCCGTACGGCGGTTACCAGGCGATCGCGCGCGACCCGGCCAGCGGCGTGTACTACGGCGCTTCGGAAAGCCGCAAGGACGGCCAGGCCGCCGGCTACTGAGTCCAGCGCTCTGCGGCCATGTGCGTTCTACCCTTTGCCGCCTGCGTGATCGCGGTTGGGGGCGACTGGTTGCAGCCGCTGCCCAGGCGGCTGCCCTTCTGCGCGGGACCGACCCAGAGCCAGTTGCCGCGGCATGTTGGGGGGCCCAACGAAGCGGCTCCGCTGCTACGGGGCGGCGCCGGATGAGGCGGTGGATGCCGGTGCAGTGCCGAGGTGGCGGGCCAGGAACGTTTCCAACTGGCGGTAGAATGCGATGTTGTTGTCGTCGTTGTAGAAGCCGTGTCCTTCCTTGGGTACGGCCATCCATTCCGGCCGATTTCCGCTTTTCTCCAATGCCGCAAGCATGGCCTTGGCCGGCGCGAACGGCGCGCGCTGGTCCTCCTCTCCATGTACCAGCAGTACCGGCACGGTGATTCTGCCCGCCAGTGCCGTCGGCGAATGCGCCACCAGGTCGGCATCGTCGCGTCCGATCACCCGTTGCAGGTAGTTGCGACCGTACTCAGTCTCTTTGCGGTCGAACAGATACCAGCCGCCGGCGTCGCGGTCGCTGTACAGGCGCAGCAGGACACGATCGCCATCGCTGCTGTAGTCGATGAAGTCGACATAACGCCCGGGCAACGCCGCGCTCAGCGCCTTGTACAGTTCTGCCTCCGGCCCCCCAGCGAAGAACTGCATGCGTGGCCTGCCCGGACCGAGCCTGGCGGCGAACGGTTCGGCCGGCCGATTGGTCCACTGCAGGTCGTCGACGCTGTAGGTCGCGTCGCTGGCCAGTAGCGTCTGGTCGGCGCCGTTCGCGTCGCTGACGACCAGGCTGGCCGGGCCGCCATCCGCGCGATAGCCGAACACGCGCGTGCCGTCGCGCGAAAAAGCGAATGGTCGCCAGCGCACGCGCAGCGCCTCGGCCATCGGCGACCAGTGTCCGTTGTCATCGGCGCGCAGCAGGATCGGCTGGTCCTGCGGGTCCACGCCGGTGGCAAAGCGCGGCGTGCCCTGGTTGTCGATGACGAACGCCATGTCCGGCCTGCCGATGTCGGCGATCAGGCGGTGGGTAGCGCTGTCGGCATCGATGTCGTAGAGCGCAGAATGGCCGGAATCTGGCGTGTACTGGCGCATGTAGAAATGGCCGTTGCGGACCTTCGGTAATCCGGCGATATAGCCGAAGCCGCGGTCCAGGCCGCCGTTGCGGGGCATGGGGCAAGGTCACCGGAGTCGCGGCCGGCCATCCTTGCGCTGCCGCCGAACGCCACCACGCCGGCCAGACCGCCGGCGACTGCGCAGCGGCGCGCCGATGCCGCCCCGCTGCGGGCACGCGGATGCTCAGATCGCGCCGCGGCGGCCGATATCCCCTCCAGCGGATTCCTGGAGGGGAAGACGATGTCGTTGTTCACACACAGTCCCGGCACCGATGCCGGACACGCCGCGGCCTTGCCGGATGCGCCGGTGGCGCTGCTGCGGCTGGACCCGCACGGCCGGGTGCGCGCCGCCAATCGCGCCGCGCTGGATCTGCTCGGGGTGCCGGCGGAGGCCTTGCTCGGCGAACCCAGCGAAGCGGTGTGGGGCCTGCCGCTGGCGGCGCTGGCCGGCGTCGAGGGCAGCTGGCAGGCATCCCAGGACGATCCGGCGCGGTGCGTGCGCTACCAGCGCGATCGCGATGGCGAGGGCTGGCTGCTGTCGCTGCCGCATCCGGAAACCGCCGCGCTGCTGCGCGACGTCACCCTACTCGGCGCCGGGCAGGCGCAGGGCGCGACCAGCCCGGCGCTGCAGGTGCTGGCGCAGCAACTGCAGGCCGGCGCGGCGGCGCAGGCCTTGCTGGAACGGGTCGGCGAGCGCCTGACCGGCTGCGACCTGGACCTGGGCCTGAGCACGCCGCTGTCTGCGCAGGAGACCGAAGCGATGCCCGGGCGGCGCCTGTCGGCCGGGTTCGGCAACCTGGCCGAGGCGATCCGCCAGGCGCTGGCGCTGTCGCTGCAGATCGCCGCCGACGTGCCGCACGTGGTCGCCGGGAACGACGAGCTGGCGCAGCAGTCGCAGACCCAGATGGACGCGCTGCAGACGGTGGTGGCGACCACCCGGCGCTTGCTGCAGGGCCTGAGCGAGATGGACCAGGAACTGCGCGCGGTGATCGCGGTGGCGGCCAGCGCCGACGACAGCGCGCGCCAGGGCGTGGAGGCGGCGCGCGCGCTGGGCCAGGCGATGCGCGAGGTGGAGCGGCGTTCGGCGCGCGCCACCGAGGTCATCGAGGTGATCGACGCGGTCGCGTTCCAGACCAACATCCTGTCGATCAACGCCAGCATCGAGGCGGTGCATGCCGGCGCGGCCGGACGCGGCTTCGCCGTGGTCGCCAGCGAGATCCGGCGCCTGGCCGAACGCGCCGCCGCCGCCGCGCGCGACGTGCGCAGCATCCTCGGCGAGACCGGCAGCGCCTTGAGCGACAGCGCCGCCTCGGCGCAGCGCACCGAGCAGGTGCTCGGCGGCATCGGCCAGCTGCTCGGCCGCGCCAGTGCGGCGATGGAAACCGTGGCCACCCGCGTCGCCGCGCAGGGCGAGGAGATCGGCGGCATCGATCGCGCGGTCGCGCACGTGGTCGGGCTCAGCCGCAGCAACCTGGAGCATGTCGCGCGCGTGGTCGAGCGCAGCGTGGCGCTGGCCGCCGGCAGCGCCACGCTGCACGACTGCGTGGGCCTGTTCCGCTTGCCGGCCGACCCGATGCAGCAGCCGCGCCACGCACGCATCCGCGAACTGGCGACGGCGACTGCGGGCAGGATCGGGCAGGCGCTGGCCGATGCGGTCGCGCGTGGCCGCATCGGCGAGGACGCGCTGTTCTCCACCGATTACACGCCGATCGCAGGCATCGATCCGCCCAAGTACCGCACCGCCTTCGATGTGCTGTGCGACGAACTGCTGCCGCCGCTGCAGGAACCGCTGCTGGCCGCGCATCCGTGGATCGTGTTCGCGATCTGCGCCAACCCGGACGGCTACGTGCCGACCCACAACCTGCGCTTCAGCCAGCCGCTGAGCGGCGACCGCGCCCGCGACCTGGTCGGCAATCGCACCAAGCGCATGTTCGCCGATCGGGTCGGGCGCAGCGTCGGCCGTCACACCCGGCCCTATCTGTTGCAGGTGTATCGGCGCGATACCGGGCAGATCCTGTTCGACCTGTCGGTGCCGGTGCATGTGCGCGGCCGCCACTGGGGCGGGTTGCGCGTGGCCTACGTGCTGGAATGAGCGCCGCGGCGAACGCCGCACAAAAAAACGCCACCGGTGTTGAGCCGGCGGCAGGGAGAGAGAGACGTCGTTCTTATGGGACCCAGGCTAGGCGCGGCATGTCGCCGGGGTTTGCCGCGATGCCGCGCGCGCGTGCCGGCGCTGACAAGAAGCGGACCCGGTTGTGCGCCGATTCAGCTGCGCGCGGTTGGCTACCGCCGCAGAAACGGGTCTAATAGCCACAGAAGCGGGGGTACCGTCGGCGCAGGCCGCGGTTGAGACAGTCCCTTCGAACCTGATCCGGTTGATACCGGCGTAGGGAAGCTTCGCAAGCCCGGTCCGTGCGCTTCTCGCGCCGGGGCCGTGCCCGCGCCGCCGCTTCGTCCGTGATGCGAGTTCGCTCGCAACCGCCCGCACCCGTTGCGGGCTCTCCAAAATAGGACGAATGCCGATGAATGCCGTACCCAGCCCGTTGCTGCAGCAGGCCGAGACCCTGTCCGAGTCGGTGACCCGGCCGATCCCCGGTTCGCGCAAGATCTTCGTGCAAGGCGCGCGTGCCGACCTGCGCGTGCCGATGCGCGAGATCCAGCTGACCCGCACCCCGACCCTGTTCGGCGGCGAAGACAATCCGCCGGTCACCGTCTACGACGCCTCCGGCCCGTACACCGATCCGGACGCGGCCATCGACCTGCGCGCCGGCCTGGCGCCGCTGCGCGCGCGCTGGATCGAAGAGCGCGGCGATACCGCGGCGCTGGCCCAGCTCAGTTCCGATTTCGGCCGCGGCCGCGAGCACAACGCGCGGCTGGACCCGGTGCGCTTCCCGGCCCGGCACCTGCCGCGGCGCGCGCTGGCCGGCGCCAATGTGACCCAGATGCACTACGCGCGCCGCGGCATCGTCACCCCGGAGATGGAGTTCGTGGCGATCCGCGAGAACCAGCGGCTGGAGGCGGTGCGCGATGCGCTGCTGCGCCAGCAGCATCCCGGCGAGGCGTTCGGCGCCAGCATCCAGCACGTCATCACCCCGGAGTTCGTGCGCGCCGAGATCGCCCGCGGCCGCGCGATCCTGCCCAACAACATCAACCATCCGGAAAGCGAGCCGATGATCATCGGCCGCAATTTCCTGACCAAGATCAACGCCAACATCGGCAACAGCGCGCTCAGCTCGGGCATCGCCGAGGAGGTGGAGAAGCTGGTGTGGTCGATCCGCTGGGGCGGCGACACGGTGATGGACCTGTCCACCGGCAAGCACATCCACGAGACCCGCGAGTGGATCATCCGCAATTCGCCGGTGCCGATCGGCACGGTGCCGATCTACCAGGCGCTGGAGAAGGTCGATGGCCGCGCCGAGGAGCTGACCTGGGAGATCTTCCGCGACACGCTGATCGAGCAGGCCGAGCAGGGCGTGGACTACTTCACCATCCACGCCGGGGTGCTGCTGCGCTACGTGCCGCTGACCGCCAAGCGGGTCACCGGCATCGTCTCGCGCGGCGGCTCGATCCTGGCCAAGTGGTGCCTGGCGCACCACCAGGAGAACTTCCTCTACACCCACTTCGAGGACATCTGCGAGATCATGCAGGCCTACGACGTGGCCTTCTCGCTGGGCGACGGGCTGCGCCCGGGCTGCATCGCCGATGCCAACGACGCGGCGCAGTTCGGCGAGCTGGAGACGCTGGGCGAGCTGACCAAAATCGCGTGGAAGCACGACGTGCAGACCATGATCGAAGGCCCCGGCCACGTGCCGATGCAGTTGATCAAGGAGAACATGGACAAGCAGCTGCGCGAATGCGGCGAGGCGCCGTTCTACACGCTGGGGCCGCTGACCACCGACATCGCGCCCGGCTACGACCACATCACCTCGGCGATCGGCGCGGCGATGATCGGCTGGTTCGGCACCGCGATGCTGTGCTACGTGACGCCCAAGGAACACCTGGGCCTGCCCAACCGGCAGGACGTGCGCGACGGCATCATGGCCTACAAGATCGCCGCGCACGCGGCCGACCTGGCCAAGGGCCATCCCGGCGCGCAGGTGCGCGACAACGCGCTGTCCAAGGCGCGCTTCGAATTCCGCTGGGACGACCAGTTCCATCTCGGCCTGGATCCGGAGAAGGCCAAGGAATTCCACGACGAGACCCTGCCCAAGGACGCGCACAAGCTGGCGCATTTCTGCTCGATGTGCGGGCCGCACTTTTGCTCGATGAAGATTACTCAAGACGTACGCGACTACGCCGCCGAGTACGGCGTCGGCGAGACCGACGCGCTGCACGCGGGCATGGCCGAAAAGTCCGCGCAGTTCCTGGACGCCGGCGCCGAGGTCTACCGGCAGGAATAGGCCCGGGATCATGCCGCCGCCGTGGCGTGCGCTTGTCTATGCTGCGCGCACGCCACTTCCGGAATGCCGCATGCTCCGCTACGCGCTCGCCTTGCGTCGCCATCCGTCCGCGTTGCTGCTGGGCGTGCAGTTGCTGGGCGTGCTGCTGTATCCGCTGATGGAAGACACCGCCGCCGGGCGCGCGCTGTTCGGCGCGTTCGGCATCGTGGTGCTGGGCTTGGCGTTGTGGGTGGTCAACCGCAGCCCGTCGGTGCTGTGGATCGCCTGGTGCCTGGCGGTGCCGTCGGTGGTGCTGTCGATCGCCGCGGCGCTGCGCCACAGCGCCGAACTCGGCGCGTTCGCGCAGCTGCTGGAAAGCCTGCTGTATTTCTATACCGCGGCCAGCCTGATCGCCTACATGCTGCAGGACCACGAGGTCACCCGCGACGAACTGTATGCGGCCGGCGCGACCTTCACCTTGCTGGCCTGGGCGTTCGCCTTCGCCTTCTCGGTCTGCCAGCAATGGCTGCCGGGCAGTTTCATGGGCGCGCAGACGACGCAGTCGCCGCGCACCTGGATGGAACTGCTGTATCTGAGTTTCAGCGTGCTGTCCGGGGTCGGCCTCAGCGATGTGCTGCCGGTGTTGCCGCTGGCGCGGTCGCTGCTGATGCTCGAGCAGTTCGCCGGGGTGATGTATATCGCGCTGGTGGTGTCGCGGCTGATCGGGCTCAGCGTCGCACGCAAATCCAAAGCCTGAACTGCGGCTAAAAAAACGCGCCAAGCGGCGCGTAATCTTGCAGCGTTTATGTGAATTGCGTCGGCGCAGAGAGAGCCTGTCGTGCTTCGCCGCGGTTGGCGGCGGCAACGACTAGGGTAGAATTTGTCGGCGTCGCCACGCCTGGCTGCATTCGTCGCATTGGGTTGCCGAATCTGTCCGTTGACGCCACATGGCGCCGCTTGCGCTGTGACGTGGCTCCCACTCCATCGCAGATCGTCGTTGCCTCAGTCGCGCATGTCCTTTCGATCCCCTGCCACCCCGCTGCTTCCGGAACGGATGCAGGTCGGCGATTGCCTGGTGCTGCTGTCGCTGCGCGAAGTGCATGCGCCGCACGCGCGGCGGCCGCAGCGGCTCACGCCCAAGGCGATGGGCGTGCTGCGCGTGCTGCTGGCGCAGCCGGGGCAGGTGGTGGAGCGCGAGACGCTGCTGGCGCAGGTGTGGCCGGACACGCAGCCGAGCAACGATGTGGTGACCCAGGCCATCACCCAGTTGCGCAAGGCCTTCGCCGCCGGCGCGAAGGGCGACGCGCCGGCCTATATCGAAACCCTGGCCAAGACCGGCTATCGCCTGGTCGCGCCGCTGCAGGCGCTGGCGGAGGTGGAGGCGGATGCCAGTGCGCAGGCCGCTGCGGCGGTGAGCGAGGACATGCGCGCCGATGCCGATGCCGCCGTGCCGGTGGCCGCCGACGCAGCGTCGGTGCCGGCCGCGGTTGTGCCTGCGCCGCCGCTGCGCCGCGTGCAGGCCTTGCTGGCCGCCGTCGCGGGCGCGGGCCTGATGTTGCTGGCGATGCTGAGCTGGTGGCTGCCGCGGGACGGCCAGGACCCGGCCGGCAGCGAGCAGGAGCGGGTGGTCGGCAGCCCGGAGCGGCCATACCGGCTGATCGTTACGACGCCGGGTTTCGAGCTGGAGCCGGCGTTGTCGCCGAACGGCGCGCAGCTGGCGTATGCCGCCGGGATCGAGGGCCGCGCGGGCACGCAGTTGCTGGTGCAGGCGACCGGCCGTGCCGCCGGCGGTGCGCTGCCGCGTCCGCTCGGCGTGCCGGGCAAGGGCGATTCCGATCGTCTGCCGGCCTGGTCGCCGGACGGCCGCCGCATCGCCTTCGCCCGGCTGGGGCCGGACGGGCAGTGCCAGGTGCTGCTGGTGGCCGCCGATGGGCATGGCGCGGCGCGCGAGGCCACGCGCTGCGACGGCACCGAACTGCTCAGTTTCGACTGGACCCCGGACGGGCGCGGGCTGCTGTTCGGCAGCATGACCGGACGCCAGCCTGGCCGCGGCATCCGTGTGCTCGATCTGGCCAGCGGCCGCTGGCGCGCGCTGCCCTACCCGGTCGCCGCGGGCGACTTCGACTACGCGCCGCGCTATTCGCCCGACGGCCAGTGGATCGCCTTCGTACGCAACCCGCAGATGGGCGGGCTGTGGCGGATGCCGGCCGCGGGCGGCCGCGCCGAGCCGCTGACCCGCGAGTTCGCCGAGATCCGCGGCTGGGACTGGACCCAGGACGGCCGCGGCCTGGTGTTCGGGCGCCGGGTCGACAGCGAGACCCGCCTGTACCGGCTGGACACCGCCTCGCAGCGCCTGCGCGACCTGGACCTGGGCGACGCGCAGTCGCCGACCCTGTCGCGCGACGGCGAGCGGCTCGCCTTCGTGCACCGGCGTCCGCAGTTCGCGCTGTATCGCATCGCCGCCGCGGACCGCCACGGCAAGCGCGAGCGCCAGCGCCTGTTCGCCTCCACCGGGCGCGACAGCCAGCCGGTGATCGCGCCCGATGGCCAGCAGTTGGCGTTCACCTCCGACCGTTCCGGCAGCTATGCGTTGTGGTGGGGCGAGGTGACCCGGCCGCAGTCGCTGCGCCAGATCGAGGGGCTGCGCCCGGAAATCCGGCAGGCGCCGGCCTGGTCGGCGGACAGCCAGTCGCTGCTGGTCAGCGGCCGCGATGCGCAGGGCCGCTCGGTGCTCTACGAAGTGCGGCCGCAGTCGGGCAGCGTGGTGCCGTTGCCGGTGCCGTCCGGCGAGCCGCTGCAGGCGCTGTACACCGCCGATCCGGCGCAGCTGCTGGTGCTGCTCGGCGAGAACGGGCGCACCCGCCTGCAGTTGTACGACCGGCGCAGCGTGCCGTGGCGGCGGCTGGCGGCGCTGGACGATGTCTCGCAGCTGCGCGTGGACGCGGACAGCGGGCAGGTGCTGTTCACCCGCCTGGCGCGCAGCGGCCTGTGGCGTGCCGACGCGACGCTGGAC
The DNA here is from genome assembly GCF_009769165.1 of Xanthomonas hyacinthi. Lineage (NCBI taxonomy): Bacteria > Pseudomonadati > Pseudomonadota > Gammaproteobacteria > Lysobacterales > Lysobacteraceae > Xanthomonas > Xanthomonas hyacinthi. The sequence continues at coordinate 2,931,485 of NZ_CP043476.1, forward strand.
CCGGCCAGCGTGGCGGTGGTCGACGCGGCGGTGCCGTCGCTGTGGCGTTACCGGACCTGGGCGCTGGGCGCGGGCGGCGAGGTGCGCTACCTGTTCCCGACCGGCGAGTGCGCCAGCCGGCTGGCGCGGATCGGCGGCGGGCTCGGCGACAGCGTGTGCCTGGACCGCGACCGGCTCAGTTCGCTCAACGGTTTCAGCATCGACCGGCGCAGCGGCGACGTGTACGCATCGCTGGCGGTGGAGGACGGCAGCGACATCGGCTTCATGCGCATGCCCGAGCGCACCGGCTGGTTCTCGGTGATCACCTCCAAGTGGCTGCTGCACAAGGGAAAGTGAGCGTCGTAAGTTGTGCGTGACGGCTTCGTGCCGATTTCGGACAAACATCGCCGCCGCGTCCTGACCTGGCCGCCACATCCGGCAACACTGCGCGCCGGTTCAAGCAAAGCGGGTGCGTCGGATGCGACACGTGTTCCTGGCCGATCATGGGCAGCAACGGATGCTGGACAACGAGGACGCGCCCGCCGGCTCGGCCTGCCTGGGCGCCGCGCGTCTGGGCGGCCTGCAGGCCTCGGCCGCCGCGTTCACGGTCTGGATCCAGTTGCGCGGCAGCGCCTGGATCGACGCCAAGGAAGGCCGCTTCGACCTGCAGCGCGGCCAGTGGCTGGCCTTCGAGCGCGATTCGCGGCCGCTGGTGCAGGCCGATCGCGACGGCCTGTGCATCGGCCTGAGCCTGGATGCCGATGCGTTGAAGGCGCTGGGGCGCATGGCCGACGCCACCCTGTACGCCGGCCGCGGCACGCTGTCGCCGCGCGAGGCGCGGATCGCGCTACGGCTGTGGCGGCAGGCGGCGGCGCGGCCCGGCGATGCGCTGGCGATGCGCCCGGTGCTGCTGCACCTGGCGTCGATGCAGGGCGAGTTCTCGCAGCGCGTGCAGCGCTGCCCGGGGCGTTCGCGGGTGCGCAAGCGCCAGGTGTTCGGGCGCATGCAGCGCGCGCATCTGTATCTGGAAGGGCACCGCGACCGCGTGGTGCGGATCAGTGAACTGGCCGAACTGACCAACTTCTCCAGCTGGTATCTGTCCAAGACCTTCCAGAGCCTGTACGAAGAAAGCCCGCAGGCGCTGTCGGCGCGGCTGCGCCTGGAGCGCGCCGCGGATCTGCTGCGCACCACCACGCTGATGATCGGCGAGGTCGCCGCGGCCAGCGGCTTCGACAATTGCTGCAGCTTCGCCCGTGCCTTCCGCGCCCGCTTCGGCGTGTCCGCTTCGCAATATCGGCAGCAAGCGCTGGTGCCGCCAGATTCGGCAACGTCTGCGAACGGCCGCAGCAAAGCGCCGGTGCTCACCGGAACGTAACGTGCCCAGGGCGCTTAACACGCCCCTAACGTTGCCCTGGAGAGATTGATGAACCTTCGCACTTCCGCAGTGCGGCTGGGCCTGTTGCCCGCCAGCATCGCGATCGCGTTGACGCCGGCCATCGCCGGCGCGCAAGAATCCGCCCCTTCCACCACCACCAACCTGGAACGCATCGAGATCACCGGTTCGCGTATCCGCGGTGCGGATATCGAGACCCAGCAGCCGATCCTGACCCTGGACCGCCAGGCGCTCGAGCGCCAGGGCTACACCTCGGTCGCCGATGTGCTGCAGAACCTGACCTCGGCCGGTTCCCCGGCCATCTCGCGCGCCGACGCGCTGGCCTCCGGCGAGAATGTCGGCGGCTATTACGTGGACCTGCGCAACCTCGGCGCCCAGCGCACCCTGGTGCTGCTGAACGGCAAGCGCATGGGCGCGACCACCAGCGGCTATCAGGATCTCGGCCAGATTCCGATGTCGGCGATCGAGCGCATCGAAGTGCTGAAGGACGGCGCCTCGTCGATCTACGGTTCCGACGCCATCGCCGGCGTCGTCAACGTCATCACCCGCAAGCGCTTCGACGGCGCCGAGGCCGCGGTCGAGTACGGCCAGTTCGGCCAGGGCGACGGCGCGACCTCGCAGTACTCCCTCACCATCGGTTCGCAGGGCGAGCGCGGCGGCGTGACCCTGTCGGCCGAGTATTCCAAGCAGGATCCGGTGTTCGCCAAGAACCGCTGGTTCAGCCGCGACGGCAGCCGTGGTCCGCACTCGACCCCGAACGGCTGGAGCCCGATCAGCCAGAACGGCAGCTGGTGCAACCCGCTCGCGGTCGACTGCAGCGACCCCGACGTTGCGGTGTGGCAGACCCTGAACCAGGGCGGCAACCCGAACAATCCGGCCGACTACCACCCGCTGACCGCGGCCGAGCGCGCCAACGCGAATCAGCAGATGATGGTGCAGACCGGCATCGAGCGTAAGTCGGTGTTCGCCGACGCGAACTACGACCTGAGCGATGCGCTCGTGTTCAATGCCGATGTGCTCTACAACGAGCGCAGCACCGACCAGCAGGCCGCCGGCTATCCGTACCAGTCGGCCGCTGGCGATATCCAGACGCCGTTGGCCGGCGACAGCGCGTTCAACCCGATCGGGCAGGACGTGGATTTCCGCCGCCGCCTGTGGGAAGTGCCGCGCACCACCGAAAGCAAGCTGAAGACCACGCGCTTCGCGCCGACCGTCAGCGGCTATTTCGAATTCGCCGGCAAGACCTGGGACTGGGACGTCGGCGCCCTGTGGAACCGCAACGAGAGCACCAAGACCGGTCACGGCGACATGAGCCTGATCGCGTCGCGCCAGGCGCTGGGTTCGTCCTTCATCAACGCCAATGGCGTCGCCCAGTGCGGCACCGCAGCCAACCCCGTGTCGCTGAGCGCATGCCGTCCGTGGAACCCGCTGCTGCCGTACGGCGTCGCCGGCCAGGGTTCGCTGGCCGACCCGGACCTGCAGGACTTCCTGTTCCCGGACTTCACCGATACCGGCCTGACCAAGACCACCAGCTACACGGCGAACCTGAGCGGCACGCTGGCGACGCTGCCCGCGGGCGACCTGGGCATCGCGGTGGGTTACGAGCACCGCAAGGAAGAAGGCCGCTTCGCACCGGACGCGTTCGCGCAGTCGGGCGAGAGCACCGGGCTGGGCGCCAAGACCACGGCCGGCAACTATAAGCTGGACGAGTTCTATCTCGAGTTGAACGTGCCGATCCTGCGCGACATGGCGTTCGCCAGGGAACTGACCGTGAACGCCGCCAGCCGGTATTCGGACTACAGCAACTTCGGCGACACGATCAACTCCAAGTTCGGCTTCACCTGGAAGCCGGTCGACGAGGTGCTGGTTCGCGGCACCTACGCGCAGGGCTTCCGTGCGCCGACCATCAGCGATCTGTATGGCGGCCTGAACAGCAGCTTCGAGTCGTATGTGGATCCGTGCGGCGTGGGCGCTGCGGGCAGCGTCAACGGCAATGCGGCGTGCAGCGGCGCCGGCGTGCCGGTGGGCTACACCCAGCTCGGCCAGGGCGACGTGCCGTGCACGACCTACCCGTGCCAGACCCCCGACCAGTTCGTCAGCGGCGCCAACCCGAAGCTGAAGCCGGAAACCTCCACCAGCAAGACCGCCGGTCTGGTGTGGAGCCCGCGCTGGGTGCAGGGCCTGGACATCTCGCTGGACTGGTACCGCTACGAGATCAAGGACATGATCATCGCCGATAGCGTCGACCGCATCCTGCGCGACTGCTACGTGCTGGGTAATGCCGCGCGTTGCGCGGGCGTGACGCGTGCCGGCGACGGCCACATCTCGGCGATGAGCTACGGCGTGGCCAACCTCGGGCGGATGGAAACCGAAGGCTACGACCTGGGCGTGAAGTACCGTCTGCCGGAAATGGGCATCGGCAACATCCTGATCGATTGGCAGAGCAGCTACGTCGGCAAGTACGACGAAGCGGGCCAGAACGACGCCGGCGACAACATCATGATCGGCGGCGTCGGCGAGCCGGGCATCTTCCGCGTGCGCTCCAACCTGGGCGTGAACTGGTCGATGGGCGACTTCGGTGTGAACTACACGCTGCGCTACTACTCGGGCATGAAGGAAAGCTGCATCACCCTGGCGCAGGACTACTGCGACGCTCCGGGCCACTTCGCCAATGGCGAATCCGATCCGCTGCGTCACACCGGCTCCAATACCTTCCACGACCTGCAGGTCCACTGGAAGGCACCGTGGGATGCGACGATCGCCATCGGCGCGAACAACGTGTTCGATCACCGCGGTCCGCTGATGTACTCGGCGCCGAACAGCGGCTTCGCCTACTACGGCGGCTTCGATATCGGGCGCTACATGTACATGAAGTACACCCAGCGCTTCTGATCCATCGGCGTCTGAGCAACGAAGAAGGCGGGCCGCAAGGCCCGTCTTTTTTGGGTTGTTGTTTCCGCCGAACGCTGCTGCGGCGAGAGGTTGAGCGGTAAGCGAGGGGGCGGAGGCGATTGCTTTTTGTGGGAGCGACTTCAGTCGCGACAGGCTTTACCGATAAAGCTGTCGCGACTGAAGTCGCCCAGAAAAACCGCAGTAGGGCCTGTCCCCATCATTGCTGCGACGATTGTGATGGCGGCGGTCTCGCAAGCGGCGTGGCCTAGGACGGCGAGCCCGAGTCGCTATTCCTGCTTCTGGGCGCTTGCAGCGCTTTCGCGGATGGCGGATGGCGCGGATGCCCGGAATCGCCGGCAAGCCGCCATCGGCGGCACCGCGCAGGGCGCTGGCCATTCCTTCGATGCGATCGCGATGGGCATGCCCGCCGCCAAGGAACATCGATTCCTTGGGAATTTCGCTGCGCTGCGAGAACAGCGCTGGCCGCCGCTAGGCCGAGGTCAGCCCCATCAGGTTTTCCGCCTGTTCGCGCCAGACCGGCAGCTTGTTCAACACGCCGGTCTTGGCCAGATAGTCTTCATCGATCTGCGAGCCGCTGGCCAGCGCCATCGCCACGTGCACCGCGCCGGCGACCCAGAAGCTGCGGGTGCTGGAGCGCTGCGGCTGGCGGTGGAACGCCACCGCCTCGATGATCGGCATCGGCAGGCCCCACAGGCCGAGCAGATAGGCGCCCGCCTCGGCATGCCCGGGACGTTCGTCGTCGCCCGCGGCGGCCGGTTCGCGCTCGTTGCGGATGCCCGGCAGCAGCAGGCCGATGTCGGCCAGCAGCGCTGCGGTCGCGCCCAGTTCGGCGCTGGAGGACGGCAGCATCTTCGACGCCAGCTTCGAGGCGATGAGCGAGCGCTGCTGCAGCGCGTTGCGTTCGGCGTTGGACAGCGCCTGCACCGAGAACACTTCGCTGGCCAGCACCAGGTCGCGCAAGGTGGCGATGCCCAGCCGGGTCACCGCGGAGCGCAGGTCGGAAATCGTGCGGCCGTTGGAGAAGTACGCCGAGTTGCACAGCTGCAGCACCTTGGCCGCGATCGCCGGATCGGCCGACACCAGCTTGGCCAGGTCGGCGGCGTTGCTGCCGTCGTCCTGTTCCAGCGCGTGCATCAGGCTCAGGTATAGATGCGGCGGCGAGGGCAGCTTCTCGATGCGGCCGATGCTGGCGCGCAAGCGGGGATCGCCGAGCAGTTCCTGCAGTTCCTCGATGCTGGTGACCGCCTCGAGCAGCATTTCCGGGGGCAGCGGCAGCGGCAGGAAGCGATGCGCCACGCCGATGATGCGCGCCGGCGGCGCGCGGTTGCTCTGCTCGGCGTCGATCAGCACGATGCGGATGGTTTCCGGACTCAGCGTGCGGATCTGGCCGAGCAGGGTGGCCGTGGTCAGGTCGGGCAGCGCCGGCGCGGCGATCACCGCATCCAGGCGCTCGGTGGCGGCGGCGGCGATGGCGGCATTGCCGTCGAGCACGCTCTGGACCTGCCAGTCCTCGCCCAATTCGCGGATGTATTCGGTGACCTCGGCCGGCAGGCTCGCTTCGTCGCCGACGAACAGGATACGCAAGAGACTTCCCCCCAGAAGGGACCGGTTCACGCTCGACCGGCCCGGATATTCGTTCCGCAATGTACTCCAAACGCCGGAATGCGGCAGGGTTGGCATTCGTAAAACGTGAAGCGGGTCAGCCGCGGCGGGTCTCCCCCCGCCGCGACGCCCATTGGTCAGGCGCTGGTCTTGTAGCGCTCGACCGCGTCCAGCAGGATCTGCTTGGCTTCGGCGGCGTTGCCCCAGCCGTCCAGCTTGACCCACTTGCCCTTCTCCAGATCCTTGTAGTGCTCGAAGAAGTGGCCGATGCGCTCCATCCAGTGGCCGGAGACCTGGGCGATGTCCTCGATGTGGCTGTAGCCCTCGAACACCTTCGCCACCGGCACCGCCAGGATCTTCTCGTCGCTGCCGGCCTCGTCGCTCATCTTGAGCACGCCGACCGGGCGGCAGCGCACCACGCAGCCGGGCACCAGCGGCAGCGGCAGCACCACCAGCACGTCGGCCGGGTCGCCGTCGCCGCACAAGGTGTTGGGCACATAGCCGTAGTTGCAGGGATAGCGCATCGGGGTGGACAGGATGCGGTCGACGAAGATCGCGCCGCTGGCCTTGTCCACTTCGTACTTGACCGGCTCCGAATCCTTGGGGATTTCGATGACGACGTTGATTTCTTCCGGGAGATTCTTGCCGGAGGTGACCAGTTCCAGACCCATGCGCTAGCTCCAGTGGAGTGGCTTCAAAGAGGTCTGCATTCTAGTCGCTTGGCTGTTGCAATGCAGCGCGGGCGGCCTGGGACCCGTCGGTTTTGCCGCATCCGGCGCCCGCTGGCCGCGCCTGGCGCAGCGGCAGGCGCGCCGCCTGCCCAGCCTCGGTCTATTCCTACACGGGTTTCGGACTCCACACCGGCTCGAATGGGAAGGTTTCCGATAGTGCCCGTCCACCCGGCGCGCGACGCTATGTCCACAGTCCACCCACAAGGAGCAAGACGATGAAGGGAATCCGGTGTTCGATCGGCCCGCTGTTGGCGGTCGTGCTGCTGGCCTGCGGTGCAGCCCAGGCGCAGGCGCAGCAGCAGGTCTACGTGGATGCGGTCGACTATCCCACCGCGGGCGCGGGCTGGGAGGCGTTCTACGATCTGGAGCAGCGGCTGGCCGAGGACTTCGACCAGAGTTGCGGCGACACCTTCTGCGAAGGCGACTACAGCGACTACCGGCCGCTGCGCTACCGCTGCTCGGTGCGCCAGCGCGACGGGGCGATCGGCCAGTGCGTGTGGACCTTCGGCGCCAGCGAGGCCAGCATCGATCCGGCCAGCGGCCAGGTGCAGGTCGATGCCAAGCTGTGGCAGTGCCCGACGCCGCTGCTGCCGCGGACCCGGCTGGCGGCGCTGTACCAGGCGCTGGCGGGCGAGCATCCGTTGTTCGCGCCGCTGCCGCATGGCCAGCGCAGCGTCAACGACGGCTTGATCGATTGCCTGTAGCCGCGCTGCGCACCGGCGCCGGCGGGGGCGCTGCCAGCGCCGGTGCCGGGCGCGTGCCGCTACAGTAGCGGCACCATCAGCAGCGCGACGATGTTGATGATCTTGATCAGCGGATTGATCGCCGGGCCGGCGGTGTCCTTGTACGGATCGCCGACCGTATCGCCGGTGACCGCGGCCTTGTGCGCCTCGCTGCCCTTGCCGCCGAAGTGGCCGTCCTCGATGTACTTCTTGGCGTTGTCCCAGGCGCCGCCGCCGGTGGTCATCGAGATCGCCACGAACAGCCCGGTGACGATGGTGCCGATCAGCAGGCCGCCGAGCGCGCGCGGGCCGAGCAGCAGCCCGACCACCACCGGCACCGCCACCGGCAGCAGCGACGGCACGATCATTTCGCGGATCGCCGAACGGGTCAGCATGTCCACCGCGCGGTGGTACTGCGGCTTGCCGGTGCCCTCCATGATGCCGGGGATCTCGCGGAACTGGCGCCGCACCTCCTCGACCACGGCGCCGGCGGCACGGCCCACCGCCTCCATCGCCATCGCGCCGAACAGGTAGGGGATCAGGCCGCCGAGCAGCAGGCCGATGATCACCGTGTGGTCGGACAGGTCGAAGGCGAAGGTTTCGCCCGGATGCGCGGCGCGCAGGTTGTGCGTGTAGTCGGCGAACAGCACCAGCGCGGCCAGCGCGGCCGAACCGATCGCATAGCCCTTGGTCACCGCCTTGGTGGTGTTGCCGACCGCGTCCAGCGGGTCGGTCACCGCGCGGACTTCCGGCGGCAGCTCGGCCATCTCGGCGATGCCGCCGGCGTTGTCGGTGATCGGTCCGTAGGCGTCGAGCGCGACGATCATGCCGGCCATCGACAGCATCGCCGTGGCGGCGATGGCGATGCCGTACAGGCCCGACAGCGCGAACGCGCCCCAGATCGCCGCGCAGACCGCGAGCACCGGCAGCGCGGTCGATTTCATCGAGATGCCGAGCCCGGCGATGATGTTGGTGCCGTGGCCGGTGGTCGAGGCCTGCGCCACGTGCTGCACCGGCTTGTACTGGGTGCCGGTGTAGTACTCGGTGATCCACACGATCAGGCCGGTCAGCAGCAGGCCGATCAGCGCGCAGCCGTACAGCCTGGTCGCGCCGGCGGCGGTGTCGCCCATCAGTTGCTGGGTCACCGGCCAGAACGCGGCCGCGGCGAGCAGCGCGGACACGATCACGCCCTTGTACAGCGCGCCCATGATCGAACCGCCCGGGCGCACGCGCACGAAGAAGGTGCCGAGGATCGAGGCGACGATCGACACCCCGCCGAGCACCAGCGGATACAGCACCGCGTTGCGCCCGGCCTCGGCCGCCATCAGCCCGCCGAGCAGCATGGTGGCGATGACGGTGACCGCGTAGGTCTCGAACAGGTCCGCGGCCATGCCTGCGCAGTCGCCGACGTTGTCGCCGACGTTGTCGGCGATCACCGCCGGGTTGCGCGGATCGTCCTCGGGGATGCCGGCCTCGACCTTGCCGACCAGGTCCGCGCCGACGTCGGCGCCCTTGGTGAAGATGCCGCCGCCCAGCCGCGCGAAGATCGAGATCAGCGAACTGCCGAAGGCCAGGCCGACCAGCGCGTGCAGGCTGTCCTCGACGCTGCGCCCCAGCCATTGCAGCACGCCGTAGTAGCCGGCCACGCCGATCAGGCCGAGCCCGACCACCAGCATGCCGGTGATCGCGCCGCCGCGGAACGCCACGTCCATCGCCGGCCCCAGCCCGCGCCGCGCCGCCTCGGCGGTGCGCACGTTGGCGCGCACCGACAGGTTCATGCCGATGTAGCCGGCCGCGCCGGACAGCACCGCGCCGATCGCGAAGCCGCCGGCGGTGTACCAGCTCAGGAAGAAGCCGACCAGCAGCAACAGCGCCACGCCGGCCACGGCGATGGTCTGGTATTGGCGGTTGAGGTAGGCGCGTGCGCCTTCCTGGATCGCATCGGCGATCTGCCGCATGCGTTCGTTGCCGGCGGGCTGGGCCAGGACCCAGCGCGTGGACACGACGCCATAGAGGATTGCCAAGACCGCGCACGCCAGTGCCACGGTGACCGCATATCGTTCCAGCATGACCCCTCCCAAGGATGTGGATGTCGCCCAAGCGCTGGGGACGTACAGCGGAATCACACCGAAGGAGCCTGAGGCATGCAGCGACTCCGCGGCCGCACTGCGCCGGTGGTGCGTATCGCCATGTGCGACCTGGCCTGAGCGCGCCGAGTATGCGCCCGGGTCCTGTGCATCGCCAGCGGCAGGCGCCGATGGTGTCTTGGCGCCGCGTTCAGTCGGTGCGTGGCAGCGTGGCGCATCGCTTTCAAGGAGCAAGCCGATGCAATCGATCATCCCGGCGCGGCTGCGCGCACTCGCTTCGACCTTGGCCCTGGGCCTGTGCGCCAGCGCACCGCTGGCGGCGTTGGCCGCCGATCCGGTCCCGGAACTGCAGCGTCAGCCCGGTGCCGCGCAGGCGGTGGGCGTGGTGCACACGATCCGGCAGATCCCCGAGGCCTGCGTGCGCTTCGAAGGCGTCTACACCGGCGATGCGGCGCAGCCCTACACGTTTTCCGCGGTGCGCAGCAGCCCCACCTGCCAGCCGCGCGCCAAGCTGGTGGAGTTTGACCAGGCCAAGCCCAGCGAGGCGAGCGGCTGGAAGTTCAACGACGTGATCCGCGTGCCCAGCGCGGCCTGTCCGTCGCAGCAGGCGGTGGTGCGGGTGTGGCGCAAGCCGGTGGCGACCAAGCCGGATCTCGACGGCCAGGGCCAGTCGCGGATCTATCTGGAAGAGGCGAAGAAGCAGGCGGCGGCCGGCGCGATCGCGCCGGTGCCGCAGTTCACTGCGCAGATGAAGCTGGAAGGCCAGGCCTGCCGGTGAATCGGGGCGCGTGGCATGCGCCGGCGAGGAAGCGGCGCACCGCCTGCGTATTCCGGTAGGTCTCGTCCACCGGCGTTGCGCGCGTGATCGGGCCGTTGTGCCAATCGAAGTCCATCCGCATTCCTCGTCGCGCGGTTTGCAGTGGGGATGCCGGAATGCAGCCTTCTCCCGCATCGCCGGAAACGACACGCTGTAAACCGAGTCCCGAGTCCAGCGCCCCGTCAGCCCTCCCAGGCCGGCAGCTTCTTCTTCACCGCCACGTTCTTCAGCGCCACGTACCTGGGCAGGCCGTCGCTGCGGTCGTAGGGCGGATAGGCTTCGCCGCGGATCAGCGGCTGCAGGTAGCGGCGCGCCTTCTCGGTAATGCCGAAACCGTCCTTGCGCAGGAACGCCGGCGGCATCTTCTTCTCGTGGTTGGCGATCCTGCTCAGCGGCGCGGGCTCGATCTTCCAGCGGTACGGCGCATCGCTGCTGCGCACGATCACCGGCATCACCGCGTTCATGCCCTTCAGCGCGAACTGCACCGCGGCCTTGCCGGCCGCCTGCGCCTGCTCCCAATCGGTCTTGGAGGCGATGTGGCGGGCCGAGCGCTGCAGATAGTCGGGCAGGGTCCAGTGCACCTTGTAGCCGAGTTCGGCCTTGACCTTGCCGGCCAGGTACGAGGCCACGCCGCCGAGCTGGCTGTGGCCGAACGCGTCGGTGCCGCCGCCGGCATCGGCGACGAAGCGCCCGTCGGCGGTCTGGATGCCTTCGCTGGCCACTACCACGCACCAGCCGACCTTGTCCACCACCTTGCGCACCTGCGCCAGGAACGCGGCTTCGTCGTAGGCGCGCTCGGGGAACAGGATGATCTGCGGCGCCTCGTCCGGCGACTGCGCGGCCAGCCCGGCCGCGGCGGCCAGCCAGCCGGCGTGGCGGCCCATCGCCTCGTAGACAAACACCTTGGTCGAGGTCTCGGCCATCGCCGCCACGTCCAGCGCCGCCTCGCGCACCGACACCGCGGTGTACTTGGCGGCCGAACCGAAGCCGGGGCAGGTGTCGGTGACTGCCAGGTCGTTGTCGATGGTCTTGGGCACGCCGATGCAATGCAGCGGATAGCCGAACGCGTCGGCCAGCTGCGACACCTTCCAGGCGGTGTCGGCCGAATCGTTGCCGCCGTTGTAGAGGAAGTAGCGCACGTCGTGCGCCTGCAACACCTGCAGCAGGCGCTCGTACTTGGCGCGATCGGCCTCCAGCGACTTGAGCTTGTAGCGGCACGAACCGAACGCGCCGCCGGGCGTGTGCGCCAGCGCGCGGATCGCCGCGGCCGATTCCTTGGAGGTGTCGATCAGCTCCTCGCGCAGCGCGCCGAGGATGCCGTTGCGCGCGGCCAGGACCTTGACCTTGCGCGCGCGCGCCTCGCCGATCACGGCGGCGGCGCTGGCGTTGATGACGGCGGTGACGCCGCCGGATTGTGCGTACAGCAGGGTGCCTTGGGTCATGGTCGGGACTCGCTGGTGGGGGTGGGGACATTGCCGGGACATTGCCCGGATGCGGTAAGCTGGGGACCTTGCGGTACAGCGCAGGCGTGGTCCCTGAGTCTAACGCCGCCGGCCGCGCACGGTAATTTCCTCGAGGAGTCAGGTTGATGCGATTGGTTCTGTTGGGACCGCCCGGATCGGGCAAGGGCACGCAGGCGGCCCGCCTGAAGGACAAGCTGCAGATCCCGCACATCTCCACCGGCGATCTGCTGCGCGCCGAAGTCGCCGCCGGCACCCCGCTCGGCGTGCAGGCCAAGGAAGTGATGGCGCGCGGCGACCTGGTTTCCGACGACATTCTGCTCGGCATGCTCGAATCGCGTCTCGGCCGCGACGACGTCGCCAACGGTTTCATCCTCGACGGCTATCCGCGCAACCTGGCCCAGGCCTCGGCGCTGGACGAACTGCTGGCCAAGCTCGGCCAGCCGCTGGATGCGGTGGTGCAGCTGGACGTGGCCACCGAGCTGCTGGTCGAGCGCATCGCCGGCCGCGCCAAGGCCGAAGGCCGCGAAGACGACAATCCCGAGTCGGTGCGCAAGCGCCTGCAGGTGTACAACGATTCGACCGCGCCGGTGATCGGCTTCTACGACAAGCGCGGCACCCTGGCGCGCGTGGACGGCGTCGGCTCGCTGGACGATGTGCTGGCGCGCATCCTGGCGTCGATCGACCGCTGAGGCGGCCCCGTGCCGCGCGGTCGCCGCCGGAACCTTCTGCGTTGCGTTGATCGCGGCTGAGTCGCTCCTGCGAAGCCTCGCGCTTGGCCGGCCGGCTGCACTGTAGGAGGGGCTTCAGCTGCGACCGCATCCGCAGCCAGAACCCTCTGCGCTGCGTTGGTCGCGGTTGAAACCACGCCTAAAAAAGCTAAGGGCGCGCGGCCAACGTGCTGGGTGCGCGCAGGGCTTCGGCCCGACCGGGGCGGTGGCGAACTCCAGTTGCCGCGCGTCCGCGCCACGGGATCGGCAAGCCTCGCTCTCCACAGAATCCAACCGCATCCGCCGCCAGCGGCAGGCCGGGCCAAACCGCGCCTCCCGCCACGCGGGGACGCGGGCGGGAGGCCGGAAACCGTTAGGTGCCAGCGAACGGGCTTGCTCAGGGCCCCGCAACATGAGCTCCCTTGGGGATGGCCTCTTGGGGAGTAGGACCGTAGGGATGCTGCGGCTGGCCCGTTCATTTTCGATGTCCGCTCTCGATTTGCCTATCGGGAACTTTCTTCAGGTCGTGTAGGGGATTGCCTGCTTGACGCGATCGCCGTTGCGCACCGCGGCGAGCGCCGGCGTGCGCCCGCCTGAGCTGCGGCACGGCGCCGGTCGTCGCTGCGCGCCGGTTTGCGCGCGTCGGGGGATCGGCGACAATCGGTCCATGAGCAAGCTCCATATTCTCGGCATCGCCGGTACGTTCATGGGCGGTGTCGCCGCGCTGGCGCGCGAACTCGGCCATGCGGTCGAAGGCAGCGACCAGGCGATCTACCCGCCGATGTCCACGCAACTGGAACACCTCGGCATCGCGCTGAAGCAGGGCTACCTGCCCGAGCACATCGGCGCCGACTGCACGCAGGTGATCGTCGGCAATGCGCTGTCGCGCGGCAATGCCGCGGTCGAGGCGGTGCTGGATGCCGGCCGCGCCTACACCTCCGGCGCGCAGTGGCTGAGCGAGCGGGTGCTGCCCGGGCGCGACACGCTGGCGGTGGCCGGCACCCACGGCAAGACCACCACCAGCAGCATCCTGACGTGGCTGCTGCAGGCGGCCGGCCGCGAACCGGGTTTCCTGATCGGCGGCGTGGCCGAGGATTTCGGCGTGTCCGCACGTTTGGGCGGCAAGGCGTCCGCGGCCGGCGGCGCGCCTCGCGGCCCGGCAGCGGCGGTCGATGCGAACCGGCACGCGGCGGCCGCTGGCGGCTCTCGGGCAGAGGACGGCGCAAGCGTGGCGGTGGCGGAGCGGCCGCTGTTCGTGGTCGAAGCCGACGAGTACGACACCGCGTTCTTCGACAAGCGCAGCAAGTTCGTGCACTACCGGCCGCTGGTGGCGATCCTCAACAATCTCGAATACGACCACGCCGACATCTTTCCGGATGTCGCCGCGATCCAGCGCCAGTTCCATCACCTGGTACGCACCGTGCCGCGGCGCGGGCGGCTGATCGTCAACGGCGAGGACGCGCATCTGCGCGAGGTGCTGGCGATGGGCTGCTGGACCCCGGTGGAGCGCTTCGGCTTGGATCCGGCGTTCGAATGGAGCGCGCGCCTGCTGGCGGCCGACGGCAGCCATTTCGCGGTGCTGCACCGCGGCCAGGAGCTGGGCGAAGTGCGCTGGCCGCTGCTCGGCCGGCACAACGTGATGAACGCGCTGGCGGCGCTGGCCGCGGCGCACGCGGTCGGCGTGGCGCCGGCGCCGGTGCTGCCGGCGCTGGCGCAGTTCCGCAGCGTCAAGCGGCGCCTGGAAGTGCTCGGCCAGGCGCAGGGCATCACCGTCTACGACGACTTCGCGCATCACCCCACTGCGATCCGCACCACGTTGGAAGGGCTGCGCGCGAAGCTGGGCGCGGCGCGCATCGTGGTGGCGATGGAGCCGCGCAGCAATTCGATGCGCCTGGGCGCGCATGCCCAAGCGCTGGCGCCGGCGCTGGACGCGGCCGATGCGGTGGTGTTCCTGCAGCGGCCGGAACTGGCCTGGGACGCGGGCAAGGTGATCGCCGCGGTGCGCGGCCAGGCCTGTGCCGCAGCGGACGTGGCTGCGCTGCTGGCGGCGCTGCAGGCGCAGGCGCGCGCCGGCGACCATGTGGTGTTCATGTCCAACGGCGGCTTCGACGGCGCGCCGCGGCGCTTCCTGGCGGCGCTGCAATGCGCGCGCTGACGCAGTGCGGAGCGCGCGCATGAGCGAAGACGAGCGCAGCACGCTGCCGCTGTTCCCGCTGCATGCGGTGCTGCTGCCGGGGGCGTCGATCAGGCTGCGCGTGTTCGAACGCCGCTATCTGGACCTGGTGCGCGAATGCGGCCGCAGCGGCGGCGGTTTCGGCGTGTGCCTGATCCTGGAGGGCAGCGAGACCGGCGCGCCGGCGCGGCCGGCGGCGTACGGCACCGAGGCGCGCATCGTCGATTTCGACGTCGGCGCCGACGGCGTGCTGGTGCTGCGCCTGCGCGGCGAACGCCGCTTCCACGTGCTGCGCAGCCGGGTCCGCGACAACGGCCTGGTGGTCGGCACCGTGCACTGGCGCGAGCCGGACGAGGACGACGAACTGCAGCCGCAGCACGCGCTGTTGTCGACCGTGCTGGACAGCATCCTCGACCAGGCCGCCGAGGCGTATCCGGTGGCCGGCCCGCGCCTGCTCGACCAGGCCGCCTGGGTCGGCTGGCGCCTGGCCGAACTGCTGCCGCTGAACGAGCGCCAGCGCCTGGCGCTGCTGCAGGAAGACGATCCGCACGCGCGGCTGGAGCAGTTGCTGGCGTGGATACCTTAAGGGCGTGTCATCCATTTCCGGCGGCGAAGATCGCAGCGGACAGAGCGATGGCGCCTGTCAATTCAGCGCCTGCCTTCGATGCGCCAGGAGCGCTTGATCGAGCGCCAGGGACAATTCCACGACCGGATTGTCGGCCGGATCGATGGCGCCGGAAGAGATGACGCGGACCCGCGCCAGGCTGTTGGAGCGGGTGAAGAGCAGCATGGTGGCCAGTGCAGGATCATCGCAAAACCTCAAATCTCCCACCTGCAATGCCGAGCGGGGACATGCGGGCAGGCAGACCACGGTCAGCTGGGAAAGCAGCGTCAGCAGCAACTGGCGTGCCGCCTCCGATGTCGGCCGGTGATAGTGGGTCGCCTGCAGCAGATGCGCGCGTGCGGTATCGGAATAGTAATCGATGAAATCGCGCGTACCCGGCAGCGCTTCGCGTTGCTCGAATGTAAAGCGGCCGATGCGTTTCGTCTGCGGAACGAAATATGCGTGCGCTGGATCGTCGGATGCCGGCCATTCTTGAAATCGATACGTGGCGGCGGCAGAAGTTTTCAGTTGTTCGTCGATGCTGATCATGTTTTTCTCCCGAGCAATGCGAGGCGTATCCGCCAGCGATCAGAAAACACGGCGGTGACCCCATTGGGTGTTGGCTGCGGACCCGCAAGGAATGCATTTGCCTATGCCGTCGGCGCTGTTGGCGCAAAGCCGCGACCGATAGGACATCGTGGGGTATGGCGTGGGGATGGGAAGCGCCGGGATGGCGGCTTCCACCGAAAATGTCATGGGCGTTGGCAAGGTCGGCATGCTCTGTCCCGGCCATGGCGTCGTCGATCCATCGACCTGCAGGCAGGCGTCGTAGATCGGTTCGTCGCCGCCGCCGAATCCTCTCCATGCGACCTCATGGTAGGAAAAACGGCCCTGGCTTGGGCGTCCGGGGAATGTGGGGCCGAACGCATTGGAGCCTATTGCAATGATCGTGTTGGTCGCAAAGCCGTTGCCTTGAGGGTCTTTCATCACTGCCGCGAAAAGTTCGCATCCAAGCGCATTGGCGAACGTGGTCACGATGGTGGCGCAGTCCGTGCAATTCACCGTTCGTGGGCTGAAGGCCGATCCGCTCAGAAAGCGGACGAATGAACTCAGATTGAATTGGCTGCTGCCGTTGACGATTTCGACATAGGAAGCCGCGCCGCGGACGTTGTCGTAGCTGAGGCCGCTGTTGTTGACCCAGGTGGTGATGGCCGCCGCCGCGGCGTCTGCCTGCAGGGCGCCTTGCGCCCACTGGCATGCGTGCTCCAGAACGCTCTGCCACACGCGTTGGGTATTGTCGCCGAACTCTATCCAAGGAAAAGTCGGCCGCTTCAACGCGACGTAGATCCTGTGGTTGGTCGTGCCGAAATCGAATGGGGCTGGGCCAATGGTTCCGTTCCAGGCCAGGGTCGCGTTGCTGACCCGGATGCCGCCCAGCGCGATGCCATTGTTGGCGAACTGGAACTGGATATAGCCGGAAACGCCATTGATGAATGCGACCTCGACCGTATTGCTTTGGCCGAATTCGACGCTGCCGGTCGCCTGGATGTTTGCGGTGCCGTTGAATTCGGCCTCGGCGGCGAACCGCGCCTGTATGCAGATGGTTCTGGTGTCGTCAAGCAGATACCAGCCGCCAGGGCATCTGCTCGCATCGACGGCGGCCAAGCGAGCGACTTGCGGATCGGCGTAGAACGCCAGCGAATTGCGCAGGGTTTGGGTCGGGTCGAAGGCCAGCCGCACCTCCATGATTTGAATCAGCGGCAACGGATCGACTGGATCGGGGCTTGGTGGAGGTTGCGGTTTGCTCTTGTAGACCGTGGCGAAGGCCAGCGCGGTCGACGCGAGCGAGACGACCCATGCCGCCACGGTGATGCCGGAAAACACCAGAATGAGCCTCGCCACGACTCTGAGCAGCGCCCAGTATCCGACGCTCACCAGCAAGCCGACCAGAATACGCAGATAGCCGCCGTTGTAGAGCTGGCGGACGATTTCGAAAATTCCGGCGCCGGTCATGGCGGCGCCGAGCGACAGGTTGGCGGCTATTTTGGGGTCGGTCAGGATCTTCCCGATATAGGCCCTGCCCTGCTGGGTGAAGTCGCATTTCAGTCCGCTGACGAGGTCGACCACGCCGAAGACGACGGTGAAGACCAGCTGTGCCTTCCAGACCGTGATGTCGTCGTTGGGCAGGCCCACGGCGCGGCCTGCTTCCCAGCGCTTCCCGCCTTGGTCGACGTAAATGATGTGCGCGTCGCCCTGGATCTCGGACGAAATCATGAAGGGCAAGGCCTCGCTGCGGGCAAGGTCTGCAACGATGGTTGCGGTCCAGGCGCGTTGCGCTTTCACGTGCGGCGAGTCTGCGTCCAGCGCCGAGCTGGCCGCCTCCAGTTCGGCATTGAGCGCGGCGATCAGGTCCTCACGATTGGCTGGATAAGTGGAGGCGGTGGTCTGGCGCGGCCGGCGGCTTGTAAACGCGGCGCCTGGAACGACCGTCTGCGCGGAGACGCTCGCGATTTGCGTATCGATTCGGGCGCCATCCACCAGTCCGATGGGATGGCCATCGACCAGGTTGCGCGCAGGCGAC
This sequence comes from Xanthomonas hyacinthi, assembly GCF_009769165.1. Lineage (NCBI taxonomy): Bacteria > Pseudomonadati > Pseudomonadota > Gammaproteobacteria > Lysobacterales > Lysobacteraceae > Xanthomonas > Xanthomonas hyacinthi. Next base: position 2,949,257 of record NZ_CP043476.1, read on the forward strand.
AGGGTGAAATCGTAGTGGGCGAGCAGTCCGGAGGCATCGACGGGCGGCGCGGCTGCCAGATGCAACTGGATATCTGCGGCAGTCAGCGCAAGATTCCAGACGTCGACGCTGGCGATGTACCCTTGCAGCGGCGTGGCGCCGGTGGGTTGTCCCACGCTGCGCGCCGCACCGATCACCAGGTAGCTGCTCTCGGCGGCTTCGGCAATGGGGCCGAACGCTTTGCTGGCATCCAATGCGCCATCGATGTAGAGGCAAAGCGTGGTGCCATCGAAGGTGGTGGCGATGTTCGACCACTGGTTGAGGGGGATGACCGCGGTGGAGGTCAGCGCATCGCCGACCCAGCTCGCGCCGCGCTCGGAAATGACGTTGAAGCCGTTGCTGCCGTTGTAGCGGAGGAACAGGCCCATGCCACTGGAATCTTCGATGTCTCCGTTTATGAAGATGTATTGGTCGTTGCTGAGGCTGCTGTCGCTGATATAGACATCGGCCTGGACGGTATAGGGATCGATCAGGCCGCCGCCGGGGTTGACCTGCTTTTGGTAAAGCGGGCGAGCGTACGACGTGGCCTGCAGCCTGAGCGCAGGGACCTCGCTGATCATTGCGGCGGTGCCGGCCACCGCGACCGGGAACTTGTTGCTTGACTGGTCGCATGGCGGATTGACGCTGAAGTCGTAGTCGAAAACGACCGTGGCATCGTCGATGCCGGCATACATGTACGCCAACACCTGATCGGAGGTGAGCGCCACGTTGAACGCACGCACGCGGCGTATTTCGCCCTCGAACAGATTGCCGATCACGATGTCCGCCGGTGCCGCGCCGGGGCTTCCGCCGATGCCGATGGGGCCGACGATCAGCGCGCCGTCGATGTACAGGTAGACCTGCGAACCGCTGCAGGTGACGGCGAGCGCCTGCCAGGTGCCCTGCAGCAGCGGCGCGGTGGTGGTCACCGCCGGCGCCATGCCGGAGATCAGCAGGGCCAGTTCCGCACCGCTCGCGCCGAACTCGAAGATCCCGGCTTGGCTGACGATCGGCACGAACGGCATGTCTTGTGAGAGTGGCAGCGACTTGAAACGCACCAGGGCGTCGATCGAGAACGGAAAGGATCCATTCAGAACCAGACTCGAAACAGGAGAACTCACCGTGCCGGCTGCATCGAGTTGCAGCGCGAGGGACGTGTTGGCAGGCATGTACGGCGATGCCTGGCTCATGTCAGCGTCTCGCGCAGCACGAAAGTGAAGTCGCCGACCGGCACCAGCAGGCCGTCGTTGGCGCGCATCTTGTCCGCAAGCGCGAAGTCCTTCCAGGGCCGTCCAAGTGCCGCGAGCGGAGAGTCGGCAGCCGGCGCGAAGAACGCCTGGGTCTGCAGGCTGGCGCGGTCCGGCCACTTGGGCGCGGAAACGGGCAGCGTGGCCCAGGTCACGATCACCACCGCGGCGCCGGGATCGCATATCGAGGAGGCCGCCTGCATCTGCGGGTCGGTGGTGAACGTCCAGGTTTCGTCGATTTTCAACGCCGCGCAGGTGATGCCGAAGGTGGTGCCGATCGGGAAACCCTTGGCGCACAATTCGAATGCGACCAGCGCCTGTCCGCTTTGCGGGTTCTGGAATGTCTGCGGAACTTCGTAGGTGCGCGCGGGATAATCCATCACCAGGTCCATGTTGCGCATGGCGACGTTCTGGTTTGCGTGCACCCACGTGACATAGTCGTCGAAGCTGGAGAACGTGCTGGGCAGCGTCGGTGTCGCTGTACTGGACGCGATCGCCACGTAGCACATGTGCGGGCTGGTCGTGGTGCCGTCGAGCACGAAGTAGTCGGCGCCTGCGACGATGCCGTTGGCGTCGGTCGAGGCGAGGGGGGAGCAGGTGTTTCCTTTATCCGTGCGCAGCGCGTTGTGGGCCCAGTCGGGCGTGTTCAGGAACAGCGAGGCCGGCGAGCGGTACAGGGAAATGCACCATCCTTGCTGGGTCGTGTCGGTCAGATTCTGCGCGCGGACGTAAATGGGATTGATCCGCGAGCCGGCTTCGGCCGGGACGTTCATGTCCCGCGTCCAGGCGAAAGGCGTGGCGAATTGCTGGGGGTCGGCGATGAGCGGCGAGGAGATGATGTCGGGCGACTGGCTCCAGTAGCCTTTCGAAGGCGCGATGCCGGAGTCGGACAAGGAGTCGCGCACCAGAAATCCATTATAGGTAGGCATTTTGCAGGGTTCCCATGAGGCGAATGGTGATCCGCTGTGCGTCTGCGGATCGGCAAGGAGGTGCTTGCGAAGCAGGTGGGAAGGTCACTATTTGCGCTGTGCGGAGGCTGCAGCGCCATCGCCATGGGGTCGGCCTGCGTGTGCCGGGTCATGCTTGTGCAGAAGCAAGACGTCAATCGGGAAGGATTGCAGCGTCGACCATGGCGCTCGGCCAAGGGCAACGATGCGAGGGTTGCCGCGTTCGATAGTACATGAGTGCTGTTACAGGCAAGCGCGGCTGCAGGCGGGAGGGCGCCGCACGCACGCACGGCGCATGCGTGCGGCGCTGCCGACGCCGGCATGGTCAGCGCAGCGCGCTGCCGCCGGTCCGCAGGCCGCGTGCCCGGCCATGGCGCTTGCTGCGGCGACTCACCTGCGCCAGCGCCAGCGCCGCGGAGGGCGGCATCGCTGCGTGGCGATGCGCCTGGTCGCATCCGCCGCGCTGCCGTGGCCGGCGATGCGCTGCTTGCGGTTGGGGATCAGTGCGCGTCGCTGGCCGGCGCCGCGCCCTCGCTGCGCACCAGCAGCACCGGCACATCCGCGGGGCGATGCATGTCCTTGCGCGTGGGCAGCGCGCGCAGCGCATCGGTGACCGCGTTGAGCGCCGGATCGGCGCCGCGCAGCGGGCGCCACAGGCCGATCAGGTTGAAGTGGCGTTCGTAGCGCAGGCTCTGCGCGCTGCCCAGCCACAGCGGCACGTTGCCCGGTTGCAGCCGCGCCGGCGCCGGCCACAGGCGCAGCGCGTACAGCTCGCCGGGGCGCGGGCCGGGGCGCAGCATCAGCAGCGATTCCACCTGCGTGTCCAGCGTCGCCGGCAGCACCGGGACCTGTTCGGTCCGGGCCTTGTAGTTGAGCAGTTGCAGCGCCTGTTGCCAGCCGGCCTGCGCCTGCACGCGCCAGCCGGCGGCTTCGAGCCGGCGCTGCAGCGGCGCCAGCGGTCCGGCCACCTGCAGGTCCAGCGGCCAGCGCTGGTCGTCGTCGAATTCGTTGCGCCGCGACGGTAGCCGCCGCCAGTCGTCCTGCCACCATGCGCTCCCCGGCAGCTCCATCGGCGGCGGCGGCGGCGGTTCGAACTTGGCCAGCTTGCGCTCCAGGTCGCGCGGCGCGTACCACAGCGCGGCGGCGACGAAGCCGCCATAGAACAGCCAGGCCAGCGGCTTCATCCAGAACGCGCGGTTGAAGCGGCGGCGGTAGGCGATGCCCAGCACCAGCAGCCAGAAGATGCCGAACAACATGCCGCCGATCACGTCGCTGAGCCAGTGCGCGCCCAGGTACAGGCGGGCGAAGCCGATCAGGGTCACCACCACGCCCGACAGCAGGTACGGCCACACCCGCGAGCGCCCGGGCAGCTCGCGCGCGATCAGCACCGCGAAGAAGCCGAAGCTGATCGTGGCCATGGTCACCGCCACCGACGGGAAGCCGAAGCCGCTGCTGGCCGCCAGCGGGCGCACCACGTGCACGGTGGTGCCGAGCAGCTTGGTCAGGGCCAGGCCGAAGGCCAGCGCCGCCAGCCAGTGCGCCGCGGCCATCCAGCGCCGGCGCCAGATCAGGTAGCCCAGGCCGAGCGTGGTGGCCGGCACCAGCACCTGCCAGTCGCCGAGCGAGGCCAGCGCGGTCATCGGGTAGTCGGCCAGCGGGTTGCGCAGCGCCAGCATCAGGTCGTGCACGGCCAGGTCCAGCCGCAGCGGCTCGCCGTGGCCGACCACCACCATCAGCAGCGCGAACCAGCCCCAGCCCAGCGCCAGCAGCATCACCGCCAGCATCGCCAGCGGCACCGACTCGCGCCGCTGTGGGTCGAATGCCGCGATCGAGTAGCGGCCCAGCAGCGGGTGCCGGCGCGACCAGTCCAGCCCGCGCGCCAGCAGCGCGTCCATGTGCCCGGCCGACCAGCGGTAGCCGGACAGCACGATCGCCCAGACCAGGCCCAGCGCCAGCACCAGCAGGCCCAGCACCAGGAACAGGCGCCCGGCGACCGCGGCCACCGCGTCGTAGGCCTGGCCGAGCAGCCAGCCCGGGCCCAGGAACAGCAGCGCCCAGGTCACCGCGGCGACGCTGCTGGCGAGCAGATAGCGGCGCAGCGGCATCTTCATCATCCCCGCCACCGCCGGCACGAACGGGCGGATCGCGCCGACGTAGCGCGCCACCAGGATGCTCTTGAAGGCATTGCGGCGGAACATCGCCTCGCCGCGGTCCAGCAGCTGCGGGTAGCGCCGGAACGGCCAGTAGGTGCGCAGCTGATGGCCCCAGCGATGGCCGACCCAGTAGCTGAGCGCGTCGCCGGCCAGCGCGCCGAGGGCGGCGCTGGCCGCCGCGTACGGCCCGGAAATCTGGCCGAGGCCGATCAGCACGCCGATCGCGAACAGCAGCGGCAGCGCCGGCACGATGGTGCCGAGCACGATGACCGCGTCGCAGAACGCGATCGCGAAGATGACCGCGCCGGCCAGGAGGGGATGCGCTGCGACCCACTCCAGGGTGGCGTCGATCCATGATGCATTCATGCGGGGATTATAAGTGTGCGAGTATGGCGTTCCGCTTAAACTGGCGCGATGACACGCGCCCCGGCCGCTTCCACCCAGATCCTCAAGTCCGACAGCTTCGGCCGCATCCTGCTGGTGCGCGAGGCCGACGGCCACGGCCAGCGCGTGTTCGTGCGCCGCGACCTGAGCGCGGCGCCGTGGTGGCTGCGCCTGCCGGCGTGGTGGCTGGCGCGGCGCGAGGCGCGGGCGTTGCGGCAGCTGGCCGGCATGGCGGCGACGCCGCAGCTGCGCGGCTGGGACGGCACCTTCCTGGACCGCAGCTACCTGGCCGGCGACGCGATGTACCAGCGCCCGCCGCGCGGCGACCTGGCCTATTTCCGCGCCGCGCGGCGCCTGCTGCAGCAGGTGCACCGGTGCGGCGTGGCGCACAACGACCTGGCCAAGGAAGCCAACTGGCTGGTGCTGGAGGACGGCAGCCCGGCGCTGATCGATTTCCAGCTGGCGGTGCGCGGAGCGCCGCGCTCGCGCTGGATGCGGCTGCTGGCGCGCGAGGACCTGCGCCATCTGCTCAAGCACAAGCGCATGTACTGCCGGCACGCCCTGACCCCGGTCGAACTGCGCCTGCTCAAGCGCCACTCCTGGGTGCGCGCACTGTGGTTCGCCACCGGCAAGCCGGTGTACCGTTTCGTGACCCGGCGCATTCTGAAGTGGGAAGACAACGAGGGGCAGGGGCCGAAGCCCTGAGGGGCCGGGAGTGGGGAGTGGAGAATGGGGAATCGGAAAGGCGGGCCGCGTGCGCGTTTGGTTCGATGGGGATGCGGTGAGAAGGCGCTAAGCTCTTCCCATTCCCGATTCTCCATTCCCGATTCCCATGACCTTAAACGGCAAAACCCTGTTCATCACCGGCGCCTCGCGCGGGATCGGCCTGGCGATCGCGTTGCGCGCGGCGCGCGACGGCGCCAATGTGGCGATCGCGGCCAAGTCGGCGGTGCCCAATCCGAAGCTGCCCGGCACCATCCACAGCGCGGCGGCGGCGGTCGAGGCGGCCGGCGGCCGCGGCCTGGCGCTGAAGTGCGACATCCGCGAGGAGGAGCAGGTGCGCGCCGCGGTCGCGGCCACGGTGGAGGCGTTCGGCGGCATCGACATCCTGGTCAACAACGCCAGCGCGATCTGGCTGCGCGGCGCGTTGGACACGCCGATGAAGCGCTTCGACCTGATGCAGCAGGTCAATGCGCGCGGCAGCTTCCTGTGCGCGCAGGCCTGCCTGCCGCATCTGCTGCAGGCGTCCAATCCGCACATCCTGACCCTGGCGCCACCGCCGTCGCTGGACCCGAAATGGTGGGCGCCGCATACCGGCTATACGTTGGCGAAGATGGGCATGAGCTTGGTGACCCTGGGCCTGGCCGGCGAGTTCGGCCCGCAGGGCGTGGCGGTCAATGCGCTGTGGCCGCGCACGCTGATCGCCACCGAGGCGCTGAACATGATCCCGGGCGTCAGCGCGGGCAACGGCCGGCGTCCGCAGATCATGGCCGATGCGGCGCACGCGGTGCTGACGCGCAGCGCGGCCGGGTTCCACGGCCAGTTCCTGATCGACGACGAGGTGCTGGCCGCGGCCGGGGTGCGCGACCTGTCCGGCTATGCGCTGGACCCGGCGCAGCCGTTGCTGCCGGATCTGTTCCTGGATTGAGCGGCGCCGCGTTGGTCCGCGCTTACGCGGCGCCGCGGCGACATGCTTGCTTGCCGCGTGCGCGCCCAAGCACGGCGTGGCCTAGCCTGATCGCGTTCACAGGCCCTAAATATTTCACCATTGCCCGGTATGCTTTCCCGACCTTCCGCCGACCTCGCTCATGCTCGCTCCCGTCGCCGTCTCGCTGCCGCGCGCTTCCCGCCCCGTCCATGCCACGCATGCCGATCTCAGCGACAACGAGCGGCGCATGCTCGACAGCCTGCGCCTGTTCGGCACCGTCACCCGCGCCGACCTCAGCCGCATCACCGGGCTGACCGTGCAGTCGGCGGTGCGCCTGATCGATGGCCTGGCCGGGCGCGGGCTGGTGCGCATCGGCGCCTCGCTGGCGCACGGCGGCCGCGGCAAGCCGGGTGCGGCGATCGCGCTCAATCCCGCGCATGGCCATACCGTCGGCTATTCGATCGCCACCGACGCGTTGGCGCTGGCGCTGCTGGACTTCAGCGGCCAGGTCCGCGCCAGCGCCGAGCATCCGCTGCGCTCGACCGAGCCGGCAGCCTTGCTGGCGCAGCTGCGCGCGGCCGACGCGGCGCTGCTGGCCGCGGCCGGACGCGGACTCGGGCCGCGGCTGGGCGCGGGCGTGGCGATGACCGGGTTCTTCGTCGACGGCGCCAAGCGCATGAATCCGCCCGATCCGCTGCGCGCGCTGGGCGAACTGGCGATCGGCGACTGGCTGGCCGACGCGCTGGGCCTGCCGGTATGGGTGGACAACGACGGCAGCGTCGCCGCGGTCGGCGAGAGCCTGCTCGGGGTCGGCCGCCAGTACCGCGATTTCGCCTACCTGTATTTCAGCTACGGCCTCGGCGGCGGCATGGTGATCGACGGCACCTGCCTGCGCGGCGCGCACGGCAACGCCGGCGAGTTCGCCGGCATGTTGCCGGGGCAGGGCCTGGAGCGCGCCACGCTGGAGCTGTTGCGGCAGATGCTGATCGAGGACGGGGTGGTGCTGGCCGACATCCGCGCGCTGGTGGCCGCCTACGATCCGGCCTGGCCGACGCTCGAGCGCTGGATCGCGCGCGCGGTGCCGGGCCTGTCGCTGATCGTCTCGGCGATCGCCGCCGCGTTCGATCCGCAGGCGGTGGTGTTCGGCGGGCGCCTGCCGCGCGACCTGGCGCTGCGCCTGATCCCGCAGCTGCGCATCGACAACCAGCCGCGCCGCGGCCAGGCGCGGCCGCTGCCGGTGCTGCTGCCGGCGGCGGCGATGGCCGACGCCAGCGCGGTCGGCGCGGCCACGCTGCCGTTGAAGGCCTGCTACTTCCGCTGAGCGGCGCCGCGCCTGCGGCGTGTCCGCGCCTGCACGCCGCGGGCGCTAGCCTATGCGCCTGCGCCAGGACTTCGCTGTCGCGCGCCGTGGCGGCAGCGGCCGCAAGGCGCGGCGGTCCTGCCCGTTCCCCCATCCACTGGAGTTGTCGCGATGAAATACCTGCACGCCATGATCCGCGTCCACGATCTGCAGAAGACCAGCAAATTCTTCACCGAGGGCCTGGGCCTGAGCGAGACCCGGCGCATCGACAACGCGGCCGGCAAGTTCACCCTGGTGTACTTCGGTGCGCCGCAGAACCCCGAGGCCGAAGTCGAGCTGACCTGCAACTGGGACTCGGACGAGGACTACGGCAGCGCGCGCAACTTCGGCCACCTGGCGTTCGAGGTCGACGACATCTACGCGCTGTGCGCGCACCTGCAGGCGCAGGGCGTCGTCATCAACCGCCCGCCGCGCGACGGGCGCATGGCCTTCGTGCGCAGCCCGGACCTGATCTCGATCGAACTGCTGCAGAAGGGCGAGGCGCTGGCCGCGGCCGAGCCGTGGGCATCGATGCCGAACACCGGCGTGTGGTGACTCGCCGCCGCCGCGCGCGTCGGATGCACTGCGCGCGGCAGCCTGCTTCCCGCTGAATCCGGTGTCGCGCGCGCTGGCGCCCGCGGCACGCGCCTTGGCTGCATTCGGCTTCCGATAGAAAGCGTGCGGCCGCTGGCGCCAGGCCGGGTCGCCGGCCAGCATCCGATGCAAACAACGCGGCCGCGCGGCCTGCGCTTCCCGTGTGCGGCGCGTGCCGTCGTGCCGCCGGCCTGGCGCAGCGCGGCCATGCTGCGGCGGCCGCGGCGGATCCGAGCGCTGTCCGTTCATCGCCGGCGCCGGGCGTGCCTGCCGGCGGCGGCCGATGGAGGGTTTTTCCTGGCGTTCGCCGCCGCCCGCATCCACGCATGACGCGATGTTCCGGCGCGTGCGCGTGCGTGCGTGCCGCCGACATGCTGCGGCAAGCCGCCGCCACATTCGCTGCAGACCCTTCGGCGCACGTCCCTGCGCCCCTGGATACTGCCCATGCCCTCGTCTTCGCCCACCACGCTGCAGCCCGCGCCGACGGTCTCCATCGTCATCTGCACCTTGAACGAACACGAGGCCATCGGCCCGGTATTGCGCGAACTCGCCGCACACCTGCAGCACATCGACTACGAAGCGATCGTGGTCGACGACTCCGACGACGAACGCACCGCGCAGGCGGTGACGGCGTACGCGGCCGCCAATCCGGCGGTGCGCCTGCTGCGCCGGCGCGGCGGCCGCGGCCTGGCCTCGGCGGCGATCGCCGGCTGGGACAGCGCCCGCGGCCGCTGCCTGGCGCTCATGGACGGCGACGGCCAGCACGATCCGGCGCTGATCGCGCGGATGCTGCGGCGCATGCACGACAGCGAGGCCGAGGTGGTGGTGGCCAGCCGCTATCTGCAGGCGCGCGCGTCCGGCCTGGGCCGCTGCCGGCATGCGCTCAGCCGCGTCGGCGTGCGCCTGAGCCAGGCGCTGCTGGCGCTGGGCGTGGCCGATCCGATGAGCGGCTGCTTCCTGATGCGGCGCGCCTGGTATCGGCAGGTGCGGCCGCAGCTGTCGGGCGTCGGCTTCAAGATCCTGGTCGATGTGCTGGCCTCGGCGCGGCGCCGCCCCTACACGGTGCAGGTGCCGACGCAGCTGCGCCGCCGCCGCGGCGGCGCTTCCAAGCTCGACGCGCGGGTGCTCGCCGAACTGGCCGCGCTGCTGCTGGAGAAGCGCACGCGCGGTTGGCTGCCGGCGCGGATGAGCCTGTTCTTCGCGGTCGGCTGCAGCGGCATGGGCGTGCATCTGCTGGCGCTGGGCGTGTTGCTGACGCTCGGCACGGCGTTCTGGCTGGCGCAGTTGCTGGCGATCTGCGCGGCAATGGGCTGGAATTTCCTGTGCAACAACCTGCTGACCTTCCGCGACCGGCGCCTGCGCGGCATGCGCCTGCTGCGCGGCATGGCGATGTTCTATGCGGCCTGTTTCGGCGGCGCGATCCTGAGCGAACTGATCGCCAGCGGCCTGCATGCGCTGCAACTGCGCTGGTGGCTGGCCGGTGCCGCCGGCGCGCTGGCCGCGGGCGGATGGAACTACTCCGCCGCCAAGCGGACCGCGTGGCGCCCCGAGCAGGTGGCGGTGGATGCCGCGGCGTGCCACGAGACCGCGGCGCCGGCGCCGCTGGCGATCAAGGAATGAGCGAGATGCGCGCCGCCGCCGCCGCTGCCGCACCGCGCTGGCCGGCGCTGGCCTTCGCCGCGATCGCCGCCTGCGCCTGCGGCTTTGCCTTCGTCGGCCTGGGCGCCAGCGACTACTGGATCGACGAGCTGTACACCCTGCACGTGATGGGCCACGGCCAGGGCCTGGCCGAACTGTGGCGGCGCGCGCTCAGCGACACCCACCCGCCGCTGTACTACGTGCTGCTGTATGCGTGGAGCCAGCTGGCCGGCGACAGCGAGGCGGCGCTGCGCCTGCCCAGCGCGGTGGCCGCGGTGCTGGCACTGGGCGTGTTCGGGGTGGGCCTGCGGCGGGTGTTCTCGCCGGCGGCGCTGGCCTTCGCCGTGGCCGCCGGCGCGGTGTCGGTGTTCTGGTTCGAACAGAGCCAGAACGCGCGCAGTTACGCACTGTGCCTGCTGCTGTCGGCCGGCCTGCTGACCACTGCGGTGGGGTTGCAGCGGCGCGTGCAGGCCAGCGCCGCGTTTCCGTTCGCGCACTGGGCCGCGCTCAGCGTGCTGGGGCTGGGCGCCAGCCTCACCCATTCCTACCTGCTGCTGTGCGTCGGCATGCTGCTGCTGTTCCTGGTCGCGACGCAGCGCGATCTGCGTCTGCGCGCGGCGCTGCTCGCATCCGGCGTGGCGATCCTGGCAGTCAATGTCGCCTTCGTGCTGCTGTTGCTGCACGCCACCCAGCAGGACGTGCACCAGCTGTGGTTCCGCAACGACGCCCGGTTCTTCTACGGCCAGCTGCGCAGCGCCAGCCGCGACCTGCTCTCCGGCGGCACCGTGCTGGCCGTGCTCGCGCTGCTGGGCAGTTGGCTGTGGCGGCGCCTGCGCGCGATCGCGCACGATCCGGGGCGCACGCGGGCGCAGGCCGACTGGGTCGCGGCGCTGTGCGGCGGCGTGCTGGCCGGCATGGTGGTGAGCGGGATCGCAGTGAGCCTGGCCATCGCGCCGTCGTTCTCCGCGCGCAACCTGCTCACCGCCGCGCCGTTCGCCTGGGCGTTGCTGGCGCGGCTGTACGACGCGGCGGGGCCGAGCGCGCGCAGCCGCGGCGGGCGCATCGCCGCGGTCGTGCTGATCGTGCTGGTGGGCGCGCAGTTGTGGCTGCTGCGCGGCCGGCCGCTGCAGCGCAACGAGGCCTGGCGCGGGTCGGCACAGGTCGTGCAGCGCTTGCCCGGCTGCCGCGAGGTCGAACTGCCGGTGGTGCTGCCGTACAAGTTCGGCCCCGCCAGTGCGCCGTACCGGGCGCTGGCCGAGCAGGACTTCTTCGGCCACTACCTGCGCGCCCATCGCCTGCGCGCCTATACGCCCGACGAACTAGCCGGGCACGCTGCCGCGGACGGCCTCGCCGCGCGGCTGGCGGCGCGCGCGCAGGCGGCCGCGGGCGGTGGCTGCGCGCTGCTGGCCTGGGGCGTGCACGACCTCAACCCGACCACGGCGCTGCAACTGGCGCAGGACCTGGCGCGGCTGCCGGGGGTGGCGCCGAACCGGGTCGTGCTGCGGCCGCTGCTGCACTGGCGGCGGCGTGGGCTGGGCTGGCGCCAGGTTGCCGGCGGCTTCGTGTTCCTGGCCGCACCGCCGCTGCGCGCCGGGCAGGCGCCGGCCGCCGGCGCGTGCGCAGCGCACTGCGCCGCTGCGCCGAACAGCGGCGCTGGACCGTAGCCGCGGCGGCACGCGTCGGACCGTTCGCGGCGGCCGCCACGCCGCGCGGCGGTCTTATACTCATGGGCTGTCTCCCCCAGGAATCCTTCGATGACCGCTTCCTCCGCCGCGGACCTGATCGCCCTCGGCCAGCACTACTACCTGCCGATCTACCGCCCGCGCCAGTTGGTGCTGGAGCGCGGGCAGGGCGCCAAGGTGTGGGACAGCGAAGGCCGCGACTACATCGATCTGTCCGCCGGCATCGCGGTGTGCGGACTCGGCCACAACGATCCGGACCTGAGCGCGGCGCTGCTCGAGCAGGCCGGCAAGCTGTGGCACACCAGCAACGTGTTCTACAGCGAGCCGCCGCTGCGCCTGGCCGAGGAACTGGTCGCCGCTTCGCGCTTCGCGCGCAAGGTGTTCCTGTGCAACTCCGGCAGCGAGGCCAACGAGGCGGCGATCAAGCTGGTGCGCAAGTGGGCCGCCAGCCAGGGCCGCGCGCCGGACCGGCGGGTCGTCGTCACGTTCCGCGGCAGTTTCCACGGCCGCACCCTGGCTGCGGTCACCGCCACCGCGCAGCCGAAGTACCAGCAGGGCTACGAGCCGCTGCCCGGCGGCTTCCGCTACGTGGACTTCAACGACATCGTGCAGCTGGAAACGGCGATGGCGGCTGGCGACGTGGCCGCGGTGATGCTGGAGCCGGTGCAGGGCGAGGGTGGGGTGATGCCGGCCGCGCCGGGCTTCCTGGCGCAGGTGCGTGCGCTGTGCGACCACCACGGCGCGCTGTTGCTGCTGGATGAGATCCAGTGCGGCATGGGCCGCACCGGCACGCTGTTCGCGCACTGGCAGGACGAGGTGACGCCGGACATCGTGACCCTGGCCAAGGCGCTGGGCGGCGGTTTTCCGATCGGCGCGCTGCTGGCCGGGCCGAAGGTCGCCGAGACGATGCAGTTCGGCGCGCACGGCAGTACCTTCGGCGGCAATCCGCTGGCCGCGGCGGTGGCGCGGGTGGCGCTGCGCAAGCTGGCCTCGGCGCCGATCGCGGCCAATGTGTCGCGGCAGGCGGCGGCGCTGCGCAAGGGGCTGGCCGCGCTCAACGAGGAGTTCACGCTGTTTTCGCAGGTGCGCGGGCGTGGCCTGATGCTGGGCGCGGTGCTGAATCAGGCGCATGCGGGGCAGGCTGGGGCGATCCTCGATCACGCTGCTGCGCAGGGGTTGTTGACGTTGCAGGCCGGGCCGGATGTGTTGCGCTTCGTGCCTTCGTTGAATATCACCGATCAGGAAGTGGCCGAGGGGTTGAAGCGGTTGCGGGCTGCTTTGCAGGCTTATGTCGGGAAGCGTTGAGTTGATTGGTAGTGTTGGTCGTCTAGTTGTGTGGCAACGGCAGCGGCAGCGGCAAGAGCAGTAGCAAAGCTTTCGCGCTTTGCGCGAGTCACTTTTCTTTGCTTGTGCAAAGAAGCGCTTCACAGCAGCCGAAGGCTGATCAAAGTAACCAAAAGAAACACCCCCCCGGGCGGCACACCCGCGCTGCGCGCGGGTCCGCAAGCAGGACGGGAATTTTCGGAAGGCACATCCATGTGCCTGCCGAAAACGACGCGCATCCTGCGCGTCGCCCCCTGCGGGGGTTTTACCCGCCCTGCTTGCTGTGCCTCACGGGGGACAACAGCTGAAAAGCAACCACAACGACAACCGCACGGCACGCAACAGCAGCAACAGCAACAGCAACAGCAGTAGCTGCTGCAATGACTAATCTGTTGCGCGCATGCGCAGTGCTTACGCCAGCCCGTGCCGCGCCAGGGCGCGGCGCAGGGCGCGGGCGCCGCTGGCGGTTTCGGCGGGCATGCCGAGCGCGCGGGCGCCGCGCACGTTGACGAACAGGTCGTCGATGAACAGGGCGTGCCGCGGGGCGACGCCGAAATGGTCGAGCGCGCGCCGGTAGACTTCGGCCTGCGGCTTGCGTCCGCCGAGCGCGCCGCTGCACAGCACGCGCCCGTGCAGCAGCGGGAACAGCGCTGGTACGATCTGCGCGATCGCCTGCGCCATCAGTGCGCCGTTGTTGGTCAGTACGCCGATGTCGATCCTGCCGGCCAGCGCAAGCACGCGTTCGATCACGGCGGGATCGCCGCGGCTGCCGGCCACCCGCGCGGCGATCCAGTCGGCCTCGTCCACGCGCGCGCCCAGGCCCTGGCCTAGCCGTTGCAGATAGTCGGCGGTGGCGATGTCGCCGCTGTCGTAGGCGGTTTCCAGTCCGGAGGCGAACAGTACCTGCCGCACCCGCGCCGGATCGCAGCCGCAGTGGACGGCCAGGTGCGCGATGCGCGCCGCGCGCGCGTAGGCCGCCAGCACGCCGTCGAAGTCGAGCAGCAGCAGCCTGGGGCCTGGATGGATCAACGCGGTCACCGTATTTGGCGCCGCATGCAACGGCGCGGCTGGAACATGGGGCGAGTCCGGAGCATCGGCCACCGAGATTAACCCAGTACCCGCGGCGGCGCATGCCACTACCCGCGGCATGGCGCGCGCGCCCCCGCCCACCCGCTCGCTGCGCACCTACCCGTCGGATCCGATCGCCTGGCCGTGCGCGCTGGCTATGGTCGCTGCATGCCGCGATCGCGGCGCCACCGGTCGGGAAGCCGGTGCGCATCCACGCCACATCCACGTTATCTCGCACGTTATCTCGGGGGTCTTGAACATGAGCAAGCGCTTGAAAGCCGATCGTCTGGCGGACTCGGTGTGCAGGGGGTTGGGCAAGGCGGGTCACGGCTACGGGCTGACCACGTTGACGCTGCTGCTGGCAGGCGCGCCGGCGCTGCCGGCGCTGGCCGAGGAACCGGGTGGCGAGGCCAAGACGCTGGACGCGATCACCGTTATTTCCACCGGTACGCGCAAGGCCAACATGGCGGTGACCGACAGCCCGGCGCCGATTCAGCTGGTGAGTGCGGAGATGCTCAAGCAGTCGGCTGCGCCCGACCTGATCAATGCCATCGCCAACCAGGTGCCGTCCTACAACGCCAACCAGACCGGCAGCGACATGGCCAGCCAGACGCTCACCGCCAGCCTGCGCAATCTCTCGCCCAACCACACGCTGGTGCTGGTCAACGGCAAGCGCCGCCACATCACCTCCAACGTCAACACCACCACCGGCGCGGCCTCGGCCGACCTGTCGTTCATTCCGGCCGCGGCGATCGATCACGTCGAGGTGCTGACCGACGGCGCCGCGGCGCTGTACGGCTCGGACGCGATCGCCGGGGTGATCAACATCATCCTCAAGAAAAACCACGAGGGCGGCGAGGTGGATGCCGGCTATGCCGGCTACAAGGATGGCGGCGGCGGCACCGATTCCTGGGGCGCCAACATCGGCTTCGGCAGCGACGCGGCGTATTTCAGCCTCAGCGCCGAGGTCGAGAACCGCAAGACCGTGTACCGGCTCGGTTCCTACAGCTACGCCGACTGCGTAGCCAACTATGCCGACTGCTCGGCGGTCAATCCGAGCATGGCCGGGTTCCTGGCCAACGATGTCCAGGGCATGACCCTCAACGGGCGCTTCCCCAACGTCAATGCCTGGCTCAATCCGCCGGAAGTTCATCGCAAGGCGCTGTTCTTCAACTCCGGTGCGGTGCTGAGCGACACCCTGGAGCTCTACGCCTTCGGCAGCTATGGCAAGAAGACCGCGCAGTCGGAGGAGAACTACCGCCGTCCCAGCCAGGACGGCGGCTACGTCGATCCGGCCACCGGCGAGGTCAGCCACAAGTATCCGCTGGGCTTCAATCCGTCCGAAGCCTCCGACGAGGTCGACTACGAGCTGACCGCCGGGCTGAAGGGCGTGCTGGCCGATTGGTCCTGGGATTTCTCCAGCAGCTACGGCAAGAACAAGATGGACGTGTACACGCTGAACTCGATGAACTTCAGCCTGTGGCAGGACAACGGCTATTCGCCCGAGGATTTCTACGACGGCAGCTTCTGGGCCAGCCAGTGGACCACCAATTTCAATGCCACGCATGATTTCGACGTCGGCCTGTCGCAGCCGCTGACGTTCAATGCCGGCGTCGAATACCGGCGCGACCAGTACGGCATCGACCCGGGCGATCCGACCTCGTACTACGGCGCCGGCGCGTCCTCGTTCCCCGGCTACAACCCGCTGTACAACACCGGCTCCTACAGCCGCCACAGCTACGCCGCCTACGCCGACGTGGTGTTCAACCCGACCGAGCAGTGGCTGCTCGACGTGGCCGGGCGCTACGAGGACTACAGCGACTTCGGCAGCAAGCTGGTCGGCAAGCTGACCACCCGCTTCGACTTCAGCGACACCTTCGCGGTGCGCGGCACCGCCAGTACCGGGTTCCGCGCGCCGACCCTGCAGGAAGGCTATTACTCGGCGGTGCAGGTCGGCCCGACCAGCGCCACCCCGACCCTGCAGCCCAACAGCGCGGCCGCGGCGGCGCTGGGTTTCGGCAGCCTGAAGCCGGAGACCAGCATCAACTACAGCCTCGGCTTCGTGTTCCGGCCGATGCCCAACTTCGACAGCACGCTGGACTTCTACCGCATCACCATCTCCGACCGCATCGGCGTGGGTACCTTCGAATATTCCAAGGCCGGCAAGCCGGGCGACACCAACGGCGACGGCACGCCCGACGCCGCCTACAACGCCGCGCTGGGCCAGGCGCTGGTCAACTTCGGCTACCTCGGCGGCATCGATCCGGCGACGCCGGGCGGCTCGCTCGACGCCACCGCGCGGCAGAACATCTCGGTGGCGATCTTCAACAACGCGCTCAAGACCCGCAGCAGCGGCGTGGACTGGGTGACCAACTACATCACCGAGTTCGACTGGGGCTCGATCGACTGGATGCTGGCGGCCAACTACAACAAGACCGAAGTGCTCAGCGCCAAGCCGGCGCCGGACGTGCTCGGCGGCGCCACCATGTACAGCGCAGCGACGCTGATCAACCTGGAGAACAACGCGCCCAAGTACCGGGTCAACCTGGGCGCCACCTTCAACGTCGGCAAGTTCAGCCTGCGCGTGACCGAGGCGGTGTACGGGCCGCAGTACCAGTTGGTGGCGCCGTACGACGATTGGAACGGCGACATCTTCCCCGACAGCGTGCTGCGCCAGCTCGACGTGGTCGACGTCAACGGCGCGCCGTACTACAAGCAGAAGATCGGCACGATGGCGCTGACCAACGTCGAACTGACCTTTCGGCCCACCGAGCAGCTGACCGTCAGCGTCGGCGGCGACAACGTGTTCAACACGTATCCCGACAAGATCCCGGCAGCGGCGTACGACTACCTCGAGAAGAACTACCTCAGCTACTACAACTCGCCGTACCTGACCGGCAGCCCGGTCGGCTACTTCGGCGCGCGCTACTACGCCAAGCTGACCTACCGCTTCTGAGCGGTGCCGCGCCCGAGTCCCTCTCCCCGCGCTCGAGCCCCTCTCCCCCCGGGAGAGGGGTTGGGGTGAGGGTCCGTCCGCCAGCGGAGCGCCCGCTCGCGCCGTGCCCCGCCGGCCTCCCTACCCGCTCCATCGCGACCTACCCGCCGCACCCGGCCTGCGCCGCCGGCGCGGCGGCTATGGTCAACCCGCAATCCGTGAGGCAATGTCGACGATGCAAGCAACAACCAGGGGCGCCATGACCCGCCGCCAATTGCTCGCCAGGATCGGCCTGGCCGGCGGCGGGGCGATGATGTACCAGGCGATGCACAGCCTGGGCCTGGCCGCCGAATCGCGCTTCGCCGGCGTGCCGCGGCTGGACGGCGACGCCAGGGGCGCCTCGGTGCTGGTGCTCGGCGCCGGCCTGGCCGGGCTGACCGCGGCCTACGAACTGCGCAAGGCCGGCTACCGGGTGCAGGTGCTCGAGTACAACGCACGTCCCGGCGGCCGCAACTGGACGCTGCGCGGCGGTGATCGCTACACCGAACTGGGCGGCTTCGAGCAGCAGTGCGGCTTCGACGAGGGCATGTACCTCAATCCCGGCCCGTGGCGCATCCCGCACCACCACAAGGCGGTGCTGTCCTACTGCAAGCAGTTCGGGGTGGCGCTGGAGCCGTTCGTGCAGGTCAACTTCAACGCGCTGCTGCACAGCCGCCAGGGCTTCGGTGGCAAGCCGCAGCGCTTCCGCGACATCGACGCCGACTACAAGGGGCACGTGGCCGAACTGCTGGCCAAGAGCACCCGGCAGGGCGCGCTGGATGCGCAGGTGCGGCACGAGGACCAGGAGATCCTGCTCGAGTCGTTGCGCACTTGGGGCGCGCTGGACAAGGACTTCGGCTACGTCAAGGGCCGCCAGAGCAGCGAGCGCCGCGGCTTCGCCAAATATCCCGGCGGCGGCCTGTCCGGCAAGCCGCAATTCTCCGAACCGTTCACCACCCAGGACATCCTGCGCTCGCGGCTATGGACCACGCTGGCGGCGGGCAACAACTACGAGATGCAGACCGCGATGTTCCAGCCGGTCGGCGGCATGGACCAGATCGGCAAGGCGTTCGCGCGCGAGCTCGGCGCTGCGATCCGCTACAACGCGCGGGTCACCCGCATCGACCAGGACGCGCACGGGGTCAGCGTCGCCTACCAGGATGGAAACGGCGGCGAGCAGCTGGCAAAAGCCGATTGGTGCGTGTGCACGATCCCGCTGTCGATCCTCAGCCGCATTCCGCTGGCGGTGGGCGAGAAGATGGCCGCGGCGATCGGCCAGGTGCCGTATGCGGCCTCGGTGAAGGTCGGGCTGCAGTTCAAGCGCCGCTTCTGGGAAGAGGACGAAGCGATCTACGGCGGCATCAGCTACACCGATCTGCCGATCACCCTGATCAGCTATCCGAGCACCGGCTTCCAGAGCGCCGGCAAGGGCGTGCTGCTCGGCGCCTACGTGTGGGGGCTGGAGGCGTTCGAGTTCACCTCGATGACGCCGCAGCAGCGCGTGGCCAAGGCGGTGGAGTACGGCACCCAGCTGCATCCGCAATACCCGCGCGAATTCGACAACGGCATCGCCGTGGGCTGGCACCGGGTGCCGTTCACCCATGGCTGTTTCGGCATGTGGAGCGACGCCGTGCGCGCCGAGCACTACGAGAACCTGTGCCGGATCGACGGCCGCATCGCGCTCGCCGGCGAGCACGCCTCGTATATCCCGGCCTGGCAGGAAGGGGCCATCACCTCGGCGCTGGACGCGATCGAACGCCTGCATCGCCGCGTCGTCAACGGAGCGCGCGCATGAAGCTGGACCGTCACTGGATGCTCGCCGCCGCGGTCGCCGCCGGCGTGCTCGCGTTGATGCTGCCGCCGGCGATCGGCCCGGCCGCGGCGCAGAGTTCCGATGCCACCCCGCTGTATCCGCAGGCCGCCTTCGCCACCGCCTCCGGCGCCACCGTGTACGCGGCGATCTGCCAGAGCTGCCACATGCCCGGCGGGCAGGGCGCGCGCGGCGGCGGCGAGTATCCGCCGTTGGCCGGCAACCCGAAGGTGGCCGCGGCGCCGTACGTGGCGATGATGGTGCTCGACGGCCGCGGCGGCATGCCCGGCTTCGCCGACATGCTCAACGACCAGCAGGTCGCCGAGGTCGTGCACTACGTGCGCAGCCAGTTCGGCAACGACTATCCCGGCAAGCTCAGCGCCGACGAGGTGCGCACGCTGCGGCGCTGAGCCGCGGGCGCTTCCATCCCCTTTTCCGATCGCGAGGATTTCCGCATGCGCCGTTGCTCCGTTTCCCGCTCGCTGCGTGCCGGCTTGTGCGCCGCGCTGTGGCTGCCCGCCCTGGCCGGCGCCGCCGAGATCGTGCGCCACAAGATTCCCAACAGCGATTTTCCGATTTCCGCGGCGGTGGAGATCCCGGCCGGCAAGACCACGGTCTATCTCAGTGGCGCGGTGCCGCGGCCGATCGACCCGGACGCGCCGAAGGATTCGCCCGCCGCCTACGGCGACACCAAGGCGCAGACGGTCAGCGTGCTGTCGCAGATCAAGACGCAGCTGCAAGGCATGGGCCTGGGCATGCGCGACGTGGTCAAGATGCAGGCGTTCCTGGTCGGCGATCCGGCCTTGGGCGGGAAGATGGATTTCGCCGGGTTCATGGAGGGTTACCGGCAGTTCTTCGGGACCGCCGAACAGCCCAACCTGCCGTCGCGCTCGGCGTTCCAGATCGCCGCGCTGGGCAATCCGCTGTACCGCATCGAGATCGAAGTGGTCGCGGTGCGTCCGTAGATTCTTCGCCCTGTCTTCCAAGGAGTCCGTCATGCAGCAACCGTCGCGTTCGCGCCGCACGTTCCTCAAGGAGTCGGCGCTGGTCGCCGCCGCGGCCGGCCTCGGTGCGCCGTGGCTGGCGCAGGCCGCGTCCGGCGCGGCGCAGGCGGGCAACGCCGAGCTGACGCCGGTCATGATCAACGCCAACGAATATCCCGGCGGCCCGTCGCCGGCCGCGCAGCGCGCGATCGCCGCGATCGCGCCCAGCGGCGGCCGCTACCTGGGCGAACTGCAGCTGGAATTGCTGCAGACCCTCGCCGCCCAGCTCGGTGTGGGCCTGGATCACCTGATGGCCTATGCCGGCTCCACCGAGCCGCTGGACTACACCATGCTGGCGTTCACCTCGCCCAGCGCCTCGCTGGTCACCGCCGATCCCACCTTCGAGTCCGGCTGGCGCGCCGCCGCGCGCAACGGCGCCAAGGTGATCAAGGTGCCGCTGCGCAAGGACGACGCGCACGACGTGCAGGCGATGTGCGCCGCCGACGCCAACGCCGGGGTGATCTACATCTGCAACCCGAACAATCCCACCGGCTCGGTGACCCTGCGCAAGGACCTGGACTACGCATTGGCGCACAAGCCCAAGGGCAGCGTGCTGGTGGTCGACGAGGCGTATCTGCATTTTTCCGACAGCGCCGGCAGCATGGTCGATCGCGTCGCCGCCGGCGACGACGTGCTCGTGCTGCGCACCTTCTCCAAGCTCTACGGCATGGCCGGCATCCGCCTGGGCTATGCGGTGGCGCGGCCGGAGCTGCTGGCCAAGCTGAAGTTCTACAGCGTCAACAGCCTGCCGGTGACCGCGGTCGCCGCCGGCCTGGCCAGCCTGCGCGACCCGGCGCTGGTGCCGCAGCGGCGCGCGCTCAACAGCGCCATCCGCAACGACGTGGTGCGCTGGCTCGGCGCGCAGGGCCATGCCTGCACCGCCTCGGAAAGCAATTGCTTCATGGTCGACGTGAAGCGCCCGGCCAAGGAATTCATGGACGCGATGGCGACCTATGGCGTGTTCGTCGGCCGCAGCTGGGCGCTGTGGCCGAACCGTTCGCGCATCACCGTCGGTACTGCGGCGGAGATGGCGCGGTTCAAGAGCGCGTTCGCGCAGGTGGCAGCCGGCAAGCGCGGGCCGCTGCCGGTACCGCCGCCGCCGCCGCTGGCGTTGCACGATCCGCTGCATGGATTCTTCCGCAACGCCTAGGCTGGCGTGCTGCGCCCGATGCTGCGGCGCACGAACGTTCCTCGTTGACAAACATTTGCGCAAAGGCAGACAGTCGTGGCGACGCCGTTGCGCGCGCAGCGCATGCTGGCGCGTGGCGCGATGCGGCGCCGTTCCCACTGCCAGGGAGTCCATCTTGAAAGCGAAGTCGCTGTCCCCCTGCTGGTCCTCGCCGCGCTCGCGTTCGCGCCGGCGGCCTGGGCCAGGACCTGCGCGGTGACCATCACCGGCACCGACCAGATGTCCTTCGACCAGACCCAGATCAAGGTCGCCGCCGACTGCACCGACGTGGCGCTGACGCTCAAGCACAGCGGCAAGCTCGCCGCCGCGGTGAGGGGCCACAACTGGGTGCTGACCAACCCCGGGCACTGGGCGGTGGAAGGGCAAGTTCGTGTTCGGCTGAGCCGCGCCGTGGGTTGCGACCGGCGATCCTGCTGCGGATTTTCCCGAACATGACGGCGCCGCAGGCTTCGGCCTGCTTCAGCGCCGACTCCACTTGTGGGAGTCGTTCCCATAAAATAGCGACGACTCTCGCGATTACGATGTCACCGCGCTCACTCCAGTGCGGAATCCGGCGGCGCCATGCGCTGCAGCAGGCCGCGTTGCAATGCGCTGGCCAGCGCCGCTTCGCGGGTGCCAGCTTCCAGCTTGCGGTACAGGTTCTTCAGGTGGAACTTGACCGTGTTCTCCGACAGCGCCAGGCGCCGTGCGATCTGCTTGTTCGCGTCGCCCTGCGCCAGCAGCGCCAGCACCTCCAGTTCGCGTTCGCTGAACAGCTCGGCGCCGTTGTGCTGGTCGTGGCGCAGCTTGTCCAGCAGCGCCTGGATGGTCATCGCCAGCGTGGTGTTCGGGGCGGCCTGCGGATCCCGCTGGCGCGCCATGCGCAGCAGCGCCTTGCCTGGCACGCCCAGTTCCAGCAGGCATTGCCAGGCCTGGGTGCTGGCCACATGCTGCAGCGCGTGGCGCAGGTACGGCAGCGCAGCGGCGGATTCGCCGCGGTCGTGCAGCACCAGCGCGATGCGCGCGCGCGCGCGCGCCAGGTGCACGCGGTTGTCGGCGGCCACGCAGGCCGCCTCCACGCCCTGCAGTACCGCCAGCGCGGCGCGGGTGCGTCCACCCAGGCGGTGCCAGCGGGCCAGGGCGAAGCCGAGCGCGGCGAGGAAGCGCCAATCCTGCGGCTGGCTCAGCGCGTGCGCGAACCGCGCCTCGTCGCCGGTGCGCGCGACCAGCATGTCGATCGCGGGCGAGCGCGGCTGGTCGAGCAGCACGTGCAGGCGCCAGGCCAGCGCCAGGTCGGCGAGCCGGCCCAGGTGCCGCGCGTGCGCGATGCGGTCGATGTGGTCGAGCAGGTCCAGCGCGGCGCGGCCGCTGCGGTCGTGCTGCCGCGCCAGCACCAGCGCGGTCTCGTAGCCGGCGGCATAGATGTCCAGCCAGCCGTCGTGCTGTTCGAGAAAGCCCAGCGCCGGCTGCAGGCAGTCGGCGGCCTCGTCGTAGCGGCCGTGCTCGCATTGCAGTTGCGCCAGCAGGCACTGGCCCACCGCCTGCAAGGTGGGATCGAGCTGCTGCTGGCGCTGGGCAATGGCCAGCGCCTGGCGGCAGGTGGCCTCGGCCCGTTCCAACTGGCCGCGGTAGTAGTGGCTCTGCGCCAGATGGATCAGCGCATAGCTGGCGCCGACCTCGCTGCCGCTGGCCTGCATCGCGCTGCCGGCCAGCTGCGCGTAGCGTTCGGCGCCGGCGAAATCGGCGCGGCCCAACGCGGTGGTGGCGCAGATGCACCACAGTGTGCCGCGGCCCAGGCTGTCGTCCTCGTCCAGCGCCGCCGCCTGCGCGGCGATCTGCGCCAGTCCGCGCGGGTTGGCGCAGATCTGGTCGAGCAGGTCGCGCAGCAAGGCCGCCACCACCGTGTAGTCGCGCTCGAACGGCGCGCGCACCTGCTCGGGGAAATCGCGGAAGCGTTCCAGCAGGGTCTGCGCGTGCGCGAACTCGCCCAGCTTCATGTGCAGGTAGGCCTGGGTCAGGTTCAGTGCCGGCTGTTCGCCGATGCAACTGCGCGGGAAGCGGCGCAGCAGCGCGCGGATCGGGGCGCTGCCGTGGCGCAGCAGCAACTGCCAGGTGCCGGCGCGGGCGATGCAGTCGGCGGCGCTGTCGAGCGCGCCGCCGCGGACCGCATGGCGCACCGCTTCGGGCAGCTGTCCGTGCGTATCGAACCAGTGCGCGGCGCGCCGGTGCAGCTGCGGCGCCAGTCCGGGCGTGTCGCGCTCCAGCTGCTGGTACAGATAGTCGGCGAACAACGGATGGAAGCGGAACCATTCGCGCTCGCCGTCCAGCGCCACCAGCAGGCCCTGGAAGTGCGCCAGGCGCTCCAGCAGCCGGCCGCTGTCGTCGCGTTCGCGCACCGCGTCGGCGAGCGCGGCGTTGAACCGTTCCAATGGCGAGAGCTGCAGCAGCAACGCGCGCAACGCCGGATCAAGATCGTTGAGCACCTGTTCGGCCAGATACGCTGCCAGCTCGGCGGTACGTCCGGAGAACCGGCCCAGGTCGTCGCGGCGGCGTTCGTCGCCGTCCAGCCATAGCCCGGCCAATTGCAGCGCGACCGCCCAGCCCTCGGTCTGCCGGCGCAGCTGGCAGGCCATCGCCGCCGGCACCTGCGGTCCCAGCAGCGCCAGCGTCTCGGCCTCGTCCAGCGCCAGTTCGCGCGCGCCGATGCGTTCCAGCTGGCCCTGCAGCGCCCAGCGCGCCAGCGGCAGCGCCGGTGCGCGGCGCGTCGCCAGCAGCAGGTGCAACTGGCTGCCGGCACGTTCGACCAGCCGCGTCACTGCCTCGTCGAGCGCGGCGGCCTGGCCGCGGTCGTAGTCGTCGAGGATCAGCAGCAGGCGCCGCGGCGCGGCACGGATCGCGCGGATCAGGCCGTGCAGGGCCGCCGCCACGTCCTGGCTGCGCTGTTGCGCGGCCGGCAGCGGCATGCCCAGCTCGACTCCGGCGCCACGCACGGCCAGCGCCAGGTAGGCGAGAAAACGCGCGGGATCGGCATCGTCCTCGTCCAGCGCCAGCCATGCGACCGCGGCGCCGCGGTCGCGCAGGCGTTGGTGCCATTGTCCGAGCAGGGTGGTCTTGCCGAACCCGGGCGGCGCCAGCAGCAGGGTCAGCGGCAGTTCGGCGGCGCGGTCCAGGCGCTGCAGCAACGCCTCGCGCGCGACCGCGGCCACGCGCGAGCGTGGCGGCGCCAGTTTGTCGGCCAGCACCCAGTCGGGCATGGCGGGGCTGCCGTGCACGGCCGGCAGGAAATGCGGATCCAACAGCGTGACAGGCTTGAGCATGTCGCCACGAGTGTCTGCAGGTGTCGCCCTGGCGCCTTCCGGCGGCTCGGGCAACGGGACGGAATCGGACGCATGCCGGTTTGCCGTGCGGATGCACGAGTCCCCTGGCGCCATACCGATCCCACGAGCCCCCGCCCTGGTGCCGTCCGTTGGACCTGAAGGTTGAACTTATGACAGGTTCTCGACAAAAACAAAAGTCACGACCAGTTCTCGGTTTCGCTTCAGCCGGCGGCGACCACACGGAACGCCTCGCGCGCCGCCGCCAATGTGTCCCCCAGGACGCTCTGGTCGTGCGCGCTGGACAGGAAGCCGGCCTCGTACGCCGATGGCGCCAGGAACACGCCGCGCGCGAGCATGGCGTGGAAGAAGCGGTTGAACGCAGCGCTGTCGCAGGCAGTGGCCTGGGCGTAGGTTTCGACCTTCTGCGCAGTGAAGAACAGGCCGAACATCGCCCCGACCTGGTTGGTGCTGACCGCCACCCCGGCGGCGGCGGCGGCCTGCTCCAGCCCGGCGCACAGCGCGGCGGCGGCCGCGTCCAGGCGCTGGTGGAAACCCGGCGCCTGCACCAGCTCCAGCATGGCCAGGCCGGCGGCCATCGCCACCGGATTGCCGCTGAGCGTGCCGGCCTGGTAGATCGGCCCGGACGGGGCGATCTGCCGCATCAGCTCGGCGCGGCCGCCATAGGCGCCGACCGGCATGCCGCCGCCGATGATCTTGCCGAACGTGGTCAGGTCCGGGACCACGCCGTAGTGCGCCTGCGCGCCGCCCAGCGCCACGCGGAAGCCGGTCATCACCTCGTCGAAGATCAGCAGCGCGCCGTGCCGCGTGCACAGGTCGCGCAGGTGCTGCAGATAGCCTGCGCGCGGCGCGATGCAGTTGGCGTTGCCGACCACCGGCTCGATGATGACCGCGGCGATCTCGCCGCCGATCCGATCGAACAGCGCGGTGGCGCCTTCGAAGTCGTTGTAGCTGAGCGTGGCGGTGAGTTCGCTCAGGCCGGCCGGCACGCCGGGCGAGGTCGGCACGCCCAGGGTCAGCATGCCGCTGCCGGCCTTGACCAGGAACGAGTCGCCGTGGCCGTGGTAGCAGCCCTCGAACTTGACGATGCGGCTGCGCCCGGTGGCGCCGCGCGCCAGGCGCACCGCCGACAGGGTGGCCTCGGTGCCGGAATTGACCATGCGCACCATCTCGCACGAGGGCACCAGGCGGGTGATGGTTTCGGCCATCGTCACCTCGGCCGCGCACGGCGCGCCGAACGACAGGCCGTCGCCGATCGCGCGCTGCACCGCCTCGCGCACCGCCGGGTGGTTGTGCCCGGCGATCATCGGCCCCCACGAGCCGACGTAGTCGATGTAGCGGTTGCCGTCCACGTCGTACAGATAGGGGCCGTCGGCGCGCTGCACGAAGAACGGTTCGCCGCCCACCGACGTGAAGGCGCGGACCGGCGAGTTGACCCCG
This sequence comes from Xanthomonas hyacinthi, assembly GCF_009769165.1. Taxonomy (NCBI): domain Bacteria; kingdom Pseudomonadati; phylum Pseudomonadota; class Gammaproteobacteria; order Lysobacterales; family Lysobacteraceae; genus Xanthomonas; species Xanthomonas hyacinthi. Next base: position 2,975,068 of record NZ_CP043476.1, read on the forward strand.
CCGGGGATCAGCGACTGCGCCTGGGCGAAGAGGGCGTGCGAGCGGGAATGGTTCATGAGCGGGGAATCCTTGGCGAGACTGGCCGGGCCGGTGGGCCGGTGGGCCGGTGGGCCGGGCGCGGCGCGATGCCGCCTATTGTCGCGGCTAGCGCCTGCGCGTGCCATGTCGTCTGCCGTTCGGCCGCACCTACCCGCCCGCCGCGCACCTACCCGCTGCGGCCGGCTCCGCCGCGTGATCCGCTGCCTACTATCGGAGCGTCCAGGGGGGCGCATGACCTGATAGCCAATGGTGATTGGGCATGCAACGGGCGGATTTTCCACAGTGTTCCAGCGGGTTCGCCACTGGCGTCGCGCCTGCATTTCGTTGGGTTGCCAACGATTTCCATCTTCGGGGAGAGAGCATGCACCGTACGATCCGCAAGAGCGCCTTGGCGCTCGCGTTGGCGCTTGCCGCCGGCCATGCCTATGCGCAGTCCACCACCGGCAGCATCGTCGGCAGCGTGCCGCCGGGCGCGGGCCAGAGCAGCGTGCTGATCACCAACACCAGCGGCTTCAGCCGCGAGGTCAAGGTGGACGACCGCGGCCGCTACGCGCAGGGCAACCTGCCGCTGGGCACCTACACGGTCGCGCTCAAGCGCGACGGCCAGGTGGTGGAGACGCGCGAGAACATCAGCCTGGTGGTCGGTGCCGGCACCGAGGTCGGCTTCGGCGGCCCGGCGCAGACCCTGGACGCGGTCAACGTGGTGGCCGGCAACGTGGCCCGGATCGACGTGGCCAGCGTCGACAGCCGCACCGTGATCACCGCCGAGCAACTGGCGGTGCTGCCGCTCGGGCGCAGCGCCGAGGCCATTGCCTTGCTGGCTCCGGGCGTGGTCGCCAACAGCGGCGGCTACGACAACGGCGCGCTCGGCGGCTCGCTGGCCAGCTTCGGCGGCTCGGCGGCGAGCGAGAACGCCTATTACCTCAACGGCTTCAACACCACCGACCCGGCCAGCAGCCTGGGCGGGCTGACCCTGCCGTACGGCGCGATCGACCAGCAGGAAATCTTCACCGGTGGCTATGGCGCGCAATACGGCCGTTCCAACGGCGGCGTGATCAGCCAGGTCGGCAAGCGCGGCAGTAACGAGTGGCATTTCGGCGCGGCGGTGATCTGGCAGCCGGACAGCCTCAGCGCCCGGCAGAGCGATCTGTATTTCCGCAAGGACAGCGTGTACTGGGATCCGAGCAATGCCAGGTACACCGCCGGCAACTACATGCCGCTGAGCGAGACCACCGCCGACCAGACCACCTACAGCGCCTATGTCGGCGGCCCGCTGGTGCAGGACCGGTTGTTCTTCTTCCTGGCCCTGGAGCAGGTCGATTCCAGCGGCACCCGCGTCGCCGACGCGCGCGTCACCTCCGGCGGCATCTCCGGCTCGCCGTGGACGCGCTACGACTACAAGCAGACCCGCGCCTACGCCAAGATCGACTGGCAGATCAGCGACAACCACCTGCTGGAATTCACCGGCGCGCAGGACAAGGCGCGCACCAACGGCAACATCTACGGCTACGACTACGTCAACCGCGAGGTCGGCAGCTACAAGGGCCGCGAAGCCAAGAACGAGTTCGGCCCGTCCCTGTTGATGGGCAAGTACACCGGCTATTTCGGCGACAACCTCACCTTGACCGCGCTGTACGGCAAGGAACGCCTGCCCAACAAGCTCACCGCGATCGGCTACGACGCCGGCAACGGCCCGTACCTCAACAGCGTCGACAACCAGAACCCGGCCTACACCGGCGGCGTCCCGGTCACCAACGCGCAGACAGTCGTCTCGATCACCGATCCGGACCGCGAGTACAAGAAGGACAACCTGCGCCTCAACCTCAACTGGCGGCTCGGCGCGCACAGCATCGACGTCGGCATCGACAACCAGAAGAGCGAGGCGATCAACATCGGCACGTACAGTTCCGGCCCGGGCTATGCCTGGACCTATGGCTACACCCCGGATGCGTACGGCGCGAACAGCGGCGGCCAGGTCAGCGGCTCGGTGGCCGAGGACGGCAGCATCGGCGTGCCCAGCCCGGGCCTGGCCGATCCCACCTACGGCAGCACCGGCTACTACGTCACCAAGGACATCGCCACCAACCTGTATTCCTACGACGCCAAGCAGACCGCGTACTACCTCGAAGACCACTGGCAGGTCACCGACAAACTGCTGCTCTCGCTCGGCGTGCGCAACGACAGCTTCACCAACTACACCCCGTTCGGCCAGGCCTACATCGAGCTGAAGAACCAGTGGGCGCCGCGGCTGGGCTTCAGCTGGGACGTCAACGGCGATTCCAGCCTGAAGGTGTACGGCAACATCGGCCGCTACTACCTCGGCCTGCCGCTGTCGCCGGCGGGGTTGTTCACCCCGGCGGTGTCCACCAGCACCTACTACACCTACAGCGGCATCAATGCCGACGGCACGCCGATCCTGGCCACCCAGCTGGCGCCGCCGGTATCGGCCAACTCGCGCTTCGGCCGGCTCGCCGACGTGCGTACCGCGGTGGCCGAGGACATCAAGGGCGAGAACCAGGACGAGCTCATCCTCGGCTTCACCAAGGTGCTGCCGAACGACTGGGTGCTCGGCGTGCGCGGCACCCATCGCCGGCTCAACGACGGCATCGACGACACCAACCTCGACAACTCCAATACCGGCCTGGTGGCCGCCGCGGCGGCGGCGGGCGTGGACATCGACTGGACCAGGAACGCCAGCGCGGCGCTGATCAATCCGGGCAAGACCAACACCTACCGGGTGATCGGCACCGACGGCCAGGTGCACGCCTTGACCGTGACCCGCGAGCAGGGCGGCTACCCCGAATTCAAGCGCCGCTACTCGGCGCTGGAATTCAACCTGGAGCGTCCGTTCGACGGCCGCTGGTACAGCAAGATGAGCTACGTGTGGGCGCACAGCTACGGCACCACCGAAGGCCAGCTGCGCTCGGACCTGTGGCGCACCGGCGGCGCGCTGGGCAGCTACCAGGGCCAGGCGGCGACCTCGACCACGCAGAGCTGGGACCACGCGGCACTGATGGAGAACGTCAATGGCAACCAGTCCAACGACCACCGCCACCAGCTCAAGGTGTACGGCTTCTACCAGCTGACCGGGGAGTGGGGCGCGTCCGCCAACCTGAGCCTGATCTCCGGCGCGCCGCGGCCGTGCCTGGGCTACTACTACGGCAGCAACTACGACGCCGGTGACCGCGATCCGGCCGGCTATGCCAATGCCAGCGTCACCGGCGGCACCTACCACTACTGCTACAACCCGGCCACCGGCACCGGCGAGCCGTCGCCGCCGGGTTCGCACGGCACCTTGGGCTGGGTGGCGCAGCTCGACCTGGGCCTGACCTACAAGCCGAAGTTCGCCGAAGGCAAGTTGGCGCTGAGCCTGGACGTGTTCAACGTCACCAACCGGCAGACGGTGACCAACGTCTATCCGTTCTCCGAGCTGAACCCGGGCCAAGTCAATCCGCTGTGGAACCAGGCGGTGGCATACCAGGCGCCGCGCTCGGCGCGGGTGACGCTCAGCTACGACTTCTGAGCGGGCATGGTTCTAAAGCCCCTCTCCCCCTCGGGAGAGGGGTTGGGGTGAGGGTACGTGCGCGAAGCGCCTCGCGGCGTTTGGGTGCACGAGGCTGCGTCCGTACCCTCATCCGCCCCTGCGGGGCACCTTCTCCCGAGGGGAGAAGGAAGAGCCACTAGCCCCTCTCCCGCCGGGAGAGGGGTTGGGGTGAGGGTACGGACGCGAAGCGCCTCGCGGAGTTTGGAGGCGCGAGGCTTCGCCCCAGGAGCGCCCCGCCAGCGGTGCATTCGATACCTGCGCCGGCACCGCGCCTCAGTCGAAGCAGGCGCGGTAGGCGGCCAAGGCCGCACGCGGATCGGCGGCGTCGAACACGCCGCTGATCACCGCCAGCAGGTCGGCGCCGGCGGCGACCAGGGCACGGCCGTTGTCGGGGGTCAGCCCACCGATCGCGACCCGCGGCAGGCCCAGCGTCGCGGCATCGCGCAGCAGGCCGGGGTCGGCGCGGCGCGTGGTGACTTTGCTGCGCGTGGGGAAGAACGCGCCGAAGGCGACGTAGCTGGCGCCGGCGGCGGCGGCGGCGCGGGCCAGGGCGAGGTCGTCGTAGCACGAGGCGCCGATCAGCGCGTCGGCACCGAGCGCTGCGCGCGCGGCGGCCAGGTCGGCGTCGTCTTCGCCCAGGTGCACGCCGGCGGCGCCGACCGCCTGCGCCAGGGCCACAGCGTCGTTGACGATCAGCGGCACGCCGGCGTGCGCGCACAGCGCCTGCAGTGCCGTCGCCTGGGCCAGGCGCTGCGCCGCGTCGGCCCGCTTGTTGCGGTATTGCAGCCAGGTCGGGCCGTGGCCGAGCAGCGGCGCCACGCGCGCCAGCAGGCGCTCGCCGTCGGCCTCGTCGGGGGTGATCAGGTAGACGCCGCGGGGTGGCGATGCTGCATTCATGGAGGAGCCTTCCGGTGTGCAGGCGAGGGTGGGACAATGCCGCTCCGTCCGGCCCGTAGACCCGCGATTATCCAATGAGCGATGCCATTGCCACCACCTACCGCACCTGGATGTGCGTCGTCTGCGGCTTCATCTACAAGGAAATCGACGGCCTGCCGGAAGAAGGCATCGCCCCCGGCACCCGCTGGGAAGACGTGCCCGACACCTGGACCTGCCCGGACTGCGGCGTGACCAAGGACGATTTCGAGATGGTGGAGATGGATTGAAGCTGGGAATGGGGAGTGGGGAATCGGGAATGGGAACAGCCGCTCCCTGCCTGTAGGCCTCGTGAGGCAGAGTGCTTTTTTGGGGCGCACCGGGCGTAAATAGCGATGCCGAGCTGTCGGATTGCTGCAAGGTCATAGGTCGGGCAGTGCTGCCCGCCCGCGGGCTCGAATGCACGATTCGGTCGGTTACCTGTTAACCGCTTGGTCAAGCCAGCAAACCTTGAGCCCCAGGGCAGCCGCTTTTTCCATTCCCGATTCCCCACTCCCCATTCCCAGCCTCAATGCATCCGCTGCGCGCGCGCGCTCAGTTCCACCAGGCGTTCGCGGATCGGCAGCACGTCGCTGGCTTCCGGGTTCAGTTGCAGGTAGCGGCCCAGGTCGCGGCGCGCGCCGGGCACGTAGTCCATCTGCAGGTAGGCCAGGCCGCGGTCGCGCAGGGCTTCGGGCTGGTCGGGCATCAGCTTGAGCACGCGGTCGGCGCTGCGCGCGGCGCGGTCCCATTCGTGACGTTCGGCGTAGACGCCGTGCAGGTTGCGCAGCACCCGGGTCAGGATCGCGCGGTGCGGCGCCGGGTCCAGGATCTGCAGCAGCGCGCGGTCGTCCGGGGTCTCGCCGCCCAGGTGCGGGCGCGCGCGTTCGCGCAACTCTTCCACCGCCAGCGGGCGGCCGCCGTTGAACGGGTCCATCACCAGCAGGCCGTCGTCCACCGGCAGGCGCACCAGGAAATGCCCGGGGAAGGACACCCCGTCGAGCGGGATGTCCAGCCGCCGCGCCACTTCCATCTGCACCAGCGCCAGCGAGATCGGGTTGCCCAGGCGGCGCTCGAAGACCTCGTTCATGTAGCTGTTGCGCGGGTCGTAATACTCGTCGTGGTTGCCGCTGTAGCCGAGTTCCTCGAACAGGTGGCGGTTGATCGCGGCCATCTTCAGCGGCCACGGCTCGATCATCGCCACCTCGTGGCGCAGGTGCTCGGCATGGTTCTGCGCCAGCGTGGCGTAGTGGTCGGCATCCAGTTCCGGATACTCGTCGCGGGCGATCAGCAGCGCGGTGGCCAGCAGCGGCAACGCGTCGTCGTCCAGCGCGGCCAGGGTATTCCAGCTCGGCAATGTCAGTCGGTCGACCATGGCCCAAGACTGGCCGCAAAGCGCGACGCGATCAAGTCCGGGGGTTCCCGACAGCGGTGTCGGGTTCAGCGCGACGGCGACGGCGCTTTTGCCGACGCCGGCGCGGCTCAGCGGGCGCTCGGGATCCCCGGGCCGAAGCGCAGTTCGGCGCCGTTCTGCAGCTTGAGCTGCGCGGCCTGGCCGGCGTTGAGCTCCAGCACGTAGCGCGCCGGCGCGTTGCTGGGATAGGGCGGGCAGGCATTGCCGGCCGAGCACGGCGGCACGTCGCGCTGCTGCGCCACCAGCGTGCGCTGGCTGTCGAAGTACAGGATGTCCAGCGCGATCTTGGTGTTCTTCATCCAGTACGCCTGCGGTTCCTCGCGGTCGTGGATGAACAGCATGCCGTGGTCGGCGTCCATCTGGTCGCGGAACATCAGCCCGCGCGCGCGGGTCGCATCGTCCTGGGCCAGCTCGACCTGGTAGCGGTGCCCGCCCAGTTCCACCCAGTGGTCGCCAGCGCTGGCGCAGCCGCTGAGGGTCAGCAGGACGAGGACCAACACAGCGCGGAACAGGGACATGGCATTGCCGGGGAAGGTGGGATCAGCGCGCACCTTGTTGCATGGTGCGTGGCGAGTCAAGAGAGCCGGGATTGGGGATTGGGGATTCGGGATTGGCAACGGCGGGGAGCTGCGGCCTGAAGGGGTTTCGGCTTTTGCGAATCCCCAATCCCTAATCCCGAATCCCGCGCGCGTCAAAGGACGCGCGGCGGCTCGCCACCGACGATCACCACGTCGGCCGGGCGCCGCGCGAACAGGCCGACGCAGACCACGCCGGGGATCTGGTTGAGCTCGCGCTCCAGCGCCACCGGGTCGGTGATCGACAGGTGGTGCACGTCCAGCACCACGTTGCCGTTGTCGGTGACCACGCCGTCGCGCCACACCGGCTGGCCGCCGGTGCGCGCCAGGATCTCGCGCGCGACCAGGCTGCGCGCCATCGGGATCACCTCGATCGGCAGCGGGAACGCGCCCAGCGTGCGCACCTGCTTGCTCGGATCGATGATGCACACGAAGCGTTCGCTGGCCTCGGCGATGATCTTCTCGCGGGTCAGCGCGGCGCCGCCGCCCTTGATCAGGCAGCGGTTCGGATCGCACTCGTCGGCACCGTCCACGTACAGCGCCAGGTTGCCGGTGTGGTTCAGCTCCAGCACCTCGATGCCGTGCTGGCGCAAGCGCGCGGTGCTCTGCTCGGAGCTGGAGACCGCGCCCTTGATGCGGTGGCCGATGCGGCCCAGCGCGTCGATGAAGTAGGCCACGGTGGAGCCGGTGCCGACGCCGACGATCATGCCGTCTTCGACGTATTCGATGGCTTTCTCGGCGGCCAGGCGTTTGCTTTCGGACATGGGGGGCTCGGGATTGGGGATTTTGGGGATTGGGGATGACCAGCCATTCGGCTGTAGAAAGGCGGGATTGGTAAATGCGGCAGGCGCGCAGGGCAGGGACGAATCCCCCATCCCCAATCCCGGCTATTCGAGCGCCAACAGCAGCTTCCACTGCGCGGCGCTGACCGGGAACACCGACAGGCGGTTGCCGCGCGCGGTCAGTGGGAAGCCTTCGCCGAGCGCGTCGGCGTGCTGCCTGATCTCGTCCAGCGCGATGGTGCGCGCGAGCTTGCGTTCGAACGCCACGTCCACCAGGTACCAGCGCGGCTGTTCGTGCGTGGCCTTGGGGTCGTGGTAGTCGGATGTCGGGTCGAACTGGGTGGCGTCCGGATACGCCGCGCTGGCCACCGTGGCCACGCCGACGATGCCCGGCACCTTGCAGTTGGAGTGGTAGAACAGGATGCCGTCGCCGACCTGCATGCCGTCGCGCATGAAGTTGCGTGCCTGGTAGTTGCGCACCCCGTTCCAGGGTTCGCTGCCGACCCGCTGCAGGTCGTCGATCGAGAAGGCGTCCGGTTCGGACTTCATCAGCCAGTAGCGCTTGCGTGCGGTCATGCGGGGAAATCGGTCGCGGTCAGCAGGGTGAGGGAGTCGGTGCAGACCGCGTCCAGCGCCACGTCCCAGGCGGCGACGGGCAGCGCCGCGACCTGCTGAACCGCGAAGGCGGCGCCGACCAGCCAGGGCGGAGGCATTTGCCGCTGGCGAAATGCGAAGCTGCGATCATACCAGCCGCCGCCCATGCCCAGGCGGCGGCCGCCGGCGTCGAAGCCGACCAGCGGCGCCACCACCAGCGCCATCTGCTCCGGCGCCAGGGTCGCCGCGGCGGCGACCTCGGGTTCGGGAATGCCGTAGCGGTTGGCGGTCAGCGGCTGCCCCGGGCGCCACGGCGCGAAACGCAGGGTCTTGCCGCTGAGCACCGGCAGGCAGTACTGCACGCTGGCCGGCAGGCGCAGTTGCCAGCGGTGCAGCGCGATCTCCCCGTCCATCGCCCAATAGCCGGCGACGTGGCCGTGCTGCGGCGCGAACGGCAAGTCCAGCAAGCGCTGCGCCAGCGCGTCGGCGGCGGCCAGGCGCGCGGCCGCGGGGAGCGCGCGGCGGCGCGCGCGCAGTCGCTGGCGCAGGAGGTCGCGGTCGTCGGCAGTCATCGGGCAGGCGTGGGGGGAGACGGCGCTATTGTCGGTTCCGGCGTGCGGGCTGGCTACTGGCGTCTGTCGACGCCGTGCGGCGTCACGCATAGATCGCCACCGTCTGCCGGCCCGACAGCACCAGTTGCCCGGCGGCGTCCCAGATCTGCATGTCCTGCAGCGAGTAGCCGTCGCCGGCGTGTTGGCTGGCCGAGCGCAGCAGGAACCAGTCGCCGGGCGCCGCTGGCTGCGGGAACTCCAGGGTCCAGGTCATCGAGCTGACCGGCGCCGGTTCGGTGAAGCAGGTCATCGCCGCCGGCGGCAGGCTGTCGCCGAGCGCGGCCAGGGCCACGCTCGGGTCCACCCCGGCACTGTCGCGATGGCGCACCCACACCATCAGCTCCGGGGTGACCGCGCCGGACACCGGCAGCGCGCCGCCGGCCAGGCGCATCTCGAAATTGGCGACGAACGCCGGGGTGGCCGCGCTGTCGGCGATCGGCGCGGCGGCGTCGGGTCCGCACACCACGGGCCGCGCGGGCATGAAGTGGTGGGCGATGCGGCTGGGCCGCGGTTGTGCGAACAGCAGCGCCGCGCGCAGCGCGACCTGCTCGCCGGCCAGGCAATCGACCGCGATCGAGGTGGCGGACTTGCCCTGGCGCAGCAGCCGCGCATCGAAACGCAGCGCGGCGTCGGTCGGGCCGACGAACCAGATGTGCGCCGACTTCAGCGGCGGCAGCGCGGACGGCGCCGCGCGCAATGCGGTCTGCAACGCCAGTGCCGCGGACAGGCCGCCGAAGGCGGTGCGGCCCTGCCGCCAGCTGGCGGGAACGTCGAACCCGGCAGTGGGGTCGAAGCGGTCGATGATCTGGGCGAGCGAGGGCATGCGGCGTCTCCGTGGCGGGGGCGCCAGTATCCAGGGTTCCGCGCGTACTTGGTCGGCGCGTTGCGGTGCGCCACGCGACAAGCGGCGTCGCCGCGGCCGCGGACGCCGGCACAAAAGGAAACGGCGCCTTGCGGCGCCGTTTCCGGGATATTGCATTCTCCGCCATGACGATGCGTGCGAAACGACCTTGAACCCGGGGTTCAAGTGGGATAGCTGGGGAACCATCGGGCTTCCCGCTACAAGGCGGACCTGCACACCCGATTCCGTCGCCATCCCGTGGTCGTAATTAAGGGACAAGGCGAATGTTTGCACACGCTGTCGTTTACAGCAGAGAACGCAGGCGAAGTATAGCGCTGTCGCCGCGCTTGGCTAGTCCGTTGGTCGGTCGCGCGCTACGCGGCAATTCACGTTGACGATCGAAATGCGCTGGATGTGTCAGCGCGCGGTATCGACCACGCCGTCGAGGCGGCGATTGAGGTCCGCCAGCGCGCGCGCCATCTCACCATCGCGCCGCGCCTGCGCGTCGCGCAATTGCTGCAGTTCGTGCGCCAGGTTCAATGCGGCCAGCACCGCGACCCGGTCCACCGCGGCCATGCGGTTGCTGCCGCGCACCTCGCGCATCTTCGCGTCGAGCAGGCGCGCGGCGGCGAGCAGGCTGTCGCGCTCCTCGGCTTCGACGCCGACGGTGTATTCGCGATCGAGGATGCGGACGCCGACCGGTTCGCTCACGTGTGCTGCTCCAGCGACTTGAGCCGGGTGATCATCGCTTCGACCCGCGAGCGCGCCTGCTCGTTCTTGGTCAGCAGCTGCGAGCGCTCGCCGATCAACTGTTCCTGCTGCTGGCGCAGGCTGCGGTTCTCGTCGGTGAGGCGCTGGCAGCGCTCGACCAGCGTTTCCACGCGTGCGGCGAGGGTGCGGAGCTGGGCGAGGGCGTCGGGTGTGTCCATGGCGCCCACGATAGGCATGCGCCCGAGCGGCGGTCAAGGCGCGGCCAAACGGCGCGACGGCCGCCGCTCAGGCCGGCAGCAGCAGCGGCCGCTGCAACAAGTGCAGGCAGGCGTCCGGTTCCAGTGCCGGCGCGACCAGGTGGCCCTGGATCTCGTCGCAGCCATGCTGGCGCAGGAACGCCAGCTGGCCGGGCTGCTCCACGCCTTCGGCGACCACTTTCAGCGCCAGCGAATGGCCCATCGCGATGATGGTGCTGGTGATCGCCTCGTCGTCCGGATCGCGGGTCAGGTCGCCGATGAACTCCTGGTCGATCTTCAAGGTGTTGATCGGCAAGCGCTTCAGGTAGGCCAGCGACGAATAGCCAGTGCCGAAGTCGTCGATCGCCAGGGCCAGGCCCAGGGCGCGGCAGGCATGCAGGGTGGCGGCGTTCTTGCCGACCTGCGACATCACCACGCTTTCGGTGAGTTCCAGCTCGACGTTGGCGGCCGGGACCCCGGTCTCGTCCAGGATCCGCGCCATCAGCGCCGGCAGGTCGCCGCGCTCGAGCTGGATCGCCGACACGTTCACCGACATGCACAACTCGGTCAGGCCCAGCTGGCGCCACGCGCGCAGCGTGCCGCAGGCCTGGCGCAGCACCCATTCGCCGATCTCCAGGATCAGCCCGGTCTCCTCGGCCAGGGGGATGAACTGGTTCGGCGAGACCGTGCCGAAATCGGCGCTGTGCCAGCGCAGCAGCGCTTCCACGCCGACCACGCGCTGCTCGCGCAGCGAATAGCGCGGCTGGTAGACCAGCCTCAGTTCCTGGTCGAACGGGATCTTGCGCAGGCTGCTGGCCAACGTGGCGCGATGGCGGGTGGCCTCGTCCATGCGTGCCGAATACGCCTGCACATTGCGGCGCCCGGCGGCCTTGGCCTGGTACATGGCGGTGTCGGCGTGCTTGAGCAGTTCGCTGGGCAGCAAGGCGTGCTGCGGGAACAGCGAGATGCCGATCGAGGCGGAGATCGCCACTTCGCGGCGGTCCTCCAGTTGCAGCGGCGCATCGAACGCGGCCAGCACGCGCGCGGCGACGGCTTCGGCCTCGGCCTGTCCGACGATGTCCTCCACCACCACGGTGAATTCGTCGCCAGCCAGGCGCGCGACCGTGTGCTGCGGGCCCACCGCCTGCTGCAGGCGTTCGGCGACCGCGCGCAGCACCCGATCGCCGACCGCATGGCCGAGCGAATCGTTGATGTCCTTGAACCGGTCCAGGTCCAGGAACAGCACCGCCACCGCACTGCCCTGGCGCCGCGCCCGCACGATCGCGCGCGCCAGCCGTTCGGACAGCAGCGCGCGGTTGGGCAGGCTGGTCAGCGTGTCGTAGTTGGCCAGGTAGCGCAGTTCCTGTTCGGCGCGCTTCTGCTCGGTGATGTCTTCCAGCACCACCACATGGAAGCTGTGCCGGCCGTCGGCATCGACGACCGTGTTGCGGCGCACGTGGCAGAGGATCTCCAGGCCGTCCTTGCGCCGCTTCCAGGCTTCGCCGCGCCAGGGCCGGCCGTGGTCGTGCGACGGCGGTGCAGGAACCTCGGGCGCATGGTCGAGCAGCGCCATCGGCTGGCCCAGCACTTCGCGTTCGCTGTAGCCGGTGATGCGGGTGAAGGCCGGGTTGACCGAGATGAAGCGGAACTCTTCGTCCAGCACCGCCACCGCCTCGCTCATGCTGCGCAGCACTTCGCTGGCGATGCGCCGCTCCAGGTCGGCCTGGCGGTGCGAGGTGATGTCGCGCGCGGTGCCGGCGAGCCGGCGCGGCTTGCCGTCGCTGCCGTAGTCGACCACGCGGCCGCGCACCCGCGCCCACAGCCACACGCCGTCGCCGGCCAGGTCCACCCGGTACTCGGCCATGTACACCGAGGTCAATCCCTGCAGGTGCTCGCGCAGTGTGCGCTCGGCCTGCGGCATGTCGTCGGGGTGGATGCGCAGCGGGTCGTCCTCGCGGATCACCATGGTGATCTCCCGCGCATGCGGCGCCGCTTCGTCGGCGCGCATGCGGCGCAGCTTGCGCTGTTGCAGGTCGTAGTCCCAGAAGTGCTCGCCGGAGGCCCACAGCGCCAGTTTCAGGTGGTGGTCGCGCTGCTGCAGCTGCTGCTGGCGCTGCAACTGCTGCTGCATGCGCCGCCGCCAGTGCAGCGCTTGCAGCGCCGAGACCACCGTGGCCACCGCCATGACCGCGGCGGCGGCCCAGCCCCAACGCCAGTCCGTGCCGGCATGGCCGGCAATTCCCGCAGCGACGTGCTCGATCGACATGGCGGGAGGAGGGCTTCGGTCAGGAAAGGGGGTGGTGGAGTGTAGGCGCCCGCCGGAAGCCTTCACAAGCAGCGCGGCACATGCGGATTGCTACACTGTGCAGTCCCGCTCCGCCGCTGGCCCCGACTCCCGTGGCGAGCGCCCAACAGGCCTTGCGTCCATGATCGAACTTCCCAGCGCCGACGACGTCGCCCAGGCCAGCCGGCAGCTGGGCCTGGCCGCGTCGGCGGCCGAACTCCACGGTGCGTTGTGCGGCTGGCTGGCCGGCGCCGGCGCCGACCTGGCGGCGTGGCCGGCGGCAGTGCTGGCCGATGCCAGCATCGCCGCGCCGCGCCGCGGCGACGTGCTGGACCGGCTGCGCGAGGCCACCGCCGCGCAGCTGGAGGACCGCGACTTCACCTTCGACCTGGTGCTGGCCGATGCCGGCGCGCCGCTGTCCGAGCGCGCCGACGCGCTGTTCGACTGGTGCCGCGGCTTTCTCGGCGGCTTCGGCCTGGCCGCCGGTGCCAAGCCGCCGTTGTCGGAGGAAGGCGCAGAGTCGCTGCAGGACCTGGCGCGGCTGGCGCAGGCCAGCACCGACGATTTCGACAGCGCCGACGAGGACGAGGACGCGCTGGCCGAGATCGAGGAGTTCGTGCGCGTGGCGGCCTTGCTGCTGCACAGCGACTGCGTGCTCGGCCCGCGCCATCGGCAACGCCTGAACTAAAGCGATGAAGCGACTCACCGGCATCGGCGCGGGTGAATACGCGCGTCGGCGCAAACACTTGATGGACATGGCCGGCGAACACGCCATCCTGGTACTGCCGAGCGCGCCGGAGCGGGTGCGCAGCCACGACACGCATTACCCGTACCGGCAGGATTCGGATTTCTGGTACCTGTGCGGTTTCCCCGAACCGGAGGCGGTGCTGGTGCTGGTGCCGGGCCGCAAGCACGGCGAGGCGCTGCTGTTCTGCCGCGAGCGCGATCCCGAGCGCGAGGCCTGGGACGGGCCGCGCGCCGGCCAGGAAGGCGCGGTGGAACGCTACGGCATGGACGATGCGTATCCGATCGAGGACCTGGACGAAATCCTGCCGGGCCTGCTGGAAGGCCGTTCGCGGGTGTACTACCACTTCGGCCGCGACGTCGATTTCGACCTCAAGCTGATCGGCTGGGTCAAGCGCGTGCGCGAACAGGTGCGGCATGGCGCGCAGCCGCCGCACGAGTTCCTGGAACTGGGCCACCTGCTGCACGAGCAGCGCCTGTTCAAGTCGCGCGACGAGATCGCGTTGATGCAGGTGGCCGCCGACCTCAGCGTGGCCGCGCATCGCGCGGCGATGCGGCTGGCGCGGCCGGGCATCCACGAGTACCAGTTGCAGGCCGAGATCGAACGCGAGTTCCGCGCTGGCGACGCCTGGCCGGCGTACGGCAGCATCGTCGGCAGCGGCGCCAACGCCTGCGTGCTGCATTACCGCGCCAACGCCGCACGCCTGCGCGACGGCGAGCTGGTGCTGATCGACGCCGGCGCCGAGTACCGCGGCTATGCCGCCGACATCACCCGCACCTTCCCGGTCGGCGGCCGCTTCAGTCCCGAGCAGCGCGCGCTGCACGACCTGGTCGGCGCGGCGCACGCCGCGGCGCTGGCGCAGGCGCGGCCGGGCCTGGCCTACGAGGCCGGGCACCTGGCCGCCGTGCAGACCCTCACCGAAGGCCTGCTGCGGCTGGGCCTGCTCAGCGGCACGCTGGAACAGAACCTGGCCGATGGCGACTACCGGCGTTTCTACCGGCACAAGACCGGGCACTGGCTCGGCCTGGACGTGCACGACGTCGGCGACTACAAGCTGGCCGGCGCCTCGCGCCTGCTGGAGTCGGGCATGGTCTTCACCATCGAGCCGGGCCTGTACATCGCCGCCGACGACAGGCGTGTGGAGCCGCGCTGGCGCGGCATCGGCATCCGCACCGAGGACGACGTGCTGATCACCGACGACGGCCACCGCGTGCTGACCGCGGCGTTGGCGCGCAGCGCCGAGGAGATCGAGGCCCTGATGGCTGGGAAACGGGAATAGGGAATCGGGAATGGGTAAAGCGGCAGGTCGCGCGTGATATGGACGGTCGCAAGCGGAAACGGCTGGGAATGGGGAGTCGGGAATGGAGAATGGGAAAAACGGAAGGCCGCGTGTCAGATAGGCGGTCGCAAACAAGGCCTTAGGTGATCGCTTTTAAGCTTTTGCTGTTGCGATTTCCCATTCTCGATTCTCGATTCCCCATTCCCGGCGGCCGTCAGGCCGCCACAGCAAACGCCGGCCGGGTCAGGTTCTCCGGAGCGCCGTCAGTGCAGGCCACTTCGTCCTCGATGCGGATGCCGCCGTAGGGCGTGAACTGCGCCACGCGGGCCCAGTCCACGCTGGCGGTGTGGCCGGACTGCTTCACTTCGTCCAGCAGCATGTCGATGAAGTACACGCCCGGTTCGATCGTCACCACCATGCCGGGTTCGAGCACGCGGGTCATGCGCAGGTAGGGATGGCCGGCGGGGCGCTCGATGCGGCCGCCGCGGTCGCTGGCGGCGAAGCCGGCCACGTCGTGCACCTGCAGGCCGATCGGATGGCCGAGGCCGTGCGGGAAGAACGCGGCGCTGACGCCGCTGGCCAGCGCGGCTTCCGGCGACACGGTGATCAGGCCGAAGTCCTTGAGCACGCCCATCAGCGCCAGGTGCGCGTCGAGGTGCAACTGCTTGTAATCCACGCCGGCGCGCACGCCCTGGCCCAGGCGGATCTGCGCGGCGTCGACCGCGTCGATCAGCGCCTGGAACTCGCTGCCGGGGTCGGCGGCGTAGCTGCGGGTGATATCGCTGGCGTAGCCGTGCGCGGAGGCGCCGGCATCGATCAGCAAGCTGCGCCGCTGCGCCGGCGCCTGCCGCTGCAGTGCGGTGTAGTGCAGCACCGCGCCGTGCTCGTTCAGCGCAATGATATTCCCGTACGGCAGTTCGTTGGCGTCCTGGCCCACCGCGCTGCAATACGCCATATGGATCTCGAACTCGCTGCGGCCGTCGCGGAATGCGGCTTCGGCGGCGCTGTGGCCGCGCACCGCCAGGTGCTGCGCCTGGCGCAGCAGCACCAGTTCGTAGGCGGTCTTGTAGGCGCGGTGGTACTCCAGGTACTGCACCACCGCGTCCGGATTGTTCGGCACGTAGTCGCCCAGCGCGCTCTGCGCTTCGCCGAGGATCGCGCAGCGCGCGGCAGGCCCCGGCAGCAGCGCCAGCGCTTCTTCCGGGGTACGGATGATGTGGATGTCGCAATGCTCCACCCACCAGCCGTTCGGCGCCGCCGGCACCACGTGCCAGTAGTCGCGCGGCTGGTGGAAGATCAGCTGCGGGCGGCGCCCCGGGGTGTAGACCAGCCAGCTGTTCGGCACCCGGGTCAGCGGCAGCCAGGCCTTGAACTGCGGGTTCACTGCATATGGGTAGTCGCGATCGTCGAACAGCTGGTAGTGCAGGCTGCCGCTGGGCACCACCAGGTGCTCGAAGCCGCCGCGCGCCAGCGCCGTGTCGGCGCGTTGCGCCAGCGTGCGCAGGTGCTCGGCATACAGGGCGCTGGGATCGTGCTGGATCATGGCGGCGGCTCGCTCGGCGATGCGGAAAGACAGGCGCCAAGTTTGCCGCAAACCGCGCGTGGCTTGTTGATGCGCCGCGCCAGGCGTCCATGCTGCGGGCGGTTGCCAGGATGCAGGCGCGGCGTGCGGCTGGGCGGTGGAGCGGTCAGGAGGCAACACATCGCCAGCGATGGAGGCGTGTCGCGAGGTGCGTTACCCGGCCGGCCCCGCATTGATCCACAGCCGCAGCAGCTCGCGATGCGCCGGCGCGATGGTCAGGAAACGGAAGCCGGCCCAGGCCTGGCCGGGCGCGTGCGCGCGTTCGCTCCACAGCAGGTGCACGCCGACGTCGATCTGCACCTCGCGGCCGGCGTGCGGCATCGCGAAGCGCAGCTGGTACAGCGCGTCCTCGTGCAGCGGCGCGGAGGCCAGCAGCAGCATGCCGTTCTCGGAGACGTTGCCGAGCCGGCCGACCACGGCGTCTTCCATCATGTCCAGCACCGGCACCATGTCCGGGACTTGCCGGCGCGGCGCGCGGCGGGCTTCGGCGATCATGCGTCCTCCAGGGTGCCGGCGGGGGCGGGCGCACCGGCCAGGGTGCGCAGCGCGCGCATGGTGGCGTGCCAGGCGCGGTCGATCAGGCGCGCGCGGTCCTCGGTGACGATCCGCGCCTGGCTCTGCGCCAGCAGTCGCGACAGCGCATCCAGCGAGTGTTCGGCGGTCTTGTGCCCGCGCTGGTTGACGAACAGGGCGCGGTCGGTGATCGGGCTGTACCAGGACAGGCGCTGCCGTTTCAGGTCGCCCTGCTGGTTGGTGACGAATTCGAACCAGGTGCCGAACGGCAGACTGCGCAGCCGTGCATACGCGGCCTGCTCGGCCGCGTTGCGCGGCGCCGGCAGCGGCCGCTCGCCGTCCTCGCCCTGGTCGCCGAGGCGGGTGTGCGCCTTCAACTTGGCGCTGAGCTCGGTGCGCGAGGTCAGCGTGTCGCCGCCGCCCGGCGTGGACAGGCGCCGCGCGATCGCGTCGGCTTCGTCCTGGTGGTAGCCGACCTGCAGCAGGGCGCTGCGGACTTCGCCGGCCAGGTCCGGATCGGGGTCACCGCCGCTGGCGCGGCAGGTGACCTCGGCGATGCACTGGCTCAGCTGCTTGCGCTCGCGCCAGGCGTCCGAATCCTCGCCCTGGCGCAGCAGGGTCAGGGTCAGCACGTCGGACCAGGCCTGGTTCAGCAGCGCCTGCACGAACTTGGGCGGTTGCCAGGTCCGGCACAGCGCCTCCAGCGTGGCGCTGGCCAGTTGCTTGGCCATCTCCAGCCGCTCCTTGCCGCGCGCGGCCTCGATATGGCGGCGCTCGGCGATCTCGGCCTTGTGCGCCAGCGCGCGGTACTGCGCCTGGAGGTCCTGGTGGGCCTGCTCGAAGACCTGCTCGTCGCCTTCGTATTCCTCGAGCACCCGGTCCACGGTCTGGTTGAGCTTGAGCAGCAGCTGCGGATCGGTGTCCTCTTCGCTGAGCCAGGTGGCGCCGGACTCGGCGACCGCATTGAGCAGCTCGCGCGCCGGATGCCGGCTGCGCACGAAGAACGCGCGGTCCTGCAGCGCGGCGCGCACCAGCGGCACCTGCAGGCGCTCCAGCAGCCCGGCGGCCGGCGCATCGCTGCGCACTTCGCGCTCGATTTCGGCGTACAGCAGGCCGAGCAGGTCGAAGGTGTCGGCATCCTGCGCTGCCAGCGCCGCCTGCGGGCCGTGCTCGGCGCGCAGCGTGGCCAGCAGCGCCGCCTGCACGTCGCGCACCTGGCGGCGCCCGCGCAGGCCGGCCAGCGTGCTGTGCGCGGGCGGCTGCGCCTGCAGTGCGCCCAATGCCTGCAGCAGCGAGGCGGTGGGCACGGCGGTGGCGCCTGCGTGGGTGGATGCGGGCGCCACGCCGCCGGCCGCGGCGGCGTGCGGCGCGGCGGGCATGGCGGGGCGGCCTGGCGCAGGCCGCGCCGTCGCGGCGGCCGCGCCGCACGCGGAGGCAACGGCGCCGGCTGGCGTGGCGCCCGCGGCACCGGCCGCTGCCGCGGTACGGCCGCGCGCGGCAGCGAGCAGTTGGCGCAGGTCGGCCAGGTCGGCCGGTGCGTTGCCGGCAGCGCTCGCCTGTGCGGGCGCCGCGGCCACTGCGCCGCCGCCGGCGCCGCGATCCGGTGCGGACCAGCCGCTTGCCGCCGCCTGCCCGGACCAGCCGGTGGCCGAGCGCGTGGCCGGCGCCGGCCGTGCCGCACCGCGGCTGCCGGCGGCCGGATCGGGAGCGCTCGTCGGGCGCGCCAGGTAGGGCAGGTAGACCAGCCCGGGCAGCACCCCGGCATGCGCCAGCAGCACATTGGCGCGTTCCACGATCTCGCCGTAGCGGACCAGCGCCTGGCGCTCGAAGGCGCGGTACAGGGTCAGCTGCGCGTCCAGCCCCAGCTGCAGTTCCGCGCCGGCCTCGCGCAGGATCCGGCACAGCAGGTGCGGTCCCAGCGGGGTGTGCTCGGGCTCGAACGCCGGCCGCGCGGCGAGCACGCCGAAACGCTGGCCGAGCAGTTGCAGCGGGGTGCTGGCCCGCGCCGCCTCGCGCCGGGCGATATCGTGCAGCACGATGTCGCGGTCGATGTCCACGTCGGCGACCAGGGTCAGCATCTGCATCGCCGCGTTGGGCTTGTCCTGGCGCAGCAGGCCGACCGGGGCGAGCGGCAGCCGCAGCGTGGCCAGGGCCGCTTCCAGCTGCGCCTGGTAGAACGGCGCGAAGCGCGCGCGGCGCGCACGCAAACCCTGCAGTTCCTGATAGATGTCCTGCTGCAGCTGGCTGTTGCGGGCGCGCTCGGCCTGGTCGAACAGTTCGCGCTCCAGCTCGGTCAGGGTCGACTGCAGCGGGGCTTCCAGCGCCTGCCACAGCAAGGCCTTCAGCGCCTCCAGGATGTCGCGCACGCGTGCGGGCAGGGCGGCGCTGGCGAGCGTGGCCGGGCTTGCCGAGCGCGTGGCAGACAGTGGCATCCTGTGATCGCCGTTCGATTTCTGGTCCGGTATGTAGCACGTTTCTGGCGGCGCAACCACGCCCGCCCGTGGCACGGCGCGGCGGTTCAGGGCATGAACAGGGCGACGACGTCGTTGGTGAAGCGCCGTCCCAGTTCGGTGGGAAGCGCGTGCCCGGCCTCCACCTGCAGCCAGTCGTACGCCTGCGCCTGCGCCAGGGCCGGGGCGATCGCCTCCGCCGCCAGGCCGGTGCGCGCGGCGAAGTCGCGCAGCGCGAAGCCCTGGTTCAGGCGCAGCGCATTGAGCATGTACTCGAACGGGCGCCGTTCGGCGCCGATCCACTCGTCGCCGCCGATCGCCGCCGGGGAGCCGGCGGCGGCCAGGAACGCCTGCGGATGCTTGGTCTTCCAGCGGCGCAGGATGCTTTGCTCGGCGCCGGAGCTGATCTTGCCGTGGGCGCCGGCGCCGATGCCCAGATAGTCGCCGAACTTCCAGTAGTTGAGGTTGTGCGCGCACTGGTAGCCGTCGCGGGCGTAGGCGCTGACTTCGTACTGGGCGTAGCCGGCGGCGGCCAGCAGCGCCTGGCAGCGCTCCTGCATGTCCCAGGCGGCGTCGTCCTCGGGGATGCCCTGCGGCGGCCGCGCGGCGAACACGGTGTTCGGTTCCAGGGTCAGCTGGTAATGGCTGATGTGGGTGGGCTGCAGCGCCAGCGCGCGGTCGATGTCGGTCTCCGCCCCGGCCAGGGTCTGCTGCGGCAGCGCGTACATCAGGTCCAGGTTGAGGTTGGAATACCCGGCGTCCTGCGCCAGCTTCACCGCGCGCTCGGCGTCGGCGCTGTCGTGGATGCGGCCCAGGCGCTGCAGCGCGGCGTCGTCGAAGCTCTGGATGCCGAAGCTGAGCCGGTTGACCCCGGCCGCCAGGTAGCGGTCGAAGCGGCCGTGCTCGGCGGTGCCCGGGTTGGTCTCCAGGGTGATTTCCAGGTGCGGCGCGAAGCGCAGGCGCGCGCTGGCCGCCTGCAGGAAACGGTCGATGGCCTCGGCCGGGAACAGGCTGGGGGTGCCGCCGCCGAAGAACACGGTCTGCACGGTGCGGCCCCAGACCAGCGGCAGGTCCTGGTCCAGATCGCGGATCAGCGCATCCACGTAGGCGTCGAACGGCAGCGCGCCCTTGGCCGCATGCGAATTGAAATCGCAATACGGGCATTTGCGCACGCACCAGGGCAGGTGCACGTACAGCGACAGCGGGGGCGGGATCAGCGGCGGCATGCGGACAGTGTAGGGCGGGGGCTGGAGCGGCGGCGTGCGCGCGCCGCTCTCTGGCGGGGACTGCGTCTTGGAAGCGGCCGGTGGCGCCGGCGCAGCGGCCGCTACAGCGACGCCAGCCGCTGCTTCAGCAACGCCAGCGCCTGGCCGCGGTGGCTGATCCGGTTCCTCAGCGGCAACGGCATCTGCGCCGCGCTCTGGCCGTGGTCGGGGTCGAAGAACACCGGGTCGTAACCGTGGCCGCCGTCGCCGGCGCGCGCGTGCAGGATGCGCCCGCGCCAGCTGCCTTGCACCAGCAGCGGCTGCGGATCTTCGGCATGCCGCAGCAGCACCAGCACGCAATGGAAATGCGCGGTGCGCTGCGCGTCGGGCACGTCGCGCAGTGCATGCAGCAGCTTGTCGATGTTGGCCGCGGCATTGCCGTGCTCGCCGGCGTAGCGCGCCGAATACAGCCCGGGCGCGCCGTGCAGCGCATCCACGCAGATCCCCGAGTCGTCGGCCAGCGCCGGCAGGCCGGTGACCTGGGCGGCGTGGCGCGCCTTCAGCAGCGCGTTCTCGACGAAGGTCAGGCCGGTCTCGTCGGCATCGCGCACGCCGAGCGTGGACTGCGCGAGCAGTTCGATGCCGGCGCCGTCGAGCAGCGCATGCAGTTCTTCGAGTTTGCCGGCATTGCTGCTGGCCAGGACCAGTTTCATGGCTTGGGCTCCAGCAGGTCCCACTTGGTGCCGTACAGGTCGCGAAACACCGCGACCGTGCCATAGGGTTCCGCACGAGGGGGTTCGAGGAACTCCACGCCCTGCGCCAGCATCGCGGCGTGGTCGCGGGCGAAGTCGTCGGTGTACAGGAAATGGTCGACGCGCCCGCCGGTCTGGTCGCCGATCCGCGCCCGCTGAGCGGCGTCGCCGGGTTCGGCCAGCAGCAGCGCGGCATCGTCGCTGCCGCCCGGGCCGACCACCACCCAGCGCTTGCCGTCGCCGAGCGCCACGTCTTGCAGCAGGGCAAAGCCGAGCTTGCCGGTGTACCAGGCGATCGCCGTGTCGTAGTCGGTCACCACCAGCGTGGTCAGTGCGATCCGCCGCTTCACCGTGCCAATGCCTCGCGCTGGGCGGCGAGCAGCTGGCCGATGCCGGTCTCGGCCAGCGCCAGCAGCGCATCCAGTTCGTCGCGGCGGAACGCATGGCCTTCGGCGGTGCCCTGGATCTCGATGAAGCCGCCGCCGTCGTTCATCACCACGTTCATGTCGGTGTCGCAGTCGCTGTCCTCGGCGTAGTCCAGGTCCAGCACCGGGGTGCCGCGGTACACGCCGACCGAGACCGCGGCGACCGCGCCCAGCACCACCGGCTTCTTCAGGTCGCCGCGTTTCTGCAGCCAGTTCACCGCATCCATCAGCGCCACGTAGGCGCCGGTGATGGCCGCGGTGCGGGTGCCGCCGTCGGCCTGCAGCACGTCGCAGTCCAGGGTGATGGTGCGTTCGCCCAGCGCATTGCGGTCCACGCAGGCGCGCAGCGCGCGGCCGATCAGGCGCTGGATCTCCAGCGTGCGCCCGCCCTGCTTGCCGCGCGCGGCCTCGCGGTCGGAGCGCGAGTGGGTGGCGCGCGGCAGCATGCCGTATTCGGCGGTGACCCAGCCTTCGCCCTTGCCGCGCAGGAAGCCGGGCACGCGGTTCTCGACGCTGGCGGTGCACAGCACGCGGGTGTCGCCGAAGCTGACCAGCACCGAGCCTTCGGCATGGCGGGTGAAGGCGCGTTCGATGCGCACCGGGCGCAGCTGATCGGCCGTGCGGCCACTGGGACGGGAAAAGGACATGGGGATCGATCCGGAGGTGGCGTGAGGGCCGGGCGCGGCATCGGCCGGGCCGGCGGGGCGCTAGGGTACCATTCGCGCTTTGCACGCACCGGAACACCGCATGATCCGCAGCATGACCGCCTTCGCCGGCGCCGAGCGCATCACTGCCTGGGGCACGCTGGGCTGCGAACTGCGCTCGGTCAACCACCGCTTCCTGGAAGTGGGCGTGCGCCTGCCGGAAGAGCTGCGCGCGCTGGAGCCGCAATTGCGCGAACGCCTGGCCGCGCGGGTCAGCCGCGGCAAGCTGGACCTGATGCTGCGCCTGCGCGCGCCCGACGCGGCGCAGTCGCTGGCGGTGAACGAGCCGCTGGTCGAACAGCTGGCGGTGCTGGCGCAGCGGCTCGGCGCGCGCTTCCCGCAACTGCAGGTGCAGTTCGCCGACCTGCTGCAGCTGCCCGGCGTGCTGCAGGGGCAGGCGGTGGATCCGGCCGCGCTGCAGGCGCAGGCGTTGGAACTGCTGGACGAGGTGGTGGCCGAATTCGTCGCCGCGCGCGAGCGCGAAGGCGGCAAGCTGGCCGGGGCCATCGTCGAGCGCGTCGATGCGGTCGAGCGCATCGCCGCCGAGGTCAAGGAGCTGATCCCGGCCATCCGCGAGGGCCAGCGCGCCAAGCTGGCCGCGCGCCTGGCCGACCTGCCGCACCCGGTCGATCCCGGCCGCGCCGAGCAGGAGCTGGTGCTGTGGCTGCAGAAACTCGACGTGGACGAGGAGCTGGACCGGCTCGGCAGCCACATCAAGGAAATCCGCCGCGTGCTGCGCCAGCCCGAGCCGGCCGGGCGGCGCCTGGATTTCCTGCTGCAGGAATTCAACCGCGAGGCCAACACCCTGGGTTCCAAGTCGGTGGACAGCCGCACCTCCAATGCGGCGGTGGAACTGAAGGTGCTGATCGACCAGATCCGCGAGCAGGTGCAGAACCTGGAATAGCGCGCCGCGCGCTTCGACCTGGCGCGCTCGACCTGGTATGGCGCCGCGGCTGGGTCAGCGTTCGCGCAGGAAGAAGTCCACCGGCACCACCACCTGCACCGGGTCGCCGTCGATCTCCGGCGGCGGCGCCGGCAACGGGCTGGCCCGCTGCACCGTCGCCAACGTCTCGCTGTCCAGCGTGTCGTGGCCGCTGCCCTGGACGATGCGGATCGCGCTGGCATGGCCGCGCCGATCCACGGCGAATTGGACCTGGACCACGCCTTCCTGGCGGCGCCGTTGCGCCGGCCGCGGGTAGCGCTTGTAGCGCTGCAGATGGCCCAGCACCTGCGCCTGCCAGGTGGCGCGCAGCTGTTGCGCCACGCCGGACAGCGATTGCGCCGCGGCATAGCGGCTGGCCGGCGGCGCCGCCACGCTGGGCGGGGCGCTGGCCTGCGCGGCGCTGGACGCTTGCTGTTGGTCTTGCGCCGCCGCCGCCGGCTGCGCTTCTTCCAGGTCGGCATGCAGCGGTTGCGGTGGCGGCGACGCCGGCAGCGGCGCACGCACGCGCGGTGCCTGGCGTCGCTCCTGCTGCGGTGGACCCGGCGGCACATCGGTCGGTGGCGCCGGCGGCGCGGTCGCGGCAGGTGCCAGCTCCAGCATGAGCGCCTGCGCCGGAGCAGCGGGCGGTGGCCGGTCGCGCGCCGGCCAGCACAGCAGCGCGGCGACGAGTGCCGCATGCGCCGCCAGTACGCCGCCGAGGCTGAGCAGCCAGCGACGCAGCGCCCGCGCCCGCGGCCCCGCGCTCATCGGTCGGCCGGCTCCAGCCCGACCAGCGCGACCTTCAGGTAGCCCGCATCGCGCAGCGCGTCCATGGTCTGCATCAGTTCGCCGTAGGCCACCGCACGGTCGGCGCGCAGGAAGATGCGCTGCGTGCGGTCGCCGCGGGTCAGTCGGTCCAGTGCCGGCTGCAGCGCATCGCGCTCGATCCGGGTATCGCCGAGGCGCAGGCTCAGGTCCTTGCCCAGGGTCAGGTAGACCGGGTCGCGGTCCCTGGGCTGCGGCGCCGCGGTACTGGCGGGCAGTTCCACCGGCACATTCACCGTGGCCAGCGGCGCGGCGACCATGAAGACGATCAGCAGCACCAGCATCACGTCGATCAGCGGGGTGACGTTGATCGCATGGTTCTCGTCCAGCGCATCGTCGTCGTCGTCTCGGTTGGTGCGGATCGCCATGCCGGTGTCCTCACTCCATGCCGGCCATGGACGCGCCTTGCGCAGCGGGCCTGGATGCCTGATGGCGGTCCAGGTCGCGCGACACCAATTGCTGCACGCCGGCCGACAGATCGCCCAGCTGCTGGCGCAAGCCGCCCAGCGTGCGCGCGAAATGGTTGTAGATCACCACCGCCGGGATCGCGGCGACCAGGCCCAGCGCGGTCGCGAGCAATGCCTCGGCG
Source organism: Xanthomonas hyacinthi (assembly GCF_009769165.1). Classification (NCBI taxonomy): domain Bacteria; kingdom Pseudomonadati; phylum Pseudomonadota; class Gammaproteobacteria; order Lysobacterales; family Lysobacteraceae; genus Xanthomonas; species Xanthomonas hyacinthi. The sequence continues at coordinate 2,999,602 of NZ_CP043476.1, forward strand.
ATGCCGGGCGCGACCACCGCCAGATTGGTGGTGTTGGCACGGGCGATCCCGACGAAGCTGTTCATGATGCCCCACACGGTGCCGAACAGGCCGACGAACGGCGCGGTGGCGCCGATCGTGGCGAGCAGGCCGGTGCCCTTGCGCAGCTGCCGCGCATGGCCCAGTTCGATCCGCTCCAGGCGCGAGGCCAGCCGTTCCTTGATCCCGGCCGTCTCCTGCAGGCCGCTGGAGTGCCGCAGTTCGGCGCGGGCTTCGCGCAGCAACAGCTGCGCCGCAGGGACCGCCAGCGGCGGGCGGCGCTCGGCATCGGCCAGGTCCTGCGCTTGCGACAGCGCCGTGCGCGCGGCCTGCAGCGCCCGCCCGAGCCGCGCCAACTCCCAGCTCTTGGCCACCAGGACCGTCCAGGTGGCGACCGAGGCGATGGCCAGGCCGACCATCACCGCCTGCACCACCAGGTCGGCGTGCAGGAACATCTGCCAGGGCCCCAGGTCGGGTGGCAGCACGGGGGGCGGAGCGATGTCAGCGTGCATGGTCGTCATCCAGCGGATCGGAACGGGGGGCGGGGGTGTGCGTTTGCGTCATGGCGTGGGCATGCGCCGCGTCCGGCAGCAGGCCGGCCGATTGCAGGCAGGCCAGCACCCGGTACCAGGCCGATGCCGAGATCGCGTAGCCGGCGTCGCGCGCGGCGGCGTGCAGGTGCTGCGGCGTCAGCTGGCCGTACGCGCTGAGCACTTGCGGCGCCAGCCGCACCGCCGCCAGGCGCGCGGAGGTGACGTTCAATCCAGCGCCGCGCAGCAGCGCCGAAGACGGATCGGCGCGCCTTGCATGCCGGTGGCGACGCCGCGCGCTGATCTTGCCGCGCATCACCGCGCTCCCGGCGCATCGGCGGCGCGGTGCGGCGCGGGACGCGACAACACGTAGGCGGCGCTGCCGGCGAAGAACAGGCCCACGCCCAGCGCCAGCTTCCAGCCCGGATGCGCACCGCACCAGAACAGCACGTAGCCCACGCCCATGCCGGCACCGGCGAAGCACTTGCCGCGGCGCGTGATCGCGCCCTGTTCGCGCCACAGCCGCAATGCGGCGCCGTAGCGGGGATGCTGCAGCAACCATGCCTCCAGCCGCGGCGAGGAGTGCGAGAAGCACCATGCCGCCAGGATCAGGAAGATCGTGGTCGGCATCACCGGCAGCAATGCGCCGATCAGGCCCAGCGCCAGCATCAGCAGGCCCAGGCAGAACCAGGCGCCGCGGCTCAGCGCCATCGCCGCGACTCCGTGCGGCACGGCGTCATCGCGCGCCATCCGGAAGGTAGGTGTCGACATGGGCATAGACGCGATCGAACGCGGCGCACGCCGCAGCGACCACTGCCTGCTCCTGCGCAGGATCCAGCGGCACGCTGTCGAGCGCGGCGGTGAACTGGCGCCAATGCCGCGCGCGCCCGTCGGGGTGGCCGGCGAGATGGCGCGCGCCGAACTGCTCGTGCAGTCCCAGCTTGGCGGCCAGCTTGGCCAGGATCGCCGCGCCCAGGTTGGAACCTTCTGCCACGTACAGCCAGCCCAGCGCGTCGACCTGTTTTTCGTAGTGGCGGCCGTCCGGCGCTGGCAGCGGGTGCACGGCGGGGACCGCGACGCCCAGATCGGCCAGGTCGGCCAGCAGTTGCGGCAGGCGCCGCCGCTGCGCCAGTTCGGGGACCACGCTGGCGAGCACCGGATTGCGGTACACGCTCTCCATGTCGCTGTGGAAGCAGTACTGCACCTGCACGAAGCGCGCATAGTTCGCGCGCGATGCGAAGGGTTGCGCGGCCATGATGCGCTGGTCCAGGCGCGCATGCGCCTCGTGGGTGGCGGCCTTCAGGCGCTGGCTGCGGGTGGTGGTGTCGGCGAAGCATTCGGTCATGGCGCGGGCTCGTGGTCGGTGGGGCAGGGGCGCGGGTGAGTAGCGGGCAGTGCGGAGGAGGCACGCGATCCGGAGTCAGAACACGCGCTCCAGCTTCAGGCTGATCGCGTTCTTGTCGTAGCCGTACAGCCAGTCCACGTTGCTGTGGACGCGGTTGTGGCGCAGGGTGAGCAGGGGCGTGAAGCCGGCGAAGGCCAGGCGCGGCGCCTTCAGCACGAAGGTGTAGTTCTGCTCGTCGTCGCGGCGGCGCGCGCCGAGCACGGCGCTGTAGGCGCTGTAGTCGCGGTGCCGATACGAGGCGAACGCGCTGCCGACGAAACCGGCCGGCCACTGCAGCGACGCGCCCAGCCGCGCGCCGCGCTGCAGGTAGCCGTTCGCGGTTTGCTGTGCATCGCTGGCCACCACGTCGATCCCGCCGAACACGGTCCAGCGCGGACCTAGGCTGCGGAAATAGGTGGCGTAGGCCGAACGCACGCCGCCGTCGTAGTTGCGCGCGTAGTCCTGGCGCCGGTAGCGCATGTCCTTGTAGTCGGCTTCCAGCTTCAGCAGCGCGTTGGGCGACAGCGTCCAGCTCCACTCCCCGTGCACGCCCCAGGCCGCGTACAGCGCGTCGTTGCCCCAGGCGTAGTACTCGAACGTCGGCGCCAGCGAAATGCCGTGGCGGCCGCTGCGGTAGCTGTAGCCGGCCTGGGTGGTCGAGGTCAGTTCGTTATAGGCGCTGTTGTCGCGATAGCCGTAGCCGAACAGCAGCGTGCGCAGGTACAGGCCATGGTGGCCGCGCAGCGGCAGGCGCTTGTCGAGGCTGGCATCGTAGTCCACGCCGCCGGCGGCGATCGCGTCGGGCAGTTGCCGGTCGATGTAGCAGAAGCCGCTGCTGTCGGCGAGCAGGCAGGTGCGGCTGGCCGAACTGCGGTTGAGGTTGTCGTTCCAGGTCGGGCCGAACGCGAACGCGCCGCTCCAGGCGCGGCGGCCGGCCAGCGCGCGCTGGAAATTGTCCATGCTCTTGCGCACCCCGGCGGTCCTGGAATCGTCGGTATCGACGGCGGCGGCGATCGCGTCGAACAGCTCGCCCGCCTCGCGGTCCTGCTGGTCCTCGAACAGCACGCGGGCCAGCTCAAGGCGGCCGGGCAGGAAATCCGGCTTGAGCGCGAGCAGCGCGCGGTAGTGGCGCTCGGCGTCCGCATAGCGGCCATCGCGCCGCGCCAGCGCGCCCTGCGCGTAGTGCACCAGTAGCGGGTCGCGGTCGGCCAGGGTCAGGTATTCGTCCAGGAAGCGTTGCGCCGCGTCCCATTGCTTTCGCTGCAGCGACAGGTATAGCGCGCGGCCGACATCGCTGGCGGTGTGCTCGACGGTATGCGACTTGCCGTCGATGTCGAGCGTGGGCCGTGGCGCGTCGTCGTCGAGTTCGTCCTTGAGCAGCTCGCGTTCGCGCTGCAGCGCATGCCGCTCGACGCCCTGGTCGAGCATGCGGCGGGTATCGTCGCGTTCCTGCGCGGCGGCGGGGATCGCCGGTAGCGAAGCTCCCAGGACGAGGAGGGCGGCGAGCAGCGCAGGGGAAATGGAATGCATCGAATCGATAGGCCAGGTGGTGGGCAGGACTGGCTTGGCCTTGGCTTGTCCTACCCGGATCATCGACTGAACGGCGAAGAGCGAATGCTCAGCGCGTTGCGCTCAGTTCTTGGTGCCGCCGAAGGCGGTGTCGTACTGGGTGCCGCTGAAGTTGACGATGCCGGCCAGGGCGGTCTGGCCGCTGTAGAACTGGCCGGACACCGCGCCGCCGGAGGCCACCAGGCTGCCCGATTGCGTTGCCAGGGCGGTGCTGCCGGAAATGCTGGCATTGCTGTTGATGGTGGCCGACCCGATGTTCACCGTGTAGCCGCTGCCGCTGTTGGCGATGCTGCCGGTCAGTGTGCTGGTGTTGAAGTTGGCGGTGAACACGCCCGACAGCAGGTTGCCGTTGCCGGCGTTGGCCGCGGCGTTGTAGTTGTTGATGCCGACCACGTTGTAGGTGGCCGAGCCGGTGGTGGGGACGGTGGTGTCGCCGTTGTCGCCGATGTAGTAGACGGTGCGGGTGCTGTCGCCGCTGGTGCCGTACGCGGACCATTCGCCGAACCACACGTCCTGCGCGCCGACCTGGGCAAACACGAACACGCCCAGATTGTCGTGGCTGTCCGGCGCGCCGGTATACGGGAAGTTGAGCTTGTGCACGAGCTTGGTGCCGTCGCTGGTGCCATCCTTGTTCCAGTCCACCGCGCTGTTGGTCTTGGTGCTGTAGGCGGTGAGTCCCTGGAAATCGACTTCGTTGCCCAAGCCGGTCGAGTTGACCGAAATGCCGGCCTTGCCGCTGCTGTGCGGGCCGCCGTTGACGTCGGATTCGCCGACCTGGACGTTGCCGGTATTGCTCGAGGCGCCCTTGAAATTCGCCGCCTGGCTCGCGCCGATGGTGGCCATGGCGAGCACGGACAGCGCGAGCGCGGACAGTGTGCGATGCGTCTTCATATTGCCAATCTCCTTTGCGGATTGAGGTACTGCAGTTGTGCGGACGTCCTGTCCTTGACGGTCACTTTCTCCAATGTCGCCAGCGGCCGCCGCGCTCAGAAACGCGCGGACAGGCTGAGTTTCAGGGTCCGTCCGGGTGCGGCCACCGCCGAGCGTGTGGCCGGGTCGACGTAGTACTGGTCGGTCAGGTTGGTGCCGGTCAGCTCCACGCTCAGGTTCTCGCGCAGCTTGTAGCTGGCGTAGGCGTCGAAGATCAGGGTCTTGCCCCAGGAGAACGGCACGTTGAAGTTGTAGACCAGGCGTCCGCCGCCGCTTTGGATCGAGTGCGCGCGGTACCAGTCCAGGTCGGGGTTCTCGTATTGCTTGAAGTAGGCGGCGCGCCCGCCGATCTCCAGGCGCCGGTCGAGGAAACGCCCGCCCAGCGACCAGGTCGCCGACAGTTCCGGCGCGGCCTGGGTCAACAGGTAACCGCCGACGAAACCGTAGTCCACGCAGTTCGGCACGGCCTGGCTGCCGAGCGCATAGCCATTGCTGGTGCTCAGGATGGCGGCGGTGCTTTCGTCGCAGACCTGGTTTTCCAGGCTGTAGTTCACGCCCAGGTCGGTGAACAGGCGGCCGCCGTCGTAGCGCGCCTGCAATTCGACGCCGCGGATCGTCTGCTTGTCGACGTTGTCGAACTTGAAGCGCGGATCGCGTTCGATCACGTCGCGGGTCTTGTTGACGTAGTAGGCCAGCTTGACGTCGGCGGTGGCGTCGGGCCCCAGCAACTGGCCAAGATCGTGGACGTAGGCCAGTTCCCAGTTGTAGGCATGCTCCGGCTTCAGCCCCCAGGGATTGATCGAGGCGGAGAACGCCAGCGTGCTTTCGAACATGCTCGGATAACGCAGCGTCTCGGCGTAGCGCAGATAGGCGCGGCTGTAGTCGCCGAAGTCGAGCGTGGCCGAGAAGAACGGCGTCCAGCCATGGTCCTTGCGCTTGCTCGCCTGCGCGACGTAGCTGGTGCCGACCGCGCTGGCGCGGCACAGCCCATCGACGACGTTCGCGACCCCGTCCAGCGTGCCGTTGAGGCAGGCATTGCCGGACTTGCTGTAGTTGCCGTCGGCGTCGGCTTCCCAGGGCACGCTGTGGTTCACCGTGTAGCTGGTCGGCACCGTGGCCAGCAGTTCGTTGGCGAGCTGGTCGTAGATGTCCTGGGTGATCGCGCCCAGGTCCAGCAGCATCTTGTAGACCTCCAGGCTGTCGCCGGCCATCGCCTCGCGTTGTTGCTGGGTATAGGGTTGCGTGGTGGCGTACTCCACGTTGTATCCGGTCGTCGCGCTCGCCCGTATCTGTCCGGGGTGGGCGGCAAGGAAATCGTCGTAGGCCCAGTACGACGAGTAGCGCGCGCCTGCACTCAGGCTGAGGACATCAAGCGGCCGCCACTCGACATTGAAGTTTGCCTGCCATTCCTGGCGGCGTCCGGCGCGCGGGTACATGCGCCAGCCGTCGCTGGTGCCGAAGTAGGCATCGTCCGAGCGCAGCTTCTCGCGCTGCCAGCTGCCGCCCAGGGTCAGGTCCAGCGTATCGCTGAAGCGGATCTTGTTGCTGAGGGTGATGCCGTTGCGCGTGTTGCTGGCGTTGGCCAGCGCGGTGTTCTTGAGGGTCGGGTCGTAGCCCCACTGCGGATCGCCCTGGGCGAAGTTGGGGAAGCCGCCGGCGGTGTAGGTGTCGCTGGCCGTGTCGGTACGCCATAGGTTGGCGTACAGGTCGATCCAGCGGCTGTCCTCGGGGCGCCACTTGTATTCCAGGTTGTAGGCCTTGGCGTCGACCCGGCTCAGCGGCCACTGGATCGCGCCGCGGTCTTCCGAGTTCATGATCCGCGAGGGCATGATCTCGCCGTAGTGCGAGAGGCTGTCGCGGTAGCCCAGTTGCAGCGCCTGCGCGTCGTCGATGCGCCAGGTGGCCTTGAACAGCCACGATTCCATCCGGCTGGAGGTATTGGTCACCTCGTTGCCGGGTTTCCAGTAGTTCGCCATCGAGGTGATGTAGTCCTCGGCATAGGAACTGCGTTCGTCGCTGTAGTAGCCGGTGTTGTGCTTGCCGGCGTAGTAGTTGCCGCGTTCGCGGTAGGCATAGGCGGCCAGCAGGTCGAGCCGGTCGCTCGGGCGCCAGCCCAGGGCCACCCGGTAGGCGTAGTCCTCGCCGGCGAAGACGTTGTAGCCACCGCCGCCGGTCCTGGGCGTGACCCGCAGCGTCTGGTCCGCATACGGAATGGCCGGCGTGTCCTGCGGAAAGCCTTCCACCGTGCGGTAGTCCTCGCCGGTGTGCAGGGTCGGCAGCCGCGGCGAGGTCGCATTGCTGCTGCCTTCGAGCTTGACTTCGCCGCCGAAGCGCTGGCCCGGCGCGACGACGTCGTCCACGTCCAGGGTGTCGATGACCATCGCGCCGCCGACGCCGGTGGTGACGTTGCGGGTCAGCGACGGGCCCTTGAGGATCTGGATGCCGCCGATCAGGAACGGGTCGATGTAGTTGCGGTTGCTGGCGCCGTTGTAGCCGCGCCAGACCGTCAGCGCCTGCTCGGTGCCGTCGATCGTCACCGGCACGCGGCCGGGGCCCTGGATGCCGCGGATGTTGATGTCCAGCGCGCCGCTGTTGCGGGCGTCGCCGCTGAACACGCCGGCGACGCCGTTGAGCAGGTCAGATGGAGTCGCGCCCTTGTAGCGTTCGACCTCGCTGCGGCCGATGTAGGCGGTCGACAGGTCCAGGTCGTAGACGTCGTCGTAGCCCTGCACATCGCGCGCGCTGCCGGTGGCGTCGCCGCGCGCGGCCCCGGCAACGTTCAGCGTATCGGTAACGATCGCCGGCGCGTGCTCGCCCGGCGCAGGGTCGTTGGCCGCGGCCTCCAGCGTGACCGCATTGGCGCCGGTGCGGCGCGGCACCAAGCCGCTGCCCTGCAGCAGCCGCTGCAGGGCCTGCTCGGCGCTGTAGTCGCCCTTCACCGCTGGGGCGACGAGGGCGTAGGGCTCCTGTCTGCTGTACAGCACCTGCAATCCGGTTTGGGCGGACAGCTTCACCAGCGCGTCGGGCAGCGGCTGGGCGTCCAGGTCGATGGCATAGCGTGCCGGCTGCGTGCTCGCCGCAGTGGCCGGCGATTGCGCGGATGCCGTGGTCGCGGCGCCGAGCAGGGACAGCGCGATGGTGCTGGAGAGCAAGGTACGGCAGGCAGGAAAGTGGCGCCTGCGGACGGCTACGGTGTCGGTGGACATGGAGTCGGGTATCGGGAAGAAGAAGTTGTTATGCGAACGAAAATCATTACGTTCTTCCTGATGACACGTTCCGACGCGGCCGAACTACCCAGTCGGTTTGCCGATCCCATTGCGGATCGGTGTTTTGTTTATATTCGGTTCACTTTTTCTGGCGGCTTGGCGTTGCCTGGGTCGCCGGCCGGTACACGACGGTCGCCCAGCCCAGGTGCACTGCGTCCAGCTGCAGGCTGTCCAGCAGCACCTGCAGGCTGGCATCCGGATCGGCGATGCTGAACGCACCGGAGACCGGCAGCGCGCGCACGTCGTCGCCGCGCAACTGGATGCTGCCGTGGCGGTAGCGCGAGAGTTCGCGGACCACTTGCGACAGCGGCGTGTTGTAGAAGACCAGTTGCCGCCGCCGCCACGCCGCCACCGCGAACGGATCGCGCCCGGCCTCGCGGCGCACCGCATGTCCCGCCAGCCATGCGCTTTGCCCGGCGCCGAGTACCGCGCCGGTTCCTCCTGCCGGCGGGCTGACGGCGACGCGGCCTTCGACCACGCTGACCTGCGCGCGGTCGTCGTCGAGGCGGACGTTGAATGCGGTTCCCAGCACGCGTGCGCTGCCGCCGGCGCTGTCGACGACGAAGGGCCGGCGCGGGTCGCGCACGACCTGGAAGAACGCTTCGCCGCGCAGCAGCCTGACCGAACGCGTGTCCTTGCGCATGTGCACGGCGATGGCGCTGTCGGTATTGAGCGTGACGACGCTGCCGTCCTCAAGTTGCAACTGCCGCATCGCGCCGATCCGGGTATAGGCATCGCTGCGCAGGCGATCCAGGCCGCCGCCACCGAGCCAGGTGCCGGCGCCGATCGCCAAGGCCAGCGCGGCGGCCAGTGCCTGCCAGTGCCGTCGCGCCGACCGGCGCCGCGTCGGCGCGACCGCCGTCGCCGCCGCGATTGCGTGCGAAGGCGACGGCTCGGTCTGCAGCGGATCGATGCCGAGTTCGTCGCCGACGTCGGCAGCGGGCCGCTGCAGCATGCCCAGCAGCGCGCGCGCCGCCGCCATCGCCTGCGTCCGCGCGGCGGGAGCGACGGCTAACCAGTCCCGGTAGCGCTGCAAGGCGTCGGCATCGCCGGGCGCTGCGTCCAGGCGCAGGATCCAGTGGACGGCTTGGTCGAACAGGTCGTCGTCGACGGAGGAGTTTTCGGGCATCGTCTGCCTATCCGCAAGGAATGGGGTTGTCGGCCGCGATGAAGGCAATCCGCGGGTCACTCACGAGCATGACGGGTCCAGCGCTGCCGATCCCGTAGCCGCGCGCTGGCTCAGCTGTCCCGGCCAGCCTCCCGCAGCCGGCGCCGGCAATGGGCGACCGCGACGGCGATGTGCTTTTCCACCGTGCGCGGCGAGATGCCCAGTTGCGCGGCGATCTGCGCCATGCTCAGGTTGCGGCCGCGGAACAGCACGAAGACCCGCCGGGCCTGGTCGGGCAGGTCGCGGATCGCTTGCAGCAGCACAGCGTATTCCTGCTGGCCCAGGGTCGCGTCGTAGGGCGATGGGCCCGCGCTGGGAACGTCTTCCGCCGCGTTCGCAGGGGCCAGAAAGCGGCCGCGCGATGCGGCCAGCCGTTGCCGGTCCAGCGCCACATTGTCGACCACGCGGCGCAGGTAGGTGACCGGATCGCGGACGCCATGGGTGCCGGCGGCGTCGCCACCGGCCGGGCGCGATGCCAGGCGGATCCAGGCGTCGTGCACGATGTCGCCCGCGGCGCCGGCGTACTTGCGCGTTGCATAGCGGTGCAGTTCCGCGTAGCTGCTTTCCAGTTCGTCCGCCAGCGAGGCAGGCGTGGCGGGAGAGGGAGGAGTGGACATGGCATCCGTCCAGGACCACGGAAGAGGTGTGTGAGTTTAGTGAGGATGAGATTTATTCTCAATTAAGCCGGCTTTGGTGAGCGCCTGCCGCCGCCGCATGGCGCTGGATGCGCCGCCATGCGGATGCCGAAGGCCGCTGCGCGCCTCGCTGCGCCGCTGCGCCGCGCGCGGCCACTGTTTTGCCCGCGCACGTAGCCGCCAGCGGCGCGACGGGCAGGCCGGTACATGCGGTCGCTCGGGAAAAAGCGCTTGAGGATCATGCTGTTAAGCCGGCACGCGACGGGCGGGTGGCAAACCGGCGGCGCATTGCCCGGCAGATGCCGGGACGCGCGGTCGCTTGCGGTCGCGGCTGGGGCTGGTATCGTGCGCCGCCCCGACTTCAATCGACGGCGAGACCTGAGCGATGCGCGGCACTCTCTACATCGTTGCGGCGCCATCCGGCGCCGGCAAGAGCAGCATCGTCAACGCCACCCTGGCGCGCGATCCGCAGATCGCCCTGTCGATCTCCTTCACCTCGCGCGCGCCGCGGCCGGGCGAGCGCCATGCCGAGCACTACCACTTCGTGTCCGCCGATGCGTTCCAGGGCATGATCGATGCCGGCGATTTCTTCGAATACGCCCGCGTCCACGGCGACTGGAAGGGCACCGCACGGCAATCGGTGGAGCCGCAGCTGGCCGCCGGCCACGACGTGCTGCTGGAGATCGACTGGCAGGGCGCGCGCCAGGTGCGGGCCAAGGTGCCCGATGCGGTCAGCGTGTTCATCCTGCCGCCGTCGCGGGCGGCGCTGGAGCAGCGCATGCGCAAGCGCGGCCAGGACAGCGAGGCGGTGATCGCGCAGCGGCTGGCCGCGGCGCGCGAGGAGATGTCGCACTACGCCGACTTCGACTACGTGATCGTCAACGAGGACTTCGACACCGCGGTGGACGAGATGTGCGCGATCTTCGTCGCCAGCCGCCTGCGGCGCCTGCCGCAGCAGCAGCGCCACGCCGACTTGATCGCGGCGCTGCTCGATCAGGATCAGGCAACTGGCTGATTCCAAAGGAAACTGAACGGCGGTTGCTTGATTTCGGCCGGTTCGCACCCTACACTCGGCGCCCTTTCCCTCATTCGAGCGCGCGGCCGTCACTGGCCCGCCGGGAGTCCGCATGGCCCGCATCACCGTAGAAGATTGCCTGGAAGTCGTTAACAACCGTTTCGAGCTGGTCATGATGGCGTCCAAGCGCGCGCGCCAGCTGGCCAACGGCGTGCAGGCCACCCTCGACAACACCGAATCGGCCGACAAGCCGACGGTGCTGGCGCTGCGCGAGATCGCCGCGCGCAAGATCGACAATGCGCTGATCGACGAAGTCGAGAAGTCCGAACGCGAGCGCGCCGAGCGCGAAGCGCTGGAGTGGGCAGCGGCCGAGGTCGTCGCCGACGAGGACATGTCCAAGAACGACGACTGATCTCGTCCACGTAAGGCCATGCTTCGCCGAACAGCCCGCGCATCTGCGGGCTGTTTTGTTTTGCGGGTTTGCCGTCCTTGCGCCGCTGGCATAGTCTTCGCGCATGAACCCAGGCCCTTCCGCCCAGGTCGCCACCGCCGCGCCGTCGCCGGCCAGCGAGGCGATCCCCGACTACGTCCTGCAACTCGAGCGCAGCGCCAGCTATCTGCCGGCCGAGCAGATCCCGCTGCTGCGGCGCGCGTGGCAAGTGGGCGCGGCCGCGCATGCCGGGCAGACCCGCAAGTCCGGCGAGCCCTACATCACCCATCCGGTGGCGGTGGCCGGCGTGCTGGCCGAGCTCGGCCTGGACGTGGAGGCGCTGATCGCCGCGATCCTGCACGACACCATCGAAGACACGCCGCTGACCCGCGCCGAGCTGGCCGCCGAATTCGGCGAGGCGGTGGCCGAACTGGTCGATGGCGTCACCAAGCTGGACAAGCTGAAGTTCCGCGACCGCCAGGAAGCGGCGGCCGAGAGCTTCCGCAAGATGCTGCTGGCGATGTCGCGCGACCTGCGCGTGATCATGATCAAGCTCGCCGACCGCCTGCACAACATGCGCACGCTCGGCGCGCAGAGCGCCGAGGCGCGCAGCCGCATCGCCCGCGAGACGCTGGAGATCTACGCGCCGATCGCCCAGCGCCTGGGCATGAGCCTGATGAAGTCCGAGCTGCAGAACCTCGGCTTCCGCGCGCTGCATCCGTGGCGCCACGCGATCATCGAAAAGCACATCCGCAGCCAGCCGGTGGTACGCCGCGAAGCGATGGCGCAGGTGGAGGTGCAGCTGTCGCAGCGGCTGGCCAAGGAGGGGCTGGAGCACCGCCTGGTCAGCCGGATCAAGACCCCGTGGAGCATCTACAACAAGATGCGCGACGAGAACAAATCCTTCGACCAGGTGATGGACGTGTTCGGCTTCCGCCTGGTGGTGCGCGGGGTGCCGGACTGCTACCACGCGCTGGGCGCGGTGCACGCCACGTTCAAGCCGCTGGACGCGCGCTTCCGCGATTTCATCGCCATTCCCAAGGCCAACGGCTACCAGTCGCTGCACACGGTGCTGTTCGGCCCCTACGGCTCGCCGATCGAGGTGCAGATCCGCACCGAGGAAATGGACCTGATCGCCGAGCGCGGCGTGGCCGCGCACTGGACCTACAAGTTCGGCGGCGATTCGCCCAACAGCGCGCAGAGCCGCGCGCATGCGTGGATCGTGGAGCTGATCGAATCGCAGCGCGCCGCCGGTTCGTCGCTGGAATTCCTGGACAACGTCAAGGTCGACCTGTTCCCGGACGAGGTCTACCTGTTCACGCCGAAGGGCAAGATCCTGGCGCTGCCGCGCAATTCCACCGCGCTGGATTTCGCCTATGCGGTGCATACCGACGTCGGCAACCGCGCGGTGGCCTCGCGGGTGGACAAGAAGCTGGTGCCGCTGCGCACCAAGCTGGTCAGCGGGCAGACCGTGGAAGTGATCACCGCGCGTTCGGCCACACCCAAGCCGCAGTGGCTGGAGTTCGTGGTCAGCAGCAAGGCGCGCACCGCGATCCGCCACCAGCTCAAGCAGCTCGAGCACGAGGATGCGGTGCAGCTCGGCCACCGCATGCTCGACCGCGCGCTGGAGGCGATGGACAGTTCGCTGGAGCGGCTGCCGAAGGGGCGCCTGGACGCCTTCCTCAGCGAGCACCGCTATCCGCGCCTGGAGGCGCTGCTGGCCGACATCGCGCTGGGCAACTGGATGCCGAACCAGGCCGCGCAGGCGCTGATGGCCTATGCGGAACTGCGCGGCGGCGGCCACTCCAAGCATTCGCAGGAAAAGATCCTGATCAACGGCACCGAGCGCGGCGTGGTCAGCTTCGCCAACTGCTGCCAGCCGATCCCCGGCGACGAGATCATGGGCTACCACACCGCCGGCAAGGGCATTGTCGTGCACCGGCTGGATTGCCCGAACCTGGCCGAACTGCGCAAGTCGCCCGAACGCTGGGTGCCGATCGGCTGGGACACCAGCGTCATCGGCGACTACGACACCGCGCTGGTGGTGGACGTGGAGAACCGCACCGGCGTGCTGGCGCAGCTGGCCGCGGCGATCGCGCAGAGCCAGTCCAACATCGAGCGCGTGGACTACCTGGACCGCGACTTCAACGCCGCGGTGCTGCGCTTCAACATCCAGGTGCGCGACCGCAACCACCTGGCCGAGGTGATGCGCCGGCTGCGGCGGCTGACGGCGGTGCAGAGTGTGCGCCGGCAGTGAGGCCGGGATTGGGGATTGGGGATTGGGGATTGGGGATTTTCGCGAGTGCGCGGCAGGTGTGCTTTTTGTGGGAAGGGCTTCAGCCCCGACGCGTTACCGGTGAAGCGCCGGGGTTGAAGCCCCGCCTGCAAAGAGCGTCGGGCGTTAGCTGCCCAGGTGCTGTTCGCTTCCGCGTCCATGTGGCGCTTTCCCCCTCGCATCGCCCGACAGCGATTAGTAACCGGGCAGCATCCCGATTCCCGACTAAAATACTTCCCCCTTCTTCCGTTCGGAGCCACGCCATGTCCCGCCAGATCATCCACACCGAGCAGGCGCCGGCCGCGATCGGTCCGTATTCGCAGGCGGTGCGCGCCGGCAACACGGTGTATTTCTCCGGGCAGATTCCGCTGGATCCGGCCACCGGCGAGGTCGTGCCCGGCGATGTCGGCGCGCAGGCGCGGCGCGCCTTCGACAATCTCAAGGCGGTGGCCGCGGCGGCCGGCGGTTCGCTCGACCGGATCGTGCGCCTGGGCCTGTACCTGACCGATCTTTCCCAGTTCGCCCAGGTCAATGCGGTGATGCAGGACTATTTCCAGGCGCCGTTCCCCGCGCGTTCCACCGTCGAAGTGTCCGCTCTGCCGAAAGGCGTCGGCTTCGAGGTCGATGCGGTGATGGTGCTCGACTGACCGTCGCCCGTGCCGCGCGTGCAGGTTCCGGCGCCGGCGCTGTCGGCGGCAGGCGAGGCGCCGTTGTCGGCGCTGCCGGGCGTCGGCCCGAAGCTCGCCGAGAAGTTCGCCGCGCGCGGCCTGCTGACCCTGCAGGACCTGTGGCTGCACCTGCCGCTGCGCTATGAGGACCGCACCCGGCTGACCCCGGTGGCGGCGCTGCAGCCGGGCATCCCGGCGCAGGTCGAAGTGCGGGTGGAGGCGGTGGATCGCGGTTTCCGCTACCGGCCGATGCTGCGCGTGGCGGTGGCCGACGACTCGCGCGGCACGCTGGTGCTGCGCTTCTTCCAGTTCCGCGCTGCGCAGGTGGCGCAGTTCGCAGTGGGCGCGCGGCTGCGCGCGTTCGGCACGCCCAAGCCGGGCCAGCACGGCCTGGAGATCGTGCACCCGAGTTACCAGATCCTCGGTGGCGATGACATCGCAGGCCTGGACGACAGCCTGGACCCGGTGTATCCGGCGGTCGAGGGCATCGGCCCGGCGACGCTGCGCAAGCTGATCGGGCAGGCGCTGGACCGGCTGCCCGACGAAGCGTCGCTGGAGTTGTTGCCGGCCGCGATGCTGGCCGAGCTGGGCCTGCCGTCGCTGCGCAGCGCGCTGCTGATCGCGCACCGGCCGCCGCCGCAGGCCGACCTGGGTGCGCTCGCCGCCGGCCTGCATCCGGCGCAGCAGCGGCTGGCGCTGGAAGAGCTGCTTGCCCACCACCTGAGCCTGCGCCGTCAGCGCATCGCGCTGCAGCGGCAGCGTTCGCCGTCGCTGCGCGGGCGCGGCCTGCTGGCCAAACGCCTGCAGCAGTCGTTGCCGTTCCAGCTCACCGGTGCGCAGCAGCGGGTGTTCGCGCAGATCCGCGCCGACCTGGAAAAGCCCTCGCCGATGCTGCGCCTGGTGCAGGGCGACGTCGGCAGCGGCAAGACCGTGGTCGCGGCGCTGGCGGCGATGCTGGCGGTGGACAAGGGCAAGCAGGCGGCGCTGGCGGCGCCGACCGAGCTGCTCGCCGAGCAGCACCTGGCGAACCTGCGCGCCTGGCTGGAGCCGCTGGGCATCCGCGTCGCCTGGCTGGCCGGCAAGGTCACCGGCAAGGCGCGCGCCGCGGTGCTGGCGCAGATCGCCTCGGGCGAGGCGCAAGTCGTGGTCGGCACGCATGCGCTGATGCAGGCCGCAGTGGCCTTCCACGACCTGGCCCTGGCCATCGTCGACGAGCAGCACCGCTTCGGCGTGCACCAGCGCCTGGCGCTGCGCGACAAGGGCGCCAGCGGTGCCGGCGTGCCGCACCAGCTGGTGATGACCGCCACCCCGATCCCGCGCACCCTGGCGATGGCCGCCTATGCCGACCTGGACGTGTCGGCGATCGACGAACTGCCGCCCGGGCGCACCCCGGTGCAGACCATCGTGCTCAGTGCTGAGCGCCGCCCGGAGCTGGTCCAGCGCATCCGCGTGGCCTGCGCCGAAGGCCGCCAGGCGTACTGGGTGTGCACCCTGATCGACGAAACCGAGGAAGGCGACAAGCCCGCGCCGGGGCCGGGCGCCGGGGCCGGCAACCGCATCGACGCCAGCGCCGCGCAGGCCACGTTCGAGGCCTTGTCGGCGCAGTTGCCGGAACTGAAAGTGGGCCTGGTGCACGGACGCATGAAGGGCGCCGAGAAGCAGGCGGCGATGCGCGCGTTCAAGCAGGGCGAGATCGACCTGTTGGTCGCCACCACGGTCATCGAGGTCGGCGTCGACGTGCCCAACGCCTCGCTGATGATCATCGAGAACGCCGAGCGCCTGGGCCTGGCGCAGCTGCACCAGCTGCGCGGCCGGGTCGGACGCGGCGCGGCCGCGTCGAGCTGCGTGTTGATGTACCAGGCGCCGCTGTCGGCGATGGCGCGGCAGCGGCTGCAGACCATGCGCCAGACCAGCGACGGCTTCGTCATCGCCGAGAAGGACCTGGAACTGCGCGGCCCCGGCGAACTGCTCGGCACCCGCCAGACCGGCCTGGCCGTCTTCCGCGTCGCCGACCTGGCGCGCGACGCCGGCCTGCTGCCGCGGGTGCACGCGCTGGCCGAACGCCTGCTGGCCGAGTCGCCGGGGCTGGCCGACCGCATCGTCGCGCGCTGGGTGGGCGGGGCGGCGCGGTTTGCGGCGGCGTAGCCGTTTGACGGCGGGGATTGGGGGATTGGGGATTGGGGATTCGTAAAAGCCGTTCTCTGCTGATCTCCGATCCCGGCTTTCCACGGCCACGTTGCAGTGCCAGACTCGGTGGCCGAACGGACCAATGAAGAATCACGCATGAGCGACAAGATTCCCCTGCTGATCGATACCGATCCCGGCGTGGACGATGCCCTGGCCCTGCTGATGGCCTTCGCCGACGACCGCCACGACGTGGTCGGCCTGACCATCGCCGCCGGCAACGTCGGCCTGCAGCACACCGTGCGCAATGCGTTGAAGCTGTGCGAAGTCGCCGGGCGCGAGGAGGTGCCGGTGTTCGCCGGCTGCGCCGATCCGTTGCTGCATCCGGCGGTGGACGCCGCCCACGTGCACGGCCTGGACGGCTTCGGCGATGTCGGCCTGGCGCCGGCGGCGCGCGCCGCGCAGAGCGAGCACGCGGCGCTGGCGATCCTGCGCCTGTCGCACCAGTACGCCGGCGCGCTGCTGCTGGTCGCGCTCGGGCCGTTGACCAACATCGCGCTGGCGCTGAAGCTGGATCCGACCCTGCCGCAGCGGGTGCGCCGCTTCGTGGTGATGGGCGGGGCGATCACCTGCCATGGCAACATCACCGCGGCGGCCGAGTTCAATATCGCCTTCGACCCGGAGGCGGCGCACATCGTGTTTTCCGGGTTCCCGCACATCGAGGTCGCCGACTGGGAGGCCACCGTCGCGCATGGCCTGCCGCACCGCGACGTGGAGCAGTGGCTGGCCGCGGACGCGGACACGGCGCGCTTCTACGATGCGATCTCGCGCAAGACCCGGCTGTGGTCGGAGGATTCGCGCGGTGAGCACTGGTATGCCGCCGACGCGCTGGCGATGGCCTGGGCGCTGCAGCCCGAGGGCGCGCTGGAGGTGCAGTCGCGGCCGCTGCAGGTCGAGCTGGCCGGGGTCCACAGCCGCGGCGCCACCCTGGTGGACTGGAATCGCCAGCTCGGCCTGGCCGACAACGCGGCCATGCTGATCCGCTACGACCGGGCGCGTTTTCAGGCGCTGGCGCGCGCGGCGGTCGGCGCCGGCTGAGCCGCCGCGCGGCGGCCATCCGGGCACGGGCGGCCGCGGCTGGAGCGCTGCGCCCGCGTTCCGCACCCCGGTGGTGTGGATTTCGCGCAAGTTGTCCTTGCGCGAAGGCTGGGGGAGTTGCTATAGTTTCCCTCTTGTCCAGCAGCCCCCTACGGTGCGAGCCCATGAAGGCCGACATCCATCCCAAGTACCACAACGTCGTGTTCCACGACGTCACCTCCGATTTCAAGATCCTGACCCGTTCGACCATGTCCTCGAAGGACAAGGTCAAGTGGGAGGACGGCGAAGAATATCCGCTGGTCAAGGTCGAAATTTCCTCGGCTTCGCACCCGTTCTATACGGGCAAGCACAAGGTCATCGACACCAGCGGCCGCATCGACAAGTTCCAGAAGCGCTACGCGCGCTGATCGAGCGGTCGAAGTGGTAAAGAAGGCCGCGCCGCCCTGCGCGGCCTTCTTTATTTTGGCGTCCCCGATGCATCGATTCCCGGCAGATGGCTGTCGGCACGGATTCTCCCGTCCTGGCGGCGGCGAGGATGCAACGCTGTGTCGCCGCCACGCCCGCGCTCTGCGACTGCAGTACGAGCGACTACTCAAATGTTGCTGTGCAATAATGCTGCGATCCGTGGTAATTGCCGTGGACTTCCTTCACGCGTCTGTTCGCAAAGCACGGGCAGGCGCCTTCCACTGAGGAGCGCACACTGTGTCCGATCTTGATCAGGTCACGCTGAATGCCGGCGACAAGTCGGTCGTTCTGCCGGTACTCAAACCCACCTTGGGCAACGATTGCGTCGACATCGCCAAGTTGACCAAAGAAACCGGTCTGTTCACCTACGACTCGGGCTTCACCGCGACCGCCAGCTGCAAGTCGGCGATCACCTACATCGATGGCGACAACGGCGTGCTGCTGTACCGCGGCTACCCGATCGAGCAGCTGGCCGAGAAGTCCAACTTCCTGGAAGTGGCCTACCTGCTGATGAACGGCGAGCTGCCCACCGCCGATGAATTCAAGAAGTTCGACCACGAAGTGACGCATCACACGATGATGCACGAGTCGCTGAAGAACTTCCTCGGCGGCTTCCGCCACGACGCGCACCCGATGGCGATGATGGCCGGCACCGTGGCCTCGCTGTCGGCGTTCTACCACGACACGCTGGACCTCAACGATCCGGAGCAGCGGCGCCTGGCCGCGATCCGCCTGATCGCCAAGGTGCCGACGATCGCCGCCGCGGCGCACCGCTATTCGATCGGCTGGCCGATCCGCTACCCGCGCAACAACCTCGGCTACGTCGAGCGCTTCCTGCACATGATGTTCGAGGTGCCGAGCGAGCAGCTGGAGATGAACCCGGTCGTGGCCAAGGCGCTGGACCTGCTGTTCATCCTGCATGCCGACCACGAGCAGAATGCCTCGACCTCGACCGTGCGCCTGGTCGGTTCCACCGGCGCCAATCCCTACGCCTCGGTCGCCGCCGGCATCACCGCGCTGTGGGGTCCGGCGCACGGCGGCGCCAACGAAGCCGTGCTGAAGATGCTGGAGGAGATCGGCACCGCCGACAACGTCGAGAGCGCCGTGGCCAAGGCCAAGGACAAGAACTCGAGCTTCCGCCTGATGGGCTTCGGCCACCGCGTCTACAAGAACTTCGATCCGCGCGCCAAGATCATCCGCGAGATGACCTACAAGGTGCTGGGCGAACTGGGCGTCAACGATCCGCTGCTGGAAGTGGCGCTGAAGCTGGAAGAGGCCGCGCTGAAGGACGACTACTTCGTGCAGCGCAAGCTGTACCCGAACGTGGACTTCTACTCGGGCCTGATCTACAAGGCGCTGAACATTCCGGTGGAGATGTTCACCGTGATGTTCGCCATCGCCCGCACCGCCGGCTGGGTGTCGCATTGGCTGGAGCAGCAGGTCGATCCGGAACTGAAGATCGGCCGCCCGCGCCAGATCTACACCGGCTACGACAAGCGCGACTACAAGGGCGACGGCCAGCGTTGATCGTGCTGCCGTCGGTTCGTCGCGAGAACGCCCCGCTGTGCGGGGCGTTTTTTATGGGGCGCGAACCGGGGTGCGGCGGTTGGGCGCCGCTCGTCGCGACTGAAGTCGCTCCCACAGAAGTCGTTGCTGCAAGGGACGGCATCGTCCGCGACAGGAGCGGATCGAGCTGCCTACGACTCGGTCGGCGCCGCGATCTGCGCCACCAGCGCATGGCTGTCGGCGTCGTGCATGCGTGCCGCGCCGTCGAGATCGAGCAGGTAGTAGTGGCCGCGGTCGGCGCACAGGCGGCGGATCGGCTTCATGTAGCGCGGCTCGTTTTCCAGCGCTGCGGCGACGCGCGCAAGGCGATCGGGCAGGGCGGCGGCGCGGCGTTCGACCTCGGCCTGCATCTGCGCAATCGACAGCACCACCAGCTGCGGATGCGCGCGCAGCCAGGCTGAATTGAGTGCGATCAGGTCTTCCGCTTGCGCCAGCGCGTAGAAGGCCTCGCTGTGCCGGTCGAGCGCGTCGCGCGCCGGATTGTCGCCGAAGTAGTCGCCGTCCATGAACGCCTGCAGCGTGGCGTCGTCCATCTGCTCCAAGCGCCGCATGCCGCGGCGCCCGCCCGCGCCCGACCTGGTCGAGCACCGCCGGATCGGCATTGCAGTTGTAGACGAACTGGGCGAAGCCGCCGTTTTCCACCTGCGCCACGTAGAAGTCGACGTAGTAGCTGCACATCGCATCGCTGGCGATGTCGTCCGGACGCAGCCACTGCTCGAGCTGGGCATCGATGCAACTGATGTTGGACTGGATCGGCGCGTACGCCTCGTCGCTGTCGAAGCTGCTGCGCGAGACGACGATGGCATCGGACGGAATGGCGGGCATGCAGCGGGTCCGTTGGCGGCGGGTAGTGAATCGGTGCGCCGCGCGTAGCGCGAAGGCGCTCAGCGGCGCTGCTGGTAGTCGGCGATGTCCTGTTCGGTCAGCAGCTGCCGCAGCTGGCTTTCCGAGGCGCGCCGCATCGGCTTCTCGTCGATCTGCGACAGCGGCGCCTGGCGCAGCGCATCGTAGGGCAGCACGGTCAGGTCGAAGGTCAGCTCTTCGGCGGCGAACAGCCACACCGGGAACTCCTCGCTGCGTTCGCGGTCCAGGCGCAGCCGGCGCGTGCGCGATTCGGCCGGGATCCGGTGTTCCTCGAGGAAGCGCGCCACCGCGTCGGCGTCGTCGCTGTGCAGGTGCAACTGCACCGGGCTGTTGGCATCGGCGGTGCCGTCGTGCACCGCGCCGACCAGGCGCGGCGCGAAGCCATGCAGGAAGTCCATCGCGCGCAACGCGGCCTCGCGGCGCAGGCGCAGGCCGCCGGCGTGGTCGGGTCCGGCGAACAGGCGCTGGTATTCGCGCAGCGCATCCTCGATCTCGCGGTTGCGCGGCAGCGAGGCGTCGTCGTGGATGCCGAGCCGGTCTGCGGCCTTGAGCTTGGCCTGGTGGAAGTCGCGGATGCCGCCTTCGGCCATCAGCCGGGCGGCTTCGTGGGCCAGCCGGCGGCGGCGTTCGTGCGTGCGGGTCTGGGCATGTTGCCGAGCGTGGTGCATGGGGCCGCCTCCCTCAAAGCCTGCCCCGACTGTACAACAGCGCCGTGAGGCCGGCATGCAGCGCGGTTTCACGCGCACCGTAGAAACCGCGCCGGCGCAGCATTGGCGCCAGTGGCGATGGCGCAGACCATCACCCATCGCCACGGGGACTCGGCGAGTCCCGAGTCCCCGGTCCCGAGTCCCGAGCGTCCGTCAGAAAATATCGAACGCCGCGTCGTCGGTCTTCTGGTCCTGCAGGCCGTAGTCGAACTCCTGGATGCGATCCATGTCCTCGACCTTGATCCATTCGGTGGCGCCGTTGAGCGTGGCCTGGACCATGCCGGCCGGCGGGTCGTTGCTGGCGATCGGCTTGTCCTTCAGCGCCACGCGCATGTAGTCGATCCAGATCGGCAGCGCCGCCTTGCCGCCGTACTCGCGGTAGCCGAGCGAGCGGAAGTCGTCGCGGCCGACCCACACCGTGGTCACGTAGGGGCCGCCGAAGCCGGAGAACCAGGCGTCGCGGTGGTCGTTGGTGGAGCCGGTCTTGCCGCCGACATCTGCGCGGCCCAGGACCTTGGCCGCGGTGCCGGTGCCGCGCTGGACCACGTCGCGCATCATCGACACCAACTGGTAGGCGGTGCGCTCGTCGATCGCACGCGGCGCCACCGTGGCCTCGGAATCGGTCGCCAGCGCGGCTTCGGCCGGGGCCGCAGGCGCGGCAGCGGTTGCCGCAGGCTTGGGCGCAGGCGGCAGCGTCGTGCCGAAGTTGAAGCCGTCGACGACCTGGCTGGCCGGGGTGGCGACACCGCCGACGCTGCCGCAGCTGCGGCAGGCGGTGGGCGGATGCTCCTGGAACAGCACGTTGCCGTCGCGGTCGGTGACCTTGTCGATGATCCAGGTGTCCACCCGCGAGCCGCCATTGGCGAACACCGCATAGCCGCGTGCCACCGACAGCGGGGTCAGCGACGCGGTGCCCAGCGACATCGACAGGTTGGGCGGCAGCTCGGCCTCCTGGAAGCCGAACTGGCTGATGTACTTGCGCGCGAAGTCCACGCCGATGCTGTCGAGCAGGCGCACCGAGACCAGGTTGCGCGACTGCACCAGCGCCTCGCGCAGGCGCATCGGGCCGCGGAAGCCGCCGCCGTCGTTCTGCGGCGACCAGGTCTTGCCGCGGCGATCGCGGAACACCACCGGCGCGTCGAGCACGATCGAGGCCGGGTTGAAGCCCTTCTCGAACGCGGCCGCGTACAGGAACGGCTTGAAGCTGGAACCCGGCTGGCGCCGCGCCTGGGTGGCGCGGTTGAACTTGTTGCCGGCATAGCTGAAGCCGCCGACCAGGGCGCGCAGCGCGCCGTTGTTGGCGTCCAGCGAGACCAGCGCCGACTGCCCGCGCGGCAGCTGGGTGATGTCCCACTCGCCCGGCGTGTCGCCGGCCTGGATCCGCACCAGGTCGCCGCGCTTGAGCAATGTGGCCGGGCTGCGCCCGGTCCAGCGGCTGGACGCGACCGGCAGCGCCAGTTCGGTCCTGTTGGCCAGCACCACGGTGGCGCTGCCGTCGCTGCCGGTGGCGGCGACGATGCTCGGCAGCATGCCGCCCTGCGCATCGATGCCGGCCAGGTGGCTGGCCAGCGCGGCCGCGTCGGCATCGGCGGCGACCTCGAAATGCTGCTCCACGCCGTTCCAGCCATGGCGGCGGTCGTAGATCACCAGGCCCTGGCGCACCGCATGGTTGGCCGCGGTCTGCAGCTCCGTGTCGATCGTGGTGGTGACGTGATAGCCCTTGTCGAGCACGTCGCCGCCGAAGCGCGCGATCATCTCCTGGCGCACCAGCTCGGCCACGTAGGGCGACTCGACCTCGACCGGGCGCTCGTGCGGGACCGCATGCATCGGCACCGCCTTGGCCGCGTCGGCCTCGGCCTGGCTGACGAAGCCCAGCGCGGCCATGCGGCTGAGCACGTAGTTGTCGCGGCGCTGCTTGGCGCGCTCGGGGTTGCTGATCGGGTTGCCGCTGGACGGGAACTTGGGGATGCCGGCCAGCGAGGCCATCTCGTCCAGGCTCAGTTCGTTGAGCTTCTTGCCGTAGTAGTACTCGGCCGCGGCGGCGATGCCGTAGGCGCGGTTGCCGAAGAAGCTCTTGTTGAGGTACAGCTCGAAGATCTCGTCCTTGCTCAGCTCGGCCTCGATCTTGCGCGCCAGCAGGATCTCGGCCAGCTTGCGGGTATAGCTGTATTCCGAACTCAGGAAGAACTGGCGGGCGACCTGCTGGGTGATGGTCGAGCCGCCCGGCACGCGTTTGTCGCTGGTGGTGGCGAGCAGCCACACCGCGCGGGCGATGCCTTTGTAGTCGACCCCGCCGTGCTGGTAGAAGCGCGCGTCCTCGGTGGCCAGGAACGCCTGCTTCAGCCGCTCCGGCACGTCCTTCATGGTGATCGGATAGCGCCGGGTTTCGCCGAACAGGGCCATCAGCCTGCCGTCGCCGGCATAGACGTACATGGGCTCCTGCAGCTCGACCTGGCGCAGCGTCTGCACGTCGGGAAGCTTGGAGGACACGACGTAGTACAGCCCGCCGGCGGCGGCGGCTCCGATCAGGGCGAGGACGACAAAGGTGACCAGCGCCCAGCGCAGCCAACGACGAAAACGGGGCATCGAGAGAGATTCCGATTGCAGATTTCTTGGGCGCAGAGTATAGAGTACGCCGGGGAACGGCTGGGACCGGTTCCGGGGATGCGAAGGGTTTGCTGCCGCAGGACATGCCGTGACGGGAGGTCGCGACGTGCCGGGGCGGTTGCCAATTGCAAAAAAGTCGTTATTAATGCGCGGACGCAACATTGGCGTCCAAGTGCCCGTCGGCAGGGGAAAATCCGTGGGGCTTATCCCAAAGAGTCAGCAACCGCTGATCGGTGTCGATATCAGTTCGACCGCGGTCAAGCTGTTGCAGCTGTCGCGTAGCGGCAACCGGTTCCGCGTAGAGCACTACGCCGTGGAACCCCTGCCGCCCAACGCCGTGGTCGAGAAGAACATCGTCGAGGTCGAAGCCGTGGGCGAAGCGATTCGCCGCGCCGTGACCCGTTCCGGCACCCGCGCCAAGCATGCCGCGGCGGCGGTGGCCGGTTCGGCGGTGATCACCAAGCTGATCCCGATGCCGGCCGAACTCGACGAGAACGAGCTGGAAGCGCAGGTCGAGCTGGAGGCGGTCAACTACATCCCGTACCCGATCGACGAAGTGAATCTGGACTTCGAGGTGCTGGGGATCATCCCCAACAACCCGGAGATGGTGCAGGTGCTGCTGGCCGCGTCGCGCTCGGAGAACGTCGAGCTGCGCCAGTCGGCGCTGGAACTCGGCGGCCTGGTCGCCAGGGTCATGGACGTGGAGGCCTTCGCGGTCGAGAACGCGTTCGCGCTGGTGGCCAGCGAGCTGCCGGTGGCGGCCGATGGCGTCGTCGCCCTGGTCGATATCGGCGCCACCATGACCACGCTCAACGTGCTGCGCGGCGGGCGCAGCCTGTACAGCCGCGAACAGGTGTTCGGCGGCAAGCAGCTGACCGACGAAGTGATGCGCCGCTACGGCCTGACCTACGAGGAAGCCGGCATGGCCAAGCGCCAGGGCGGGCTGCCGGAAAGCTACGAGATCGAGGTGCTGGAGCCGTTCAAGGAGGCGACGGTGCAGCAGATCAGTCGCCTGCTGCAGTTCTTCTACGCCGGCAGCGAATTCAACCGGGTCGACCACATCGTGCTGGCCGGCGGTTGCGCGGCGCTGGCCGGGCTGCCGGAGATGGTCGAGGAACAACTGGGGGTGGCGACCGTGGTCGCCAACCCGCTGGCGCAGATGACCCTGGGGCCGAAGGTCCAGGCGCACGCGCTGGCCCAGGACGCGCCGGCGCTGATGATCGCCACCGGCCTGGCTCTGCGGAGCTTCGACTGATGGCAAAAATCAATTTGCTGCCCTGGCGGGCGGAGCGGCGCAAGCAACGCGAGCGCGAGTTCTACGCGATGCTGGGCTTCGCCGCGCTGGCCGGCGTGCTGCTGGCGTTGCTGATCTGGTTCTACTACGACCGTCAGATCACCGGGCAGAACGAGCGCAACGCCTATCTGCAGACCGAGATCGAGAAGGTCAAGGCGCAGAACCAGGAAATCGACAAGCTTGACGAACAGAAGCGGCGCCTGCTGGCGCGCAAGCGGGTCATCGAGGAGCTGCAGGCCAAGCGCTCGCAGATGGTGCACCTGTTCGATTCGCTGGTGCGCACCATCCCCGATGGCGTGGTGTTGACCGCGGTCAAGCAGGAAGGCGACGTCCTGACCCTGGAAGGACGCTCGCAATCCAATGCGCGGGTCAGCGCCTACATGCGCAACCTCGAAGGATCGGGCTGGATGACCAATCCGGAGCTGTCGGTGATCGAGGCCAAGGCACAGGACAAGGAGCTCAAGGGGCCGATCGTCGACGCCAAGGCCCTGCCCTACGTGTTCACCCTCAAGGTCAAGCTGCCGGTCCCGGGCGACGCCGCGGAATCGGCGCCGGGCGCTGCCGCGCCGGCACCTGGGGCGCCGCCCGCCGCGCCGCCGGCAACGGGTGCTGCCGCGCCGCCGGCACCTGCCGCTGCTCCCGCGCCTGCTGCACCGACCGCACCGACCGCACCCGCGACGCCGCCGGCGGCTGCGCCGGCCGCCACCCCAGCGCAACAGGCACCGGCGTCATGAGCAAGAAAGTCAATCTGAAAGACCTGGACTTCAACAACCTCGGCAACTGGCCGCAGCAGGCCAAGATCGGCTTCTGCGTGCTGCTCACGCTGTTCATCCTGATCCTGTCGTGGTTCCTGTTGGTCAGCGACAAGCGCGACGAACTGGGATCGTTGGAGCAGAAGGAAACCGAGCTGCGCGCCTCGTTCGAGAAGGAACAGGGGCGCGCGGTCAATCTGCAGCCGTTGAAGCAGCAACTGGCGCAGATGGAGCAGGTGTTGCAGCAGATGCTGCGGCAGTTGCCGAGCAAGACCGAGATGCCGGACCTGATCATCGACATCTCGCAGACTGCGTTGTCCAGCGGCCTGGCCAACGAACTGTTCCAGCCCGGTCCGGAGTCGCCGAAGGAGTTCTACGCGGAGAAGCCGATCGCGCTGCGCATGGTCGGCAGCTACCACCAGTTCGGCGCCTTCGTCAGCGGCGTGGCGTCGCTGCCGCGGGTGGTGATCCTGACCATGCACGACATCAATCTGAAGCCGCGGGACAAGGCGGCCGGCATCACCGCGCGCGGCGAGCTGGAACTGTCCGGCACGGTCAAGACCTATCGCTATCTCGACGACAAGGAGATGGCGGACCAGGAAAAGGCGGCGGCTGCGGCGAAAAAGGGTTCCCAGCAAGGCGGTGGCGCATGAAGTGGCTGAGCATGGTATTCAGGTGCTTGGCGGGGCTGGCGCTGGTGGCGCTGCTCGGCGGTTGCGGGCGCGGGGTGAGCAGCACTCCGGGCGATGCGCCGAACCTGGAGAACTGGGTGAAGGAAGTGCGCGCGCGGCCGGCGCAGCCGCTGGAGCCGCTGCCGGTGATGCAGCAGTTCGAGACCTTCGAATATGCGGCGCAGGGCCTGCGCGATCCGTTCAGCGATGCCTGGTCGAGTCCGGACGGCAACAACGGCCTGCGCCCGGATCCGAACCGGCGCAAGGAACCGCTGGAGCAGTTCCCGCTGGACAGCCTGGACATGGTCGGCACGCTGGGCAACGGCGCGGGCCTGGTGGCGCTGGTGATGGCGCCGGACAAGGTGACCTATCGGGTCCGTCCCGGCATCTACATGGGGCAGAGCGATGGCCGCGTGACCGGGGTGCACGAGGATCGCATCGATTTGATTGAACTGGTGCCGGATGGCGCTGGCGGTTGGCTGGAACGTCCGGCCGCCGTGGCGCTGGACGATCAATGATTGATTATGGGGATAGCACGATGACTTTTTCCAAAGCCCTGAGCCTGCGTCCCATCCGGCGCCGCGCGACGGTGCGGCTACGCGCGTTGGGGTTGGCGGCGCTGCTGGGCAGTTCGGCAGCGATGGGCGCGGCGCCCGCGGCGGCTCCGACGGCTGCGGCCTCGCCGGCGCCGGCCAAGCTCACGGTGTCGAAGATCGATTTCAAGCGCGGCGACGGCGCTGCGGGGCGGCTGATCCTGCACTTCAGCGGCACCGGCGCCAGTCCCGACCTGCGTACCCAGGGCAACGGCGTGGTGGTGGATGTCGGCAATGCATCGCTGCCGGCGGAGCTGCAGCACCCGCTCAACGTTACCGACTTCGCCACCCCGGTGCAGCGCATCGACGCCAGGCCGTACGCCGGTGGCGCGCAGCTGGTGCTGAGCACCAATGGCGCATTCGAGTCGCTGGCCTACCAGTCCGGGAACGAATACGTGGTGGAGATTTCGCCGCGGACCTCGGTGCCGGCGGTGGGCGCGGTCAGTGCGGCCACGGTCAGCCAGGCGGCGGCGCAGGTCGCCGCGCGCGGCTACAGCGGCCGCCCGGTGACGTTCAACTTCCAGGACGTGCCGGTGCGCACCGTGCTGCAGCTGATCGCCGAGGAATCCAACCTCAACATCGTCGCCTCCGACACCGTGCAGGGCAGTGTCACCCTGCGCCTGGTCAACGTGCCGTGGGACCAGGCGCTGGACATCGTGCTGCGCGCCAAGGGCCTGGACAAGCGCCGCGACGGCGCCGTGGTCTGGGTCGCACCGCAGCAGGAGCTGGCCAAGTTCGAACAGGACAAGGAAGACGCGCGGATCGCGATCGAGAACCGCGAGGACCTGAGCACCGACTACATCCAGATCAATTACCACAGCGCCTCCACCATCTTCAAAGCGCTGACCGAGGCCAAGGGCATCGGTGGCGGCGGTGGTTCTGGCGGCGGCGGTGGTAGCGGCCAGACCGACAACGGCTTCCTGTCGCCACGCGGGCGCATCGTCGCCGACGAGCGCACCAACACGCTGATGATCAGCGACATCCCGAAGAAGATCGCGCAGATGCGCGAGCTGATCAACGTGATCGACCGGCCGATCGACCAGGTGCTGATCGAGGGCCGCATCGTCATCGCCACCGATACCTTCGCCCGCGACCTGGGCGCCAAGTTCGGCATCGGCGGCACCAAGACCTACGGCGGCAATACGGCGACCATCGGCAGCGATGCGACCGGCGGCGGCACTGCGGCCACGCGCGGACTCAATGTCGACCTGGGCGGCAGCACCTTCACCACCGGCACCATGTCGGGCCTGGCCTATACCCTGCTGGGCAGCAACTTCAACCTGGATCTGGAACTGACGGCGCTGCAGGAAGAGGGCCGCGGCGAGGTCATCTCCAATCCGCGCATCGTGACCTCCAACCAGCGCGAAGCGGTGATCAAGCAGGGCAAGGAAATCGCCTACGTCACCATCACCGGCGGTACCGGCGGGACCGCGGCGACGCCGAACGTGCAGTTCAAGGAAGTGCTGCTGGAGCTGAAGGTCACCCCGACCATCACCGACGACAGTCGCGTGTTTCTGAACATGAACGTGAAGAAGGACGAAGTGGATCACTACGTGACGCTAGAAAACTACGGCACCGTTCCGGAAATCAACCGCCGCGAGATCAATACCGCCGTGCTGGTGGACGATGGCCAGACCGTGGTGATCGGCGGCGTGTACGAGTTCACCGACCGCAACAGCATTTCCAAGGTGCCGTTCCTGGGCGATATCCCGTTCCTGGGCAATCTGTTCAAGAAGCGCGGCCGCCAGAAGGACAAGGCCGAGTTGCTGATCTTCGTGACGCCGAAGGTGATGCGCGTTGCAAAAAGGGCTTCCTGAAGAAAAGGTGGTGTCTGCCTAGGGAACGCCTGATCTACCAGCTCCACAGCGCCAAGGTCGCCATCGGCGCGTGCATGCACAAGTCCTTGCGATGGCTCAATGCCAACGCGCGCGATCAAGCGCCTTACGCCCCTCCGGCTGGGTGCACTGTAGGAGGGGGAATGCGGGTGCCTGGGCCTCCTCGGCAGCGATTGCCGGGATCCGGCAGCACACGTCTGCTTCCGCGCCGCCATCGGTTGCAAGGGCGCCACCATACTGTGCCGCACTGCGGCGTTAACTTTTCCGTACCTGCTGGTATGGTCGCGACGCCCGACTCCCCACGTCGCGTACCCGTCACCGTTTCTGGCAGTTGGGCCTTCCGGTCCGGCGCCGCCTGGGAGGCAGTACATGCGTACGTCCGTGTCCCGCTGCATCGCCCTGTGCGCGATGCTGTCGTTCTCCGCCGCCGCCTTCGCCGGCGGTTTCAGCAAGCACTACCAGACCATCTCCAGTTGGGACGGCACCAAGCTCGGGGCGCTGGTGCTGGTGCCGCAGGGGCAGGGGCCCGGGCCGTTCCCGCTGGTGGTGATGCCGGCCAGCTGGTCGTTGCCCAATCTGGAATACGTGGGCCGCGCCAGCGAACTGGCCAGCGACGGCTACGTCGTGGTCAGCTACACCTCGCGCGGGTTCTGGGATTCGGCCGGGCAGATCGACATCGCCGGGGCGCCGACGGTGGAGGACGTCAGCACGGTGATCGACTGGGCGCTGGCGAACACGCCGGCCAATGCCGGGGCGATCGGCGTGTCCGGCATTTCCTACGGCGCCGGCACCAGCCTGCTCGCCGCCGCGCGCGATCCGCGGATCAAGGCGGTCGCCGCGCTCAGCGGCTGGGCCGACCTGCAGGCCGCGCTGTACGCGAATGCCACGGTCAGCGAACAGGGCGTGGACCTGCTGGTGGCCTCCGGCGCGATCACCGGCCGGCCCGGGCCGGACCTGGCGCAGATCAGCGCGCGGGTCGCGCTCGGCGACTACGACGGCGCGGTGCAGGGCTTCCTGCCCAAGGCCGGCGAGCGCAGCGTGATCAACGAAGTGCAGGCGCTCAACCGCAACGGCGCGGCGGTGCTGCTGGCCAATGCGTTCAACGACGGCCTGTTTCCGCCGAACCAGTACATCGACCTGTACAACCGCCTGAGCGTGCCCAAGCGCCTGATGCTCAGCCAGGGCGACCATGCCACCGCCGAACTGCCGGGCGCGCTCGGCCTGCCGAACCAGATCTACGCCGAGACCACCCGCTGGTTCGACCATTACCTCAAGGGCCAGGCCAACGGCGTGGACAGCGAGCAGCCGGTGCAGTTGGCCACGCTCGACGGCACCTGGCTGCGCTACGCCGACTGGAACAGCGTGCAGGCCGGTGCGACCAAGTACGCGCTGACCCGCCCGAGCGGCCTGATCGCGACCGGGGCGCTGAGCAGCGGCGTCAGCAATGGCTGGAGCCATCGCATCGCCACCGGCATGCCGACCTGGGCCGATTCGGGCGTGCTGCTGGTCAGCGGCCTGCTGCAGGGCCTGGGCCAGCCGGTCAGCACCTCGATCCCGCTGGTGGACCGCAACGGCGCGGCGGTGTGGAGCGGGCCGGTGTACGCCAGCGCCAAGCGCCTGGCCGGCAGCCCGTCGCTGCGGGTGACGGTGACCCCGAGCCAGGCCAACGTCTCGCTGTTCGCCTACCTGTACAGCATGGACGGACTCGGCGTGGCGCAACTGCTGAGCCATGCGCCGTACTCGCTGCGCAACGCGACCCCGGGCGTGGCGACCACGATCGACCTTGCGCTGCAGGCGAGCGCCGCCGAGATCCCGGCCGGCAATCGGTTGGTGCTGGTGGTGGACACCACCGACCCGCGCTACACCTCGGCCAGCCGCTTCGGCGGCAGCGTCAGCTTCAGTTCGCCGGCGTCGGCGCCGTCGCGCCTGAGCGTGCCGCTGCACTGAGGTTTCGTTCGATGGGAAGGCCGGTGCAAGGCCGGCCTTCCCGGCGCCTTGCCGCTCCCGGGCGGCAGCAGAAATTACGCGGAATTTACGCGGCCGGCGGCGTCGGCCGATAGCGACTTTACGGCCCCGCGCCGGAACATGACCAGGTCGGCGGAACGGTTCCGCCCTTGGACCTCAGCTCATGTTCTCCCCGCTTTCCCGCAGCGCCCGCCGGCCCATGTCGCGCGGCGCGCTTGCGCTTTCCCTGCTGGCCGGCGCCGCCTGCGCGCACGCCGCCAGCGTCGGCGGCACGGCCACGCTGACCAGCGACTACGTCTGGCGCGGCAGCACCCAGAGCGACGGCGATCCGGCCGTCCAGGCCGGCCTGGCGCTGGCCGCCGACAATGGCGCGTACGCGTCGCTGTGGGCCTCGTCGATCAGGTTCGACAGCACCCCGCACGCCAGCACCGAAGTCGATGGCGTGCTCGGCTGGCGCGGCCAGTGGACCCCGGACTGGGCCTGGGACGCGAACCTGACCCGCTACCAATACCCCTCGGCCGCCGCGCTGAACTGGACCGAGCTGGGCGCCACCGTGACCTGGAAGCAGCGCGTGTGGGCGCAGCTGGGCTGGTCGGATGATGCGCTGGCCAGCGACAGCACCGGCACCTACGCGCAGCTCGGCGCGCGCTACCCGTTCAACGCGCGCTTCCGCGTCGAGGCGGCGGTGGGCCATTACTGGCTCGCCCGCAGCTACGCAGACAGCTACACGCATGGGCTGGTCAGCGCCGTGTTCACCCTGCCCAGCGTCCGCCAGGGCGGCCCGGGGCTGGAGCTGCGGCTGACCGCGCACGACACCGACCGCGCCGCCGAGCGGCTGTTCCCCGACATGGCCGGCGCGCGGGTCGAAGCCGCGCTGCAAGCAACATTCTGATCCCGAGGAGAGATGACATGCCGACCTGGCTATCGCTGATCTGCGGCGTGGCGGTGATCGTCGCCGCCGGCTACCTGTTGTACGTGATTTTGCGTCCCGAAGATTTCTGAGCCGAGTGCCACTTCCATGATCGATACATTGCTTGTCTATGCGCTCGCGTTGCTGCTGGGTTGGCCGCTGGGTCTGTACCTGGCCAAGGTGATGCGCGGGGCGCCGATGCGCGGCGACGCGCTGTTCGGCTGGATCGAACGGCCGCTGTACCGCCTGCTCGGCACCGACCCGGCACGCGGCATGAGCTGGCGCGGCTATGCCGGCGCGTTCCTGGCCAGCAACCTGGTGCTGGGCGTGCTGGTGTTCGCCCTGTTCGTGACCCAGGCATGGTTGCCGCTGAATCCCGATGCGGTGCCGAACATGCGCTGGGACGTGGCCCTGCACACCATGGTCTCCTTCCTCACCAACACCGACCAGCAGCATTACTCCGGCCAGGCGCAGCTGTCGTATCTGTCGCAGGCGGTGGGCGTGGTCGGATTGCAGTTCGTCACCCCGATGATGGGCCTGGCGCTGGTGGTGGCGACGCTGCGCGCGTTGTTCGGTGGGCGACCGGTCGCACGCTCGGCCGATGCCCTATCGGCATCGGCATCGGCCGCGACCGGGAGCGCCCGGCCATGGATGGCCGGGCCGGAGGATCCGGAGCCGACGCCGTCGCGCCATGGACGGCAGCATGCGACTGCGGTCGCGGCGCTGCAGCACACCACGCTCAGTGTCGACGAAGCCGACGTCGGCAACTACTGGGCCGACGTGATCCGGCCGACGCTGCGCTTCCTGCTGCCGCTGTGCCTGTTGTGGACCGTGCTGCTGACCCAGCAGGGCGTGCCGTCCACGCTGGCCGCCGGCCCCACCGCGGCGCCGCTGGATGCCAGCGCCGGCATGGCCGCGCAGAAGATCCCGCTCGGCCCGGTCGCGGCGATGGTGGCGATCAAGCAGCTCGGCACCAACGGCGGCGGCTGGTATGGCCCCAACAGCGCGATGGCGCTGGAAAACCCGACCCCGTTCTCCAATCTGCTGGAGATGCTGGCGATCGTGCTGATCCCGGTGGCGATCGCGTTCATGGTCGGCCCGTTCACCGGCCGCCGCAAATTCACCGTGCTGGTGTTCGGCAGCATGCTGGCGATGTCGCTGGCCTCCACCGCGGTGTCGGTGTGGTCCGAAGGCCATTCGGCCAGCACCGCGAGCGCGGCACTGATGGAAGGCAAGGAAGTGCGCTTCGGCACCGATGCGTCGGCGGCATGGTCGTCGCTGACCACGCAGACCTCCAACGGCTCGGTCAATGCGATGCACGATTCGCTGGCGCCGCTGACCGGCGGCGTGGCCATGGTCAACATGCTGGTCAACGCGATCTGGGGCGGCATCGGCTGCGGCCTGCAGCAGTTCCTGGTGTACCTGCTGCTCAGCGTGTTCCTGGCCGGGCTGATGACCGGACGCACGCCGGAGCTGTTCGGGCGCAAGATCGAGGCCGGCGAAGTGCGCCTGCTGGCCTTGCTGATCCTGTTGCAGCCGCTGGTGCTGCTCGGCTTCACCGCGTTGACCCTGGCCATGCCGGCGGCGGTCACCGCCACCTCCAATCCCGGCTTCCACGGCATCAGCCAGGTGTTCTACGAGTACACCTCGGCGTTCGCCAACAACGGTTCGGGTTTCGAAGGCCTCGGCGACGGCATCCCCTGGTGGAACCTGACCTGCACGCTGGTGCTGATCCTGGGCCGCTATCCGGCGCTGATCGTGCCGCTGATCGTGGCCGCGCAGATGGCGCGCAAGCGCGTGGCGCCGGAAACCGGCGGCAGCCTGCAGGTGGAAACGCCGACCTTCGCGCTGACCCTGATCGCGGTCATCGCGGTCCTGACCGTTCTGCAATTCACGCCGGCACTGGTGTTGGGCCCGATCGCCGATCACCTGACGCTTGCCGCGCACTGAGACCACGACCATGAGCACCCCGCTTCCGCAAGCTTCTTCCTCCGTCCACAAGCCCGGTCTGCTCGACGGCCCCGCGTTGCGTGCGGCGCTGCGCGCCAGCGTGCTGAAACTTTCGCCACGCCATCTGCTCGGCAGTCCGGTGATGGCGGTGGTGTTCGCCGGCACCTTGCTGTCGGCCCTGATCACCGTGGCCGGGCAGGGCGCGCCCGCGTTCGGCTGGGCGGTGACCGCGATCCTGCTGATCACCGTGCTGTTCGGCAATTTCGCCGAAGCGGTGGCCGAGGCGCGTGGCCGCGGCCAGGCCGCCTCGCTGCGGCGCGCACGCAAGGACCTGGTGGCGCGCCGGGTGAGCAGCGCGCAACTGGAGGGCGAAACCAGCCTTCCCGCCGCCGAGCTGAAGCCCGGCGATCTGGTGGTGATCTCCGCCGGCGAACTGATCCCGGCCGACGGCGAGATCGTGCACGGCGTTGCCACCATCAACGAAGCCGCGGTCACCGGCGAATCGGCGCCGGTGCTGCGCGAGGCCGGCACCGACCGTTCCGGCGTGATCGGCGGCACCAAGGTGCTGTCCGACGAGATCGTGGTGAAGGTCACCGCCGAGCCCGGCCACAGCTTCCTGGATCGCATGATCGCGCTGGTCGAAGGCGCCAACCGGCAGAAGACCCCGAACGAGATCGCGCTGACCATGCTGCTGGCGGCGATGACCCTGACCTTCCTGATCGTGGTCGCGACCTTGCCGGTCATCGCCGGCTTCGTCGGCGTGCGCATCGATCCGCTGCTGCTGATCGCGCTGCTGGTATGCCTGATTCCGACCACCATCGGCGGGCTGCTGCCGGCGATCGGCATCGCCGGCATGAACCGCGCGCTGTCGGCGAACGTGCTGGCCAAGTCGGGCAAGGCGGTGGAAGTGGCCGGCGACGTCGATGTGCTGCTGCTGGACAAGACCGGCACCATCACCTACGGCGACCGCCAGGCCACCGCGTTCCATGCGCTCAGCGGCGTCGATGCGGTGCAACTGCGCGAGGCGGCGATGCTGTCCTCGCTGGCCGACCCGACCCCGGAAGGCAAGTCGATCGTGCGCCTGGCGCGCGAGCAGGGCATGCCGCCGGCCGATCCGGACGGCGCCAGCTTCGTCGCCTTCACCGCGCAGACGCGCATGTCCGGCGTGGATCTGCTCGCGCAGGGGCAGCACCCGCCACGTTCGATCCGCAAGGGCGCGGCCGATGCGGTGATCCGCCACGTCACCGCGCTGGGCGGGCTGGTGCCGGCGGAACTGAAGGGCCGCGTGGAGCAGGTCGCGCGCAGCGGCGCCACGCCGCTGGTGGTGGCCGAGGGCCGCCACGTGCTCGGCGTGGTGGAGCTGTCGGACGTGGTCAAGCACGGCGTGCGCGAGAAATTCGCGCGGCTGCGCGCGATGGGCGTCAAGACGGTGATGATCACCGGCGACAACCCGCTCACCGCCGCGGCGATCGCCGCCGAGGCCGGCGTGGACGACTACATCGCCGAGGCCACGCCGGAAGACAAGCTCGCCCGGATCCGCGCCGAGCAGGCCGGCGGGCGGCTGGTGGCGATGGTCGGCGACGGCACCAACGATGCGCCGGCACTCGCGCAGGCCGATGTCGGCCTGGCGATGAACTCGGGTACGCAGGCGGCCAAGGAAGCCGGCAACATGGTCGACCTGGATTCGGATCCGGCCAAGCTGCTGGCGGTGGTGGAAGTGGGCAAGCAGCAGCTGATCACCCGCGGCGCGCTGACCACGTTCTCGCTGGCCAACGACGTGTCCAAGTATTTCGCGATCCTGCCGGCGCTGTTCGCCGCCTCGATCCCGCAGATGGCGGCGCTGAACGTGATGCGCCTGTCCAGCCCCGCGCATGCGGTGCTGGCCGCGTTGATCTTCAACGCGCTGGTGATTCCCGCACTGATCCCGCTGGCGCTGCGCGGGGTGCGCTTCACTCCGGCCACGGCGACCTCGCTGCTGCGCCGGAACATGCTGATCTACGGCGTCGGCGGCGTGCTGCTGCCGTTCGTCGGGATCAAGGCGATCGACCTGCTGCTGGTGGCGCTGGGCTGAGCCCGGCGCCGATCTTCCGCTTCCTTTCCGGACCTCCCGCGATGAACGTTTCCCCGGTTTCCTCTTCCTGTCGCGAACCGCTGCGCTGGCGTGCGGCGCTGCTGCTGCCGCTGCTGGTGCTCGGCGCCGCCTTGCTGTACTCGCTGCTCGCCACCGTGGTCGCCGGCGCGCTGTTCCCGGTGCAGGCCAACGGCAGCCTGCTGCAACGCGATGGCCGCGTGCTCGGCTCGGCGCTGGTCGCGCAGCCGTTCGCCGCGCCCGGCTATTTCCAGCCGCGCCCGTCGGCGGCCAAGTTCGACCCGATGGCCGCGGCCGGCAGCAACCAGGCGCGCAGCAATCCCGAGCTGCAAAAGCGCATCGCCGACGCGCGCGCCAGCGTGGCCGCGCGCGACGGCGTGGCCGCGGCGCAGGTGGCGGAGGACCTGCTGACCCAGTCCGGCAGCGGCCTGGACCCGGACATCAGCGTGGCCGCGGCGCAACAGCAGGTGGTGCGCGTGGCCAAGGCGCGCGAACTGCCGGTGGCGACCGTGACCGCGCTGCTCGCCGCACAGGTGCAGCCACGCCAGTTCGGCGTACTCGGCCAGCCGCGGGTGAATGTGTTGGCGCTGAACCTGGCGTTGGATGCCGAGGAAGCCGGGAATGGGGAAAAGAGAATCGGGAATGGGGAGGAGCAAAAGCGCTAAAGCCTGTGGCCCGACCATGTAGGCTTTGCGATTCCCCATTCCCCATTCCCCATTCCCCATTCCCAGCCCTCAAATGCCCGATCCCCGCACCCAACAGGCCGACGCCCTGATCGGCGCACTCCAGCGCGAACGCGGCGGGCGCCTGACCGTGTTCCTGGGCGCGGCGCCCGGGGTCGGCAAGACCTACGCGATGCTGTCGCGCGCGCGCCAGCTGCAGCAGCAGGGCAGCGAGGTGGTGGTCGGCGTGGTCGAGACCCACGGCCGCGCCGAGACCGCGGCGTTGCTGGACGGGCTGACCATGCAGCCGCGGCGGCGCGTGGAGTACCGCGGCCGCACGCTCGAGGAAATGGACCTGGACGCGCTGCTGGCGCGGCGCCCGCCGCTGGTGCTGGTCGATGAGCTCGCCCACCGCAACGCGCCCGGCAGCCGCCACGAGCGGCGCTGGCAGGACGTGCAGGAACTGCTCGACGCCGGCATCGACGTCTACAGCACGGTCAACATCCAGCACCTGGAAAGCCTCAACGACGTGGTCCATCGCATCACCGGCATCCGCGTCGGCGAGACCGTGCCCGATGCGATCTTCGACCGCCTGCGCGACATCGTGCTGGTCGACCTGCCGCCGCGCGAGCTGATCGAACGCCTGCAGCAGGGAAAGGTGTATCTGCCCGAGCAGGCGGGGCAGGCGCTGCAGGCGTTCTTCTCGCCGTCGAACCTGGCGGCGCTGCGCGAACTGGCGATGCAGACCGCGGCCGACCGCGTCGACAACGACCTGCGCGACGTGCAGGCCGCGCAGGGCCGCACCGGCGTGGCGCTGCGGCGGCGGGTGCTGGTGGCGATCGACGGGCGCGGCCAGTCCGACTACCTGGTGCGGGTGGCGCGGCGCCTGGCCGAGCGCCGCGGCGCGCCGTGGAGCGTGGTCACCGTGCAGACCCAGGCGCAGCCGGAGGAAGCCTGGCAGCTGGAGGTCGATCGCGCCTTCGCGCTGGCGCGGCGGCTCGGCGGCGACGCCGCGCTGCTGCACGGCGCCAGCGTGGCCGATGCGCTGCTCGATCATGCCGCGCACAACGGCGTGTCCACGCTGCTGCTCGGCCGCACCCGCGAGCGGCCGCTGGCGCGGATGATCAACCGCACCCTGACCCAGCAACTGCTGCAGCGCGGCGCGCACTACGAACTGGTCATCATCAGCTCGCCGGAGGCGCGCGCACGCGCGCGGCGGCGCTGGCGCAGCCCCGGGCACTGGCTGTCGCGCGACGACCTGGTGTTCGCCACGGTGGCCTCGCTGCTGGCGGTGGCGGTGGGCTGGATCGCCGAGCGCTGGGTCGGCATCGACGACCTGTCGATGGTGTTCATCGTCGCGGTGGTGATGGTCGCGGCGAAGACGCGCATGGCCGCGGCGGTGCTGTCGGCGCTGCTGAGCTTCTTCGCCTACAACTTCTTCTTCATCGAACCGCGCTACACGCTGCACATCGGCGCGCGCCAGGGCGTGGTCACGGTATTGCTGTTCCTGGTCGCCGCGCTGGTCGCCGGACGCCTGGCGTCGCGGCTGCGCACGCAGGTGCTGGCGCTGCGCGCGGCCAACGCGCAGACCACCGCGCTGCAGCGGCTGGGCCGCGAACTGACCAGCGCCGCCGACCTCGGCCAGGTGCTGGAGGCCGGGCGCCGCGCGCTGGCCGCCACGCTCGAGGCCGAGGCCTGGGTGCGGCTGCAAACGCTGGAGGCGGCGCACGCCGCAGCGCAGGACGGCACGCACGACTACGCGCCATCGATGGCGGCGGTGGACCGCAGCGCCGCCGACTGGGCGCAGCGCCACGGCCAGGCCACTGGCCGCTTCACCGACACCCTGGCCGGCGCCAGTTGGTGGTTCCTGCCGGTGCGCCACGAACGCGGCGCGATCGGCGTGGTCGGGCTGAAATTCGCTGCCGGCGTGCAGCGCCCCGGGCTGGAGCAGCAGCGCCTGGCCGAGGCCATGGTCGAGGACATCGGCCAGGCCGCGCTGCGCACGCGCCTGGTCGCCGACCTGGAAAGCGCGCGGGTCAGCGGCGAGACCGAACGCCTGCGCTCGGCGCTGCTGTCGTCGGTCTCGCACGACCTGCGTTCGCCGCTGGCGGCGATGATCGGCGCGGCCAGCAGCCTGGCCAGCTACGGCCAGGCGATGGACGCCGAGGACCGCCGCAGCCTGCTGGAGACGATCCAGCTGGAAGGCGAGCGCCTGGACCGCTACATCCAGAACCTGCTCGACATGACCCGGCTCGGCCACACCGGGCTGACCTTGAACCGCGACTGGATCGACGTGGACGAACTGATCGGTTCGGCCGCGCGGCGGCTGCAGCGCTACCAGCCGCAGGTGCGTCTGGACATCGCCCTGGCGGCCGGGCTGCCGACGCTGTGGGTGCACCCGGCGCTGGTCGAGCAGGCGATCTTCAACGTGCTGGAGAACGCGGCGAAATTTTCGCCGGAGGGCGAGGCGATCCGGGTCGCCGCGGCGATGGTCGACGGACGCCTGCGCATCGACATCGGCGACCGCGGCCCGGGTATTCCGGAGGACGAACGCGCGCGCATCTTCGACATGTTCTACAGCGTCGAGCGCGGCGACCGCGGCCGCCACGGCACCGGCCTGGGCCTGACCATCTGCCAGGGCATGATCGGCGCGCACGGCGGCAGCGTCGAGGCGCTGCCCGGCGCCGATGGCCGCGGCACCACGATCCGCATTACCCTGCCGTTGATCGAACCCGCCGCCCCGCCGCCCCGCCCCGATGCCGACTGAGTCCCACGCCGATCCGATTCCGCCGCCGCGCGTGCTGGTCATCGACGACGAGCCGCAGATCCGGCGTTTCCTGGACATCAGCCTGCGCGCGCAGGGCTACCGCGTGCTGCAGGCCGCCACCGGCGGCGACGGCCTGGCGCAGCTGGCCGCGCACGGCGCCGAACTGGTGGTGCTGGACGTGGGCCTGCCCGACCAGGACGGGCACAGCGTGCTGCGCGAACTGCGGCAATGGTCCGCGGTGCCGGTGATCATGCTCACCGTGCGCGCCGGCGAGGCGGAGAAGGTGCAGGCGCTGGACGCCGGCGCCAACGACTACGTGACCAAGCCGTTCGGCGTACAGGAACTGATGGCGCGCATCCGCGTGCTGCTGCGCATGCAACCGGCCGCCGGCGAGGCCGAGCCGGTGTTCGACGACGGCCACCTGCACATCCACCTCGGCCTGCGCGAAGTGCGCCTGGACGGCGAGCCGCTGCCGCTGAGCCGCAAGGAATACGCGCTGCTGGCGCTGCTGCTGCGCCACAGCGGACGCGTGCTCACCCAGCCGCAACTGCTGCGCGAAGTGTGGGGGCCGACCCATCAGGAAGACACCCACTACCTGCGCATCCTGGTCGGCAAACTGCGGCAGAAACTCGGCGACAGCGCGGTGGCGCCGCGCTACATCGCCACCGAACCGGGCGTGGGGTTGCGCTTTATCGGCGTGAGCGAACGCAGCGCCTGACGCGCTCCTGCAAGGTGGTTGGTGCACTGTAGGAGGGCTTCAGCCCCGACAGGTTCCAAAGCAGGTCAGCCTTGCCTGCTTCGTTCGCCACGGCTGAAGCCGCTCTTGCTTGCTTGCACAGGCAGAAACATTTCAATAAATTCAGCCGCATCGTAGGACGCAGGCCGTGCATATGGGCAATTGGGCCATGAGATGCTGGACGCCAATCTCGCCAATCTCGCCAATCTCGCCAATCTCGCCAGGCCAACGGCATCGTGGTTGGTTGTTGGGCGTCGCGATTGCTTGCATGCTCCCGGCCGCCTGTGCGCAGGTCCATCGAGACGCTGCTTCCAGTGCGGCGACGTCCGCGGTACCTAGCGTAGCCAGCAGAGGAAATATGATGGAACGCATCAAGCAAAGCGTGGATCGCCTGGCTGGTACCGGGTTCGACGATATTGCAGCGGTCAACGCACAGTTGCATGCGCAGTTGGGTCCAGCGCAGCCGAGGGATGGTTTCGACGTTCGCGTGAGCGACAGCGGTGTACTGGGCGGGATCCTGGTCAGCGACATTGAGTTGCGCAGCGCCACGGACGATGCGTCGCACGCCACCTTGCTGCTGCGATTTCCTTCGCCAGGGGTGCCGATCGAGGAGGTGCCATGGCCGAACGCGGTGTTGTATCCGCCGCGGCCCGATGCCGCCGATTCGGCAGCCTACTGGTCCGTGGACGTGGCGAACGACACGCAAGTGATCCTGGGTCTTTCCCCGGATCAGACGCGTCTGACTCAGATGACGATCCGCAAGAACTGACCGCCGCATCGCCGTTGTACAGGCAAAGGAGCTGCGTTAAATGACGGGATCAATGCCAGAGCCCAATGCGTCGCAAGCGTCGGCGAGTGCACCGCCGGCACGACCGGCGACGCCATTGCAGGATCCGTCGCTACAACCCTTCCTGGAACAGTCGGCGACGCTGCGAGGCGGTTTGGCGCAACTGCGGCACGACCGTATCGATGTGATTTGGGGAAGGGCGGGTGGCGGGACCTATCTGGATCCTGGCCGCGCCATCGTCATCGACGAAAATGCGATGGGTCATGGTGGCCGGATCGCACGTTCCATTTCCCATGAAATGGGTCATCATCGATTCGCCGAGCGGCCCGACATGTCGTCGCGCGAGGCCTACGTCGCCAGCATGTTGCGTGGCGAGGCGGCGGCCACGCTGAGCAATGCGCAGGTCCGACAAGAGATACTTGCCGGTGGCGGTGCCGACATCGGCATCTCCGGTAGCGGCGACAGGCCTCGGCAGTACGCGGCCATCGCGGATCAGTATCTGGCGGGGCGGCTCGGGCGAGACGCCGCGCTCAATCAGATCGGGCAGGTGTTCAAGACCGAACAGCCATCGGTCAGCACGCATTCGACCTACGAGCAGTACTACGGCGGATATTACGACCGGGCCATCGCGCCCAGGACGCGTCCGCACGGCACTCCGGAACCGTTCGATGTGGCGGCTCCTCCGCAAGGACATGCCGCTTACCCGATGTATTCGGCCTTGCGCGAACAGTTCCCGGCTTCTGTCTCCGATGCCCATGTACTGCATGCGTCGGTGCTGGCTAGGGCGGAAGGAATTCGCGAGCGTGACGCGCAGGTTTTCATGAAGGATGACCAGGCTTGGGTGGCCGCATCGTTTCCTCCTGGAACGCGCATCCAGATCGATCTGAGTTCCGCTCTTCCTTCGATGTCCGACTCTTTGCAGAGAGCGGCGCAGCAGGAAACCCTCCAACAGCAGAACGCAGCGAGCCTGGCCCAAGAGCCGAGTGGGCCTTCGCGCTAGGCGTGGTTCTCTCCGCTGTTACAACTTGCGGGCGACTTGCAGTCGCGGCAGGCGTTGCCTGCAAGACCGGTCGTGATCGAAGTCGCTCTCACAAGGGCGGTCAGTGCGCTGGCCCGGTGCACTGTAGGAGGGGCTTCAGCCCCGACAGATTCCCAAGTCGTCAGCCTTTTCCACTTCGTTGGTCGCGGCTGAAGCCGCTCCTACAAAAAGCGGTCGCCGGTTGCTTGCACATGGTATCGGGCGATTCTTGCGAGTCCCGAGTCCCGAGTCCCGAGTCCCGCTCACGCATCCGGCAACACCTTCCCCGGATTGAGGATGCCGTCCGGGTCCAGCGCGCGCTTCACCGCGCGCATCGCGTCCAGCGTGGCCGCGTCGAAGGCCTGCGCCATGTAGTCGCGCTTGGCCACGCCGATGCCGTGTTCGCCCGACAGCGTGCCTTCCAGCGCCAGCACCAGCGCGAACAGGCGCGGCAGCGCGGCGTGCGCACGCGCGGTCTCGGCGGCATCGTCGGGTGCGTACATGATGTTGACGTGCAGGTTGCCGTTGCCGGCATGGCCGAAGGCGACGATCGGCAGCTCGAATTCCGCCGCCAGCGCCTCGACTCCGGCGACCAGCTCGGGGATGCGCGACACCGGTACCACCACGTCTTCGTTGATCTTGCCCGGCTTGATCGTGCGCAACGCCGGCGACAGCGCGCGGCGCGCGGCCCATAGCCGGTCGCGGGCGGCGCCGTCGGTGGCCACGTCCAGCGACAGCAGGCCGTCGCCCTCGGCCGCCGTGCCCAGCGCCTGCAGCGCATAGGGCAGGGTGTCGTGGTCGCCGTCGGCCTCGATCAGCAGCATCGCGCCGGCCTCGGGCACGTCGCTGCCGTTGCGGCGCAGCAGCGCGATCGCGCTGCGGTCCATGAATTCCAGCATCGCCGGCGTGGTCGGTTGCGCCATCAGCCGCGAAACCGCCGCCGCGGCGCTGCCGGCATCGCGGTAGAACGCGCGCAGCCCGGCCTGCGCCAGCGGCCGCGGCGACAGTTTCAGCGTGGCCTCGACGATCAGCGCCAGGGTGCCTTCGCTGCCGACCAGCAGGTGGGTCAGGTCGTAGCCGGTGGCGTCCTTGGTGTAGGCGCCGCCGCAGCGGATCAGCTCGCCAGCACCGGTCACCGCGACCACGCCGAGCACGTTGTCGCGGGTGGCGCCGTACTTCACCGCGCGTGGGCCGCCGGCGTTGGTCGACAGGTTGCCGCCGACGCTGCAGATCTCGGCGCTGGACGGGTCCGGCGGCCAGAACAGGCCGTGCGGCGCCAGCGCCTGTTGCAGCTCGCCGTTGAGCACGCCCGGCTCGACCACCGCGCAGCGGTCCTGCGGGCGCAGCTGCACGATGCGGTTCATGCGCGCGAACGACAGCACCACGCCGCCGCCGAACGGCACCGCGGCGCCGGCGGTGCCGGTGCCGGCGCCGCGCGCGACGATCGGTACGCGATGCGCACGGCAGGCGCGCACGATCGCCTGCACCTGTTCGCGGGTCTGCGGCAGCGCCACCGCGTCGGCCAGCGCCCAGCGCCGCGAATCGTCCTCGCCGTAGCTGCGCCGGCCGGCGTCGTCGGTGCGCCAGCCGTCGGTACCGAGCAGGGCGGCGAGGGTCTGGGCCAGGGAAGCGGGTAGCGGCGTGGTCATGGCAGCGATCGCGAAGCGGGAGAGGGCGGCGCTTGCAGCAGTTTCCAGGCGCCGACCGCCGCCGCCAGCGGCAGCCACACCCAGCGCAGTTCGGACAACAGGGTGGCGACGCCGCGCGCGCCGAAGAAGCCGTTGGCGAACGGCGACACCTGGATCGGCCGCCACGGCGCGAACCAGCGCTGCTCGCCGCGATGGCCGAACGCATCGGCGTAGGGGATGTGCAGGGCGAACGCGACCACGTCCAGATCGGGCAGCATCGATGCACCGATGCCGGCGCCGAGCAGGCGCGTGGAAATGCGTCCGCGATCGGCGGCGGCCCATAGCGCCAGCGGGATCGCGGCGTGGGTGAAGATGCTCGGCACGTCAGCAGTCGTCGGCGCGGAATGCGTCGCGCAGCCAGGTCAGCCGCGGCGGTTCGCCT
The DNA here is from genome assembly GCF_009769165.1 of Xanthomonas hyacinthi. Classification (NCBI taxonomy): domain Bacteria; kingdom Pseudomonadati; phylum Pseudomonadota; class Gammaproteobacteria; order Lysobacterales; family Lysobacteraceae; genus Xanthomonas; species Xanthomonas hyacinthi. The sequence goes on from NZ_CP043476.1 coordinate 3,043,020, forward strand.
TCGGCCGCGACCACGTCGAAGCGGCACGGCCAGTCCGCGTAGTGCGGATGCGCAGCCAGGAACAATTGCGCCGCCAACACCAGCCGGCGGCGCTTGCGCAGGTCGACCGACGCGGCGCCGCCGCCGAACGCGGCGCTGCGCCGGTAGCGCACCTCGACGAACACCAGGCACTGCGCCTGCTGCATCACCAGGTCCAGTTCGCCGCCGCGATAGCGCACGTTGGCGGCGATCAACTGCAGGCCGGCGCGCTCCAGTTCGGCGCGCGCCGCCGCTTCCACGTCGTTGCCGCGTTGCTGGCGGTCAACGCCCATCGGGCAGCGGCGTCGCGCGCCCGCCGCTGAAGGTGGACCAGGCCGGGGTGCGCAGGATGTTGCCGAAGCCGTCCAGATGCAGCACGCCGGTGGCGCCGCGCAGGTTGGCCTCGGCGCCGGTGGCGAGCTTCTCCAGATAGGCGCTGATCTGCCAGGCGTCGTAGCCGAACGCGAACAGGCGCGCGGCCGGGCCGCGCGCGGTCGGCAGGGTCTCGGCCACGCTGCTCGCCGCCGGCAGGCCGCCGACGCCGCGCACGTTCCACAGTTCGCTCGGGTAGGCGATGCCGTCCAGCACCAGGTCGTCCTCCGGCTTGCCGGTGCCCAGCACCAGCTGCGAGGTCGCCACCCGGCTCTTGCCGGCGAAACCGGCCAACACCAGCTGCGGCGCCAGTGCGCGCGCGGTGCCGCCCTTCACCGCCAGGAACACCGCGTCGGCGGCGCCGGCGTTGCGCAACTGCGCGCCGACATCGCCCGGCACCTCGGCCACGCTGACGCTGGCCGCGAGCTTGCCGCCGCGCTCGACGAAGCGCTCGCGGAACGCGGCCACCGCGCGGCGGCCGTTGTCGTCGTTGCTGCCGATCACCAGCGCGTTGCGGCGCTCGTGCGCCAGCAGGTACTCGGCGGCGGCGATGCCGTCGTCTTCCGGCGCCAGCGAGAAACCAGCGCTGCCGGCGGGCGGGGCGCTGGTGCCGCGGTTCAATGCCAGCAGCGGCACCGGCAGCGCGTCGCGCGCGAACAGCGCAGTGACCTCGTCGCGGCCCAGCGGGCCGACCACGAAGTCGGCGCCGCCGTCGATCGCCTTCTGGTAGGCGGCCAGCGCCCCGGCCGCGGTGCCGGTGGTGTCGATGAAGTCGATCTCCGGGCGGCGCCGGGTCTCGCCGTAGTAGCCGGCGAGCAGGCCGTCGCGCACCGGCGCGGCCGCGGTGGCCAGGGTGCCGCTCAGCGGCAGCAGCACCGCCAGCTTGGCCGGCGGTCGGTAGCCGTCGCGCTCGGCCGGCGGCCGCTTGCCGGTGTCGAAGCCCCACTGCTCGCCGCGGTCGAACGGACGCGGCAGCGCCAGGCCGCGGCTGATCAGCGCGCGCCCGGCGAAGTTGTACAGCGGGTCGCCGGCCGCCAGCGCGGCGGCGCGCGCCTGCAGGGTGGCGTCGTTCAACGCCGCCAGCTGGCGCACGATGGCGCGCTGGTTGTCGCTGCGCGCCTGGCCGGTCAGGCCGATGTCGGCGCGGGCGCGTTCGTCCAGCGCCGCGGTGGCGTCGCCGGTGCCTTCCAGCGCCTGCGCGCGGGCCAGGTGCCAGCGCGCGCGCAGGTTCTGCGGCACCGCCTGCGGATCGCTGCCCAGCGCCTGCAGCGCCTGCGCCGGCTGCCGGTCGGCCAGGGCCAGCTCGGCGTTGACCAGGGCCAGCCGCACCTTGCTCAGGCCCGACAGCTGGCGCGGCTGCACCTGCGCGGCCAGGCTGCGCGCGCGCGCGACATCGCCACCCTCGTACCAGGCGAAGGCGGCATCGGCCAGCAACTGGTTGCGCGTGCTGCCGGTGGCGGTGGCGGCCTGCGCCTCGAGCTGCTGCGCCGCTTCCCGCGGCTTGCCCTGCTCCAGCAGCGCCAGCGCCGCGGACTGGGCCGGCGACGACGCGCTCTGCGTCACGCTGGTGGTGGCGCAACCGGTGAACAGCAGCGCCAGCAGCGACAGGGCGGAAATCCTTGCGAATCGCTTGTTCATTTCTGGTCCATTCGGCAGGGCACGCCGAGGCGCGCCGGGGAAAACCGCTACGATTCTACCCTTGACCATGGAAAGCCGTAGATGAGCGCCCAGCCCGGAACCCTGCATGTCGTCGCCACGCCGATCGGCAATCTCGCCGACCTGACGCCGCGCGCGCAGGAGGTGCTGCGCGCGGTCGCCGCGATCTGCGCCGAGGACACCCGCCGCAGCGGCCAGCTGCTGGCGCATTTCGGCATCGACAAGCCGCTGGTCGCGCTGCACGAACACAATGAGGACGCGCTGGCGCAGCGCATCGTCGCGCGCCTGCTCGGCGGCGATTCGCTGGCCCTGGTCAGCGACGCCGGCACCCCACTGGTCAGCGACCCCGGCTACCGGCTGGTGCGCGCCGCGCGCGAGGCCGGGGTGCGGGTCAGCCCGGTGCCCGGCGCCTGCGCGGCGATCGCCGCGCTCAGCGTGGCCGGCCTGCCCAGCGACCGTTTCAGCTTCGAGGGCTTCCTGCCGGCCAAGGCCTCCGGCCGCCGCGAGCGCCTGGCGCGCCTGGCCGGCGAGCCGCGCACCCTGGTGTTCTACGAATCGGCGCACCGCATCGTCGAGTCCCTGGCCGACTGCCGCGCCGCGTTCGGCGACGCGCGCCCGGCGGTGCTGGCGCGCGAGCTGACCAAGCTGTTCGAGACCGTGCTCGACGGCAGCCTGGCCGAACTGCAGGCGCAGGTGGAAGCCGACGACAACCAGCGCAAGGGCGAGTTCGTGCTGATCGTGCAGGGTGCCGGCGACGATGCCGACGCGCAGCTGGCCGAGGGCCGCCGCGTCTATGCCACGCTCAGCGCGCACCTGCCGCCGTCCACCGCCGCCAAGCTGGCCGCGGAGATCACCGGCGCGCCGCGCAAGGCGTTGTATGGGGGGTGAGGTGGCCGCATACCGAGCGCATGCCGGCCGACCTGCCGCGTGCGATCGCCAACCTGCGTTCCCAGGCAAATGCGCTATCAGGCGACGGCCGAGTATCGGAACCCTGCTTGCTCGGCTTCCCATCCCAGCATCGCCAACCCGATGCTTTTGGGGACGGGCTTCTCGCCGCTTCGGTAGTAGGCCAGCATGCGCCGGCTCACGCCCAATGCCGCGGCGGCCGAATCCAGCGTCAGGTCGTGGCGATGCATCCAGGCGATGATCTGCTGGTGTGAGTAGTCGCCTGCTTGCTCAATGGCGAGTGCCCGCAGGTTGTCACTGGCGAGCGCTAGGTCATCGTTGCCGTCGAAGATGACGCCACGTTTCCATTCATCGAGCGAGACCTTGTGGAAGACATGCGGCATCCGCGCCTTCTTCAAGGAAGGGTGCGAGGCCAGGACTTCGCTTAGATCGACCCTGCAAGTGAAGCCGTCGGCGAAGGTCAACGCAAGTTCGCCGATATCTACGGCCTTCACCTGGGTAATGACGAATTGAGGCTGGTTCATGGATTCAACTCCTGCCATCGGGTGACGAGGTCGGCCTTGTTCGCGGCGGCCCATTCGAGTGCCGCACTCAGCTCGCGTCGGCTTAGTCGGCCGGAGAGAACCGCAAGGGTTTCGATGACGATCAGGGCTTCTCGACCATCCTTGGTGCGGACGTGGAAATGTGGCGGAAGATGGTCGGCCGCATACATCGTGACGACGCTGTTGGCGAAACGGACGATTGTCGGCATGCGCCCAAAATAGTGCAATCATTGCATCGGCGCAAGGGTGAGGGCCTTGCTGTGCGCGTGGGTCAGCCTGAAAAGGTGTTTTTTCACAGCGAGGCTAAAGCCTCCAAACCCGGGAGCCGGCGCGGGAGTCTGGAGATTTGGAAAAAGTGGCGGAGCCGGCCGATAAGCCGGGTTCTGTCGTGGACAGTCATTCTTCTAGGCGCCGCGTCACCGCGGCGCTCGAGCAACCTACCCGGACCCGACGCGGGCAGCGCCATGAGGTCCCTATTTGGTCTTGCTCCAGGTGGGGTTTGCCGTACCGGTCCGTTACCGGACTCGCGGTGCGCTCTTACCGCACCATTTCACCCTTACCGGTCTGCTTGCGCAGACTTAGGCGGTATCTTTCTGTTGCACTGATCCGTCGGCTCGCGCCGCCCAGGCGTTACCTGGCACCTTGCCCTATGGAGCCCGGACTTTCCTCGGCATCCCGCTGCACCGAAATGCACCGGGATGACGCGACTGCCTGGCCGACTCCGCCATAGATATTGTCGCACGTGTGGTGCGGCTGCGCCGCGCGGGATCGGGTGCCCGGAAAGCGACGGGAGCGACACGCCTCGTTTTTGCTTTTGTTCCTACCGGATCCCTGCTCCCGGGATCCTGGTCCCGACGGGCGTTTCCAGCCGCGTCTCCCCCAGGAACACCCCATCGGGGCCGAAGCGGCGCTCGTGGATCCAGCCGCGTCCGGCGCCGTCCACCGCCACGATGGTGCTGGCGCGGGTGCCGTAGTCGTGGCCGCGAATGAAGGCCGGCGACAGGCGCCGCTCCAGCGCCAGGCCCACGCCGGTGTCCGGCAGCCGCGCGTCGGCGGCGATGGTCTCGTCGGCCAGCGCCCGCCATAGCGGGGACAGGTCCTCGTCGTCGGCAGCGATCCAGCCCGCCAGGACCTCGCACAGGCGTACCGTTTTCGGCCAGGGCGCATCCAGCGCGCCGTTGGACATGCCGTGGATGCCGGGCGCCAGGCGCTGCCGGGCAGGCGGATGGTTGCCCAGGTATTCCGCGCCGTCGGCGTCGGCCAGCAGCAGGTTGAACGGCGGATAGGCGTCGGCGCGCAGCGCCAGCGCGTCGGCGAAGGCGGCCGCCGACGCGGCGCCGGCCAGGTAGTCGGCGACCAGCGCGCCGCGCGAGGCGCCGGACATCGACGCCAGCGGGTCGCGCACGTTGGTGACCACGCTGCAGCGGCCGGCGGCGTCCAGGCCGACCCAACTGCCGCCGGAGCGCAGGTCGCGCCCGGCCAGCACGCGCTGCGCCGGCGCCGCCCAGCGCTGCAGCGGCGCGGTCGGGCGGGCGTGGAATTCGTCGCGGTTGCCGGCCAGCAGCAGGCGCCAGCGCGGGTGCGATTCGAGGGCGAGGGCGACCAGGCACATAGGCGGCGAATTGTGCGGCTTTGCGCAGGGCCGTGCGCGGTGGCCGGTGGCGGACGCGGCAGCTGGCCGCTGTCTTAACGCCTGGTGCACAGGGCTGAATTTCCGCTCAATCTCAAAATATGAGACGAAACAGCAACTTGTGGATAAGCTTTGAACAAGTCTCTAAGGAATGGCGCAAGCCATTGATGTGGCTAGCGATTTATCGCTCGCAAAGGTGTTGACAACCTTTCGGGCGCTGCTAAGGTGGGCACTCGAGGGAAAACCGGGTTTTTTGTGGTTTTTCGTGGTTCAATGACCGTCCAGGCGGATTTGAAAAGGTGTAGGCGTCGTGTTTCAGGGCGAGACCGCAATCACAGTGGACGACAAGGGGCGTATGGCGGTTCCCACCGCGTACCGCGACCTCGTCGTGCGTGCGAGCGGCAATCGGCTGGTGCTGACCTACAACCCGTTCGAGGCCGGATGCCTGTGGCTGTACGCGGAAAAGGAATGGGAGCGGGTCCGTGACGACGTCATGGCCAAGCCCAACACCCAGCGCGTGGTGCGGGTGCTGCAGCAGAAGCTGGTGGGTTCCTCGGCCGCGCTGGAGCTGGACGCCAACAGCCGCATCACCATTCCGCCGAGCCATCGCGCCGCGGTGGGCATTGAAAAGCGCGCCGTGCTGTTGGGCATGGGCGACAAGTTCGAACTATGGAGCGAGCAGGCTCATCGCGCACTGATCCAGCAGACATTGTCTGATGAGGATCTGGGCGATGGATTGCTCGATCTGAAGTTGTGAGCCGGGGTGTCCGGATGCGCGGACAGGCGCAGGCCGGTCACCTTCCGGTGTCGCAACCGCCGGCGGCGCATGTGCCGGTGTTGTTCGCGCAGGTCATGGACGGGCTGCAGGTGATCGAAGACGGAATCTATCTGGATGGCACGTTCGGGCGTGGCGGACACGCGCGCGGGGTGCTGCACGAACTCGGCCCGGGAGGCCGGCTGCTGTTGATGGACAAGGATCCCGAGGCGATCGCCGAAGCCGAACATGCGTTCGGTGGCGACGCGCGCGTGCGCATCCGTCGCGGCAGCTTCGCCGAACTCGGGCAATGGGACGCCGCCGCCGGCCTGGACGGGGTGCTGTTCGACCTGGGCGTGTCCTCGCCGCAGCTGGACGTGGCCGAACGTGGTTTCTCGTTCGGCAAGGACGGCCCGCTGGACATGCGCATGGACCCGGACGCCGGCGAGAGCGCCGCGCAGTGGCTGGCGCGCGCCGACGAGCGCGCCATCGCCGAGGTGCTGTGGACCTACGGCGACGAACGCCAGAGCCGGCGCATCGCCCGCGCGATCGTGGCGCGCCGCGCCGAGCAGCCGCTGACCCGCACCGCGCAGCTGGCCGAGCTGATCGCCAGCGTGATGCCGCGCGGCGACAGCAAGACCCACCCGGCCACGCGCAGCTTCCAGGCGATCCGCATCCACATCAACCGCGAACTGGCCGACCTCGAAGCCGGGCTGGACGCGGCATTGGCCAGGCTCAAGCCCGGCGGCCGGCTGGCGGTGATCAGCTTCCACTCGCTGGAAGACCGCATCGTCAAGCAGTTCATGAACCGCCACGCCAAGGCCCCGCCGAGCAACCGCCGCCTGCCCGAGGCGCAGCCGTTCGTGCCGACGCTGCAGCTGCATGGCGGCGCGATCAAGGCCGACGCCGACGAACTGGCCGGCAACCCGCGTGCGCGCAGCGCGGTGCTGCGGGTGGCGGAAAAGCTGGGAATCGGGAATCGGGAATCGGGAATCGGTAGAAGCGAAAGCAAGAGCCCCATTTCCGGCGCGGAAGGTTCCAGCGCGCAGGCGACTTGCTCTTCCCCATTCCCCATTCCCCATTCCCCATTCCCGCCGACTCATGACGCGCTCCACAGGAGCGCGCCATGAGCCGGCTGCTGCTCATCGTGCTGCTCGCCTGCACCATTGCCTCGGCGATCGGGGTGGTGTACATGCGCCACCGCCATCGCCAGCTGTTCGTCGAGCTGTCGCGGCTGGAGCACAACCGCGACGAGCTGAACATCGAATTCGGCCGGCTGCAGCTGGAGCAGGCGACCTGGGCCGAAAGCAATCGCGTCGACCAGGTCGCGCGCGAGCGGCTGGGCATGAAGTTCCCGGAAACCGGCGACATCGTGGTGGTGCGGCCATGAGCAAGACCGGCCGCAACCGCCCGCGCAGCAACTTCAATCTCCGTGGCCGGCTGGTGCTGGTCGGTGCGGCGCTGAGCCTGTGCTCGGTCACCCTGATCGGCCGCGCCGCCTACGTGCAGATCATCAATAGCGATTTCTACCAGCGCCAGGGCGAGGCGCGCTACCTGCGCG